>JBMONB010000098.1:0-83976 GCA_049325315.1 Bacillota bacterium | reverse complement strand
CCTCGTCGATCAGGACCAGACAGGGGGCGAGGGACTCGATGCCCAGCAGCGCCTTCTCCAGGTTCTGCTCACTGAGCCCCACGTAGGGGCCCAGGATCTTGTTAAAGTTCAGCTTCACCCCGTTGACCCCGGCCTCCGCCACCAGGGCGTAGAAGAAGAACGACTTGCCGGTGCCCGAGGGGCCGGTCAGCAGCACCCCCAGCGGCACCCGGCGGTAGTTGCCGGTGCGCAGTGGGGCGACGATGTTCTTGGCGGCGAAGAGCTTCGCCTCGGTCAGCCCGCCCACCACCGAGAAATCGTGGCGGGGCTCCACGATCTCGAGCACGTCGCCGAACTCCGCCCGAATCAGCGACTCCTTACGGTCCCGGGCGAACTCGATGGTGATCTCCTGCCCGGTCGCCTCGGCCCGCAGGCCGATATCTTCGATGAGAATCCGGGAAAGGCCTGCCGTGGCGTTGGCCAGTTCCCGGGTGGTGATCGCCAGCTTCAGCTTACGCTTCTCCGCCATCTCTTCGATATAGGTCTGCCGCTGTTCCAGGTCGGGCAGCGGCACCATGATCGACTCGATCTTGGTAGAGGCCAGCCTCAGGTGCGGGTGCAGCTCGGTGAGCGCCTGGGTCAGCAGGATCACCGGGCTGCCCATCCGGTTGAGCCGCACGTCGGAGGCCCACTTCTTAATGTAAGTGAGCGCCCGCAGCTCCTCCTGATCCATGGTGGCGAGGTCTTCGGTGGGCAGCACCGTCTCCGCCTGCTCGATAATCACCGCCGACGGCTCGGCGTAGATCAGCCGGTCGAGGAGGGCGAAGGCCTGCCCCGGGCTGACCGGCAGCTTCAGCTCATCGCCGGCGCCGACCCGCTCCCCGGTCAGTATGCGAACGAACTCCTCGCGCATGCCAGGGCGGGGAAAGGTGATCCCCTCGGCCCGGTTATAGATCGCCACCACCCGGCGCGGCCGGCCCGCGGGGGCGTGGGACGGGTTCTCCAAAAAGTCCTGGATCACCACGTCGCGCACCCGCCGGTTGTCAGGCCCGGCATAGTCCGACACGTTGAAGTGGAGGACAAAGAGGTTGGCGATCGAGCTCTTGTACTTGAAGGCCAGGTCGTCCAGCCAGGACGGGCGCATCGGGTTCCCTCCCTGTGGGCGTGTCTCGCGGAAAGTATTGGATTCAGAGGGCGGGAACTCCTTCCGCTTCCCTCTTCAGATATGTCTGGTTCCGTAAGGAAAGATGCACCGAAGGCGGGAAAAGGTTCGCTTGTCTGTGCGATGGCAGCCTGAGGAGCATAGCAAAGGCCGCCCTTGACGGTGAATGTGCGACGCTCGATGGGGATCGATAGGGATCGTACAGGGATCGATGGGGATTGTGCAGTCCCGCCTGCTTCTTCAACCCCTTCACCTTTCAACGGGACGACGTGCCTGACCCCCACTCTGCCTTGACAGCTATTGAGACCGAAGACCCATTTACAGCTATCCGTATACTGTTATAATATGAGCCAGCTTCCAGACAATCGCAGGAGGTTCTCTCCGTGTTCTTCTCCTTCATAACGGAACGTAGGCGTGCCAAGACCCGACCACTGGCCCACTGCTGCGAAGAGGTGCCCGGTCGGCTCCGCCTCGAGCAAACCGGGGCGACGCACCGGATCGTTATGCTCTCTGCCAACGAGACGGGGGCGCGGTTTCGGATCGAGCAGCCCCTGTCCGCCGGTGTACGGGTGGTCGGGGAGTATATGGTGAACGGAGTCGCCTTCGGCTTCCACGGAGAGGTCGTGGAGGCGCAGCGAAACCGCAAGGGCTCGTGGGATGCGGGGGTCCGGTTCACGGTGGCGGGACTGTAGGCGGGAGGGGCGTCAAAGCCCCTCCCGCTCTACTGTGTTGGCCCCTTTGGGGGGCAGGAACCGACCCGCTGAATGCCGAACTTTACCCAGCGATTACTAAGGGGTTGACTACTAGATGGACTGGTCGCGACTTCTTCGCTACAGTGGCCTGGCACTCTTGCTGGCGGTCCTGACCGCCGGCCCGTTCTTTCGCGGGCTCTTCTTCTGGACCGAACTCCTGGCAGCGATCGCAGCGGTCTCGGTTGGCTTTCTGCTCTGGCTGACCGGCCGACGGCTGGGGAACCTCCCCCTGGGCCTGCCCGGCGGCGCGGCGGGCTGGGCGCTGCTGGCCCTTCTGCTGGTCTATATGGTTCAGTTCGCCTGGGCGGTCTTCCCCCGGGGCAACCTGGACTGGGCGCTGCGGGTGGCCGCCGGCTGGATGGCCTACGTGATGGCCCGGCAGGAGGCGGGGCCGGGGCTGCGCCGCTGGCTGGGCTGGGGGTTTGTGCTCTCGGCGGCCGGGGTTGCGGTGATGGGGTTTCTGGAGTACAGTGGGTACTTTACCGGGAACCCCGAGCTGGCACAGATGCTCTCCCTGGTGGGGCTTCAGAGCCGTCTGTTCACCATCTTTCAGTACCCGAATACCGGCGCCGTCTACTTCCTGGCGGCGCTCTTCACCAGCGCCGGGCTGGCGCTGGAGGACCGGAAGGGCTGGAAGGTGGGCCTGGCTGCCAGCCTGATGACCCTGCTGGCCCTCGCTTTCTTCTTCGCCCTCTCCCGGGGGGCGCTGGTGGTCCTCCCCTTCGGCCTGGCGCTCCTGCTGATCGGCCTGGACCGGGAGCAGCGCTGGCCGGGGCTCTTACTAACCCTCCTCCCCTTCGGCGCCATGCTTGCCGTGGCGAAGGGTGTGGGGACGGCGACCACTGCGAAGGACTGGGTGGGCGCCGTTCAGTGGATTGCGGCAGCCATGGCCCTGGCCGCCCTGGGGGGGCTGCTCCTTCACGCCTATCTCCGGCTCAGGGTGCGGCTCCAGCTGATCGTTGCCGGCATTCTCCTGGCTGCGGTGGTGGGCGGAATCGGGGAATATGGGCCGCATGGGTTGCTGCCGAAGCAGGCTTCTCGGCTCTTCCAGTTCAGCTTCGACGGCAGCGTCGCTTACCGGCTCTACTTCTCCCAGGATGCGTTCCGCATAGCAATGGACAAGCCCCTGGGCCGAGGCGGCTGGGGCTGGGACCGGACCTACCTTCAGTACCAACGCTTCCACTATACTGCCCGGGAGACGCACAACCACTACCTGCAGACAGCGGTGGAAGCAGGCTTCCCAGGGCTGGCCGCCCTGCTGGCCGCGCTTGGCGCCGGACTATGGGCTGCCTGGCAGCGGCGCAGGGGGAGCGTGCTGGCCTGGAGCATGGCGGCAGGGGCCGGCCTGATCCTGGCCCACAGCCTGATCGACTTTAACCTCTCCTTCGGTCAGGTCTGGATCCTGGTGCTGGCCCTGCTGGGGGCCAGCGCAACCCCTGCGGCCGAGGAGCGGTATCAAACGGTGAAGCTCTGGACCGGTGCGGCCGGGGGAGTCGCGGTCGCGGGACTGGCGGCCCTGCTCTTCCTGGGATCCCGCTCGCTGGATGGTGCCCGTGGGCTGCAGGCCGCCGGTCAGCCGGAGGCCGCGAAAGAGGCCGCCCGACAGGCGGCCAGGTACGACCGCTGGGACAGCGGCCCCCTCCTGATTCTGGGCGATCAGGCCTCCCTGGAGCGGGCGACCCGGCTGGACCCCGCCCTCGCCCAGCCTCACTTTGAGCTGGCACTGGTCTACGAGCGGCAGAAAGACTACAACGGCGCCCTGCGGGAAGCGCGACTCGCTCTGGAAAGCTACCCGATGAGCTCGCTGACCTGGAACAAGACGGCCTCCCTTGCAGGGAAGATCCTGGTGGATCAGTTGCACAACGGGCAGCTGGAGGCGGCACGACAGAGCGCCACCGAGCTCGCTGAACTGGGTGATGCGTTCCTGCGGCGGAAGTCCGAGGCCGATCCGCTCCAGAAGCTTTGGCGGGCGCCCGCCCTCAGCATGGATGCGGAGTTCGAGCTGCGCTACGGGCAGGCGCTCTACCTTGCGGGCCGGGAGGCTGAAGCGGAGCCGCTGCTGAAGGCAGCGGCGAAGGTGGGGCTGCTGAGGAGCGAGGCGGATGTCTGGCTTTACGCCCTCTACGAGCGGCGGGGGGATGCACGGGGGCTGAAGGCGCTGGAGGGGAAGCCCTGGATTCGGTTCCGGGGCACGAACCCGGTGTTCAAGGTGGTGCGGGCTTGGCAGTGAGGTATGTCATGAAGGCGCTCGTCTGGCTGCTGCCGCTTGGGTATATGGGGTTGATTTGGTATCTGTCGGGGCACCCGAGTGATGCAGTGATCGATACAGGCCTGGCGTGGGACAGACAGCTCAAGGAAGCGCTGCATCTGGTGCAGTTCGGGGTTCTTTACGTCTTGCTGCTACTGGCTTGGGGCACTGGTCAACCTGTTACCGCCAAAGCCAGATTGGGGTTGGCCCTGGTCGCCGCAGCCTACGGGCTTGTAGATGAGGTGCATCAGTACTTTGTGCCCACTCGGTCGTTTGCGCTGATCGATTTGGCGAAGGACTGGATTGGTGTTGGAGCGGCCTGGTATCTGTCCGACTAGCCAGCTGCTGAACGGCGGCTGGCTTGGATGTGCCAACGGGTAAGGAGAACGGACTGCCGTCTCACTGCCGGCTTAGCCCATCATAACTAATAGCCCTCACCATGCAGGCTCGGCAGGACGGATGAGAAAGCAAGGCGACCGCTTGACGGTGGGCGCCTTGCTATGTGGTAGAGGCAATCACGGTGGTCCAGTTACTGATTGCCATCTTGATAATTGGAGGCAAAGGTCATCTGCCTAGTGGCGCAGGTGGCCTCCGCGAGTTATTGATGTACCTTTGAACAACACCAAATGTGTCGTGATAGCCCTCGGCTCGAGAACGGTCTAACAGTCCACCGGTGCCATCACTTATGCCGATGATCCGTGTGGGGTCACTGAGCGAATCGACAACTATGGTTCCAACAGGGGCTATAACCCCTCCAGCCACGACGCTAACACCATCCCACACGGCCATTCCCATGGTACGCTCGACCAACCTCTGTGTCCTGACAGCGGTGGCTACAGCACCTTCGAAACCCGCCCGGACATCAAGTCTGACCACCGGTATGGATTTGCGAGAGCACAAGGCGGGGACTCCTTGTGCGAGAGTCCCTATTCCTACATCAAGAACTAGCGCCGGGTGCACCATACTCGATACGATCTCTGGCGTGACTACAGGTGCATTAGTAGCACACCCCACCACAATGTTTGCTTCTTGCGGCATGTCCTGCTCGAATGATGCGGCACGCATGGTTCCGGCACCTGGTGGTAGTACGAGACTCAACCCCCTTGCTAGAGCCGCGGCCTCGTCGTACTTTCTCTTCACGACGGTGACATGGGCGCCTCGTTCACACAGCCTTAGCGCTAGTTTACTGCCGATACCACCAGCACCTAAGACGGTGACTTTCGTATTCACTACAGGCCCAAAGATGGCCGATATGAGTTGGTCAGCAGCACTAACCGTAATATCACTGCCTTTGAAAGTTAGTACCTGACTCCTCTTGACCTCCCCGAGAATCCAGGGTACCGTGCCGGTAAGTGCATCGTGCTTGACCTCAGCATCGACCAGAATATAGTCTACGACACCATCTGCACATGCGACAACGGTCTTAACCTGATCCAGGGTAGAGACAAGTACACTTACAAAATCCCCGAACTCCGTAGATCTCGGTTGAGTCAGTGAAAAACCTGGAGGGGTTAGCCTGGCAGTATTTCCAATGGACACCCCCGTCGGTTTGCCGTTGGCTCGTCTCCGCACGTCCTTAATTGCCGAAGTGATACCACTCATCAACTCGATTGAGGGCATTATCTCGCCCCTTTCCCCCCAAGGACAACGCTAACTGTCAGGGCAAGGATTTTGAGATCCAGCCAAATGGTTTGGCGCTTGACATACTCTACATCCAACGCGATCTTCTCGGCCATGCTTAACTCACTTCGGCCAGAAACTTGAGCAAGGCCTGTGATCCCTGGTAGCACTCTTAGCCGCTGGCGCGCATAATCGTCATATAACTGGACTAGTTCCGGAATCTCAGGGCGTGGACCTACTAGACTCATGTCTCCTAGGAGCACATTAACCAACTGTGGCAACTCGTCCAGGCTAGTCCTTCGAAGAACCTGCCCTACCCGTGTGATCCGGGGGTCTGACCCACCAGCATGGAATTTTAGTTGGTTAAAAGCATCCTTGTCCAAGTCATGCCATCTTCTTGTCGTCTGAGCCCCGTCACCCTCAGCCCTCATGGTCCTGAACTTATAAACCTTGAATGGCCTACCGTCTTTACCGACTCTGGTTTGCGTAAAAATAATCGGCCCTGGGGATGAAAGTCTTACTGCTAGAGCAGTCACCATCAGGATCGGTGCTGCTATGATCAGACCAACAGCACTTAAGACGAAATCGAGACCCCGTTTCATCAGCATAGTTACGACCTCGTTACCTGCAGCAGAATAGAACTTCACGAGTTGACAGGGCAGGTGCCGGAAGACAGTCCAGGACTGTACCAGTTCCTCGGGGACAGTTCACATCGTGCTGTTAGCCCCACTGTCAGTCGAAAAGTTCGTTGATACGGGTCAGGTCACCAGCACGCAAGTCCTTCCGATAAACCCAGGCAGCCCAATAGGAGTAGATATGAGCCCCCAGAGGGTAGGGGTTACCCTTATAACGAATTAGTGAGGCGACGAAAATAGCTGCAGTATAGGCGAACTCACTTACGATGAATGCCGTGGTACTGACACCATCAAGTGCTCGGTTCTTACGAAACAGATAGATGTGGTATAGCGTCCGCATAAGGGCCAGCCGACTTTGGGCAAGCCTGTTTGCGGGTGCTTCCATGTGACGAAGTCGTGCACGCGCAATGCACCAAACACTATCGGGATATCTCTTGCTAACACGGAATGAGAAGTCCATGTCTTCGTTCAACGAGTACGTCGTGAGATTGCCGTCAAACTGCGTAGTCTCAAAGACCCGTTTGTCCACCATAAAGCCACAACCCGTTGCCCAGTCAGATCGCATGTCTTCACGGACATCCGTGTCCATGGTGTTTTTAAAAGAGCTCTGCACTCGATAGCCAGCCCCAGGCCCATGGTATGGAAGCCCGGTCATCCGAGCAAAGATGTTAAACACCTCGGGCGACCGCCATAGATCGTCAATCACGCCAAAGACGATTTTCGCAGATGGGTAGCGTTCGGCCCCGTTTAACAACTCAGATAGGTACGTGGGCGAGAGAATCACATCATCGTCCAGATAGAGGACCCATGAAGCGTCCTCCGAAACATGCTCGATCGCTACGTTGCGCCCGCGGGCCAGGGAGCGAAAACCAACGGATACGCGCCTGATAGGAAACGGCCAGCCACCAGCCTCACAAAAATGGCGAATCTGCCCTGCTTTGATCAATGATCAATAGCTCTAGGGGCTTCTCTGTTTGCCCAGCCAAAGAGCGAACCGTATCCAATAGTGGGTCCATTCGGCCGGTGGTGTTTATAACAACCGACACACCACGAGCGATCTGCATATGGATTGACCCCTGCCTTATTCGTATGATGTACCTGCTGTCGTCATCTTTGGGTCGAATAAGCCAATTCCTGATATACATTCAGTAGTTTTGTGACACCTACATCAAGCGAAAAGGACTCCTCCACAGACCTTCGTGCGCCATCAGACAGCTGAGACGCCAAAGTACGGTCCTTCTTGCACATCATGATCGCCTGGGCCAAACTCTCCGCGTCGCCAGGCGGAACCAGTAAGCCGCTATACCCGTTTTCAATGACCTCCGGAACACCGCCGACCGGAGTCGCCACGATGCAGCGGTTGGCAGCCATCGCCTCTAGTAGTGCGATTGGCAGGCCCTCCCAAAGAGACGGAAGCGCAAAGAGATCCATTGCTGCCAGCAGGGCTTTTGTGTCACGCCTTACTCCAGCAAACACCACATGCTCAGACAAACCCCGTTCTGCGACGAGGTCAACCAAGGTCTGGCGTAATGAGCCATCCCCGACGAATAGGAGCTTTACGTTACATCCCTGTTCGCGAGCAATCGCCGCGGCCTCAACCAGAAAGGCATGCCCCTTTTGAACCTCCATACGCCCAAGGGTGCCAACAACAAAGTCCTTCTCCGTGAACCCCAGTTCCCGTCTTGTAGCTCCCGCGTCTTCCTGAAGTGGCAACGGCCAATTTCTTAAGTCCAATCCGTTTTGGATGGTAACGACCTTGCTACTGTTCACATTCCCAAGAGACAGTAGGTGGTCAGCCACCCGGCCCGAACACGCTACGATGCGGTCGCAAAGCTTGGCGGTGAAAGCGTCAACGAAGCGCAGCACCCTGTTCTCTTTCCAATCCTCGACGTTGTGAACTGTCGTGACTATACGCTTCACGCCGGCTAGCCAAGCAGCGGTTCGACCATAGTTGTCAGCCTTACCTAAATGCGTGTGAACAATGTCCGGGCTAAAACGACGGATTTCTGCTAGAAGTCGCCAGAAGGTACGTGGATCAACCATCCCTTTTAGCGATAGCTCAGTGACAGGAATCCCTCGGGAAACGAACTCTTTCGCTAAGGGACCAGGATATAACCCGATGAGCTGCACCTCATGACCGTTCGCTTTGAGCTCAGGAAGGGTCTCCAAGAGGAGTTGCTGTGCCCCGCCGACAGTCAGGCCCGTGATGATGTGTAAGATGCGGAGCCTGTTATTCGGCACTATGTTCCCTCCAGACATCCTGAACTGAACCTACGAGGGCGCGAATCATACCATTTAAACTGGCCCTGCGTTAAGGTATCTGGGAAAATATCACACTAGGCTCGATACAAACGTAGCCGTATCCATCCCAATCCGGGCCCATGACGCATGCTCACATACATAAGTCCTACCGTTTTGTCCCCAGTCGGCCCAGCGGTCTCGTTGCCCCACCATGTAAGACAGGGCACTTTTGAAGGAGTCGACGTCATCCATCTCGTAGAGGGCTCCACCCTTTACGTGCTCAACAATGTCGAGTCCCGGAAGGTTAGTTGCCAAAACGGGGAGACCAGCAGCCCAGTACTCGTAAAGCTTGAGAGGTGACAGCCCTTCACCCCGAATGCTCTTTGAAACGACCCCAACATTGAAGGTCTTTAGAACCGAAGGAATCTCCTTACCGGGGAGTGACCCAGTGAATATTACGTTGGGAGCGCCGGCTGCAAGTTCTCTCACTTTGGGCAAATACTCACCATCACCTACAACCACAAGTCTGAACTTATCCTGAAAATCCGGACTGGTAATTCCTCTGACCACTGTGTCAAGGCCCTGCCACCAAGCAACGTTACCTACAAAGCCCAGGGTAATGGGATGAGCGGTCCTATCCATGGCAACGGCTTCATATCTGTCTGGCCAAACCCCATTATTAAAAACCCGAATGGCCTTAGGTTCTAATCCATAACGTGCTTCATAGTAGTGTGAAATCTGTTTGGTAACGGCTATAAAACCACGACTGGATCGAAAAAACGGACGCTCGAATAACACCTGAGCAGTTCGGATAAAGAATCGCTTTGCTGTAGATACATTCATCTCCAGCTCGGGAATTCCGTTACACTCTAGGAATCGAGGTTTTTGGCGAAATACGCGGAGGCAATATAAGGCCAACTGAGAAGCCCTATAACGCATATATATAGCATCATAACTTTGGCCATTCAGGACTTCTCGTACCGCTTTGACCATCCGAAAAGCTCTTTTCACCGAGGCCGTCTGACCGTAAGTAATAACACGGTCCACAGACATGGGATCACCGCCAGGAATCACTTCAGGACATACCAACGTAACATGGTGGCCGGCCGTTTGAAATCCTTTACAAATGGCATTCACATGCTCGCGCACGGCGCCCCCCAAATGGATGACATCATCGGTTAGGTACAGAAGACGCACTTTGACCACCCTCACTGATCTTCGGGGTACCCCCCGTCATTACGCGCCCTGCGGTTAGGCACAACCACAAGAGAAGAGCAGAGCCTAGCAACTCCGGATTATAGAACAGCCGAATCATACTGCCTTGACTGATGACTGCAAGTTGAACAACCAGGAAGCCCAAGATTCCCAAGCGAACCGGAGATTTCCTAGCTGAGACGTAGCTGATGAGAAAATGCCAGGTTACCCCAAACATAATCGGCGTTAGAATCACTCCGACTAGGCCGAAATTAGCCCAAGCCTCGGCAATATAGAATGTATTGGCAACACCTGCGACACCGTTTGCTACTCCCCACGGATTGACCCACTCCATAACCAGCCGTGCGGATATCTCTCCCGATTCAAACCATAGGAGTCCAGTAATGGAGCGCCCATACTGAAATGGGATAATATCCGGGAATGCTTCAAAATGGAGAAGTAATGGCTGAACTTGACCGAGTAGCACACGGAAGGCAAGGGAGTTGACGTTCCAAAGGTCAAAGAGATCTTCCCACGCTACACCCATGACAAACACATACATTGCTGATAAACCTGCACCACCAATGAGCGTAACGTTCCTTAGACGCCGTAACGCCTCTGCACTAAACGCCCCAAACCTATTACGTACGAAAAGTAGAGATAACATATAGAACACAACAGGACCCTTAGATAAATCATAGGAAAGGGCGAGTAGCGATGAAATTGCACTTATTACGAATAACGTTCTTAATACCGTGCCTCTATAGTGTAAGTATTGGGCGTACAGCACGCAGGAAGCAAGTGGAACAAAGGTCAAAGCAAAGATGTTCCGGATATAGGTGTTCCCCTGGAAACCACGAGCCGCTAGTATTCGCGTTTGGGCTACCTCCAAGGGTGAGTCAAGAATGGATAGAAAAGGGACCACGGGAAGGTTCACGTAGACGTAAGCAACGACCAAAACTGATATAAAGACAAGGCAAACACTTGAAACCGTCGCAGCGGCGCTGGTCGGCACAGTCTGAGTCGGTACGCGCTTGCGGGTCCTTCTTAGGATGACTTCCGCCACCCACACGCCCAAAGGAAAACTAACCAGTGCATATGCTACTGACCAAACAGCTGCTCTAACGGCACCAGGGGTTACTAGTTCCAGGTAATTAATTCTGATATCAAGACCGGTAATCAAGATTAGACCAAGAACGGTCATGATCACCGTGAGATAGGCAAAAGGGGCATATGGGTGCCCTTGAGCCAAGTTCAGGGGGCCTGTTGCGGTACGCATAAGAAACCAAAAGACTATCACTGCAAGTATCAGAATCAAAGCTTCTATCATTTTTATCTCCCCTATTATTTTTATCTCCCCTGCAAGCCTGGTGAAGGGTTTTCGCCTTGAAATGGACAGCACTTCAACCTGCATGGGGAACTTAGGTCCAGACCAAGCCTTTCACCAGACTCAGGGTCCGGAAGTCCCACTAATGGGAAGGCCCCCCCGCAGTTGTTGCACTATCTTCGTTGAGGCCGTTCCTCCTCCGTACAAGTCGGCGGGGGGGGACGGTAGAGATCTCCGGGACAGCATCCTGAAAATATCATCTACGACCCCGTCTTTATCTCTAACAGGGCTTAGTTGGTTCCATCCGATCTGTACTAGTTCAACCCATTCGGTCTCATTCCTCAAAGTCACGCAGGGCACACGGTGAAAGAAAGCCTCTTTCTGAACCCCGCCAGAATCGGTAGCAATCAAACGTGCCTTTTTTTCAAGCATTACCATGTCAAGATAACCCACAGGGTCAACAATGGTCAGCTGTTGTAGCATGAATTGGGACATACCAATCTGCCCCAATGCTGCTCGCGTCCGTGGGTGCAGAGGGATCACAACCGGGATTCGCCTAGCTATATCTGCTAAACCGGAAAAAATCGCTTCCAGTCGTGAGGGAGTGTCCGTGTTCTCTGCTCGATGAATGGTGGCGAGGATATAACCACCTGTCTTTAAGCCAAGACGGTCAAGGATTTGACTTTGCTCTTCTGCCTTCGTCCCAAAATACTGGGCAACATCGTACATAACGTCACCAACTAGGACTATACGATTGCTCGGTATGCCTTCTAGCCGCAGGTTATCGACTGCCGCAGGAGTGGGTGCGAACAGCACTTCGGCAGCGTGATCACTCATCACGCGATTGATCTCTTCCGGCATCCGGCGGTTAAAGGAGCGGAGACCTGCTTCTACGTGGGCCACAGGGATATGAAGCTTGGTAGCAGCAAGTGTACCTGCCAACGTTGAATTGGTGTCACCATAAACTACTACCCAGTCCGGTCGCTCCTTCATCATGACAAGCTCGACGGCCTCTAACATGCGCCCAGTTTGTGCTCCGTGTGAGGCTGATCCAACCTCGAGATTATAGTCTGGACGCCGGATGCCTAACTCGTCGAAAAAAATACTTGACATGCTATGGTCATAATGCTGCCCCGTGTGTACAAGAACTTCTTGCATATCCGATGTTTCTTGCATAATGCGAGAAACGGCTGCAGCCTTAATAAACTGGGGGCGAGCTCCTACCACCGTTAATACCTTCACTGCTTCCGCGTCTCCCTTGTAAGGCCTTTATAGCGAACTGTGCCCCCGGGGTTCATCGTCGAACCGAATCTTCCCTAATCTCTCCAAGGCTAGGAAACTGTTAATGGACTCTCTACCTGTGAAGTACTGATTGAACAGCTTACGATCCATCATTCCATGCCAGCAAAGTGGGTGCCCATCGTATTCTGTAGCCCGGCGTTGGAAACGGCGAATCGTTTGAACGAAAGGATACATGCCTACACATTTGAGTAGTGATCTCAGAGCTGTGGTCCAGTGGGGAGTCACCCCCGTGTAGGCGCTACCTAATTGGAGGCCGACGCTCTCCTGCTGTCTCATGACATAAGAGTCGTACAACGACTTGTTTATCCGGAGGCTTAGCGGAACTCTACTCCAGAACTCCATAAACGCTGCATCCCAAAAAGGAAGCCACCAATCATATCCCCAAAACTCGTAGACGCGTACTGAGTTTACAATGAACTTGGCCTGGCGCTCTTGCCAATCAAAGTACTCGAAAAAGTTAGCCCCGTCTTGGGTCCCGCCCAGTGCGTTAAAACCTTTCAGTGTTGAAGCTAACCGATCCCGCAGGACTTTGACTTGACAATCCTCGGCATGAGAGGGCAATAGACTATAATGGTATCTCCACACGGCATTAAGGAGCACGCTAGTGGGAATAGGGTCGACCTCGTATAACCTGGGGAACGCCCCACTTCGGCTCCCAGCCAAAAGATCAGCGCTGTGCCCTGGAACAAAAAGGCTGTCCTCTGGAATCAGCCGCTTCTTCTTTAATTCCCAAACCGCAGGCCAGTCCTGCACATGAGCAATTGCTACCAAACCACCGGCAGATCGTCGGTAAAGTTCGCATTCCTCGGTGCGAAACCAAGCTCGCCAAGCGTCGTGGCTATAGGGGACAAACTCCCAGCGGAAACCCAGCTGCCGCGCAATCTCCCGACTACATTCCGACTCGGCATTTCCAGATCGCCCATAGCTGAATGTAACTACGTTCTCATACCCAAATCTCTTGAGCATGCAAACCATTAGGCGAGAGTCAAGCCCGCCGCTAAGTGGAATGACGATAGTCCGGCCAGCTGCCCGCTCGATTAGGCGCTGGAAGATGCAGGTCATCACTTGATCTAACTCCGAGAGAAGATCCTCGTCCGCCAGGCTAGACTCTGCCCGATGGACAAATTGGTAATATCGCCGCGTTTTGATCTCGGGACTACCTGAAGCCAAATGTTGCACTTCGAGCGCCTCACCGGCCTGAAGTTGCTTAACCCGAGGCGAAAGTGTATCAGCGCCTGTCACATATCCGAGAAGTTGAAACTCCGCTGTAGCTATGTCATCAAATTCATGGTCCCCGACCTGTTCCCGAACCCAGTGTGCGTCATCGCTGAGGAACAGAGTTCCCTGCAATACACCGTAAAAAAGTGGGATGCTCCGTATGCGATCCACCACCGCTATGAGGCTATCGGTGCCGGTGCGAATAGTAGCAAAGAATCCGTTAGCTGCTCTCGCGAACTCGCATACTTGATCCAGTGAGCCTCTTTCCGCGATTGACTTAGCAATCTGCTCAGGACCAAGTAGCTCATCATCCATGAATAAGAAGCCCTGCGCGAATCCATCAGGCGTCAGAACCCATCGATGCTTATCCCGAATGTGAATAACGATCCCACTCATGCTACTCGCCCCCTCCGCAATCGGGTCATGGCCCGCCAGACTACTAGAAGACCACTCACGACACACGTCCCTAGAAAAGCAGGAAGGGAAATGTCCAACACTCGGGCTGCGAGCACAGGCAGGACGACCAAGACCGCCATTGCCAGTTCCCGGACAAGAAACAAGAGGGCTTCCGATAGCATGTTTCCGCTCGCCTTGACCAGCCACAGCATGTAAATGAACCAAAGAAGCGCACTTATTGCACAGAACAAGCCAATACTGATGGCTGGGCTTCCCAAGCGCCAACCAGCATAAATCGCCAAGACGCGCCCCACCAGGATAGTACCCTGAAACGCAAGCTCCACCTGCTGGTGCTCCAATACCAGCGTCAAGCTCGAAAGTGGGGACGCTACGAACACTAGAAATAGCCAGGGAGATAGCCATTGGGCATAAACCCCGGCCGTTTCCCAGCCCTCGCCGAAAACAAACCCGAAGACAGGAACCGCAGAAATCCCAATCAGCATGATGGGTGCCATGCCAAGACTGACCAAATGCCTGAACGCTTCCCATGATGCCCTGCGCAAGTTCCCTTGCCTACGGGCCTCACTTGCATGGGAGAAAAAGACCTGGGAAACCGCCTGTCCCACGAATGTCATCGGGGTCTGAAGCACCCGATAACTGAGCCCGAACCACCCAACGACCGCGTTGTCAAACAAGGAACCCATAACCAGGATTGGCACCTGCATACTCGCCGAGTTCAGAAGTCCCGACCAGGAGGTGATCAGGGGGAATCGGACATACCTGCCAGCCACTTGGATCATGTCCCGAACGGACACCTTCTCAAGGATCTCTCGATCCTCTCTCCACGCCTGCGTTACAAAGGTGGTTGCCCCTCCGACCCTGCCGATCACATCCCCTAGAACCAATCCCAGTGGCCCATGGTGCAGCAGGCCCAGCGTTGCCTGGACACTAACCTGACCAATTGATTGGCTCATCTTCGTGCGTGCGATCCTGCCAAAGGCCTTTTTCCTAATAGCCCAATAGTTAAACACTTGGTAAATGCCGGCCCCCAGCAGGCTAACTGGCAACCACCAGAGGTAAGGCTGAAAACCAGGAGCATTAAGCCATGCAGCGATCTGTTCACCAAACACGCCAACACCCACGAAGCTAGCCAGGCTAGTCACAGCCAAAAGAAGAAGAGAGACTCCCACGAGATTGGCCGCGCTCCGATCGTCTTCGGGCAATGGAAGGGCCATTTCATATCGACCGGTCACAAGCACAGTCAGAATGGTCAGCAGCGATCCGTACATCGTGACGACGCCGAAATCCTGCGGATCGTAGAGCCTCGTCATGAGAGGCGACGCGAGAATCACCAGTCCCTGGGCCAGGACGGTTCCCCCGACAAGGACGGCCACGCTGCGCAACACAGGGCCACTCTCCCGGATTACCCGCCCAATACTCGAGGTAGCGAAGTTCATGAGAGCACCCCTCGAATTTCATCCCACCCTGCCCCCGCTCTTATGAGTTGGGGGGGCAGCTCCAAAACCTCACCAGTGACGAGACCAAACCCACCTCCGATTAGAGGGGACCTTGCCCTAGCACCGGACGTCTAGCCTGCCCGTGCCAAAAGCTCCTTCAGATACGCAGTGAGCGACTCTTCGAGATCCGGGCGAGCCAGCGCGAACTCCAGGGTCGCCTGGATGTAGCCAAGCTTATTGCCGACATCATAACGTGCCGCCTGAGTTTCGTACCCAAACACCACCTGGGTTTGCGCCAACTCATTCAGAGCATCCGTCAACTGAATTTCGCCACCACGCCCGGGTAGGGTTTTGTCAAGAATCTCAAATATCTGGGGATCGATGATATATCGACCAACCACTGCGAGGTTAGAAGGCGCCGCCTCAGGAGCAGGCTTTTCAACCATTTGGGCGACACGATGGAGGCCATTGCCTTTGTTCTCACCTGCTATGACCCCGTATCGGCTGACCTGTTCCATCGGGACAGGCCGAACGGCGATCACCGAGCCACCACCCGCAGATTCCCTCACGTCAATAAGCTCTTTAAGGCAGGGTTTCTTCCCAGTAAAGATCTCATCGCCGAGGAGCACGGCAAAGGGTTCGTTTCCTACGTGCTGCCTAGCCTGCAGAACTGCGTGCCCCAGACCAAGAGCCACTTTCTGCCGAACAAAGTGGACGTTGACGAGCTCCGAGATGCTGCGAACCTCTTCCAAGATGCTGTCATGAGATGAGTTCGATAGGTGATGTTCCAATTCAATAGACCGGTCAAAGTGATCTTCAATGGCACGCTTACCCCGTCCGGTGATAATCAGGATATCCTCAATCCCGGACGCTACGGCCTCTTCCACTACATACTGGATGATAGGCTTATCCACGATTGGAAGCATTTCTTTGGGCATCGCCTTCGTAGCCGGCAGAAAGCGCGTTCCCAGGCCAGCAGCCGGAATCACAGCCTTACGTACTTTCATTGCGGTTGCCCCCCGCTCAGGTGACTTAGCGGTACCCATGGGGAAAAATCATGTGCCACCGCCACGCGGTCTCCACGATCCCCTCGAGGTCATAGTGGGTGCACCATCCGAGTTCGACACGAGCTTTATCAGCACTGGCCACGAGTATGGGCGGATCGCCAGCTCGGCGAGGAGCCATCCGTACGGGGATCTCCTTGCCAGATACGCGCCGTGACGCTTCGACGATCTCCAGAACGGAATACCCCTGTTCCGACCCCAAGTTGTACGTGGTGGTAGGAGCACCTCCGTTCAGCCGCTCCATAGCAGCTACGTGAGCGGCGGCCAGGTCACATACGTGGACGTAGTCACGAACCGCTGAGCCATCTGGTGTGGCATAGTCACTCCCGAAGATGTCAACCGCATCACGCTGCCCTAGGGCCACCTGGAGTACAATTGGAATCAGGTGAGTTTCCGGATCGTGATGCTCTCCAATCTTGCCACTGGGGTGGGCACCAGCGGCATTGAAGTAGCGGAGTGCAATGCTCCGAAACCCATAGGCTTTCTCGTACCACCCCAAGATGCGTTCTAAGGCCAGTTTGGACTCACCGTAAGGGTTGGCCGGCTGTTGACTATGCGTCTCAGAAATTGGGATTTCTTTGGGTTCTCCGTAAACTGCTGCCGTGGAAGAGAGTACCGCCCAAGGGACGGACGCTGAGACTAACGAATCAAACAAATGCAATCCGTTAACGATGTTATTGTTGAAGTAACGAGACGGATTACGCATTGACTCGCCCACCAAGCTAACCGCAGCGAGATGGATCGCACCATCGAACTGGTGCTTCGCCAACGTAGTTGACAGTCGCTCCCGGTCCGCGATATCTGCGACCACCAACTCCGCCTCTTTCACCGCCTGAACATGCCCTGTTGACAGATTGTCATATACGACCGGCTCATGCCCTGCCTCCAGCAGAGCTTGGACAACGTGACTGCCGATGTACCCTGCCCCGCCGGTTACCAATACCTTCATGTAGAGCACCACCAATCTAACGACTGGGAACCAGTTGTTTCTACAAAAGAACCTCCCGCACGATTCGTACAACCTGAGCCTGAATCTCTGGTGTCATCTGCGGCCAGATTGGTAACGACAGAACCTCTGCCGCGAGCTGCTCTGCAACGGGGTGGGTCCCTGGAGGGTGATTGTAGACGGGCAGGCGATGCACCGGCACGGGGTAGTAGACCATTGTGCCAATCCCGTGGGTTGCCAACCGTTCCTGCAGTTCCTGGCGCCGGCCTTCAGGCACCCTTATGGTGTACTGGTGGTACACATGCTTGCAGTCAGGACTCTCTTGGGGTAGGACAAGGCCGGGTAAGTCACCCAACCCCTGGGCGTAACGCTCAGCAACCCGACGCCGCTCTTCGTTCCATTGATTGATGCGGCGTAGTTTTACCCGGAGTATAGCTGCCTGAATCTCGTCAAGCCGGGAGTTATATCCCACCAATTCGTTATAGTACTTTTTCTTGGAGCCGTGGGTACGTAACATGCGGGCGATCTCTGCCACGGTATCATCGTTGGTAGTCAACAGGCCACCGTCGCCATAGGCGCCAAGGTTCTTCGTGGGGAAGAACGAAAAGGTACCCATATGGCCGACGGTACCCGTTTTACGGCCCTTATACTCGGCGCCAAATGCCTGGGCAACGTCCTCGACGACCTTGAGCCCGTGCTTATCCGCCAAGGCCATAAGGTCGTCCATATCAGCCGCCTGGCCAAACAAATGCACGGGGATTATCGCCTTTGTCCTGGGCGTAATGGCTGCCTCGATGCGGCTGACGTCAATGTTGTAGGTGCCGGCATCTACATCTGCGAACACCGGTGTCGCCCCGACATGGCTAACCGCCTCAGCGGTCGCGAAGAAGGTAAACGGAGTGGTAATCACCTCGTCGCCAGGGCCGATCCCCAGCGCCTTCAGACCGATGTAAAGGGCATCCGTACCAGAGTTAAGACCAATGGCATGCTTGACGCCCAGGTAGACCGCAACTTCCTCTTCAAACGCCTTTACATTCGGTCCCATAATGAACTGGCCCGACCTCAGTACACCTTGAATGGCGACCTGCAGCTCGTCCCAGAGACTTTCCACTTCAGCAGAGAGATCTAAAATCGGAATCATCGGCTTTTCCATCGGTGTAGTCCCCTACTCTACTGACCGGGTGACCTGCATGTCACCGATCTTGCGATATTCCTTGCCGCAAGCGCTGCACCGAGCCTGTCCACCATCAAAAGAGAGCGACTGGCCGCACTCACAAGCCCACCCGATAATCCTGGCCGGCACCCCCGCCACGGTAGCATAGGCCGGTACATCCTCCGTTACCACAGCACCCGCAGCCACAAACGCCCACTCACCCACGGTTACACCGCAGACTACCGTCGCGTTCGCCCCGATGCTGGCCCCACACTTCACCCAGGTCGTTGCGTAATCCTCGCTCGTGTTGCGGGGGTAAGCTGACCGGGGTGTTTTTACATTGGTGAAGACCATGCTTGGACCGCAGAAAACGTAGTCCTCCAGAATGACGCCCTCATAAACCGATACGTTGTTCTGGATCTTGACCCCGTTGCCGATGGTGACCCCATTGGCCACGAAGACGTTCTGGCCCATCGAGCAGTTCTCGCCAATCTTCACCTTGCTCATAATGTGCGAGAAGTGCCAGATCTTCGTGCCCTTCCCAATCTCTGCCCCCTCGTCCACGTAGGATGATGGGTGCACAAAGTACTCTGCCATCGGTTACTCCTCCACCACAGGGAAGGTGACGGGCTGACCAGTGCGGGACGCCTTATAGATGCCAAGAATGATTTCAAGCGCCTTGCGGCCCTCGGTTCCGCACACCGCCGGCTCGCGCCCGGTCCGAACGGCCTCGATGAAGTCGGCAATCAGCGGCTTATGTCCATGCCCATAGACGCTAGAGGGATCGGCGGTCTGCTGAGCCAGGATCGCCTCCTCGCTCTCCTCGCCTTCGGCAAACCGCCAGGCCTCAATCCGGTTGACCGCCACACCACCGATCACAGCCGTGCCCGTAGATCCGAAGAGGTTGAGGGTCTCCTCCAGGTTCCTGGGGTAGACCGTTACCGAGGATTCGATCAGGCCCATGGCCCCGTTGCGGAACCGCAACACCGCCGCGGCGTTATCCTCGGCCTCGATCTCCCGCATCCGGGTGCCCGTAAACGCATAAAGGCTCTCTACAGGCCCCATCATCCACTGCAGGAGATCGATGCAGTGGATCGTCTGGTTCATGAGGCAGCCGCCATCCTGCGCCCAGGTGCCGCGCCAGGGCGCCTGCGCATAGTAGTTCTGATCGCGGTGCCAGCGGAGCACAGCGCTGCCCATGTTGAGTTGGCCAAACCGGCCCCCCTCCAGCGCCTGACGCAGCCGGACGATCGCCGGGTTGAACCGGTTCTGGTGCACAACACCCAGGATCACGCCGTTCTCGCGGCAGGCCTCGATCAGGGCGTCAGCATCACGCAGGGAGAGAGCCATGGGCTTCTCCACCAGCACATGCTTGCCTGCCTTCGCCGCCGCAATGCCCTGCTCAGCATGCATGCCGCTCGGGGTGCAGATGCAGACGACATCGACATCGGGCCGCTCCAGCATCTCCTTGTAGGACACGTAGGCTTCGCCGCCAAACCGCTCGGTGAACGCCTCAGCCCGCTCCTTGATGATATCTGCAGCGGCCACCAGCCTGGCATCCTCCAGGGCGACAATGGCCTGTCCATGATTGGGTGCAATGCGGCCACAGCCAATGACCGCAAAACCCAGGGGCCTAGCGTGCTCCATACTTATGCTTCATCCCCACCGTGAGAGTTTAGAGCTTGACGATCTTGGCAGAAGGAGACCGAACGTTCTTCATGGCATTCCGGGTATCAATAATGATGGCGGCCTTCTGGGCAACCATCTCATAGTCAACGTTCGTATGGTCGGTAGCCACGACAACCGCATCCACCTGCTGCCAGAGCTCGTCGGACAGCGGGACAGAGGTCATATGCTCCTTGAACCAGCCATGCGGGTGCACCTCGGGAATGAAGGGGTCGTGGTAACTCACCTGTGCGCCTTCCTTCTGCAGCAGTTGGATGATCTTGAGTGCCGGGGACTCCCGTTCGTCGGCGATATCCCGCTTGTAGGCCACACCCAGCACCAGGATGTTAGAGCCGTAAAGCGGGCGACCAGCCTCACCGAGTGCTCGAACCACCTTGTCCTTTACGAAGTAGGGCATGCGCAGGTTGATCTCGCCGGCCAGTTCAATAAACCGGGTGGAGAAGTCGTACTCCCGAGCCTTCCAGGCCAGGTAGAAGGGATCGAGTGGGATGCAGTGGCCGCCCACGCCGGGGCCGGGCCAGAAGGTCTGAATGCCGAAGGGCTTGGTCGAAGCGGCCTGCACCACTTCCCAAACGTCGATACCCATCCGGTCGCACAGCATTGCCAGTTCGTTTACCAGCGCGATGTTGACCGCCCTGTAGGTATTCTCAAAGACCTTGGTCATCTCCGCCACCTTGGGCGAGGAGACCGGCACCACACTCAGGATCGTCTGCTGGTACAGGGTGGTCGCCACGTCCAGGCAGGCAGGTGTCACACCGCCCACGACCTTGTTCGTGTTCTTCGTGGTGTAGCGGGCGTTACCGGGGTCGACCCTCTCCGGGGAGAAGGAGACGAAGTAGTCCTCACCCACCCGCAGCCCTTTGGGGGCCAGCATGGGCAGGATCACCTCTTCGGTGGTGCCGGGATAGGTGGTGGACTCGAGGGAGATGAGCTGCCCCACATGCAGGTGGGATGCGATCTCGCGGGTAACGTTGACGATGTAGGAGATGTCGGGGTCCTTATTCTCGGTGAGCGGGGTCGGTACACAGATAATCACAACATCTGCCTCACCCAGCACGGCAAAGCTGGTGGTAGCGGTAATCAGGCGATCCCGCACCAGTTTGGCCAGTTCCTCGTCCTTCACATCGCGGATATAGTTCCGACCCTCGTTGATCATCTGCGCCCGGTTGGGGTTCTGCTCCACGCAGACCACCCCGAAGCCCACCTTGGCCTTCTCCACCGCCAGCGGCAGGCCGACGTACCCGGCTCCAATTACCGCCACCAACGCCTCTTTCAAGCCGATCCGTTCCTTGAGAGCGGTGGCGACCGGACTCAGCTCAACTGCCTGCCCCAACAGCGTCATGGTAAGCCACCTTCTCTGTTAGATCTACGATCAGGTTCCGAAGCTGGTGGTTACTGGTCTGACTGCTGGCGGCCACTTCGCGCAACTCTTCAAGAAACCCCTGGAGCGCCACGGGCGGGATCAGATCCGGTCTCGCCACGTAGATCCGCTCATGTTCCGTGACATGGATTCCCTCTTCCGCTGTCAGGAGCTCCTCGTACAGCTTCTCTCCCGGCCGCATGCCGGTGACGGCGATCTCAATATCCACCCCCGGTTCCAGGCCCGAGAGCCGGATCAGATCCCGGGCCAGGTCGACGATGCGCACAGGGCTGCCCATGTCGAGCACGAAGACCTCGCCGCCCTTCCCCATCGACGACGCCTGAATGACCAACTGCACCGCCTCGGGAATCGTCATAAAGTAACGGACCATCTTGGGGTCGGTAATCGTCACCGGCCCCCCGTCCGCGATCTGCTTCCTAAAGAGCGGAATCACGCTCCCGCGGCTCCCCAGCACGTTGCCGAAGCGCACCGCCACAAAGACCGTCTTGCTGGTCCGGGCCAGCGACTGGACTACGTACTCGGCCGCCCGCTTGGTGGCCCCCATCACGCTGGTGGGATTGACCGCCTTGTCTGATGAGATCAGCACAAACCGCTTCGCCTTGTAGAAGTCGGCAGCCCGGGCCACATTCAGGGTGCCGAAGACGTTGTTCTTAATCGCCTCGGCCGGGTTGGCCTCCATGAGCGGCACATGCTTGTGGGCCGCCGCATGGAAGACCACGCTGGGCCGGTACCGTTCAAAGACCTGGCGGACCCGGGCCTCGTCCTGAATGTTGGCGATGATCGGGTGGATCGGTAGGTTGGGGTGTCTGGCCCTTAGCTCCAAATCGATCTCATAGATCGAGTTCTCCCCATGCCCCAGGAGCAGGAGCTGCCTGGGGCCAAAGCGCGCCACCTGGCGGCAGAGTTCCGAGCCGATGGAGCCGCCGGCGCCGGTGACCAGCACCGCCTCGCCACTGAGGTAGGCCGCAATCGCCTCCAGGTCTACCTTTACCTCTGGCCGGCCCAGCAGGTCCTCAATCTGCACGTCTCGGATCTGGTTGACGGAGACGGTGCCGTTCATCAGTTCATAAAGGCCGGGCAGCGTCTTTACCTGCAGCCCGAGCCTGCGGGCCCGCTCCATCACATCACGGACTACCGCCCCCTTCACGCTGGGCATGGCGATCACCAGGTGGGTCACCTTATGCATGCGGATCAGCCGCTCCAAGTCGCTCCGGGTCCCCAGAACCGGCTTGCTGGCAATGAAGAGCCCCTTCTTCTGCGGATTGTCGTCAATAAAGCCGACCACGGCGCACCCGATCTCCGGGTGCTTGGCATACTCCCGGGCAAGCATGGCGCCCGCATCCCCGGCGCCAAAGATCAGGGTCGGGTGGACGGCAAGGCTCGCCTTCCCGCGCGTGGCGTACCACTCTCGCCGGATGCGGAGCGCCAGGCGGATCTGGCCCAGGGCGGCAATTGTCAGGAGCCAGCTGATCACGATCACGCTGCGGGGAAAGCCGCCCTGCGCCATGGTCAGGATAATGACGGCCGCAACGGTGCTCTCCACAGTAACAGCAAAGGCGATGCGCAGGAGTTCGGGCACGCTGGCATAGCTCCAGGCGCGGTCGTAGAGGCCGGACAGAAAGTAGACTAGCAGCCGGACAGGCAAGATGAAGGGCAACGCCTTCAGGTAGATCAGCAGATAGGCGTACGGGAAATCCCGCTCGTCGAGGCCGAAACGGATTACAAAGGCCAGGTAGACCGCGCCAATCGATGCGAGGATGTCCATGCTCGCTAAGATGACGCGGCGCCACTGCACCTCCATGTTCACACCTCCCTAGCTACCCGCAGATAGCTATCGTTTGCCGATTGGCCCACCTTGCTCTTCGCTGTAGTAATAGTAGTAGTAGCCGTCCTTCTCATCCTGCGGCACCGCCGAGAGGGTCACCCCCAGGAGGTTGGCCTTCACCGCCTGCAGCGATGTCACCGCCCGCTGCGCTTGCTGCCGGGCCACCTTGCCCGACCGGGCCACCAGGATCACACCGCCCACCTTGGGCGCCAGCACGGCGGCATCGGTCACCGCCAGGGTGGGGGGCGAGTCCAGGATCACCATCTCGAACCGCTGCTCCAGGTTCGACAGGAGCTGGGTCATGCGGGCGGAGCCCAGCATCTCCGCCGGGTTAGGCGGAATCGGGCCGCTGGTCAGCAGGGAGAGGCCGGACACGCCGCTGGGCTGCAGGTCAGCCTCCAGGCCGTTCTGGCTGACCACGGCGTTGGTCAGCCCCCGCCAGTTCTCCACGGCGAAGAGCTTGGCCACCCGGGGGCGGCGCAGGTCGGCATCTACCAGACAGACGTTGGCGCCGGACTGGGCAAAGGCGACGGCCAGGTTGGCGGCCACGGTGGACTTTCCCTCGCCGGGCACGGCGCTGGTGATCAGCACCGACCGGAGGGGCCGGTCGAGCCCCATGAACTGCAGGTTGGTCCGGAGCACCCGGAAGGCCTCGGCGCCTCCCGCCATGGGGTGCAGATGGGTGACCAACTCGGGGGCTGGCGCTATGCTGGGGCTCCGTCTCATAGCTCCACCTCCCCTTGGGCTTCGGGCTGCCGCTGCCGGACCCGGCGGGCCTCGGCGGCGGGTTGGCTCTTCATCTCCAGCACCGGGATCACGCCCAGCACCGGCAGACCCAGGTAACGACTGACATCGTCCGGGCTCTTAATGGAGGTGTCCAGGTACTCCAGCAGAAAGGCCAGCCCGGTGGCCGCCATCAGGCCGAGCACAAAGGCGACGGCGATGTTCATCATCTTTCGGGGTTTGATGGGGTTGGTGGGCACCACGGCGGGGTCCACCACCACCACGTTCTCCAGCTTCATATAGGTGCGAATCTGCCCCTTGAACGACTCGGCCACCGCTGCCGCCAGACGGGCGGCCATGGCCGGGTCGGTGTCTTCAATAGCAAAGGAGAGGATCTCGGTATCCCGGACCGGGGTGACGGTCAGCTTCTTCTGCAACGCCTCCACGGTAACGCCCTGCAAACCCAGCTGTTTGATTACATCGGCCATGACCGCCCGGCTCCTGGCTACCTCGGCATAGGTCTTGGTCAGGTTCCGGCTGAGCAGCAGCTCATTGTAGTTGATCTGCTGGCCGTCCTTGATCACCCAGAGGGTGGTGGATGCCCGGTAGACCGGCTCCAGCAGAGTATAGCTGACAACGCCGGCGGTCAGGGCGGCCAGCAGGGGCACCATTGCCAGCAGCCAGAAGCGCCGGCGGAGCACTAGAAAGATCTCACGAAGATCCAGTTCGGCCTGTTCCATACAAATTTTTTCCTCCCGCCCCATGGGCGGCGGTGCCGGCCCGGCCTCGTGATCATGGGAGGCCGGGCCTTCCGCCTTGTAGTTGCTCGATTCCTACGGGGCCATCGCGCCGAGGATACGGTCGACCAGAATGGCGATTTCGGCCCTGGTCAGCGATTTGCCGGGACGGAAGGTCTTGTCAGGGTAGCCCCTGAAGACTCCCAGTTCATAGAGCGCCGCCAGAATGCCCCGCTCCTCTGCGCTCAGCTCGTCGAAGCCGTCACTAAACGGAAAGGTGGACCTGGTGACAGAGCTCTTCGGCTCGACGCCCAGCGCCTTGGCCAGGATCTTAGCAACGCCCAGTCGGGTCATCTCGCCGTCGGCGGTGTCGTCGACCAGCCCCGCGCTCCTGGCCTTGGCCATAGCGGTGGCGTCATCATCCAGCTTGCTGGCCAGGCCCAGCACCTTGGCGAAGATGGCAACCCCCTCGCCTGTCCCCACCTTGGAATCTGGGGCCAGATTGCCGGTGGCGTCGGGCTTAATCAGCCCGGCCTCCAACAGCACCGTCAGGGAGCCGGCCGCCCAGAAAGTGGACGGCACATCCTTGACGCCGGCCTTGGTGAGCTCCTCTTTGATCTTGCTGTGCGCCTTGTCCGCCCCCCAAGTCTGGGAGTAGACGGCACCCGGAACCGTGGGCGACTGGGCGAGGGCGGTGGTAGCGGCGGCGAACAGCAGGGTGGCAGCGATCAGCGCAGCGGTAAACTTACGCACTTTCATCGTTTCATTTCCCTCCTTCCTGGACTGAATTGGAGCATGGATCTTCCCACCTGTTGGGGCGGTAGGAAACTAGGAAAGAAGGGTCGCCTCGGCCTGCTGGTCAGCCTTGCCGCAGGCTCTGGCCACAGCCAGCGCTTCGGGCAACAAGGGCCGTCGCCCGCTCAGGTCGTGGGCGTCGCTCATGATCAGGTCGGCGGCGCCCTCCCGCAAAAACTCCCGAGCCAGCCTCTCCGCCTCGGAAGAGAAGTGGCCCAGCAGGCTGGCGGCGGTCAGCATGGGGCGCACCCCGCGCTCCACCAGCCGGTAGAGCAGGTCGGGGTTGCGCTGAATCCCCCGGTTCCGTTCGGGATGAACCAGGAGGGGACGGTAGCCGGTCATCATCAGCTCAAAGAGTGCCCGCTCGGTGTAGGCCGGGAACTCACGGGCCGGCAGTTCCACCACAAGGTGCGGCGACCCGTTCAGCCCCACAACCTCGCCCCGCTTCACGGCGGCCAGCAGGTCGAAGCCCAAGTAGAGCTCCATGCTGGGAACGACCCGGATTGCCATTCCCTCCCGCTCCAGGGCGGCCGACAGCGCTTCGTGAGCTCGCAGCAGCGCCTCGCGGCTGACGTTGTACCGACCATCGAAGGCGTGAACGGCGGCGACTACGGTCTGCACGCCCTGGGCCTGCATAACACGGAGCAGCGTCAGGGAATCGGCGAGGCTGCTCGGACCGTCGTCTACACCCGGAAGTACGTGAGCGTGTAGATCAATCAACCCATTTCCCCACCTGTCGAAGTACAATTCTAACCATTCTCATAATAGTTCGAGGGTAGAATGATCTCCATTATTCGGAGCTGAACTTGCCCATTCCTGCAAGATACCAAGATAAAACATGGCTATTTTATTGCTGCAACTACAGATAAATATGAAGGTAAAATGACAATTCATATGTTACTAAATTGGTATGTCGATTCCTTATTTCCATGATCTGTTCAATATGATAGACCGGCTCCACCCCTGTGGTGGAACCGGTCTGTCTGATGATGCTAACTGACCAGGATAAAACCAAACGCCTCGCCCAGCCGGGACTTGATCGCCTGGCGGAGCGCCTGGTACTCGGGCCGCCGGAGCTGGGGGTCCTCCCGGACCAGCGCCAGCGCCTCGGCCCGCGCCTTCTCCAGAATCGGCAGGTCGGCGATCGGGTTGGCCACCTTCAGGTCGGGCATGCCGTGCTGCCGGGTGCCGAAGAACTCGCCGGGGCCCCGCAGCTCCAGGTCTTTCTCGGAGAGAGAGAAGCCGTCGGTGAACTTCTGCATCACCTGCATGCGCTCCCGGGCCTCCTCGTTCTTGGCGTCGGAGATCAGCACGCAGTACGACTGGTGCCTGCCCCGGCCCACCCGGCCCCGCAGCTGGTGCAGCTGGCTGAGACCGAACCGGTCGGCGCCCTCGATGATGATCATGGAGGCGTTGGGCACGTCGACGCCCACCTCCACCACCGTGGTGGCGACCAGCACCTGAATCTCGCCCTGGCGGAACTGCTCCATGACCGCCTCCTTCTCGGCGGGCTTCAGCCGCCCGTGAAGCAGGCCGAAGCGGACCTGCGGGTAGTCGGCGGCCAGCCGGTCGCGCCACTCGGTGGCGGCCTGGGCCTGGAGCTTGTCGGACTCCTCCACCAGGGGGCAGATCACGTAGCCCTGCCGGCCGTTCGCCACCTCGGTCTTGATCAGGTGGTCGTAGACCTGGCGCCGGTTGGTCTCGGTCCGCCAGTAGGTGCCCACCGGCTTGCGGCCCGGGGGCAGCTGGTCGATGATCGAGACGTCGAGGTCGCCGTAGAGCGTCAGCGCCAGGGTTCGGGGGATCGGGGTGGCGGTCATGACCAGCACGTCGGGCATCACCTCGCCCTTCGACTGGAGCCGCGCCCGCTGCCGCACGCCGAAGCGGTGCTGCTCGTCGGTGATCACCAGGCTCAGATCCTGGAAGTTGACCCGGTCTTCGATCAGGGCATGGGTGCCCACGGCGATCTGCGCCGCCCCCATCTGGAGCAGCCCGAGGTTCGCCTCCCGCTCCTTCTTGGTCAGGGAGCCGGTCACCAGCACCACCTGGACCCCCAGGGGCTCAAAGATGCGGTGCAGGTTAATGTAGTGCTGCTCGGCCAGGATCTCGGTGGGGGCCATCAGCACCCCCTGGTGGCCAGAATCGACCGCCTTGGCCAGCGCCGCCACCGCCACCATGGTCTTGCCGGAGCCCACGTCCCCCTGGACCAGCCGGTTCATCGGCTTGGTCCGCTCCATGTCGGCCTTGACCTGGGTGATCACCTTCTGCTGGGCGGCGGTCAGCTGGAAGGGGAGGTTGGCGTGGAACTTGCGGGTCACCTCGCCGTCCGGCCCGTGGGCGATGCCCACCATCTCCTCGACCGTCTGCTGGCGGATCAGCGCCAGCCCGGTCTGGAGCACCAGCAGCTCCTCGAAGGCCAGGGTGGTCCGGGCCCGCCCCTTCTCCTCCTCCGAGCCGGGGAAGTGGATCGCCCGCCAGGCATCGGCCATCTCCATGAGCCCCTGCCGGCGGCGGACTGGGTCAGGGAGGGTGGCGGGCATCAGGTGGGCCGCCATGTCGATCGATTGCTTGACCGCCCGGCGGACATCGCGCGGGTTGAGCGAGCCGGTCAGCGGGTAGATGGGGACGATGCGGCCCGCGTGGATCGGGTCGTTGATCCCCTCGTCGTCGAGGATCTCCCACTCGGGGTTGGTGATCTGAATCTGGGCGCCCCGCCGCTCCACCACCCCGGCGAAGAGAACCTTGGTGCCGGTGGGGAAGCGCTTGGCCTGCCAGGGCTGGTTGAACCAGACCCCGGCGGCGGTGCCGGAGCCGTCGGAGATGATCACCTTGGTCAGGGAGAGGCGGCCCCGGAGCTTCTGCTCCTGGGCGGCGATTACGGTTCCCTGGAGCGCCTCGATCTGGCCGTTCTGGGCCTGGATGATCGCCTTGAAGTGCGAGTAGTCCCGGTAGGTGCGGGGCACCCGCTCGATCAGGTCGCGCACGGTGGCGATCCCCTGCTTGGCCAGGTCCTTCGCCTTCTCGGGGCCGATGCCCCGGAGGTACTGGACCGGCTGGTTCAAGGGATCGCCCATGTATGGCTGTACCTTTGTGGTGCGGTTAGATGGAGGCAATCGTCTCACCTCTACCGGGAACTGTTCGCCGTGGGGGCGAACGATTCCTTCAGTCCGCGGGCGCCGCCAGCGCCTGCGGGGGCGCCGGGCGGGCGATACGCAGGGCCATGGCCCCCGCCAGCAGGGCGATGAGCCCCGCCAGCACAAAGCTGGTGGTGTAGCTGCCGAGCCAGTGGCGCAGGGAGCCGGCGCCGTAGGCGGCGGTTGCCGCCCCCAGCTGATGTGCCGCAAAGACCCAGGCGTAGACCCGCCCGGCGTTCTCCTTGCCAAAGAGGTCCGCCGACAGGCGGACCGTGGGCGGCACGGTGGCGACCCAGTCGAGCCCGTAGAAGACGACGAACAGCATCAGCGCCGGAACTCCTAGCTCGTAGGCGTAGGGCAGCAGGATCAGCGACAGCCCGCGCAGGCTGTAGTACCAGGCCAGCAGCCGCCGGTTGTCAAAGCGGTCCGAGAGCCAGCCCGAGATCAGGGTCCCGATCACGTCGACCACGCCGATCAGCGCCAGGAACGAGGCCGCCGTCACCTCCGGGAGCCCGTGGTCGACCGAGGCGGGAATCAGGTGGGTCCCCACCAGCCCGTTGGTGGTCAGCCCGCAGATGAAGAAGGTGCCGGCCAGCAGGAGGAAGTCCCGGTGGGTCAGAGAGCGCCGCAGGGTGGCCATTGCAGCGCCAAACGGATTGGAGGCTGCCACCCAATTCGCCACGCCGGAATCCGGCCCGCCCCCGTAGGGGTGAAGGCCTACATCCTCCGGGTAGTTGCGGACAAAGAGAACCACCAGCGGGATCACGAGCAGGGCGCTGAGGGCGACCACCATGACGGCGGTCCGCCAGCCGGACGTGGTGGCGATGGAGGCCAGGAGCGGCAGAAAGATAAGCTGTCCTGTTGCGTTGGCGACCGTGAGGATGCCCACCACCAGGCCGCGCCGCTCGACGAACCATCGGGTCGAGACCGTTGCCGCGATCCACCCCGACAGGGCGCCCGAGCCCAGGCCAACCAGCACGCCCCAGAGCAGCTGGAGGTGCCAGGGCGACTCGATCCAGGTGGTCAGACCGACGGCCGAGGCCAGCAGGAGCAGGGCGCCGGCCATGGTGGCCCGCATGCCGATGCGCTCCATGACGGCGGCGGCGAAGGGGCCGAAGAGCCCGAACAGGACCAGGTTGACGGAGACCGCCAGCGAGACCGTGGCCCGATCCCAGCCGAACTCCCGCTCCAGGGGGAGCATCAGCACCCCGGGGGTAGAGCGAACCCCTGCGGCTCCCAGCATGGTGAGGAAGGTTACTGCGACAATGATCCACCCATAATGAATGCGTCCCCGGACCAGCCATCCGACCATACGTGCCCGTCCTTTCAGTGTGGGTCCGGAGCAGGTATAAACACGGGTAATGGCCTGATCGTAAAGGGCTTTCCAACCCTTGTCAATGGGAAATGTGAGGGAAACATTTTTTAACCACAGATTACACAGATTATCATGATTACACAGATTGAGAAACACAAAATCACCGGGTCACTGCTGAATCGGGCAACATCAACATCATTTTCTGGTTCGGGTGCCCTTCATCATGGTGGTTAGGTTTCATTGGGCAAATATATTATCATATCTTAATCTGTGTATGTTCTCCCTCACCAGCAACTACCTGGTAATCCGCGAATGTCCGGAAATCCGCGTAATCCGCGTAATCCGCGGCCAATAAACCGACCCGACCGCTAGTTTCGGGAGAATCTGTGGCAAGAAATGTATCCCTCCCTTCAACAGGCAAAGGAGCATCGGCTCGCCCGATGCTCCTTATCACAAAGGTCTCCCTCACCAGCCCAACTCCGCCCAGGAAACGGTCTCGCAGTCCCGGTTCAGCTGCCGGCAGAAGGTGACGTCCCCAGTGGGGGCCACCTTGATATTGGCCAGCGGCCCCAGCGTCTGCTCGATGCGAGCGGCGCCCTGGCCGTCATCCACCACCAGCCGGGCCTTCAGATCGGCCGGCAGCCGCCGGTGCAGCGCCCCCACCACCCCCCGGCCAGACATCCAGGTGGTGGCGGCAAAGCCACGGTATGGCCCGGTCCAGGCGGTCAGGACCCAGTGGTCCGGCCCCGGCACGGTGCCGGCGACCAGAAGCACAAAGGTCGGCCGCCCCTGCCGGTCCGGCTCGGCTGGGAGCACGGCGAAGGAGGTGGGCCGCTCCACGCTGGCGGCAAAGGCGACCTCGCCGGTCCGCTTGTCCTGGGTAAAGAGGAAGGCCCTGTTCCCGCCCGGCGCCCCCTCCACATAGAGGGCGCCCAGCCGATAGCCCTCGATATCCACCATGGTAAAGCGGCCCTGGCTGTCGGCCTGGATCTCGCCGGAGGTGAGCCCCGCCCTGTGCGCCTCCCGCAGGTAGTCGGCGCCGGCCCGGGGCAGGACCGCCACCGCCTTGGAGCGCTCCAGGTTGCTGCCCGTGCCCTGGATCGTCTCGATCACCGCCTGGACCTGGAGCCGCTTCTGGTCCAGGGCCGACTGGGTCTTCACCGTGGCGTAGAGCGGCGAGCTCTGAAAGCCGTAGCGAGCGGTCAGCCCGGTGGCGGCCAGCAGCAGCGCCAGCGCCACACCCCACTCCAGCGCCAGGCGGCGGCGGGCCGGTCCGGTCCGCTCGTCGGGCTCGGCCGCCGGGGCGGCGGCGATGCGCTGCACCCGGCGGCGCAGCCCCTCGGCCAGCAGGTTGAAGGCGACGATCGCCAGCAGGAAGGCGAGCGCCGGGAACCAGAGCGCCCACGGCGCGCGATAGATCACCTCGTAGGGGCGGGAGAGCATGGAGGACCAGTCGGGCACTCGGGGCAGCAGGACCCCGGAGCTGTCGGTCAGGATCTCATAGCCGGTGGCGGCGAAGACCGCCCCGCCCAGGTAGATGGAGAAGACGCCGAACTGGGCCAGGAGCAGCAGCGTCCAGGCCATGTCGGCGGCGGCGGTCACCCAGAGCTGGGGCACCAGGTGCGGGAAGATGTGGCGGATGAGGATCCGGCCCGTTCCCGCCCCCACGGCCCGGGCGCCCTCCACGTAGGGCTGCACGGCGATTGCCTCCACGTTCTGGCGGATCGACTCCACCAGCCGCGGGACGCCCACCACCGCTAAGATGGCGGCGATTAGCCAGAAGCCGGCGCCGCTGCCCGGGTCGAGCCCCAGCGCCTGCTGGAGCGGCAGGAGCGCGGCGGGGATCAGGATCACCGGCAGGGCGGAGAGCATCAGCCCCAGGGTCCGGCCCATCCCCGCGGCCAGGCCCCCTCGCAGCCCGGCCAGCAGCCCCCAGGGCAGGGCGATGACGAGCCGGACCGGCGTGACCGCCAGGGTGAAGAAGAGGGTATAGCGAGCGCCGATCAACAGGCGGGTCAGCACGTTCCGCCCGGCCATATCCGAGCCCAGCGGATAGCCGGGAAGCCCTGGCCCGAAGGGTGGGAAGAAGACCTCCTCCTGGTGGATCAGATACCGGGGCGCCCGATGGGCGGTGGAGAGGTCGACAAACTGGCCGCCGAAGAGGGCGACGAAGGCGAGCCCGAGAAGGCCCAGGAGGCCGATCAGCAGCGGCGGGTTTCGCCAGATCTCCCGGGCCAGGTGGCTGGGCCGCCAGAGCCAGAGCGCCTGGCCCAGGCGGTGAGGCAGGTCGGCCAGCGCCTCCCGCAGCGCCCGAGGCAGGGCGACGATGGCGGCGGGCAGGGCGAGCAGCCCCTCTGCCCACCCGCCCCGCAGCCCAGTGGGACGCTGGGCCGGCGCCTCGGCGAGCCGGGGGTCGAGCGCCAGCCGGAGGCCGGCGAAGGCCAGATCGATCAGCACGGCGCCCAGCAGGAGCATCAGGGCGATGGAGGACGACGCGACCGGCAGGCTCTGCGCCAGACCAAGCCCCTGGCGCGGGTCGACCGCCCGCTCCAGGATCACCCCCAGGGTCCGGCCGATGCCGGGGAAGTAGAGCACGTACTCCACGATCACCAGCCCGGTCACCAGGGCCGACATGATCAGCGGCCCCGACTCCGCCACCCGAATCCAGGCGTTCTTCAGGGCGTGCCGGAAGATCACATCCAGCGGGTGGAGCCCCTTGGCCACAGCGGTCCGTATGTAAAGCTGGTCGTAGACCTCGTCGAAGGCGACCGCTGAGATCCGGGCCACCAGCGCCAGCGGCAGGGCGGAGAGCGCCAGAACCGGGGCGATAAAGTGGCTGGCGGCGAGATCCGCCCCCAGGGAGGAGAGCGAGAGCAGCTGAATCCCTGCGGCCGAGAGCACCCAGGCCACCAGGGCCCGCAGGAAGAGGATGATCAGAATGTCAGGGGTGGAGAGAAAGAGCAGGGTGAGCGAGAGCGCCGGCAGCCGGAACCAGCGCAGGCCGAACTGGCTGCTCAGGAGGCCGGCCAGTGTGCCGAAGAAGAGGCTGGTCAGGAGCGAAAGCAGCAGGAGCAGCCCGCTGTTCGGCCCGTGCTCGGCCAGTACCTGCGCCATGGGCAGGTCACGGGTATAGCCGGTCACCTTCAGCGCCTTGAGCGTGCCCAGTTCGCCCCGGACCAAGTCGCCCAGGTAGGACCGGGCCGCCTCTGCCCACCGGGCGCTGGAGAAGGAGGCGACCGGCTCGTCCGGTTTGGGCGGGGTAAGCCCGGCCTGCACGTGAAGCACAAAGACAGCGGTAACTCCCGCGAGCAAGAAGAGGGCCATGCGCTGCCAGAGCGCCCCGAGCCAGCGCCGAATCGACATGGAAGGTCCACCTCCCACTGATTCGACGTGCCCTGCCCTGTAATCGTTCTGTAAACTTTCGCACTCGAAGTAAAACTCCCCCGACAGCCTGCGCTGCGGGGGTGTTCGGTTGGTCGGGAGTCACTCTCTGTAACACAACTGTAAAACGGCTGAAACGTACCACAAATATCGCTCGTCTATGGGTCGAGAAGCCAACCAGGAGGGAAACGCCATGCTGAGCAAACGGACCCTCGCCCTCGTCCTCGCCGCTGCGCTCCTCGTCACCGGCTGCGCAGGCTCCAGAAAGGCGACCGAGAAGCCCGCTGTCACCCCCGCCCCGAAGTCGCAGGGCCAGCAGATGGGCGAGGCCGCCGCCCCCAGGCCACCTGCCCAGGACGCAGCGAAGAGCAGCACCCAGAGCGGCGCCCCCGGCTCCACCTCGACGGCGTCGGGCTCCCGGCAGGGCGAGCCTAAGGCGATGGCCTCCGCCCCCGCCGGCGTGAAGGCTCCCCCGGCGTGGCACGAGCTGCCCCCGCCCACGCCTCCCACCGACATGTACTTCCAGGACTACGGCGAGAACCCGCTGATCAACACCGCCAAGCGGCCGACCTCCACCTTCTCGGTCGATGTCGACACCGCCTCCTTCACCCTCGCCCGCAACTACCTCGAGCGCGGCCAGCTGCCGCCGGCCGAGGCGATTCGGGCCGAGGAGTTTATCAACTACTTCCCCCAGGGCTACCCCCGCTCTCATGAGGCTGTGGCGGTCTACATTGAGGGAGCGCCCAGCCCCTTTCGCCCGGGGATGCATCTGATCGAGATCGGCCTGCAGGCCCGCCAGGTGAAGGCCTACCAGCGGAAGCACGCCGTGCTCACCTTCGTGATCGACGTCTCGGGCTCCATGAACATGGAGAACCGGCTGGGCCTGGTGAAGCGCTCGCTCCACCTGCTGCTCGACCAGCTGGAGTCCGACGACCAGGTGGGCATTGTGATCTACGCCAGCCAGGCCGATGCGCTCCTGGAGCCCACCAGCGACAAGGAGAAGATCCGGCGGGCGATCGACCGGCTCCAGCCCGGCGGCTCGACCTATGCCGAGGAGGGAATCCGCCTCGGGTACGAAATGGCCTGGCGGAACTTCCAGAAGGGCGCCATCAACCGGGTGCTCCTCCTCTCCGACGGTGTGGCCAACGTGGGCCGCACCGGGCCGGAGGAGATTCTACGGCAGGTGGAGGACTACCGGGAGAAGGGGATCTACCTGACCACCGTCGGCTTCGGCATGGGCAACTACAACGATGTGCTCATGGAGCAGCTGGCTAACAAGGGCGACGGGCAGTACGCCTACGTCGACGACCTCGACGAGGCCCGCCGGGTCTTCGTGGAGCAGCTGACCGGCACGCTCCAGGTGGTGGCGAAGGACACGAAGGTCCAGGTCCACTTCGACCCGGAGCAGGTGGCGGGCTACCGCCTGGTGGGCTACGAGAACCGGGTGATGGCCAACCAGGACTTCCGCAACGACAAGGCCGACGCCGGCGAGATGGGCTCGGGCCAGTCGGTCACCGCCCTCTACGAGGTGCAGCTGACCGGCAAGGGGAGCCACCTGGGCTCCGTCTCGATTCGCTACAAGGAGCCGGAGAGCGGCAAGGTGGTCGAGAAGGCGGTGGACATCCGCCGGTCGGCGGTCTTCTCCACCCCCTCGGCCCACCTGCTCTGGACCGCCTCGGTCGCCGAGTTCGCCGCGGTGCTGGGCCGGTCGCCCTGGGCGGCGGAGACCACGATCGTCGATGTCTGGAAAGCCGCCCAGCGGGCCACCGCCGACCTGGGTCACCCCGAGAACCACCAGGCGCTCCTGGCCATGATCGACCGGGCCCGGGAGCTGGGAGTGGGGCGCTAACGCCCCACTCCCGGCCAGGGCAGGTAGTCGAGAAAGAGGCCGTCCGGGCAGTGGAGCCGGAGATCCACCCAGCCCGATTCGATCAGGAACGAGAGGTCCCGGGGGCGGCACGGCCGCCCGGTCAGCGGGTTGAGCAGCCGCCGGAACCGGTCCAGACGGGCGCCCACCAACGCTTCGGCGATGGCGGGGCGTCCGTCTGTCTCATAGCGCCCTCCGGCGTTCACCAGGGCGAGGCGATTCACCTGGCCCTCCCGCCAGATGCGCCCCTCCACCGGCCACAGGTAGACAACGGCGCCCAGCATGAGAAGGACCGCTGCGACGAGACGAATTGACCGCCCCATGCGGCCACCTCCCCTTCTCATCGCTCCCAGCCCTCGCCGGTCCACCGGAGGGTGGTGCAGGCGCCATCGGTGGCGCATAGTTTCAGGTTGCCCGACGGCTCCACCGCCAGGTCGGTCAGGGCGCCCTGGGCCTCCAGGCGGGCCTGGGGGCCGCTGCCCACCGCCCGCAGCCCATACTCCGGCGGCGCCAGGTCGGGCAGCATGCGCAGGGGGAACGGGGCGCTCCGCCACGAGTAGGTGTAGGGGTACCGGAAACTGCTGAAGGGGCCCGACCAGAGCGAGACGGCCGGGTGCCCGGAGTCGCCGGTCTTCCCCGCCAGGATCAGCCAGCGGCCCTCAGTGGGCTGTGGCAGGGCGGTGACCGACTCGAGGCGGATGATCGAATCTACCGTGGAGACGGAGGCGGCGTTCTCATCGACCACAAAGACCGGGGTGGTGGCCAACGCCGGCCCCTCCAGCCCGGGCACGTCGGCCACGAAGAAGCCCTCCACGTAGCGGACCCGCAGGAGTTGCTGGCTCGCCTCCTCCATCTGCGCCGGGCTCATGCCCGCCTTGTAGGCGTGGAGCAGGAACTCCTCCACCACCTTGGGAAGCAGCCGCAGGGCGTCGTCACGCTGAAGGCTGATCCCCTTGCCCACCGCCATCTGGAGCACCTCGTTCATCCGGAGCCGGGCCCGCTCCAGGGTGGGCTGAACCTGGGCGCTGGTCTGAAGCGCCTGGTTCTCATAGGCGTACCGGCCGGTGTACGAGAGCAGGAACAGGGTGACGGCGGCGGCAGCGCCCCACTCCAGCGCCAGCCGGCGCCGGGCCGGGGCGGTGGCGGGGAACTCCTCCCGCCGGATCGCACCGGTCATCCGCTGGGTCCAGCGCCGCAGCCCCTCCGCCACCAGGTTGAAGGAGATGATGGCGAAGAGGAAGGCGACACCCGGCGCCCAGAGCGCCCAGGGGGCCTTGTAGATCACGTCATAGGGCTTGGAGAGCATCGAGGACCAGTCGGGGATCACGGGCACCAGCACCCCCGACGAGGTGGCGCCCATGATCTCGGTGCCGGTGGCCACGAAGACCGAGCCGCCCAGATAGATCGAGAAGACGCCGAACTGGGCCAGCAGCAGGAGCGTCCAGGCCATGTCGGCGGCTGCGGCGACCCAGAGCTGGGGCGTCAGGTGTGGCAAGATGTGGCGCCAGAGAATCCGACCGGCGCCGGCCCCCACCGCCCTCGCCCCCTCCACGAAGGGCTGGACCGCCACCGCCTCCACGTGCTGGCGCACCGCCTCTGCCAGCCGGGGAATGCCCACCACGGCCAGAATGGCGGTGATCAGCCAGAAGCCGCCGGCCGACTCGGGCCGCAGCGAGGTCAGCTTCTGGACCTTCAGGAGCAGGGCCGGGATCAGGAGCACCGGCAGAGCGGAGACCACCAGCCCCGCCGTGCGACCGGCGCCGGCCCAGAGGCCGCCCCGCAGGCCGGCGGCCAGGCCCCAGGGCAGGGCTAAGAGCAGCCGAACCGGGGTGACCGCCAGGGTGAAGAAGAGCGTATACCGGGCGCCGATCAGAATCCGGCTCCAGATCGACCGGCCCGCCAGGTCCGAGCCCAGCGGGAAGCCATCGGTCCCCGGCGGATAGGGCGGGTAGATCACATCACCGTTCCGGTAGGCGACCTTGATCACCTCTTTGCGGTTCGCCAGCTCCACGAACTGGGCCCCGAAAAGGGCGGTGACCAGCAGCACCGCCACCCCGATCACCCCGATCAGGAGGAGCGGGTTCTGCCCAATCACCCGCAGAATCCGGCTGGGCCGGTTCCGCCAGAGCCACTGCCGAGCCCGCTCCGGCCACTCGGCCAGGGCCACCAGCGCCCCCTGCCAGTCGAAACGAGGGGCTGCCAAGCCCCAGCCCGACACCCCCGGGGCGAACGAGGCGTGCCGGCCCCCGTGCTGCTGGGCGAGCCGGGGATCCAGCGCAAGGCGCACGGCGCTGAAGAGCAGGTCGATCAGGGTGGCCCCCACCAGGAGCACCAGGGCGATGGAGGCAGCCGCTGCCGACCGGCCACCGTGCTCCAGAATCAGGCCCATCGTCCGCCCGATGCCCGGGAAGTAGAGCACGTACTCCACGATCACCAGCCCCGTCACCAGGCTCGACATGATCAGGGGCGACGACTCCGCCACCCGGATCCAGGCGTTCTTCATGGCATGCTTCACGATCACCCGCAGCGGCCGGGCCCCCTTGGCCACCGCCGTTCGTATGTAGAGCTGGTCGTAGACCTCGTCAAAGGCGACCGCAGAGACCCGGGCTACCACCCCCAGCGGCAGGGCTGAGAGCGCCAGCAGCGGGGCCACAAAGTGGCTGGCGGTCACCTCCCCACCCAGCGCCGTGAGCGAGAAGAGCTTGACACCGTAGGAGGAGAGCACAAAGACCAGCAGCCGCCGGAGCAGCATGATGATCAGAATGTCGGGCATCGAGATCAGCACCAGCGACGAGGCCAGCGCCGGCAGCCGCACCCCGCGAAAGCCAAAGCGGCTGGAGAGAATCCCGAGCAGGGTGCCCAGGGCCAGGCTGATCAGCAGCGCCGCTCCCAGCAGCACCAGGCTGTTGGCCCCGAACCGGCTGAGAATCAACGAAACCGGCTGGTTGAGCGTGTAGCCCGGCACCCGCATGGCGGTCATGGTGCCCAGGTCCCCCTGAGCCACCCCCTTCAAGTACTGCACCACGTTCCCAAACCAGTTATCGGCTGACCAGTGGGCGACCTGGACCCCCTTGTATTCCACGAGGAAGGTCCCCGCCTCAATGTGGGCGAGCATGACGATCATGAGGCCGGCAACCAGGACGAGGGCGATCCGGTTCAGTGCAATCAAGAAAAGTGCACGCAGTGGCATAAAGGCGTCCCCCCTGGTTATGGGACGTCAAGAACAGTTGAGCCGTTCACAAAGTTTTGCCAGTTGTGGATCGCGATAAAAGAAGGCTGTGCGGCACGGGCAGTGCCAGCACAGCCATTCCCAGGACCACCTTTCGCGTGATCGCCCAACTACTCCAAAGAGAAAACGTAGAAGTAAAGCGGCTGCCCACCGTACTGGACCTCGATCTCGTGCTCCGGGAACTGCGCCCGCAGCTCCTCCGCCACCGCCTCGGCCCGGGCCTCTTCGACGCCCTCGCCATAGTAGATGGAGATGACCTCGCCCCCGTGCTCCGCCACCATGGCGGCCAACAGCTCGGTGAGCACCTTCTCAGGCGACTGGCCGGTCAGCTGAATCTTGCCGTTCAGCAGGCCGAGGATGTCGCCCTCCTTGATCTCGAGCTCGCCGTAGACGGTGTCCCGCACCGAGAAGGTGATCTCGCCGGTCTGGACCGCTTCCATCCCCCGGTTCATCGCCTTTTGGAGCTTGTCGCCGTCCTCCTCGTCGGGCATCCAGGAGACCATGGCGGCGATGCCCTGGGGGACCGACCGGGTGGGGATCACGTAGACCCGCTTCTCGGTCAGCGCCGCCGCCTGCTCGGCGGCCAGGATAATGTTCTTGTTGTTTGGCAGCACGAAGACCTGCTGCGACGGGCAGCTCTCAATGGCGTCCAGGAGGTCCTGGGTGGAGGGGTTCATGGTCTGTCCGCCCTGAATCACTGCAAAGACGCCCAGGGAGCGGAAGATCGCCTCCATGCCCTCCCCCACCGCCACCGCCACCACAGCGGTGGGCTGGTCGGGCTCCGGCTGCTCCATAGCGGCCGCTGCGGGGGTCGGGGCGGCCGTGCCCCCCTCGGTCCGCTGCGCATGCTGGAGCAGGTCCTCATGCTGCTCCCGCATGTTGTGGATCACGATGTCGACCAGGTCGCCGTACTGGATGCAGAGCGAGAGGACCGGGCCCGGGTTGGAGGCGTGCACGTGGACCTTGGAGAAGTCCTCGCTGCCCACCACGTAGACCGAGTCGCCGTATTGCTCCAGCTCCCGGGCGACGAACTCCATCGGGATCGGCTCGCCGTCCTTGTACCGGCGAATAAAGAACTCGCAGTCATAGGGGTACTTGATATCGGAGATCTCCGCATCGACCTTAAAGTCGATCTTGGCGGCGGGGGAGACGTCGTGCTTGGCGGCGGGGACCGCCTCCCGTGTGGTAACCGGGCTCACCACCACGGCCTCGCCCGACAGCGCCTCGTAATAGCCATGCAGGATTACGGTAAGACCCTTGCCGCCCGAGTCGACCACGCCGGCCTTCTTCAGCACCGGCAGCAGTTCGGGGGTCCGGGCCAGCGACGCCTCGGCGGCCTCCACCACGATCTTCATGATCCGCACCGGGTCATCCTCCCGGCGAGTCGCCTGCACTGCAGCAGCCGCCGACTCCCGGGCAACGGTGAGAATCGTGCCCTCCACCGGCTTCATCACCGCCTTGTAGGCAGTGTCGACGCCTTCCTGGAAGGCGCGGGCCAGGTCCCGGCCGTCGATCGTCACCTTGCCGTCGAGGTGCTTGGCAAAGCCGCGGAAGAGCTGCGAAAGGATCACGCCGGAGTTGCCCCGGGCGCCCATGAGCGAGCCCTGAGCCACCGCCGCTGCCACCTCTCCCACCGTCCGGTCGCCCGACCGCTCCACCTCGCGGGTGGCCGAGGAAAGCGTCATGGACATATTGGTCCCCGTATCGCCATCGGGCACGGGAAAGACGTTCAAGGCGTTGACTGTATCCTTATTCGCCTCTAGCTGCGAGGCGGCGTGAAGGATCATCTGCTTGAGGGTCTTACCATCGATGGACTGGATGCTCAACGAAAGGTGCCTCCTCATCCCGCATGGCCACCGGCCACGGGGCGCGCGTATTTCGGACCCGGGGGCGCCTGAAACTAAGCGTGCCCGACCTTGACTCCCTGCACGTGGATATGCACACCCCGCACCTTGAGGCCGGTATACGATTCGACTACATAGCGGACCTTGTCCGTAACGTTTCGCCCAATCTCGGAAATGCGGGTGCCATACCCGACCACGATGAAGAGATCAATCTCCACCCAGTCGCCCTCCACATGAACCTGGACCCCTTTGGCCAGGTTCTCACGGCCCAGCAGTTCTGAGATGCCGTCCTGAAGCCGGGAGGAAGCCATGCCCACAATGCCGTAGCACTCCGTGGTGGCAACCCCCGCCATGGTGGCGATAACGTCTTCCGAGACGTGAATCCGCCCGACTTCGGTGACAACCTCTTTTCCCACAGAGTTGTCCCCCTTCCAGCGGCGTTAAGTTCTTCCTGAGACCCGCGAATTCCTGCTCGCGGAGGTTTCGAACACCCGCTTGCCACGTCAGTACCTGTATGTTATGATGTGGATTGTGCTTAAGAGAGATGGATCGCTTTTCTTGTCGGTCCATGAGGAGGTGTCAGACCTTGGCTCGACTGTGCGAGGTGTGCTCCAAGGGCGTCGCCCGTGGCAACAACGTCAGCCACGCGGAGAACAAGACCAAGCGGTCCTGGTCGCCCAACGTACAGACCGTCCGGGCGATGGTGAACGGCCGCGTCGTTCGGCTCACCGTCTGCACCCGCTGCCTCCGCAGCGGGAAGGTCCAGCGGGCTGTCTAAGGCCTGCTGTGTTCCCTCATCTGAGAACTTACAGTCTCGCTGACAAACCCGGTCGCTGAGCAGGCGGCCGGGTTTTTGGCTTACCCGGGCCCGGAGCCGGCTAGTGCGCCGGTCCGGGCTCGGTCTTCACCGAACGCAGCTCCTCTTCGGTAAAGCGGTAGACCTCGTTGCAGAAATGGCAGGTCAGCTCCGCCCCCTTGTCCTCCTTCAGCATGACCTCCAGCTCGTCGGACTCCACCAGCGCCAGGGCGCCCAACGCCCGCTCCCGGCTGCACTTGCAGGCGAAGTGCAGGTCGCGCCTGGCGAGGATCTGGTAGTCGATGCCCGCCAGCAGCGAGGCGAGGATCTCCTCGGGGCTCAGCCCCTGCTCGATCGCCGCGCTGACGGCGCCCAGGGCATGGATGTTCACCTCCAGCTGCTCCCGGTCGGACTCGCTGGTGGCAGGAAGAAGCTGCACCAGGTAGCCGCCTGCGGCCACCACGGCGCCATCCTTGCCCACCCGCACGCCGAGAGCGACGGCCGACGGGGTCTGCTCCGACTTGGTCAAGTAGTAGGCCAGGTCTTCGGCGATCTCGCCGGAGACGATCTCGGCGGTACCGGTGTAGATCCCCTCCAGCGCCAGCTGCCGGGTGACGTGCACGTAGCCCGCCCCCACCGCCCCGGCCACATCGAGCTTGCCCTCCGGGTTGAGGTCCAGGTCCACGTGTGACTGATTGACATAGCCCCGCACCTGCCCCTGCTCGTCGGCGTCGCAGATGATCCCGCCCAGCGGGCCGTCGCCGGCGATGCGGAGCGTCAGCGACTCGTTCTCCTCCTTCAGCGTGGCGGCCAGCAGGGCGGCGCCCGTCATCGCCCGGCCCAGGGCAGCGGTGGCCGTCGGCCAGGTGTCATGACGGCGGCGGGCTTCATCGACCAGGTCGGTGGTAATGGCGGCGAAGAGACGGACATTGCCGCCCGCAGCGATCGCACGCACAAGGTAGTCAGCCATAATGCGATAACCCTCCAGAAGATTGTCCACTCCCGCACCATGCGGTACCTTCTATTATAGCCAAAGCACAGCCCCGGCGGCAATTTGCCGCCGGGGCCTGCTCCGCTGATGTATCCGTAAGCGTCATCGACCTGGGGACGCCCGGCTGCACCTTATGCGACGTCCCTGCCCTCCCCCTTCTTCCCGGAGAAGATGGCCAAGATCGCCATGACCATACGCCCTAGCGGCTTCGGCAGCTTGATGACGGTGATGCGCACACAGGTGCCCCCCTTCCTGACCAGTGACTCTTCACCGGCCGATTAGCGTGTAGCCGACGTACGCAATCAGGCCCCCGATCACAGACGCATAGACGAAGAGGGGCATCGACATGAGCATGATGATCGCCCCGACGGCGATCAGCACGAAGCCGGCCGCTCGGTGCGGTGGCATTTTTCGACCACCCAAGCCCATCCGCACGGGCGCTCCCCCCTGGCTAGAGGCCTGCATAGACGTTGCTACCATATGAATCCGGGCCGGCAATGGTGCATTGCCGGGAGAACGGGCCAGGCTGGACCCTTCCTCCCTCCAGCATACGGCGGTGGGCCCCAAAACTTGACTGTCTGCCGAAAGTTCGAGGACTTTTCGCGAAATCGGTTGGGAAGGGGTTGACCCCTGGCCGGCAATGTGATAACAATGTGACTGAGCAGTCATATGACGGCATAGTCACATGATCCGTCCTCACAGAAGGGAGCCCGCTCATGCCGACCCAGACCTTCTTCAACCTGCCGGAAGAGAAGCGGCGTGCGATTGTCGAGATCGCCGTCGAGGAGTTTGCCGCGCACGACTACCGGAGCGTCTCCATCTCCCGCATCGTCGAGCGGGCCGGTATTGCCAAGGGCTCCTTCTACCAGTACTTTGCCGATAAGAAGGACCTGCATATGTACCTGCTTCAGCTAGCCGGCGAGGAGAAGCTGAAGATGCTTGCGGGGCTCCGTCCGCCGGAGGGCCAGACCTCCTTCTTTGACTTCTACCGGTGGGCGGTCTCCGCAGGGCTCCAGTTTGAAGCAGAGCACCCACAGTTGAGCCGCATGGCCTACCGGGCGCTCTACGGCGAGCTGCCGCACCGAGACGAGACCTACGCCCGCCTCAAGCAGCAGTCCCACGACTACCTGAAGCGGCAGATCCAGGAGGCGGTGGACCGGGGCGAGTTGGACCCCGCGATCGATGTAGACCTGGCCGCCTTCATCTTCTCGGTGGCGACCGCCGAACTCTCCACTTACATCTTTCAGCGGCTCGCCATCAACCCGGTGGAGTTGGCAGAGAAGGGAACGCGGAAGTCGTGGGACCTGGAGCAGCTCACCCCCATCTTCAACAGCTTCTTTTACATCCTCGAAAAGGGGATGGGTTCGAAAAACTGAGTTGTGGCGTACCGCCACCTCTTTTTTGGCTTCGATATGACCGGGCAGTCACATCAAGAGTCGCCTTCTTAAAGGAGGTTGCCGCCATGATCCGCGTCGAGCAGCTGTTCCATTCCTACGGCCGCAACGATCAGTACCAGGTCCATGACGTTAGCTTCGAGGTGGCCGAGGGTCAGATCTTCGGCTTTCTCGGCCCCAACGGCGCCGGCAAGTCGACCACCCAGAAGATCCTGACCGGGCTCCTCCCACTCCAGAAGGGGAGGGTGGAGATTGCCGGGGTCGATATCACCCGCTCCACCCGAGAGCTGTTCAACCAGATCGGGGTCTCCTTCGAGCAGCCCAACCTCTACCGGAAGCTGACCGGCCTGGAGAACCTGGAGTTTTACCGGGGCCTCTACTCGGTGCCCACCGCCGATCCGAAGGATCTGCTCCGGCTGATGGGACTGGAGGCGGCGGCCAACAAGCGGGCCGGCGACTACTCCAAGGGGATGCAGATGAAGCTGGTCCTGGCCCGGTCGCTGCTCAACCGCCCGAAGATCTGGTTCCTCGATGAGCCCACCTCCGGCCTTGATCCCACCACCTCACAGTCGGTGAAGGAACTGATCAGGCAGAAGCGGGCCGAGGGGACCACCATCTTCCTCACCACCCACAACATGCAGGTGGCCGACGAGCTGTGTGATCAGGTTGCCTTCCTGAACGCCGGCCGCATCGCCGCCATGGACACCCCCCGCAACCTGAAGCTCCAGTACGGCGACCGGTTGGTCCGGGTGGAGTTCCGGGTGAACGGCCAGGTGGAGGCGGAGAGGCTGAGCCTGACCAGCGAAGAGGGCCGCCGCCGGCTCTACCACCTGATGGAGTCAGGGGTTGTGGAGACGATTCACTCCCAGGAGGCAACGCTGGAGACGGTCTTTATCACCGTCACCGGGAGGGGGCTGAACTAAGATGCTTCGCCGTATCTGGACCTCTGCCGTCCGGGACACCAAGGTCACCTTCCGCAACCACTACTACACGGTCACCATCGCCTTCGCCCTCTTCTACCTGGCGCTGATCATCTGGGTGATCCCGTCGGAGGCAACGGTCAAGCACGCCACCTACCTGCTGGATCAGACGGTCGACGGCCGCGTCGCCGCCGCCGCCCTGCAGCAGAACGAGGAGGGCCGCCTCCACCTGGTCTCCTCGGTTGAGGAGATGCGTACGGCCCTGCAGAAGAACCGGAACGCCGTGGGCGTCGCCATCGCCGAAGGGGAGCCGCTCCCCGCCGCCACCCTCTTCTTTCAGGGGCATGAGAACCCCCGCCTGCGGGCGCTGCTGGCGGTCTCCACCGAGGAGTGGCTCCGGCAGATTGAAGGGGAGGCGCGGCCGGCCCCGGTCGCCATCGAGACGGTCGCCCTGCGCGGCGAATCGCCCCCCGCCAAGGTGGACCTGAACCGGTCGCTGGTCCCCCTCTTCCTCTTCTCCGACGCCGCCATGCTGGGGCTGATGCTGATCGCCGCCCTGATCTTCTTCGAGAAGGAAGAGGGGACGCTGCGAGCCTACCTGGTCACCCCGGGGCGCATCTGGGAGTACCTGCTGGCCAAGGCCCTCGCCCTGGCGCTCGTGGCCCTGGCCTTCACGGCGGTGCTGGTCCCACCAATCCTGGGGACGGGGCCCAACTACCTCTACCTGGCAGGGCTCATGGCGCTTGGCGCGGTGATGACCGCCCTTCTGGGGGCGCTGATCGCCGTCTGGTTCGAGAACCTGACCCAGTTCCTCTTCCCGGCCATCGGCATCGTATCGGCCATCTCCCTCCCGGCCGGCGCCTACTTTGTGCCCAGCTTCTCGCCCCTCTGGCTCCGGTACCTGCCCACCTACCCCATGATCTTCGGCCTGAGGGAGGCCTCCTTCCCCTCGGGCAGCCCCGAGGTCGTCCACAACGCCATGCTGATCCTGCTGGCGGCGAATCTGGTCCTGCTGCTCCTGGCCAGCCTCGCCTTCCGCCGCCGGCTGGCCTACAGCTGAGGAGGTGCGCCCCATGCGCCGCATCTATGCCCTGTTCAAGCGAGACATGGTCTCGACCACCAAGGATTACCTTCTGCTCTACGCCATGATCGCGCCGCTCCTGATGGCGCTGGGCTTCCGCTTCCTGCTGCCGGCGGTGGCCGAAGTCTCCGTCAACGCCGTGGTCACCCGGGAGATGGAGCCGGCCTTCGTGGAGCAGCTCCGCAGCTACATGAACGTGGAGGTGCTCTCCGGTCGGACCGCCCTGGAACGGCGGGTCCTGGCCTTCGACGACGCCGTCGGCATCGTGCCAGATGGCCGGGGCGGGTTCCTCCTGGTGACCGAGGGCAACGAGTCGCACGACTCGCTGGCGCTGCCCCAGATGGTCCTGAACAAGCTGGCCGGTGGGGGCGAGTTCCGCTACACCGAGGAGTCGGTCCGGGGCCAGGAGACCCCCTACCGGGAGATCGTCGGCGCCTTCCTGGCGCTGGGCGCCGCCTTCATGGCCTCAATCGTGATGGGCTTTCACATCATCGAAGACAAGGAGAGCCGCATGATGTCCGCCCTGGGCGTCAGCCCGCTGACCCGGCGGGAGTACATCGCCACCCGGGCGGTCACGGCGACCTTCGTCTCGGTGGTCCTGGTCTTCGGCAGCCTCTGGGCCATGGGGCTGACCAGCTTCGACCACCTGCAGATCCTGGCGGTCACCCTGGCCACCTGTCTGCTGGCGATCTTGCTGGGCTTCCTGATCGGCGCCCTGAGCCCCAACCAGATCGCCGGTGTGGCCAACGTGAAGTTCGGCGTGATCCTGGTGATGATCCCCGCCATTATGGCTCTGCTGGTCCCCACCAAATACCACCCTGCGCTCTGGTGGGCACCCAGCTACTGGGCCTTCGTCTCGGTGCGCGACCTCCTGACCACCGGCCTCACCTGGGCGGCCCTGGCCCCCATGCTGCTCGCCAACCTGCTCTCCGGCCTCGTTCTGATCGGCATCGCCTACCCCTGGCTGAAGGGAAGGCTCGATTTCGCCCGCAATTAGAGAGGAGTGACCCTGCATGAAGCCCCTGTACTGGTGGTTGCTAGGCGCTGCAGTTCTGATCATCGCCCCCCTCAAGCTCTACGCCTTCAAGAAGATCATGGCAAAGCGCCAGGAAGCAGAGCAGCAGCGAACCCTGGAGGAATGAACAAAAGAGCCCGCCTCTCCGAATGGGGAGGCGGGCTGCTCTATGCGCATGGGCTTAGACAGCGGCCGTGTTGAGCATGCGGGCCAGGTCCATAATGATCACCAGCTGCTCCCCGGACCGGGCCACGCCAACGACGTAGTCCTGCCCGGCCACCGTCACCCGCTGGTCGGGGGCGGTGATCTGCTCATCGCTCAGGGTCAGCACCTGCTCCACCCCATCGACCACCAGGGCCGAGGTCATGTCGCGCACGCTGAGGATCATCACCCGGGTCTCACTGTCGGCCTCCCGGGACGGCAGTCCCAGCCGCTTGCGAATGTCGATGACCGGCATGACCTCACCGCGCAGGTCGATCACACCCTCCACGTAGGGAGGCGTATTGGGAAGGCGGGTGATGGGGGTCAGGTAGCTGACCTCCCGAACCACGGTAATCTCCGCACCATAAAGCTGCCCCTCGAGGCGGAACACCACGTACTGCTTATCGGCGCCCAAGCCGGACACCCCCGCTTTTCTGGGATATACTTCAAGTATTTCACCATGGAGGGGCCAATTTCCTGCCTGTTAGGTGGAAAAGAGCTTTCCGGACAATGCCACGGATTTCACGGATTTTACACGGATTTACACGGAACTGCTCAAGAGTCGGGTGGAGTAAGCCCTCCGCTGTAGATCCATCGTTAAACAAGACCGATCCCATATATATAATAATTATCTTCTCCCAGGGGCCTACAAATCCGTGATAATCCGTGTGTTAATCCGTGAAATCGGTGGCAAAAAAGAACAAAACAAGCAAGAACCGCCCCCGGTTAAAGGGGCGGCCCAGCATCCTATTTCCGCAGCGCTGCGATCGCCGCGGCGTAGTCGGGCTGGCCGAAGACGGCGGTGCCCGCCACGAGGCAGGTGGCGCCGGCCTCGCTGCAGAGGGGGGCGGTGGTCGGGTCGACCCCGCCATCCACCTGGATCTCCACCTTGCCGGCCAGACCGGCGGCGGCCAACATCGCCCGGGTCTCCCGCATCTTGGGGAGGGCGGCGTGAATGAACTTCTGCCCACCAAAGCCCGGGTTGACGGTCATGATCAGCACCAGATCCACCAGCTCCAGCACGTGCTGGATCACAGCCACAGGGGTGTGGGGGTTGAGCGCCACGCCGGCCTTCAGCCCGGACTCCCGGATCTGGCCCAGCACCCGGTGCAGGTGGGTGCAGGCCTCGGCGTGCACAGTAATCAGGTCAGCCCCGGCCCCAGCGAAGTCGGCAACATAACGCTCGGGATGGCTGATCATCAGGTGGGCATCAAAGAAGAGCTTGGAGCGCTTGCGCATCTTGGCGATAACGGGCGGCCCGAAGGTGATGTTCGGCACGAAGTGGCCATCCATCACATCGAGATGGACCCAGTCGGCGCCGGCTGCCTCAATGCGGGCCAGTTCACCGGAGAGGTCAGCGAAGTCAGAGGCGAGAACCGAGGGGGCGATCTTCAGACGAGAGGGGTCAAACACGTCGATGCTACCACCTTTTACTGGCTTCCACTTCGGCGAGGAAGGTGAGGTAATTCTCATAGCGGCTCGCTGCGATCTCCCCGGCCTCCACCGCGGCCCGGACGGCGCAGTCCGGCTCCTTGCGGTGCAGGCAGTCGTCGAAGCGGCACTGCCCAAGGCGCTGGCGGAACTCGGGGAAGTAGTCGCGGAGCGTCCACTTGTCGATCTCCTGAAACTCCAGGTAGGTAAAGCCCGGGGCATCGGCCACCAGCCCCCCGCCAGTCAGCGGGATCAGCTCCACGTGCCGGGTGGTGTGCTTGCCCCGGCCGCGCTTCTCGGAGAGAGCGCCGACCTTGATATCCTCCCGGCCGGGTTCCAGTGTCCGAATCAGCCGGGATTTGCCCACGCCCGAGTGGCCGGCCAGCACCGAGGTCTTGCCGGCCAGGTAGGGCCTGATCGCATCGACCCCCAGCCCCTCCCGGGCCGAGATGGCCAGGGCGGGGTAGCCCACCTGCTCCCGGTAGGTGCGCAGGAAGCGGTCCACCGCCTCCTGGTCGAGCAGATCCACCTTGTTCAGGAGGATCAGCACCTCCACCCCCACCTGCTCAATGTGCACCAGCACCCGGTCCAGGAAGGGGTAGTCTGCCTCTGGCTCCTTGAGCGTAAAGATCAGCACCGCCTGATCCACATTGGCCACAGACGGGCGCTCCAGGGCGTTGCGACGGGGCAGGAGCTTGTCGATCCTACCCTCGTCGCCCTCCATATGGATCTCCACCAGGTCGCCTGTCAGGACCTGGAGCTTGTCCAACCGAAACTTGCCGCGGGGGCGGCACTCGATCTCCTGGCCATCCACCAGCACGTAGTGGATGTTGGAGTGGGACCGAATCACCTGACCTACCGGCACATGGCTCCTCCTTCAAAGATCTATCCGAAACTACGGCAGCGGGAAGCGTCCCCGCTCGACGCCGTTCACCTTGACGATCAGAATGGCCTCCCCGTAGAACTTGTCGGTGATCTTGACCGTCTGGCCGCCGGGCAGTTCCCGGTCCTCCAGGAGCCGATCGCTGGCAGCGCCGCCGATCACATCGAGCAGGATCACCTGGAACTTCACCGTCTGGTTGGGCTCGCCAGGCACCTTCAGCTCCTTGGTGAATTCGGTGCCGGGCAGGTCGCTCCCGAGGGAGACCACCAGGTCGACCTTCTGGCCCCTGGCCACAGGGGTGCCCTGCGTCGGGCTCGACGAGAGCACGGTATCCTTCGGCATCCGGTCGGGCCGCCGCTCCACGTTGCCGACGCCCAGGCCGGCCTGGGCCAGCAGCCGCGTCGCCTCCTCCTGCGTCTTGCCGACGATCACCGGCACCTTCAGCGGCCCGGTGGAGACCACCAGGTCAACCGTGGAGCCCACCTTGACCGGCGTCTTGGCCGCCGGGGTCATGTCGATCACCTGGCCCTCCGGCTCCGGCGCCGTGCGGGGCTCCGTCTTGCCCACCACGAAGCGGGCGTTCTCCAGGATCAGGCGGGCCTCATGCACCTGCTTGCCCCGCACGTCGGGCAGCTCCTCCAGCGCCGGGCCCTTGGAGACGATCACCGAGATGGTGGCGCCCTGCTTGACCCAGGTGCCAGGCGCCGGGTCGGCGGAGATGACGTAGTTCAGCTCCAGGTCGCTGTGCCGCTCGCCCACCGGCTTGACATTCAGCTTGGCCGCCGCCAGGTCCTGGTAGGCCTGGCTGATGTGCTTCTTCTCGATCGGCGGCACCTGGACCTCGGGCACCTCCAGGAAGTTCATGACGCCCCAGGCGGCGGTGCCGATGCCGCCCATGACGATCAGGGCGGTGACGATCACCCAGATCCAGGTCTTGCGCCGCTCCCGCCGGGCCTCAGCCTCCGCCTCCCGCTCCGCCCGGGTCTTGATCTTGCGGGTACGGGCCGCCCGCAGGTCCATGGTCGGGAAGTCGCCGGCGTTCATATGGGTCTTGCCGGCCAGGTGCAGGTCGAGGAACCGCTTCAGGGCGGAGCGCATGGCGACGGCGGACTCGTAGCGGTCCTCCGCCTCCTTCTCCATCGCCTCCAGAATGATCTCGTCAAGCTCCACGGGCACCTCGGAGTTCAGTTCCGAGGGCGGGACCACCCGGTCCCGCAGGTGCTTGAGCGCCACGGTGATCGGGCTGTCCCCCTGGAAGGGAACGGTGCCGGTCACCATCTCGTAGAGGACGACACCCAGCGAGTAGATATCCGACTTCTCGCCGGTGGGCTGGCCATTGGCCTGCTCGGGGCTGAAGTAGTGGGCAGAGCCCATGATCGATCCGGTGTGGGTGACGGTGTCGGTGGTAGTCGCCCGGGCAATGCCGAAGTCGGTCACCTTGACCCGCCCATCGCGGGCGATGAGGATATTGTGGGGCTTGATGTCACGGTGCACGATGCGCTCAGCATGGGCGTGGGCCAGCGCCTCCAGGATCTCAATGGCGATGCGGGTGGCCTCCACCACCGGCAGCGGGCCCTGCTCCTGAATCAGCGCCTTGAGCGTCTTGCCCTGCACCAGTTCCATGACGATATAGTAAACGTCGTGTTCCTCGCCCACATCGTAGATCTGCACCACGTTCGGATGCGAGAGGCTGGCGGCGTTCTGCGCCTCCCGGCGGAAGCGCCGGACGAACTCCTCGTCGGAGCCGAACTGGCCCCGGAGGACCTTGACCGCCACCTCGCGGCCCAACTGCAGGTCATAGGCGCGGTAGACCAGGGCCATGCCCCCGCCGCCAATGCGCTCCTCCATGCGATAACGATTGCCGAGTATCTTGCCGATCATCGAGCGTTACCCCTCCCACCGGGCGGCTAGCACCGTAATATTGTCGTGGCCGCCCCGGTTGTTGGCCAGGTCGATCAGTTGGTCGACCAGTTCCTCAGGGAGACACCGTTGGGACAGGGACTGAATCTCGGTCAGGCTGACCAGGTTGGAGAGGCCGTCGGTGCAGAGCAGGAGCGTCTCGCCCTGCTGCCAGGTCAGGCTGAGCAGCTCCACCGGCAGCTCCTCCCGGACGCCCAGCGCCCGGGTCAGCACGTGCCGCTGTGGGTGAATCGCCGCCTGCTCCGCCGTGAGATGACCGCTCTGGAGCAGTTCGCCCGGGACGTTATGGTCCGAAGTGACCTGCAGCGCCCTGTCGGGGCCGATCAGGAGCGCCTTGGAATCGCCCACGTGGCCCACCTGAAGCTGCGAGCCCTGTACGATCACCGCCGTCAGGGTGGTGCCCATGTTGGCGAGGGCGGGCTGCTGCATCTGTGCAGCGATGATCGCCCGGTTCGCCTCCTGAATCCCATCCCGCAGGCCTTCGGCAAGGGCGCCCCGCTCCGCCCAGGCGGCGACGCCACCCAGGACATGGGCCTGAAGCGTCTCCACCGCCAGGCGGGAGGCGATCTCGCCCCCGTCGTAGCCGCCCATGCCGTCGGCCACCACCAGCAGGGCGCCCCCGCCGGGGAGGTTGAGCATCTTGTGGGCGCAGGCATCCTGGTTGTTCGGTCTTACAAGCCCCGGGTCCGTCCGCTCGCCAAAGATCAGCCTCACGGTGGTGTCATCTCCTCATTGCGTCGCCTCGCCACGCCTGCCGCCACGCTGCCGCTGAACCCGATTGCGCAGCTGGCCGCAGGCCGCGTCGATATCGCCGCCCATCTCCCGCCGCACGGTGGTCGTAATGCCGCTGGACTCGAGAATCTCCTTGAACCGGTGGATCCGGTCGAGGCCGGGGCGCTGGTACTGGGGCCGCTCGGCCACAGGGTTCATGGGAATCAGGTTGACATGGGCCAGCGATCCCTTCAGGAGCCTGCCCAATTGGACGGCCTCCTCCGGGTTGTCGTTCACCCCATCGATCAGAATGTACTCGTAGGTCACCCGCCGCCCGGTCTTCTCCCCATAGGCGCGGGCCGCATCGAGCACCTCTTCGACCGGCCAGATGCGGGCCACCGGCATCAACTGCTGCCGGAGTTCGTCGTTGGGGGCGTGCAGCGAGAGCGCCAGGGTGATCGGCAGCCCCTCGTCGGCCAGCTTCCGCATGGCCGGCACGATGCCCGAGGTGGAGACGGTGATATGCCGGTAGCCGATGTTCAGCCCGTCGGGGTCGTGCATCAGCCGGACCGCCTTCAGCACGTGGTCGTAGTTCTCCAGCGGCTCGCCGGAGCCCATCAGTACCACGCTGCCGATCCGCTCGCCCTCAGGCAGGTCTCCCTGCATCATTACAATCTGATCGACGATTTCTCCTGCGGTTAAGTTCCGGACCAGGCCGCCAAAAGTGGAGGCGCAGAAGGTGCAGCCCATCCGGCAGCCCACCTGGGTGGTGACGCAGACGGCGTTGCCGTACCCGTGCCGCATCAGTACCGACTCCACCTTCTGCCCGTCGTGCAGCCGGAAGAGGTACTTGGTGGTGGCGGTGGGCTGGGCGTGCTGCTCCACTTCATCTTCCATGAGCTGGAGCAGGGTCTGCTCCGCCAGCTTCTGACGGAAGGAGGCGGGCAGGTTGGTCATCTGATCGTACGACTTGACGCCCTTCTGATAGACCCATTGGAAGAGCTGTTTGGCGCGAAAAGCGGGCTCGCCCAGCTCCCTGGCCAGTTCGATCATCTCGTCGCGGGTCATGCCCACCAGGGGCCGCCGCCCTGCCGCCTCAAAGAGCAGCTCCGGGTCGGCAATCTTCATCGGCACGTAGCCGGTCTGTTCCTGCATGTGGGTCCTCCTTTGCTGCCCTCGGCCCCGCGGTACCCCCACGCTGAGGCAAAAGTCCACCTCTCAGTTTACCGCAGACCGAACAGGTGAGCAAACAGAAACGCAAGGCAACACCCGTGCAGGTGCTGCCTTGTCGTCTGCGGTCAAAACTCTCTCCTTCCCACGGTAGGAGCTAGGCGCTGGGTCGGAAGAACATACGGAAGCGGCCGTAGGTGGCAAAGCCGAGCTTCTGGTAAACTGGCAGGCCAGATGAGGTGGCGAAGAGGGCCGCTGCCCGGTACCCGGCCCGGCTGGCGTCGCGGCAGGGGCGCAGCGTCATGGCGCGACCTACCCCCCGGCCCCGGGCCTCGGACAGGGTGCCGATGCCATACAGGGTGACCACACCGGCCTCGTAGACGGCGGTGGCAGAGGCCACAGGCCGGCCCTCGAGAAAGCCCAGGTAGTGCTGAACAGGCGCCTCGGGCGCTAGGCCGAAGGCGCCCTTCAGCGCTGCACGGGGGCCAAAGCCCTCCCCGAGGGTCTGCACCTGAATCTGCATCAGGTGCCGGTGGGCCTCCGCCGTGCGCACGGGCTCGATGGTCAACCCCGCCGGCAGCGGCTCCTCCAGGTCCATCGCCTCCAGGTCGGCGGCCATGCTGGGGAGCGGTTCCTCGGGGTGAAAGCCGCGGGCGAGCAGCCGCTCTTCCAGGTCCGGCAGGTCATCGGGGCTCCCGGTGAACCAGAGAACCGAGCGCCCCTCCTGGCGGAAGCGGGCGAGCAGCCTCTCGATCTGCTTCTCTGCCGTGGCGGGCGCCAGCCGGGCATGGAGCACCCCATCCAGCGGGGTGGCTGCGTGCCGGTGGTAGATCAGGGTTGCCGGGCCATCCTCCTCCACCTGCCACTCTGGCAGAACCCGGGCGATTCCCCGCACATGGCTGATGAGCCCCTGGTAGATCGCCCTCGCCAGCGCCTCGGGCGAAAGGTCTTGCAGAACCGCTGTCACGTCGCCGCCTCCATTCTGTCGGACATTCACGACTTGACATATTCGACTTCCACTTTAAGCATCCTTCCAATCTGTCAGCCCACCGGGGGTGAAACCTTTACAAACCGGGCTGCATAGACTCTAGGGCTGACTTTGAAGGAGGGGGAGTCATGACATACGTCGTCCGGCCGGGCGACTCCCTGTGGGCCATTGCAAGGCGGTTCGGTATCACCGTGCAGGAGCTGCTGGCCGCCAACCCACAGATCCGGGACCCGGCCTCGATCCAGCCGGGCCTGCGCCTGCGCATCCCGGTCCAGCCCGGTCAGCAGTACGTGGTCCAGCCCGGCGATACCCTCTGGGCCATCGCCCGCCGGTTCGGCCTCTCCGTCGCCGCCCTGCAGCGGGCCAACCCCGGCGTCGACCCGCTGCGGCTCCGGGTGGGGCAGCGGCTGGTGATCCCATCCGCCGCGCCGCCCGCCCCCACCCCCACGCCCGCCCCGGCGGGCGAGATTGTCATCCCCCGGGAGAACTACGGCTACGATGAGATGATGACCGACCTGACCCGGCTGCGGGAGCGGTATCCATTCATTCAGGTCACCACCATCGGCGAGTCGGTGATGGGCCGGTCGATTCCGGCGGTGCGCATCGGCGCCGGTGCCCGGGAGGTCCACTACAACGGGTCGTTCCACGCCCATGAGTGGATCACCACACCGCTGCTGATGAAGTTCATCGAGGTCTATCTGCGGGCCTACACCCGCGGCGAGCGGATCGGGCAGTTCGACATCCCCCGCCTCTTCCGGGAGACCTCGCTCTGGGTGGTGCCCATGGTCAACCCCGACGGGGTGGAGATCGTGCAGAACGGAATCCGGCCCGACCACCCCTACTACGACCTGGTGATGCGCGCCCTCGCCGGCCGGCCGCTCAGCGTCTGGGCGGCCAATATCCGGGGGGTCGACCTGAACAACCAGTTCCCGGCCAACTGGGAGCAGGAGGCCCGGAGGGGGCCGCCCGGGCCCGCGCCCCGGGACTACGCCGGCCCCTCTCCCCTCTCGGAACCGGAGTCGCAGGCGATGGCCACCTTTACCCGCAACCGCAACTTCCGGCTGGTGGCCGCCTTCCATTCCCAGGGCGAGGTGATCTTCTGGGGATTCGAGGGGTATGAGCCGCCGGAGACCGAGCGCATCGTGCAGATCTTCGCTGAGGCCAGCGGCTACACGCCGATCCGCTATGCGGGCAGCTCAGCGGGCTACAAGGACTGGTTCGAGCAGGAGTGGCGGCGCCCAGGCTTCACCGTGGAGGTCGGCAAGGGGGTCAACCCGCTGCCCTTCGGCCAGTTCTGGGAGATCTGGGGCGAGAACATCGGGATCATGCTGGCGGGGCTCGCCGTCTGACCAGCCCCATAAGAAACAGCCCCTGCCTCAGGCGGGGGCTGTGTTGCGTTACGGTTAAGCCTTTACCATGCGGCACATGAAGAAGCCGTCGGTCCCGTGAACGTGGGGCAGCAGCTGCACATACCGCTCGGACTGCCCCTCCCGGGGGAGCGTGGGCGGCAGGTGCGCCCAGATCTCGTCGAACCGGAACTCCGGGTGGTCCGCCACAAAGGACTCCACCAGCTCCTGGTTCTCCGCCGGGTGGATGGTGCAGGTGGAGTAGACCAGCACCCCGCCGGGCTTCAGCGCCCTCGCCGCCGATTCAAGAATCGCCCGCTGGATCGGCACCAGCGCCTCCACGTCGGCCGGGCTCTTGCGCCACCGGGCGTCGGCCCGGCGGGAGAGGGTGCCCAGACCGGAGCAGGGCACATCGCAGAGAATCGCATCGGCCCGGCTCACCATATGCTGGCCGAGCTCCCGGGCGTCCATGGCGACCCCCTGCACGATCTCGGCGCCCAGCCGGGCGGCGTTCTGCTCGATCAGGTCGATCTTGTGGGGGTGAATGTCGACGGCGATCACCTGGCCCTGGTTGTTCATCAGCTCCGCGAGGTGGGTAGACTTGCCGCCGGGGGCGGCTGCCACATCGATCACGGTCCAGCCCGGCTGCGGGTCGAGCACGGCGGCCACCAGCATGGACGACTCGTCCTGCACGGTGAAGAGCCCCTGCTTCATCGCCTTCAGCCTGTCCAGGTGCGAGGCGGAGGTCAGGTCGTGAATCACCAGGCCCTGGGGGGAGTAGCGGGTCGGCTCGGTCTTTACCCCCTCCGCCGCCAGCGCCTCGGCCACCTCCTCCCGGGTCGCCTTCAGCCGGTTGACCCGGATGGTGAGCGCCGGCACCTCGTTGCCTGCCTCCAGCAGGCGGACCGCCTCCCCGGCGCCGAAGCGCTCCCGCCACTCGGCCACCAGCCAGTCGGGGTAGGAGTGGCGAACCGCCAGCGCCCGGACCGGGTCGGTGGCCTCGTCGGGCCAGGCCAGGTCGGGGAGCTTGCGCAGCAGGCTGCGCAGCACCCCGTTCACAAACTTTGCCACGCCCACGTGGCCGTAGGTCTTGGCCAGCTCCACCGCCTGGTCGACGGCGGCAGACTGGGGAATCCGGTCCATGTAGAGAATCTGGTAGACCGCCTCCCGCAAGATGTTCCGGATCCACGGATCCATCTGCTCCAACGGGCGGGTGGCCACCTGGCCGATGGCCCAGTCGAGGGTGGCCCGGCGGCGGGTAACGCCATAGGCCAACTCGGTGGCCAGGGCGCGCTCACGCCCCTCGAGCCGGCTGCCCGAGAGGTGGTGGTCGAGGGCCAGGTTGGCGTAGGCCGACTTCACATCGACATCGCGCAGGGCGCGCAGGGCGGCCTCACGGCCGGAGCGGGGCGGCTTCATATCGGGTCGGGGCATTGACTCGCCTCCAGGAAAAGTACTGCCATAGGGTGCACCTCTTAGTGTACCTCGACAGGGACGGATGGGCAAATGAAAAGGCGCTCTCCCCGGGAGGGGGCGAAACAAGGGCCGCCCCGGGCAAGAGACCCGGCGGCGGCCTTTCTGTTCGAGACCCGCTACCAGGAGTTCGGGTAGCCCAGCCCGACCTCCTGGTTCGTCGGCAGCCGCAGCGCCCGCGACTGGGTCCCCAACTCATAGACAATGGCGCCATCTGAATCCTGCGCCATTGCCCCGCGGTTGAGCACATAGGCCAGCAGTTCGGTGGCAAACTCGTAATGGAACCGGTCCAGCTGATCCACCACCAGGGGGAGCCGCGCCAGATCGACACGGGCCCGGATCGTGGCGGTCGCCTCCTCATAGGAGACCGTCGCCTCCCCGGCAGACCGCTCTCCGATGGAGATCGAAAGGTGCTCCTCCTGCCCGGTGGCGGACTGAACGTCGAATGAGACCGGGGTGCAATGCATGATGATCCCCCTTTCGCGCCTTGTCTCAGTAAGATGCCCAGGCGACGGGGTGGATCAACCGAACCAGGTAGAAAGGAAGTGAGCCGATGGCAGAGCGGGAGGGCCGGGAGCGCCGGCGTACACAGGTGGAACCCGAGTTCACACAGTACATGGAGGCCGATGCGGCGACGGTCTCCGGCGGGAATACCGCCCATGGCAACAGCCCGAGGAACCAGGGGGTCCGCCTGACGGCGGCCCGCCCCGAGGAGGAGCGGCCCGAAGGCGAGTAGCCCCGGCCCGACAAGCGGAGGTACGAGCATGCGGCATCACCATGAGGTTCAGTACGAATGTGAGATCTGCGGCTCCCGGTTCAAGGAGGAGCGGAAGGCAGCCGACTGTGAGGCCGGGGGGCGTCCGACGCCCGGCTTCCAGTCGGGCGACCGGGTGAGGTTGGTCGGCGGGGAGTACAGCGGGCAGTTTCCGAACCGGGTATTCACCATCGACCAGGGAGATGTCTTTCTGGAGCGACCCGGCTTGAGGCTCTGGGAGGAGGGCGAGCCGGGCAACCACACCGTCTTCTACGTGCTGCGGGGGCACGACGGGCTCCGGATCACCTTTGTGCCCGAGTACCACCTGGCGCCGGCGGGAGGCATGAACAATGCGCAAGATCGTCATTGACACCTACGAGTGTGAGATCTGCGGAACCCACTACGAGACCCCGGACCAGGCGACCGCCTGCGAGGCGGCGGGCCGGCCCGAGCCCCGCTTCCACCCGGGCGACCCGGTCCGGCTCAGCCCGGTAGGGTCGCCCGACGCCCTAAAAGATGAGCGCTTCGTGGTGGAGGAGGCGATCATCACCCTCTACCAGCCCGCCTGGGTCGTGGCAGAAGGTGGCGAACCCCAACGCCCCGCCCATACCGTCAGCTATATCCTCCAGAATCATCTGGGGCAGGTGGGTTTCATCGCCGAAAAGCAGGTGGTGCCCGACGCCTGACGCCACCCAAGGCGATGGCAGAGTCCGCACCAGTCAGTCCCTCTGCCCTCCCCGCATGGCTGCCCCTGCGCCGAGAGAGGCTAAGCAGGGTTCCACCACGCTGGAGGAGGCGATCGATTTGACGAATCCGCTCAACCCGACCGGCCTGGCCGGTCAGGAGGCCCGCAACCAACAGATGCTGCAGCAGATGGCCCAGAAGGAGCAGCAGGCGGCCAACGCCCTGAACGCTGCTGCCGCCCAGGGCGGCCCTGCCGCCGGCCAGATGTCCCAGCTCGCCCAGCAGGAGGCGCAGAACCGGCAGATGCTCCAGCAGATGGCCCAGAAGGAGCAGCAGGCGGCCAGCGCCCTGCAGAACATGTCCGCCCGCGGGGCCCTGCAGAACACCACCACGCCCGGGGCTCTGCAGAACGCCACCACGCCCGGGGCTCTGCAGAACGCCGTCACCCCCGGCGCTGCCGGCTTGACCAACGCCACCGGAGCCCCCACTGCCGGAGCGACCGCCGGCGGGGCGTTCGCCGTGGGGACCGGCGCCGGCGCCACCACCACCTCGGGCACCCCGAGCCTCGCCAGCCTGGGCGGGGTAAAGAACCCGCTGGGCCCGCAGCAGAACAACCAGTAACGCACAAACGCCTCCGGCCACAGCGGCCGGAGGCGCAGTCTTTTCAAGCAGCCTCAGTCGTCCCGGGACATGGAGCGCAGGAAGATCAGGCGGATCAGCTGCGAGATGGCGGCAGCGGCACCCGCCACATAGGTCAGCGCAGCGGCGTTCAGCACCTTCTTCGCCCCGTCCACCTCGTCGCGGGTCATGTAGCCCCCCGTCTCCAGGATCTCCACCGCCCGGGTGGAGGCGTTGTACTCCACCGGCAGGGTGATCACGTAGAAGCCCACCGCCGCGGCGAAGAGCCAGATGCCGATGGTCATGATCTCGTACGACATGTTGCCACCGAAGATGAGGCCGAGAATCACCACGATCGGGCCGAGGCTGTCGCCAATGCGGGCCACCGGCCAGATCATGTTGCGCATGTGCAGCGGCACGTAGGCGTGCTCGTGCTGAATGGCGTGTCCCACCTCGTGGGCGGCGACGCCGATGGCGGCCACCGAGTGGCTGTGGTAGGTGGAGCCCGAGAGGCGGACCACCCGCTTCTTCGGGTCATAGTGGTCGGTCAGATCCCCATGCACATACTCCACGGGCACGTCCGTGAGGCCATGCTTGTCGAGGATATCCCGTGCGACCTGCGCTGCCGTCACGCCCGTGCGGGTACCCACCTGGGAGTACCGGTAGAAGGTGGACTTCACCCGGGCCTGGGCCCAGAAGACCATGATCGTGGCAGGGATCAGAAAGATCATTGTCCAGTCAAACAGCATGAATGGGAACATCGTGTACGACCCTCCCTAGTTGCTCTACAGAATAGAGGTTTCCACAGATAGTGACAACGGACCCGCCGGAAAAGGTTCGCGGCCGGATCAAAATTCCTCCATGGAAAGGCGGCTTCCCACCTGCACCCCGCCGCCGTTGACGTACGACTGGGCGTCCATCTTCGCCTTGCCGGGCGGCTGCACCTCCCGGACCAGCAGGGCGCCCTCGCCGGTCGCCACCACGAAGCCCTCCCGTTTTACCAGGGCGACCACGGTGCCCGGCTCGGCGTCACCGGTGGGGTGATCGACCACAGAACCCTTCCATACCTTTAGACTCCCCTTCGGCCCAATGGTGTACGCCCCGGGCCACGGGTTCAGGGCGCGAATCTGGTCATAGAGCGCCGGCGCCGGGCGGCGCCAGTCGATCTGCTCGTCGCGCCGCTCCAGCTTGGCGGCGTAGGTGACGCCCTCCTCCGGCTGGGGGATGCGCGGGGCGGTCCCCGCCTCCACCTGCCGGACCGTCTCCACCAGCAGCTCCGCGCCGATGCGGGCCAGCCGGTCGTGAATCTCGCCGCCGGTCTCATCGGGCCCGATGGGGGTTCTGGCCACCAGGCACATGTCGCCGGTGTCCATGCCCTCGTCCATCCACATGGTGGTGATGCCGGTCTCGGCGTCCCCTGCCATGATGGCGCGCTGAATCGGCGCCGCCCCCCGCCAGCGGGGCAGAATCGAGCCATGCACGTTGATCGAGCCCAGCGGGCTGATCTCCAGCGCCTCCTTCGAGAGAATCTGGCCGAAGGCGACCACCACGGTCAGGTCAGACCCCAGCTCCTTCAGCTGGGCGATCACCTCGGGGCGCCGGACCCGCTTCGGCTGAAAGAGCGGCAGGTCGTGGGCCAGGGCGACCTCCTTGACCGGGGAGGGGCGCACCTTGCCGCCTCGCCCCACCGGCTTGTCCGGCTGGGTCACCACCCCGACCACCGGCCAACCCGCCGCCAGGAGCGCCTTCAGGGACTCCGCCGCAAAGTCGGGGGTGCCCATGAAGAGGATCTTCAACATGCTTATTCCCCCTTCGGTTCGGGGTTGATCTCCTCGGTGTTGGCTTCGTCTGCGGTCTGGGCGGCGGCCACCTCCGCCTCCTCCTCCTCGCCGGGCTTCACCTCGCGCAGGTCGGTGCACTTGTCGGTGTAGAGCACCCCGTCGAGGTGGTCGATCTCGTGCTGGAAGATGCGGGCCAGCCAGCCCTCGGCGTCGATCCAGACCTTGTGGCCGTTGCGGTCCAGCGCCACCACCCGGACCTTCTCGTAGCGCCAGACATCGCCCACAAGGCCGGGAATCGAGAGGCAGCCCTCGGTCCCCTTCACCCAGCCCTCCTGGGCGATGATCTCCGGGTTGATCAGTTGGAGCAGGCCGGTGGTCTCGTCGTGCGGGTCGATCACGATCACCCGCTTCGAGACCCCCACCTGCGGCCCCGCCAGGCCCACGCCAGGGGCCTCGTACATCGTCTCGGCCATGTCGTCCAGCAGCTTCTTGATCGATGCGTTGACCTTGGTCACCGGCTTCGCCTTCTTGCGCAGGACATCGGCCGGATCCTTTACGATTTCCAGGATCGCCATCGTTGGTTGGTCCCCTCCACTTGGTTATAGGATGCTCAGGGGATCCACATCCACGCTGAGCGAGACATCTTTCGACTTCCGCCACGTGCCGGCTCCGGCGGCGAAGGCCGCCCGGACCTCGCGCGCCATCTTGCTGATTGAGTCGCCCTTCAGCACCAGATGGTGACGGTGCCGCCCGCGCAGCTTCGCCAGCGGGGCAGGAGCCGGGCCCAGAATCGTGCCGCTGAACCGGTGGGCGACCAGCAGCTCCTGAATCGCCCGGGCGGTGGCCGTGACCGCCGCCTCATCTTCGCCGGCTGTGACCATGTGGATCATGTGGGCGAAGGGCGGGTAGTCCAGCTGCTGCCGGAAGGCCACCTCCTCGGCATAGAAGCGGTGGAAGTCGTGCTCCACGGCGGCCAGCAGCGAGCGGTGCTCGGGCTGGTAGGTCTGCACCAGCACCCGCCCCGGCTTCAGCCCCCGGCCCGCCCGCCCGGCCACCTGGGTGACCAGCTGGAAGGTCCGCTCCGCCGCCCGGAAGTCGGGCAGGTTGAGCGTCGTGTCGGCGAGCACCACGCCCACCAGGGTCACATCGGGGAAGTCGAGCCCCTTGGCGATCATCTGGGTGCCGACCAGCACGTCCACCTTCCGGTCGGCGAACTCCTTCAGAATCGCGGCGTGGGAGCCCTTGCGCCGGGTGGTGTCCACATCCATTCGGGCGATGCGGATCGTCGGGTAGAGCTTGCGCAGCTCCTCCTCCACCCGCTCGGTCCCCGCCCCCATGTGCCGGATCGCCTTGGAGGAGCAGTTCGGGCAGATGGCAGGGACCCGGGTCTCGTGGTCGCAGTAGTGGCAGGCCAGGTGGTTGTCGCCCAGGTGGTAGGTCATGGCCACGGCGCAGTTCGGGCACTGGACCGCCTCGCCGCAGCTCCGACACATAATAAAGGTATTATACCCGCGCCGGTTCAGGAACAAAATGGCCTGCTCACCGGCGGCCAGCGTCTGGTCCAGCGCCTGCTGCAGGGCGGTGGCAAAGATCGACCGGTTGCCGCTCCGCAGCTCCTCCCGCATGTCCACCAGGGTCACAGTAGGCATGGGCCGGTGGTCGACCCGGTGGTGGAGCGAGACCAGCCGGTACTCGCCGGAGGAGGCCCGGTGGAACGACTCCAGCGCCGGGGTGGCGCTGCCCAGGACGAGCAGCGCATCCTCAAGCCGGCAGCGCTCGGCGGCCACCTCCCGGGCGTGATACGCCGGGGGCGGCGACTCCTGCTTATAGGTCTGCTCGTGCTCCTCGTCGATGATGATCAGCCCGACCCGCTCGAAGGGGGCGAAGACCGCCGAGCGCGCCCCGACAACGATCGAGACCTCGCCCCGGCGGATCCGCTGCCACTCGTCGAACTTCTCGCCCGCCGAGAGGGCCGAGTGAAGCACCGCCACCTCGGAGCCGAAGCGGGAGCGGAAGCGCTGGATCATCTGCGGGGTGAGCGAGATCTCGGGCACCAGGCAGATCGCCTGCTTGTCCAGCGCCCGCACGGCAGCGATCGCCCGCAGGTAGAGCTCGGTCTTGCCCGACCCGGTCACCCCGTGAATCAAGACCGGCTGCCGAAAGCCGGGCGGGGCGATCAGCTCCTGCTGAATCGACTGGAGCGCCTGGGCCTGCTCGGGGGTCAGGGTGGGCGGCGGTTTCGCCTCCGCCCGTTCGCCGGCGAAGGGGTCCCGCCGCCGGGCCACCTCGCCCGCCACCAGCCAGCCCCTGGCCAGCCCCACACTGATCGGCCCGCTGATGGCATCGCCCAGGTCGGCGATCAGCTCCGGCCGGGAGGCGTGGCCCCCCCGCTGGGCCATGTAGGTGAGCAGCTCCGCCTGGCGGGGCGCACGCTTGCGCACCTGCTCCACCAGCGCTTCCAGGTCATCGACGTTCAGCCGGTAGGTGGTGATCTTCAGGGTGGTCACCTCCTGCCGTCGGGCCTCGGCGGGCAGGAGCAGCCGCAGGGCGGCCGGGAAGGTGGCGAGGTAGCGGTCCGCCGTCCAGCGGGCCAGTTGGACCAGCGTCTGCGGAATCGGCGGAATATCGGGCAGCAGCCCGGTGATCTCCTTTAACTGCTTGATCCCCTGGGGCGGCTGGTCGGCGGGACCCACGTAGAGCCCCACCATGCGGCGGGGGCCGAAGGGCACGCGGACCCACTGGCCGGGCACCAGACGCCCCGCCAGGTTCGAAGGGACCGCATAGGTAAAGAGCTTGTCCGTCCCCTCGGCGGTCACGTCGACCGCCACCTGTGCCAGTTCAGCGACCAAGCAGCGCCACCGCCCTGTCTAAGATCCGGTCTGAGACCTCCCGCTTGGACATGAGGGGCAGCTCCTCCACCCCCGCCGCATCCACAAAGGAGACCTGGTTCGTCTCGGTGCCGAAACCGGCCCCCTCCGCCTTCACATCGTTGGCCACCACGAAATCCGCGTTCTTGGCGGTCAGCTTCTTGCGGGCGTTAGCCACCAGCTCCTGCGTCTCCGCGGCGAAGGCCACGGTCACCTGGCCGGGCCGCTTGCGCCGCCCCACCTCAGCCGCCACGTCGGGGTTCTTCACCAGGGTGATGGTCAGCTCGTCGCCCGCCTTCTTGATCTTCTCGTTGGCGATCATCGCCGGCCGGTAGTCGGCCGGGGCCGCGGCGAAGATGGCAATGTCGGCCTGCGGGGCGTGGGCCAGGCAGGCCGCCAGCAGGTCGAGGCAGGACTCAATCCGGACCACCTCCACGCCAGATGGCGGCGTCAGCGAGGTCGGCCCCGTCACCAGGACCACCTCCGCCCCCCGCTCCCGGGCCGCCTCGGCAATGGCGTAGCCCATCTTCCCGGTGGAGCGGTTCCCGATGAACCGGACCGGGTCAAAGGGCTCCCGGGTGGTGCCCGCGGTCACCAGCACCCGCCGCCCCGCCAGGTCGCGCCGGGGCTCCAGCAGCCGCATCGCCGCCTCGACAATGTCGACCGGCTCCGGCAGCCGCCCCTTGCCCATTAACCCCGAGGCCAGCCGCCCCTCCACCGGCTCCATGATCCGCCAGCCCAGCTCGCCCAGCGTCCGCAGGTTCCGCTGGGTGATCGGGTTGGCGTACATCTCCGCCTCCATGGCCGGGGCGATCAGCACCGGGCACTGCACCCCCAGGGCGACCACGGTGATCCAATCTGCCGCATGCCCGCCCGCCAGGTTGGCGATGGTGTTGGCCGTGGCCGGGGCGATTATCAGCAGGTCGGCCTCGTGGGTCAGGGTCACATGGTCCACATGGCCGTGGACCTGCTCCCCGAACATATCCACCTTGACCGGGTTGCCCGAGATGGCCTGGAAAGTCAAAGGGGCCACCAGCTTGGTGGCCGCAGGGGTCATGAGCACATGAACCCGGGCCCCCTGCTTCACCAGCCGGGAGCAGACCTCCACCGCCTTGTAAGCGGCGATTCCACCGCTGACACCAAGCACGATCGTCTTACCCTGTAGCATAGGCTGCATCTCCTCTTTTAGCGGGCAGTTGGGTCGGTTTATTGGCCGCGGATTACGCGGATTACGCGGATTTCCGGACATAACGCGGATTACCGGGTCGTTGCTGGTGTGGGCTATCCTGGTACTGGGCGAAGCAGTCTCGTCCCATTTTCTATTATTTATTATATTTTATCGTTACCGCATTGCCCTGACTACTCGACCCGACAATCCGCGGTGTATTTAAAATCCGCGTAATCCGCGTAATCCGCGGCAAAATAAGCGACCCCACTTCCAGACCAAAAGGGCGCCCGGGGCCCGGGCGCCCTGGTGGGCACGGTTTACGCTGAACTTACCCGCGGGGGGTGTGCTTGCCACGCTCGAAGAAGAGCTTGCCTGCGACCAGCTCCTCCAGGGCGATGGTGACCGGCTTGTTGGAGCGGGAGTCCACCTGCTTGGGCTTGCCGGCCTGCAGTTCGCGGCCGCGGCGGGCGCCCAGGATCACCAGGGTGTACTTGGAGTCGACCTTATCCATCAACTGGTCAAGGGAAGGCTTAATCATCGGTTTCTAACGCTCCCTTCTCGAGCAGGGTTTGAATCAGGGCAGCGCCGCCCCGGACGGTCCTGGCCTTCTCGGCGACCACGATCGCCTTCAGCTGCTGGACGGCGCGGGACAGCTCTTCGTTGACGATCACGTAATCATACGTAAGCCCCTCCCGGATCCATTCCGGGGCTTCGGCGAGCCGGCGCTCGACCGCCTCAGGGCTCTCGGTGCCCCGGGCGGCGATGCGCTGCCGGAGCGCCTCCATGGAGGGCGGGATCACAAAGACGGAGACGGCGCCGGGGTAGCGCTCGCGGACCGCCTTGGCCCCGACCCGGTCAATATCGAGAATAATATCCTGCCCCTGATCGGTGATCTCCTCGACATAGCTGCGGGGCGTGCCGTAGTAGTTGCCATAGACCTCCGCCCACTCCAGGAGCTCTCCCGCCTCGATCTTCTGCTGGAACTCCTCACGGGAGAGGAAGAAGTACTCCACCCCGTGCTGCTCCCCGGGGCGGATGGGACGGGTGGTGCAGGAGACGGAGAAACGGATATGCGGGGCCTCCGACAGCAGGGCACGACAGATCGTACCCTTTCCGACAGCGGAGGGCCCCGTAACAACGATCAGGAGTCCTTTGGTCTTGCTGGACATGTGACTACTCGTCCTCTTCCTCTTGGGTTACGGTCGCCTCCTTGGAGGTCAACCGGTGGGCGACCGTCTCCGGTTGGACAGCCGAGAGCACGACATGGTCCGAATCGGTGATCACAACCGCCCGGGTGCGGCGGCCATACGTGGCGTCGATCAGAACGCCGCGATCGCGCGCCTCGGTGATAATCCGCTTGATTGGGGCAGATTCCGGGCTGACAATCGCAACGATCCGGTTTGCCGATACGATGTTCCCGAAGCCGATGTTCACCAGCTTGATCTCCACAGCCGGAGCCTCCCCCGTTGTTAGCCTTGTGTTCGGGCCCGAGGCCCATCCTTATTCGATGTTCTGGACCTGTTCGCGGATCTTCTCCAGCTCGCTCTTGGCCGCCACCACGGCGGCGGTCATAGCGGCGTCGTTCGCCTTGGAGCCGATGGTGTTCACCTCGCGGCCCAACTCCTGGACCAGGAAGTCGAGCTTGCGGCCAATCGCCTCGCTCTCCTCCAGAGCGGCCCGGAACTGAGCCACATGGCTGCCCAGCCGCTGAATCTCCTCGGCGATGTCGGCCCGGTCGGCGAAGAGCGCTACCTCTTGCGCCAGCCGCTGCGGATCGACGGCGTTCCCCTGCGGCAGCAGCTCCTCCAGCCGCTTCGTCAGCCGCTGCTGGTACTCCTGCACCACCTGGGGCGCCCGCTCGGCGGCGGCCTGCCGGAAGGTCTCGATTCGGTCGAGCCGCTCGGTGAGATCGCTCACCAGCCCGGCCCCCTCCCGCTCGCGCATGGCGATCAGGTTGGTCAGCGCCTCGCTGACGGCGGGCTCCAGCACCGACCAGATCTGCTCGTCGGTCACCTCGGCCTCCTGCATGGAGAGCACATCGGGCAGTCTGGCGAGAGTATCGAGCGATAGCTCCGATTTGCTCCCGATCTCTCCCGCTAGCTCCTTCAAGGCATTATGATACGCCAGTGCCAGTTCCTTGTCAACCTTCACACCCTTCGCCTCTGCCGCCGCTTCCCAGGAGACGAAGACGTCGACCCGCCCCCGGGTCACCTGGGCCTGAATCATCTTCTTGGCCTGGTCCTCCAGGGCGTTGAACTGGCGGGGCATCCGGAAGACCACCTCGGAGAAGCGGTGGTTGACCGCCTTCATCTCCACGGTGATCTTGCCCGGCTGGCCGGTCGCCACCCCCCGGCCAAAGCCGGTCATACTGCGCGCCATATGCGTACGGACCCCCTTCATAAGACCCCCGGACGCCGTAAAGCCGGCGCCCGGGGTCCGATCACTACTTCACCTTTCCATACTTCGGTACACAGGCTGAGGCTTCCTTCCAGGGTTCCCATTTCGGCCTTGGTTGATCCGTTGCTACTCGATTTCACATTCTCTATACTTTAGATCAGATGACGGGAAAGGAGCGTGTGAGGATGGCGCCGTCCCCGATCCATGAGCAGCCGGCGCTGCTGCTCCAGCACCTGATCCGGTTCGACACCACCAACCCGCCCGGCAACGAGGCGGCCTGTATCGGGTACGTGAAGGGGCTGCTCGATGAGGCAGGGGTCCCCTGTACCATCTTCGAGAAGGTGCCCGGCCGCCCGAACCTGGTGGCGCGGATCAAGGGGCGGGGCGAGGCGCCGGGCCTCCTGCTTCAGGGCCATGTAGATGTAGTGGCCACCAAGGAGCAGAGCTGGAGCGTCGACCCCTTCGCCGCCCAGATCAAAGACGGCTTCATCTGGGGCCGGGGGACGCTGGACATGAAGGCTGGGGTGGCGATGTTCCTGGCCGCCCTCATGCGCGCCCGGGCCGAGGGGCTCACCCTGCCCGGCGACGTGGTGCTGGCGGTCCTTGCCGACGAGGAGGCCGGCGGCGACCTGGGGGCCCGCTTCCTGACCGAGGAGCACCCCCACCTCTTCGACGGGGTGCGCTACAGCCTGGGCGAGTTCGGCGGCTTCACCCTCCAGGTCGGCGGGCGGCGCTACTACCCGATTCAGGTGGCGGAGAAGCAGATCTGCTGGCTGCGGGTCTCGCTCACCCACCCGGGCGGCCACGCCTCCATGCCCCTGAAGGGCGGGGCGATGGCCCAGATGGGCGCCCTCCTCCAGCGGCTCGATGGACAGCCCCTCCCCCTGCACATCACCCCGACCTTCCGCCAGATGATCGAGGGGCTCGCCTCGGCCCAGCCCTTCGTCACCGCCACGCTCCTGCGCCAGCTCCTCAACCCCGCCCTCACCGACCGGTTGATGGGGATGCTGAAGGAGAAGGGCGACATCTTCCGGCCCCTGGTCCGGAACACCGCCAGCCCCACGATCATCCGGGGCGGGGAGAAGATCAATGTCCACCCCAGCCGGATCGACCTCGACCTCGACTGCCGGCTCCTGCCCGGCTTCACCCCCGAGGAGATGATCGCCGAGCTGCGCCCCCTGGTGGGGCCGGACGCCGCATTCGAGGTGGTCCGCTACGACCCGTATCCCGGCGAGATCGACATGGGGCTCTTCGGGACCCTGGCCAGCGTGCTGAAGGAGGCCGACCCGACGGGCACCCCGATCCCGCTGCTCCTGCCGGCGGTGACCGACGGCCGCTTCTTCGCCCGGCTGGGGATTCAGCACTACGGCTTCACCCCCATGACCCTGCCCGACGACTTCTCCTTCAACCGGGTGATCCACGCCGCCGACGAGCGGATCCCGGTCGATGCGGTCGCCTTCGGGGCCAACGCCGTCTACCAGGTGCTCCAGCGGGTGCGGTGAGCCACCACCCCTCCTGCTGGTCCCGCACGACCCGGCTGATTCCGACCACATAGCTGAAAGCGACCCGGAAGGCTGGTGCCTGCCGGGTCGCTGCTCTCTGTTCACGGTGTGTCACCGGTGGGGCCACGCTGTGGCACCGATGTGGCCACGCTGTGCAGCCGCTGTGTACACGGCGTGCCACCGGTGTGTACACGGCATGTACCCGGCATGTACGCGGTGTGTACCCGGCATGTAGGCGGCATGTACCCAACATGTAGGCGGTGTGCACCCGGCATGGCACCGGGATCTACACGGGATGACACCGACCTGCACCCGCGACAGCCTTACTGCGGGTCCGCCCCGAGCTCCCTGGCGGCCGCCACCTGCTCCTCCTTGCCGATGCGCTCCACCCGGTACCTGCTCACATCGATGACCAGCACCTGGGACTCGCCAAAGCGCTCGGGCCGGCAGGGAAAGACCGCCTTGTAGTCCTCATTCAGCTTTGGGAACTCAAAGGCGAGCAGTGGGGTGTAGAGACTCCAGTTGAGGGTCCGATGATCGGTGCTCAGGGTCAGATTGTGGGCCTTCGGGGCGTCCGACTTGCACGGGATCACATAGATCACGCCATCGCCCGGCTTGGGCGCCATCTGAACGGCCGGGGCCGGGGCGCCATACGCCCTCTCCAGGAATCCCTTGACGGTTGGGTTCCCGCGAACCCGCCAGCCATACATCACCAGCTCCCATGCGGGACTCGGCCGGTCCTCCGGCCCCACCAGATCTGCTTCGGACCAGGGAACGACAGGCCTCTCCTCCGCCATACCAACACCCCCGGAATGATTTAACCGGTATCTATTAATCAATACGGAGGTGGCGGCACCGGTGTTCGACAGCCGGGGCATATCTCAGTCATTTTGAAACTGCGCGCTCTGGCAGGAACTTCGCGGGGCCTTTCGTCGTCCTGAGCAATGGAGCGTCATTGGTTGCGTCCATATTGAAGCATCTACACCCGAGGGGGAGGCACCAGCATGCCGCCGGAACTGACCCGACTTTTCTACTGGGTGATCGTCTACGCGATGCTCTCATTCGTCCCCCAGGCCCGGCTGATCGCGCCCTTTGGACGGCCCTTTCTGCGTCCCGCCGGTTCCATCGGGCAGGCGGTTCGAGATGGTCGCGTCTGGGCAGAGGCCATAACCGTATCGGTCCTCTGGTGGGGAATCCCGGTGATCTGCTCTTCCCTGATCGAAGAGCCGCTCCGGAACGCCGGGGTGATCCTGCCCTGGATCGGAGACCCCCGTGGCGGCGGCTCGGCCTACTGGTGGTTCGTGGGAGCCGGATCGGCCTTCGGTCTGCTCTATCGGAGCGCTCTGGTCGCCCTCATCACCGCGGCCGGAGCCCTCGCCTGGCAGTGGGCGGTGTTGGGTGGACCGGTGACCGCCCTCGTGCGGGAGTCGCCTTTGTCCAACACATGGATCGGCGCCCTGCTGATCCCGGCAGCCACCGGCCTTCTGGTGGGCATTGCCGATGCAGCGGCCTCCTATGCGGTGGCGCGACGCAGCCGGGGCTTTTCTCGCCCCGGCTCAGGTTGCTGATACACGCATGCTGTCGGCATGGCGACGCGAATTGTGGACGGAGGGACCGCGAATCCACCCGACACTAGGCATTTGGCGGATCCACCCTCTCCTCATGCCAACTAGCGTCCATTTTTCGCCTCCCGTCGGGAGAGCAATAGGCGAGTTTTGGACGGAAGAGAGGAGATCCACCCTGTTCTCCGGGGCTTCGGCCCCGCCACCCTCTCCTCATGCCAACTAGCGTCCATTTTTCGCCTCCCATTGGGAGACCAATCGGCGAATTTTGGACGGAAGAGAGGAGATCCACCCTGTCCCCATGGGTTTCGGCCCAGCCAGGAGACAAATTAAAGCGCCCCGCCGCACTCCAGGCAGCTCTCGAACCCCAGCCCTACGTTCCAGGCCCCGCAGCCCCCGCACTGCCGGAGCCAGCGGTGCTTTCCCTGCTCGGCCGGGCCCACCTGGGGCAGGGGGCCGTGCTCCCCCCGCTGAACCGTGCCGTCCGGACCCCTGGAGACCACCCGGAACCCACCTGCACCGTCGGGTTCGGCGGTGAGAATCTGAACGGAGACCCCGACACAGTCACTGCAGATGTAGACCCCGGGGCCGGCAATCAGCCGCCAGGCCTCCTCTTCGCCGCGCCCGCAGAAGGAGCAGCGCACTGCCGCATCAGCCATGGTCAGTCTTCCTCCTCTTCCCTCTGGTCGGCCAGTGTTGCGCGCAGGCGCTCCAGGGCCTTCTGGAGCCGCCACCGGACCGTGGAGGCTGCCGTTCCCTGCACCTGTGCGATCTCCCGGGAGGTCCAGCCCTCCACGTAGCGGAGCACCAGGGCATCCCGGTCGGCGGGCGAGAGCAGCCCCAGGGCGGCCCGGGCGTCGGTCTGGTCGGCGACGGCAGGGATCCCGCCGTCGCCGGCGGTTGGCTCCCAGAGCCGCGGCCAGGCCGCTGCCTCGGCATACCGCCGTCGCTGCCACTGCATCGCCCGGTTGTAGGCGATGGTCCGGAGCCAGGAGCCGAAAAGCTCCGGGCGCCGCAGCCCCGGCAGCCCGATCAGGGCGTGCAGGCAGGCCTCCTGGGCCACCTCGTCGGCGTCAGCCTGGGCGGGCAGCAGCCGCCTGAGCATCCGCACTACGCCCGGCAGGTGAGCGAGGAGCAGCTGCTCGACCGCATCCACATCACCGGTCTGGGCCCTCCGGACAAGGACCTCATCGGTCACCTGCTCACCCCCTCACTCTCTACGTCGGTCCGACGAGGCGATCTGTTGGCCTGCTATGGCAAAAGCCGACTGAACCGCCCGAGCGATCGGGGGCGCAGCCGGCCTTTTTTGCGTGCGGTTACACCTTGACGTGCTGCTTGATCCGCTCCACCGCTTCCTTCAGCCGCTCCTCCTTCAGGCAGAGGGCGACGCGGACATAGCCCTCGCCGTACTCGCCGTAGGCGCTGCCGGGGGTGACCACCACGCCGGCCTCCTCCAGGAGCAGGGTGGCGAAGGTGGCGCTGGTGTGGCCCTTGGGCACCGGCACCCAGAGGTAGAAGGAGCCCTTCATCGGCTTGGCATCCAGGCCGATGGCCCGGAGGCCCTCCACGGCGATGTCGCGCCGGACCCGGTAGACCTCGTTCATCTCGGCGATGAAGGCGTCGGCGGCGGGGCTGGTGAGGGCCTCGATGGCCGCCTCCTGCACGGCGGTGAACTGGCCGGAGTCGGTGTTGGTCTTAATGATGCCCAGGGCGCCGATGGCGTCGGCGTTGCCCACCACGAAGGCGATACGCCAGCCGGTCATGTTGAAGGGCTTGGAGAGCGACCAGAACTCCACCGCCACATCGCGGGCGCCCTCGGCGTCGAAGATGGACGGGGCGGTGTAGCCGTCGTAGGTCATTTCCGAATAGGCGTTGTCCGAGACGATCAGAATGTCGTACTGCTTGGCGAAGGCGACCGCCTTCTGGTAGAACTCCACGGTGGCGACGGCGCCGGTGGGGTTGTTGGGGTAGTTGAGGAACATCAGCTTGGCCTTGCGGGCCACATCTTCCGGAATGGCGTCGAGGTCGGGGAGGAAATCGTTCTCGGCCTTGAGCGGCATCATGTAGGGGGTGCCGCCGGCCAGGTTGGTGTGGGTCTTGTAGACCGGGTAGGCGGGGTCGGGCACCAGGGCGATGTCGCCGGCATCGATGTAGGCCCAGATAATGTGGGCCAGGCCCTCCTTGGAGCCGATCAGCGCCAGCGCCTCGGTCTTGGGGTTGAACTCCTGGTTGAACCGCTTCTTATAGAAGGTGCAGGCGGCCTGGCGGAAGGCCAGGGAGCCGTCGTAGTCGGGGTACTGGTGGTAGACGGGCTTCTCGATCGCCTTGTGCATGGCATCGACCACGAACTGCGGGGTGGGCAGGTCGGGGTCGCCGATGCCCAGGGAGATCACGTCAACGCCGCGGGCGATGACCTCGCGCTTCTTCCGGTCGATCTCGGCAAACAGGTAGGGCGGAACGGTGGCAATACGCTGAGCGCGCTTCGGCATGAACAGCACTTCCTCTCTCTAGTACGGCTTCAGGAAGGAGCCGTCGCAGACATAGGTTGCGGGACCGGTCTTGAAGACATGGCCCGAGGCCTGATCCCACTCGATGGTCAGGTCGCCGCCGGGCAGGTGGATCAAGGCCTTGCGGCCGCTCTTGCCCAACAGGTGGGTGGCGACCAGCACCGCCGAGGCGCCGGTGCCGCAGGCCAGGGTGATGCCCGAGCCCCGCTCCCAGGTGCGCATCTTCAGCTCGGACTCGCTGATCACCTGCACAAAGTGGACGTTGGTCCGGCGCGGGAAGGCGGGATGATGCTCGATCTTCGGCCCGATGTAATCCAGATCGACCGCATCGACATCGTCGACGTAGATCATCACGTGCGGATTGCCCATGGAGACGCAGGTGATGCGGTAGGTGCGGCCATCGACCGCAAACTCCTCGTCGATCACCCGCTCCTCGGCGGGGCCCGCCATGGGGATCTCGCCCCGCTTCAGCCGGGGCTCGCCCATGTCGACCCGAACGCCGGTCACCTGGCCATCTTCGCCGAGCAGCAGCTCGGGGATGATCGTGCCGGCCCCGGTCTGGACCTTGAAGCTGGTCTTGGTGGTGAGACCCCGGTCGTAGCAGTAGCGGGCGAAGCAGCGGATCCCGTTGCCGCACATCTCCGACTCGGAGCCGTCGGCGTTGAACATGCGGAACCGGAAGTCGTGCTCCTCCTGCGTGGGCGGCAGGATCACGATCAGCCCGTCGGAGCCCACGCCGAAGTGGCGCTCGCTCACGGCGATCGACAGCGCCGCCAGCCGCTCCTCGGGGACCTCCCCACCCAGGTTATTGATATAGATGTAGTCGTTCCCCAGGCCCTCCATCTTGGTAAAACGGACCACGGTGATTCCTCCCGTGCGTGTACATAATGGCTTAATACTTGGCTCGATACATACTCCACCCTATTGTATCGATGGGATCGAAGGGAAGTCAAACCCGCCAATTGGAGGCATCCAAAGGAAGCCCCCCACCCGGCCAAATCCGGTGGGGGGCTTCGCGCTCGTTACGGCAGGCCCGGGGTGACCGGGGTGGTGGCAGGAGGCGTGCCGGCGGGGGCATTCTCGTCGGGCTCGGCCGGGGGCACCTCGATGCCAGGGACGTCGACATCGGGGACCGCCGGGGCAGCCGGGGCTCCGGGTGCACCCGGAGCCGTGCCGGCCGGGCCGCGGTTGGCGTTCCGGCCGCCGCCCACCGAGGTGGCCGCCTGGGTCATGCGGGTCAGGTCGGTCATGAAGTCGGTGATCGGCCGGCCATCGCGGATGGCGTTGGTGATCTCCGCCAGGCGGGCCCGGTCGCCCGCCGTGTTGACCACCCGGATATCGGCCAACTTGTCACAGGCGGTCTTGATCCGCTCGATCGCATCGGCATCCCCGGCAGCCGTATCGGCGGCTGCGCCTGCTGGGCCGGCAGCGGTGTAGCGGTTATCCTGCACGCCGCCAGGGGCGCCGGCCGCATTCGGGTTTCCGGGACCCGCCGGGGCGGTCACCGTGGGGGTAGGCGGCGCTGCCGGGCCGCCAGGCGGCGCCGCAGCGCCGGTGATCGGGGCCGGGGTGCCCTTGGTGCCCGGCACGATCGTATCGGCCGTGGTGCGGGTGCCGGGGGCGCCTACCGTGGTGCCGGCAGCGCCGCCGCCGGCGGCGGCTCCGGTGGTGCCAGGGGCGGCGCCAGTGGCTCCTGGACCCGGCGGGTTGACCGGGGTGAGCATCGTGCCCGCGCCGGTGGTCGTGGGCGGGCTGGTGGGCATGTTGTCTTGGGTCGGCAGGGCGACGAGCGCCACGTTGCCGATGATCACGCCGTTGGCGGTGATCTCCTGGCCGTTCCCACCGCCGGCCCGATCGCCTGCGGCTCCCCCGCCGCCTGCGGCTCCCCCGCCGCCTGCAGCTCCCCCGCCGCCTGCGGCGCCCGGGGCGGCCGGACCGCCAGCCGCCGCACCGCCGCCTGCCCGGTCAGCGGTGCCCGGGGTGGTGTCGAGTCCGACGCCGTCACCGGGGTTCATGGTACCGCCTGCAGCAACGGTGTTGCCGAGGGCGACGGCGCAGGCGTCCGCATCGCCCGTGGTGGTCGAGACGTTGTTCCCAGCGTTCGGGTCCCGTTCCGGGGCGCGGTTCGGTCCGGCGGCGCAACCGGCCACCAGGACCGCAGAGGCTGCGGAGAGGCTGATCCACTTGAGAGTTGAGCGCTTCATCGCTGGTCTCCCTTCCGTAGCGGTCTGGCTATGCAACCCTACGGATAGGTTGACCGGAAGACGTGAACGCTATGCCTCCTCCTCAATCTGGCGACGAAGCCGCACCGGACGGCCAAAGAGGACGAAGCGACGGAGGGCGACGACGATCTCGCCAAGGCTCGCCAGGCCCAGTACGGTGATCCACTGTGAACTGGTGAGCGGCGCTGTGTTGAAGATGGCGGCCATCGGCTGCCAATAAATGGCCAGCAGGAGGGCGGTGACCGAGGATGCGACGGCAGCCACCAGCCATGGGTTCGAAAAGAGCGGGGTTTCAAAGATCGAGCGGCGCTCGGAGCGGCAGTCAAAGACGTGAATCAGCTGGGCGCAGACCAGGGTGGCCAGCGCCATGGTCCGGGCCGGGCCGAGCACGGCCGGATCGCTCAGCGCCGCCATTCCGGCGGTGCCCTTCACGGTGTAAAGCCCGATGATAAAGGCGCCCAGCGTGCCCAGGCCGATCAGCGTGCCGCGGCCCAGGATCTTGATCCCAAGCCGCCGGGCGAAGACGCCCTCGTCGGGCCGCCGGGGCGGCCGGTTCATCACATCTTTATCGAGGGGATCGACGCCCAGCGCCATGGCCGGCAGGCCGTCGGTCACCAGGTTGACGAAGAGGATCTGGATTGGCAGCAGCGGCAGGGGCAGCCGCATCACGGCGGCCAGGAACATCACCAGCACCTCGCCGGTGTTGCAGGAGAGCAGGTAGCGGATAAATTTGCGGATGTTGTCATAGATTCCCCGCCCCTCCTCCACCGCCGCCACGATGGTGGCGTAGTTGTCATCGGAGAGGATCATGGCCGAGGCTTCCTTGGTCACATCGGTGCCGGTCTTGCCCATGGCGACGCCGATGTCCGCCTCCTTCACCGCCGGGGCGTCGTTGACGCCGTCGCCGGTCATGGCCACCACCTCGCCCAGCGCCTTGAAGGCCCGGACGATCTGGAGCTTGTGCTGGGGCGAGACCCGGGCGAAGACCCGGCACTCCTGGACCACCTCGATCAGGTCGGAGTCGCTCATGGCGTCGAGCTGCCGCCCGGTCACGGCGATGGCCCGATCGCCAGCGATGGCCAGTTCCCGGGCCACCGCCAGCGCCGTGGACGGATGATCGCCCGTGATCATCACCGTGCGGATGCCGGCCCGGTTCGCCGCCGCCACCGCCTTCTTCACCTCGGGGCGGGGCGGATCGATCATACCGAAGAGGCCAACGAAGACCAGATCCCGCTCCAGGCGGGCCGCCGCCTGGTCGGTGGGCAGATCGGCCAGGCCGCTGGCGCTCTCTGCCTTCTGCCCCATGGGTCGGAAGGCGACCGCCAGCACCCGAAGCGCCTGATCGGCCATCCGCTCGTTCTCGGCGAGAATCGCCTTGCGCAGCTCGGGGGTCAGCTCCACGATCTGGCCGTCGATCAGAATGTGGCCGGCCAGGTCGAGGATCGTGTCGGGGGCGCCCTTTACATGAACGGCGATCCCCCCGGACTCCTCCCGGGTCAGCACCGACATGCGGCGCCGCTCCGACTCGAAGGGGATCTCCAGCAGCCGCTGGAACCGCTCCTGTAAGGTGGCCGGACGGTAGCCGCCCTTCTGGGCCACCACCACCAGGGCCCCCTCGGTGGGGTCGCCCTGGACGGTGTGTCCGCCCTTGTCGCCCCGCTTCCCCTTCTTGCCGGCAGCCTGCACCAGCAGGGCGTTGGAGCAGAGGGCCGCCGACTTGAGCGCCTGGGCCAGCGCCGGCTCCTCCAGCGGGCTGACCAGGTCGCCGTCGAGCAGGAACTCGCCGGATGGGCGGTAGCCGTCGCCGGTCACCTCGTAGCGACGACCGCCGGCCCAGGCGGCCCGGACCATCATCTCGTTCTTTGTCAGTGTGCCCGTCTTATCCGAGCAGATCACCGTGGCGCAGCCCAGCGTCTCCACGGCCTGGAGCCGGCGGACGATGGCGTTGCGCTTGATCATGCGCTGCACGCCCATCGCCAGGGCGACGGTGACGATGGCGGGCAGCCCTTCGGGAATGGCAGCCACCGCCAGCGAGACGCCGGCCAGGAAGAGCTGGGTCACCTCGGCGCTGGTCAGGTTCTCGGTGCGCAAGAGGCCGGCCACCACCACGATGGCGCAGACGCCGAGGCAGGCCATCACCAGCCACTTGCCCAGCTGCTCGAGCCGGCGCTGGAGCGGGGTCTCCTCCTGTTCCACCTCCTGCATCATGCCGGCGATGCGCCCCATCTCCGTCTCCATGCCGGTGGCGACCACCACGGCAACGCCCCGGCCCCGGGTGGCGGTGGTGCCCATGTAGAGCATGTTCCGCCGGTCGCCCAGGGAGGCATCCTCCGAGCCGGTCCAGGAGGCCGACTTGCGGACCGGCAGCGACTCGCCGGTCAGCGCCGACTCCTCCGCCTCCAGGCCCATGGCCTCGATCAGGCGTCCATCGGCCGGAATCCGGTCGCCGGCCTCCACCAGGAGGATATCGCCTGGCACCAGGTCCCGGGCCGCCACGTTCAGCTCCTGCCCGCCGCGCCGGACCCGGGCGGTGGGCGCGGCCAGCTCCTTGAGCGCCTCCAGCGAGCGCTCCGCCCGGTACTCCTGCACGAAGCCCAAAACGGCGTTGATGATCACGATCACGACGATGGTGATCGCATCAGCCGTCTCGCCCATGCCGGCGGAGATGGCGGTGGCCACCAGCAGCACGAGAACCATGAAGTCCTGGAACTGGGCCAGCAGCATCCGCCACCAGGGCGGGCGGGGGGCAGATGCCAGCAGGTTGGGGCCGAGCTCTTCGAGCCTCTTCTGGCACTCGCCGGTGGAGAGACCGGTCTCTGGCTGAACAGCGAGGGCGGCGAAGACCTCGTCCGCCTCCAGCTGGTGCCACGGCTTTGACATTGACACTTCACCTCGCCTCCACCATACTCGGCGAGGCTGGCTTGTAGACCGGGGGCGAGATATTTGAAGGGGATCGTTCTGGCTGGAGCGAAACCCGTCTTCATCGTTCAACCATTCACAGCTTGTGGCTGACCTTGGTGGAAGGAGGCTGCCGAAATGGGGAAGAAGACGGAGCGATTTGGTGGATTGGTCTCCAGCATGGATCTGGACCAGCGATATATCTACGGATGCAGTAAGGGGACCGTCATGCTCTGGGACCGGGAGTCGATGGCCTGTGTTCACACCTGGGACGGGCTCCCCCGTGGGTCGCGGATCAGCGTGGACGGCGACCGGATCTACTGCACCACCCTCTACCACTTCAAGGTGATCGACACACAGCGCTGGGTCGAGGTCTATTCGGCGCAGTTCGGCTCCGATATCAGCTCGGACCTGGGCTATCCAATCCACGATCGTGATCATGTCTACTTTCCGATTCGCAACGGGGCACTGGCGGTGATCGACAAGCATGACTACGCCAATGCCCGGCTCCTCAAAGAGCACGCCGGCACGATCTGGGGGATGGCGCAGGATGACCGGTCTCTCTACACCGGCTCAGTGGATGGGACGGTCCGGGTCTGGGAGAAGCCGGACCTCCCGGTGGTGAGGGTGCTGACCGGGCACAAGGGGAACGTGCAGCGGGTGCACGTGGCCGGGCCCTACCTGGTCTCGGGGGCGACCGACCTCTCGGTGATCATCTGGGACCGGGAGACGGGGCAGATGGTGCACCGGATCCGGCAGGCGCACCGGCGGGCGATCAACGGGCTGGCCAGCTGGAACGGGCTGCTGCTCACATCGAGCATGGCCGAGCGCAAGGTGCGCATCTGGGAGATGGGCTCGTGGGCCCTGAAGAAGGAGCTGGAGCTGTCGCTGGCGGAGGGGGCCGGCCCCCGGGTAGATGGCGATACCGTCTACCTGGCCTTGCGGCGGGAGCCGGGTGTTCACGCATGCCGGGCATCGGAGATCTTTACATAGCAGAGGAGAAGACAACGTTGAAGAGCTACGACTATGTGAACCGAGATGGATTTGTCCCGGTCACCTGGGAGCGGTTCGGGCTGCTCTGCCAGGCCCTCGCCGAGGAGTTTCAGCGGCACGGGGTGGAGGCTGTGGTCGGCATTGCCCGGCCCGGGCTCTTTCCGGCTGCCCAGATTGCGCTCTCCCTGCGCACCGAGCTCTTCCCCGTGCGGGTGACCCGGCGGGTGAACGACGAGGTGGTCTATGAGCGGCCGGTCTGGAAGGTGCCGGTCTCGCCGGAGGTGGCGGGCAAGGTGGTGGCCGTGGTGGACGAGATCGCCGACACGGGGGAGAGCCTGGGGCTGGTGGCGCAGGCGGTCCGGCAGGCGGGTGCGGCGCGGGTGATCACCGCTGCGCTGGCTGCCCACACCTGGGCCTCGCCGGCGCCGGACCTCTGCCCGCTGGTCACCGACTCGCTGGTGCTCTGGCCCTGGGATCAGCGGGTGCTGATCGATGGCCGCTGGGTGGCTCACCCGGAGCTGGTGGGCGCCGCCGCCGGGCAGGGCAAGCGGCTGCCGGCCGGCTGGGACGATAGGGGCTAGGAGCCGAAAACGGTCCGATGTTGTACCCTTGCGGGCTTATTGAGAAGGAGGTTCGGTGGAAACAGCCAACCGGACCCCAAATCGAGGTCCGGTTGGTGTATAATGGAAGTGGAGCCTGACGGCCAGTGTCCCCGAAAGGGGGTGCTGTCGATGAAGATCTCGATTGAACTGGATGCTGCACTTGTCATCTGGGCGATCCTGATCCTCATCCGATTCGCACTCGCCGCTGCTAAGAACTAGCGGCTGCTGAAGTAAGATACCTCTCGGCAGCCGTCGTTCTTAATGTGGGACGGCGACTGTAGGCTCCCAGGCGCTCGTTCCAGCGGGCGCCTGTTTTCATTATAGGCTGATTAACGCTGATTTAACCCAAGGCAGATGTCGGCCCGTTTCTGCAATGCAGAAAGCGGGGAGGGGCTACTTATGTCGAGGATTGGCGAACGAAAAAGGGAACGCACCTCCAGCCTTAGACAGACCGAAAGTACGTTCTGTGGTATCCTAGATTTGGGAGCACACGCAGGCCTTGCCTCCGAAAGGAGGATGCCAAAGGTGAAGATCAGAGTAACCATCACTGTCGAGTTGAGTGTGCAGGCACTCTTCTCGATGGCCCTGGTCATCGCTAAGGCCATTCATTCCGCTTTCAGATAGCGGTCGCTTACCACTCAGTTCCATAGGAACGACCGCCGTCTCATCATTAGAGGCGGCAACATGCGGGCTCCCAGGCACCCCCATTCGGGTGCCTTTTCCCATTGTAGCCCCTACACTCCCCGATCATACCTGGCGCGACGTCATCCGGCCCGATTCTTCCTACTTCCCACTTGGGTCAGCCTGTCCTGTCAACCCGTGAAGCCCTTCAGTGCTCTCCGCAGCAAAGGGTTCCTACGCGAGAGAAATGCCAGTGACTTCCCTCACGCTTAAATACGGCGTCAGCAGACATGAGATCGCCGTTTGTGAGAATCACCTTGAACATTACGTGTGCTTCGTTATCGACGACGCTGATGTTGAAGGATTCGGGGAGCACCGTGAAATCCATGACAGCCACTTCCCTCAAGTGCTCCACTGCTTCGTGCTTCAATCGATCTTGGTCTGTCTGGGACAGGCGTTGAAGAACGGCCGCTTCCATTGGCGGGTCCGGTTGAGGGTCAGTGCCTTTTTTGTCCGATTCCTTGCCTGAAATCAAGGCTACGGCAAACATAAACAGGACACAAGTGCGAGAGCTCCCAAGCGGTTCATCAAACCACCCCCAGCCTAAGTTACTGGGTGTGGTGGCCTACAATCACAGGTTTACCCCTTATTTTTCCTGTCACCGCAGAAAACCGCCCGTTTCTGCCATGTTCGTGAACAGCCTAACGGCCCGGGGAGTTCTTCCCCGGGCCGCGATCTATTATGCTCAGCTGCTCTTGGCCTGCTCCTGGACCGGACTCCAGAAGCGGGAGGCGTCCAGCAAGATCACCTGGCTGCGGGTCAGGCTGACGGCGCCCCGGCGCTGCAGGTCGGAGAGGACCCGGCTGACCGTCTCCCTTGCCATGCCGGCCAGCTGGGCGATCTCCTGGTGGGTCAGAGGGATCACCTTCAGGCCGTTCTCCCGGGTCTGGGCCTTGCGCATCAGCACCGAAACCACCCGCTCGTGGGCGCTGCGGTGCTGCATACAGTGGATATGCTCCAGCAGCCACCGGACGCCGTCGCCCAAGTGGCGCATCACCAGCAGCGAAAGCTCGGGGTGCCTGATCACCATGCGGTCGAAGTCGGGAATCGAGAGCGCCCAGGCGGTGGTCTCCTCCAGGGCTCTGGCCGCGGCCACGTACGGCTTCCGGTCGAGCAGGGCCACCAGGCCCACCGCCTCGCCGGGATTGACCAGTTGGAGAATCTGCTCCTGGCCGTCTTCGCTCACCTTGAACCACTTGGCCCGGCCGCTCTCGAGGAACCAGACGGCGTGCGGATCCTCCCCCTGGTAAAACAGGTAGCTGCCCTTTCGGTAGGTGCGCAGGCTCATCACCCCTACCAGGTCGGACACCGTCTGGGCGGGCAACCCTGCAAAGGCGGCCACTGTCGTTCGCATCGGGCGCTGCACGTCATCGCCTCCCGGTCTCGCATCTACAAATTATTATCTGTTAGGATGATGCGAACCGCTATCGGCTGAAGAGCGCATCTGACCGACTAGTGCTTTCGGTCTATGCCAGGAGCACCTTCGGGCACCGGTCAGGAGATCAGCACATCGGCGCAGGGCGTGGAGCCCTCGATTACGGCCACAAAGTCAGGCCGGACCCGGAAGCGAACCCGATGGCCCGGAACCAGATGCTCCTCGGGGTGGATGTGGATCAGGAGCGGGGTGCCGGCGCCGGCGCCCTGCACCTCCACCTCTACCTCGGTGGCGTTGCCCATGTAGACCACCCGCCGGACCACGCCCACCAGCGAGCCGCTGGGATCGACCTCAAAGGAGTCGGGGCGGATCGAGATGATCACGCCGCTCCCCTTGGGCAGCCCGTGGGTGTGGGCGCAGGGGACCGGACCGATCTGGGTGACCACCACGTGCTCGTTGTAGAGGCTGATCTCGCCCAGCAGCAGGTTGGTCTGGCCCACGAACCGGGCGACGAAGGCGGTGTGGGGGAACTGGTAGATCTCCCGGGGCGAGCCCACCTGCTCGATCTGGCCTCCGTTCATGACCACCACCCGGTCGGAGATGGCCAGGGCATCTTTCTGGTCGTGGGTGACGAAGATGGCGGCGGCGCCGGTCTCTTTCAGAATGCGCCGGACCTCCTCCCGCATCTGCACCCGCAGGGCGGCGTCGAGGTTGGAGAAGGGCTCGTCCAGCAGGACCAGGGCGGGCCGGGGCGCCAGCGCCCGCGCCAGGGCGACCCGCTGCTGCTGGCCGCCGGAGAGGTTATGGGGGTAGCGGTCGCCCAGCGACTCGAGCCCGACCAGGCGGAGCATCTGGGTCACCCGCTGCTGCCGCTGGGCCTGGGGGAGCTTACCCAGGCCAAAGCCGACGTTCTCGGCCACGGTCAGGTGCGGGAAGAGGGCATAGTCCTGAAAGACCATCCCCACGCCCCGCTCCTCGGGCGGGATCCAGTCGGATTCGCTGGCCGCCACCTGCCCGGCAATGGCGATCTCGCCGCTGTCGGGCCGCTCGAAGCCGGCGATCAGCCGGAGGGTGGTGGTCTTGCCGCACCCGCTGGGGCCGAGCAGGGTAAGGATCTCGCCGTGCTCCAGGTGCAGGTCGATCCCCGCCACGGCGGGGGTGGAGCCGAAACGCTTCTGGAGGGTGGTGATCTGCAGCGGCAGGCTGTTCATCTTCATGGGGCCACCTCCTCCTCTTTACGAAAGTCGGGCTTCGCCCTGGAGCACCCGCCGGAGCATGATCGCCAGCGGGATCGCCGCCAGGATCACCAGCAGCAGGGCCGAGGGCGCCGCCTGGGTGTAGAACCCCTCGTCGGCGTCGATCCAGACGCGGACCGCCAGGGTGTCAAAGCCGGCGGGGCGCATGAGCAGCGTGGCTGGCAGTTCCTTCAGCACGTTCAGGAAGACCAGCGCCCAGCCGGTCACCAGCGACGGGGCGATCAGCGGCAGAGTGATCTTGCGCAGCACCTGGCCCGAGGTGAGGCCGAGGGAGCGGCCGGCATCCTCCAGGTTGGGGGAGAGCGCACCCAGGCCCGAGTGGAGCGCCCCCATCGACTGGGGCAGAAAGCGGATCACGTAGGCGGTCAGCAGCGCCCAGACGGTGCCGTAGAGCGGGCCGAGGAACCGGTGGAAGAGAAAGGTGGCGGCCAGCGCCACGACGATGCCCGGGAGCGAATAGCCCACGTAGGCCAGCCGGAAGAGCGCCTGGCTGAGGGCGGAGCGGTGGCGGGCGGCGAGGTAAGCGACCGGAAAGGCCAGCAGGCTGGCCAAGGTGGCGGCCCCGCCGGCGCCGATCAGGCTGTTGGAGGCGTAGGAGAGCAGCTTGGCGGAGAGGCCGCGCTCGGCCAGCCCCTCCACCGACCAGGTGAGGAGCATCCCCAACGGCAGCCCCACCGAGGCGAAGGCGACGCCCCAGGCGAAGAGGGTGGCCGCCCAGCGCCAGCGGCCCAGTGCCACCGGGCGGATGGGCCGCCACTGGCCCGTGGTCTGGTAGTAGCGGGCGCCCTGCCGCTTCATCGCCTCCTCGAAGAGGAGGATTCCTACGGTGAGCAGCACCAGCACCAGGCTGAGCACCGCCGCGGCGGAGCGGTCAAACCGGCCGCGAATCTGCAGGTAGATGGCGGCGGTGAAGGTCTCCACCCGGAGCATCGCCACCGAGCCGAAGTCGGAGAGGGCGTAGAGGATTACCAGGAGCGCCCCCGCCACCAGGGCGGGGCGGAGCAGCGGCAGCGTCACCCGCCAGAAGACCTGGCCTTGGGAGAGCCCGGCCGACCGGGCCGCATCCTCCAGCGACTGATTGGACCCCCGCAGGGCGGAGCCCGCCAGCAGGTAGATGTAGGGGTAGGTGAAGAGGGCGAGAATGAACATCGCCCCCGGCAGGCTGTAGAGCGCAGGCC
>JBMONB010000097.1:0-8644 GCA_049325315.1 Bacillota bacterium | reverse complement strand
CTGACCTTTACGCCGGCGGTGGTGCCGGTCGGCGGCATGGCAACGGCTACCGCCAGCAAGACATTCCCGGCACTGGCCGCGGGCACGCCGGACCAGACCGAGACCAACACGGCGGCGGTCACGGCCATCTTCCAGGCGACCCCGCTCAGCAAGTCGGCCCAGGCGACGGTGATCAACAAGGCCAAAACCGGCGGCGGGGGCGGCGGATGCTGCGTCGTGCCGAACCCGCAGACCCGCTTCACCCTGACCAAGCAGGCCAGCACCGTGAACGACCCGGCCACCGGGCAGGACCTGGTCACCCTCGCCGGCGGCGGTACCGTCTTCTACTTCTACACCCTCACCAACACCGGGGAGACGGTGATCACCATTGAGGCGGCCACCGACGATAAGCTGGGCGCCCTCACCTTCGAGCCACTGACCCTGCTGCCGGGTGAAACGGCTGAGGCGACGGCCCAGAAGCACTTCGGGGCCCTGCCGCCCGGCGTGGCCGTGAAGTCGGAGACCAATACCGCCAGCCTCACCCTCAAAGACAACTACGGCCGGGTCATCGGGCCGGTCACGGCCCACGCCACCGTGGTCAACGAGCCGGAGCCGGTTCAGGCAGACTTCACGGTCAGCAAGCGGGCGAGCACGTCGCCCGATCCGGCGGACGGTACGAAGAGCCTGACACTGCCCGCCGAGGGCGGCACCGTCTACTACTTCTACACCGTCACCAACACCGGCAACGTGGAGCTGACCATCACCGAAGCGGTCGATGACAAGCTGGGGCCGGTCACCTTCTCCCCGGCGGTGCTCCCCGTGGGCGGAACCGCCACGGCCATGCTCAGCAAAACGTTTGGGCCAGGCGATGCCGGTCTGATCGAGAGCAACGTGGTCACCGTTCGCACCACCCACGACGGGGTGGTCTACGGCCCCAAGACCGATGCGGTCTCCGTGCAGGTGGCCGTGCAGGAGCTGGGCAGCCTGGATGTCCGGGTGATGGACGGCAGCCCGCGGAATACCGGCATCTTCCCGGCGATTCCCGGCGCCTCCGTCACACTCTCCAACGGCATGACCGGCCAGACGGACAGCAGCGGGCGGATTCTCTTCACCGGCCTGCCCTACGGCCGCTACAACGCCACCGCTTCGGCTGTGGACCCGCAAAACCCGACGCCCGACACCCTGCGCAGCGGGCAGGGCTCGGCGACGCTGGGCGCCAGGACCCCTGACGAGGTGATCACCATCGTGCTCGCCTGGGATCCCCCCAGCGCCCCGCCGGCCTTCAACCCCAGCATCACGGTCACCGTCTGCCCGACCTTTGCCAAACTGGGCGGTGAGGTGATGGCCGCTGGTCCTGACGGGGAATCGGCCAAGGGGGTCCTGCAGAACGACGGGACCTACCTGATTTCCGGCCTCACAGCCGGCGCATGGACGATCACCATGAGCGGTCCGGGGCTCGCTGAGCCGGTCACCCGGACCCTCCACCTCCGCAGCGACAACGCCGTGCCCAACAACGCCTACAGCCTCGACCTTTCCGCTGTCTGCCCTGCCGCCACCGGCTCCGTCGCGGGGCGCATCTGCTCTGTGCGGGAGCCCGGCGCCCAGATTCGGGGCGAGGGTCCCAGCGGTCTGACCGCTCTGGTGACGATCCCGTCCGACGGCCGGCTTGGCCAGTGGCGGGAGTATCAACTGGCCGGCCTGGCGCCGGGCGAGTGGAAGCTGACGCTTCAGACCCCGGGCAACCCCCCGGTCAGCCAGAGCGTCAGTGTCAGGGCGGGGGAGTCCACCCGGGCCGCCGACTTCACCCTGGCCTGCACCGGCCAGCCGGCCCCGGTCCACCCGAGCACCTGGTACTACCTGGGCGGCCTGCTGATCGCCGCAGGCCTGCTCCTTCGGCGCTGGGCCCGGGCCTGAGCATAACGGACGAGGGGCGCTCCTGCGGGAGCGCCCCCGTTCATGGTTGCCGCTCCCGCAGCAGGCGCACCGCCCCCTCCACCAGCACCCGCAGCGCCTGCGCCAGCTCCGGGCGGTGCTCCCAGTCCGCCGGCAGGACAGGCCTCTCGTCCACATCCGGCTGACCAGGCCCTTCGGCCCGTCTGTCGCTCCCTCTGGACTTCACCGCAACTCCCTCCTCTCCCAATCTGTATGCCTGACAGGCCATCGTCCGCATAGAATCCGGGCGGGGGGTGATGGTGTGCAGGTACGGGCCTACCTGCGGGTCTCTACGGAGGAGCAGGCCGAGGAGGGGTTCTCCATTCCTGCCCAGCGACAGCGGGTGACCGACTTCTGCCGCTCCCAGTGGGGAGGGGTGCCCATCTGCTGGTATGTCGATGACGGCGAGAGCGCCCGGACCCTGGACCGGCCGGCCCTGGCCCGCCTCCGGGCGGAGGCGGAGCGGGGCGACGTGGTGATGGTGCTGCGGCTGGACCGGCTGACCCGGTCGGTGCTTGACCTCTACACCCTGCTCCAGGAGTGGGATCACCGGTCGATCTTCTTCCGGTCGGTCACGGAGCCCTACGACACCACCAGCACCGAGGGGCGGTTCATGATCGGGCTGCTGGCCCTGCTGGCCGAGTGGGAGCGGCTGCGCATCGCCGAGCGGGTCCGGGAGGTCATGGCCCACACCGTCCGGCAGGAGGGCCGCCACCTCTCCCGCCCCCCACTGGGCTACCAGCTTGACCAGGGCCGGCTGGTGATCTGCCCACACGAGGCACCACTGGTGAAAGAGATCTTCGAGCGGTATGCAGCCGGGCAGGGCACCCGCACCATCGCCCGGGCGCTGAATCGCCGGGGGCTGCGCACCAAGCAGGGGCGGGAGTGGACCGACTCCACCGTCGCCTATACCCTGCGAAACCCGGTCTACACCGGCAAGGTGGCCTGGGGGCGAATCGTCAGCCGTGGCAGGCGGCAGACGGAGCCTGAGTCCCCCGAGACCCTGCTGGTGGAGGGGAGCCACCCGCCCCTGGTCGATGCGCTCATCTGGGAGCGGGCGCAGGAGCAGCTGGCCCGGCGGCGGGAGCGGCCCGGGCGGCAGGGGGCGGGGATCCACCCGCTGACGGGCCTTGCCCGGTGCGGGCTGTGCGATGGGCCGATTCATGGCCTGACGCAGCGGCGCAGGCGGGAAGGGCGCCCCGTGCACGACGGGGTGCGCCACTACTACCGCTGCGCCAACCGCGACCGGAAGGGAGCCTGCCGCCTGCCCTACCTGCCGGCGGCCCCGCTGGAGGAGCAGGTGCTGCGCCGTCTGGGCCGGCTAGGCAGCCCGGCCCTGCTGGAGGCGGTGGCGGCCCGGTTCCTGGGCAGCGCCCCCGCCGAGTGGGACACAGCCGCCGCTGAGCAGCAGGAGATCAGGCGCCGGCTCCGCCGCTGGGACCAGGCCTACGAAGCGGGTGACCTGACCCAGGAGGACTGGCGGCAGCGCACCCTTCCGCTCCGCCGCCGGCTCGATGAGTTAGAGGAACGCCACCCGCCACCGGGTCGCCAGACCCCGGTCTCCGCCGCCGATGTGGCCCGGGCCCTGGCCGACCTGCCAGGCCTCTGGCCCGCACTGACCCCTGCAGAGCGCCGGATCGCGCTGCACGGTCTGGTGAAAGGTGTCACCGTCCACCCCGACGGCAGCGTCGCGGTCACCCCGGTCGCGTCTGCCCCCACAAAGGGCACCCCTTGATCGCGTAAATCGCCCCGGCCTCGGTGCGGGACCACCGCTCCATCCCACGCTTGAGCAGCGAGACGATGGTCGACTTACCGCCTCCCACCGGACCCATCAGCAGGAGGATCCGCTTGCGCACCTCCAAACGCTTGGCGGCGGAGTTAAAGTACTCCACCATCTGCTGTAAGGGCTTCTCCAGGCCGAAGATGTCGTTTCCGAAGAACCGGTAGATCTTCTGGCCCTCGTCACCCTCGTCGACACCGGCGCTCATGATCATGTTGTGAATGCGGGCATGGGCCAGATCCGCCACGGCCGGGTTGGCCTTCACGATCTCAAAGTAGTCCAGGAAGGTGCCCTCCCAGGCCAGCTGCTGCTCCTCCATCCTGAACTGGGCAAGCCGCTCCTTGAGGTCCACAGGTACCCTCCTCTCCGATTTCCCCTGCGCGCCTCTCGCGCTGGTTGGATGTTTTTCATCGTATGATTGGGGAACCCCCGCTGCCACGTGGCAAGCGGGGGTTCTTCCGCCATAACACGCCTTTCCCCACAAAATGCAGCAGGAGTTTGCCTGTCGTCACCGAATACATCCATATATTAGCCTATTTGTACTAGTGTGGAGATAATGGCGAATGATGAATGGTTCGTGGGGGGTGTAGTTTTCGTATGACTCAACGGTCTGAATCCAATTCGATCTTTCAGTGGAACGAGCAGGTTACCGATCGGATGCTGGTGAGAGCGCTGTGGATGGTCTACTTTATCGGGACACCTGCGGTCTTTGCGGTCCACAAGTTTCTGGTCGGGGAGAACTCGCTGCGGGTCTACTATTGGATGATCGGGACCGCGCTCTGCCTTGGGGTACCTACGCTCTTCCACCGCTTCCGCTGGTGGCCGGGGTCGATCAAGTACCTCGGACCGATTAGCACGCTGGGGGCGCTGCTGGTGCTCTCGTTCACCATCCACATGAGCGCCTCTACCTGGGCGGTCTGGCTCATGCCGGCGCTGGTGGCCGCTCTCTATGTGGAGAAGCGGGTGGTCTGGCTTCTCAACCTCCTGACGTGGCTCTCCATGAGCGTGGTGGGCTACCAGTTCCCCGAGACGCTGCCGGAGCAGAACATCGCCGGTATCGCCTACCTCACCGTGGTTGCGCTCCTGATGGGTATGCTGATCGCCGCCATCGCTAACAAGGCGTCAACGCTCCTGAAGCGGGTGGAGGATGAGACCTCGGCCCGCCACTCGACCCTGGGCAAGCTGGAAGAGGCGATGGGCGGCATTCAGGATGCGGTGGGGCGGCTGGTCGGCGCCGCCGCCACGCTCAACAAGGATGCAGCCGGGGCCCTGGTCTATCTGAAGAGCGACTTCCAGAAGACCGTGCAATCGGTTGTGGCCACCAGCCAGCGCAACGAGCAGCGGGTGCTGGAGGCCAACTCGGTGATCGGTGAACTCTCCCGGGCAATCGGCCACATTGCCGCCGGTGCCGAGACCAACTCTGCCCAGGTCTCCACCGGGACCCAACTGGTTCACGGGATGGCCGCCGCCATTGAGAACGTGACGCAGCGGGCCGAGACGGTACTGGGCGCCTCCCAGGAGGCGGCGAAGATGGCAGCGGACGGCACGCTGGTGATGGGAGAGATGGTCGAGGGCATGGGCCGGATCCGCACCACCACCGAAACGGCCGCAGCGGTGATCGCCGAGCTGGGCACACAGTCTCAGCGGATCGGCGGCATCGCCGACACCATCGGGCAGATCTCGGAGCAGACCAACATGTTGGCACTGAACGCCGCGATCGAGGCGGCACGGGTGGGGGCACACGGCCGCGGCTTTGCCGTGGTAGCGCAGGAGGTGCGCAAACTGGCGGAGCGCTCCGGCGCCGAGGCCCGTTCCATCGCGCAGCTGCTGGGTGGGATTCGGGAGTCGATCCAGCAGGCGGTGGAGGCGGTCTCGGTGACCAGCCACGAGGTGGAATCGGGCCATGGGATGGCCTCCAAGGCGCAGATTACCCTCTCCCAGGTGCGGGACACCACCTGGGCGGCGGCCGACGAGGTCCGGGAGATCGCCCGGGAGACCCGGCGGCTGGCCGACTCTTCGAAGGAGTTGGTCCGCTCCTTCCGGCAGATCGACGAGGTGGTCCAGTCCAATGGCGCCTCGACCGAGCAGATGGCTGCCGCCTCGGAAGAGGTTTTGCGCACGGTCGACACGATCGGCGAGACCTCCCGGGCAAACCTGGGGGCGGTCACGGACCTGCAGTCCGGGTCGAAGACCCTGCAGACCTCCCTGGGCGAAATCGCCCGCGTCAGCGACACCCTGACCGACCTGGCCGGCCGGTTGGAGCAGTTGGCCAAGTAGCCAGGATACCGAAAAGGAAGGAGCCGTCTCCACGGGGGATGGCTCCTTTTCTATGGGATCAGGGCATAGCAACGCCCCACCGGCATAGCGATGCGACAGAGGGGGTGCTGCCGATGCAAGAGTCGGAACAGTGGGGGCCGGCCCGCCTTCCCGAGGAGCCGCCGGCGCTGATCGTCCATGAGGAGGAGCCGGAAGAGGCGGAGTTCCCCTTCTCCCACCTGAACGGATGGATCACCCCGCAGCCACTCTTCTTCCGCCGCAACCATTTCGTCTACCCGTCCGTCGATCCGGAGGCCTGGCGGCTGGAGGTGACCGGGTCCGTGGCCAAGCCGCTGCGTCTCTCGCTTGCTGACCTGCAGGCCCTGGGTCAGGTCACCCAGTGGACCACGCTGGAGTGCTCGGGCAACAAGCGGGCCTACTTTGACCCGCCCGCCGAGGGCACCCCCTGGCGGGAGGGCGCCATCGGCCACGCCGAGTGGGGCGGGGTCCCGCTGGTGCACCTGCTGAAGCTGGCCGGGGTTCGCCCGGGCGCCGTGGAGGTAGCGTTCACCGGGGCCGATGAGGGGGAGTTCGAGGAGACCGGGGAGCAGGTCCACTTCGCCCGGTGCCTACCGCTGGGAGAAGCGGCCCGACCCGATACGCTCCTGGCCTTCACCATGAACGGCCAGCCGCTGCCCTTCAAGCACGGAGCCCCGCTCCGGCTGGTGGTTCCGGGCTGGTATGCCATGGCGTCGGTCAAGTGGCTGACACAGATTGAGGTGCGGCGGGAGCCGTTTCGAGGGCCGTTCCAGGTGCGTGACTACGTCTACCTTCCCCGCCCCGGGGCCTACGAACGGGCGGTCCCGGTGACCACCCAGAAGGTAAACAGCGCCATTGCCCACCCGCGCGAACAGGTCCGATTGGGCCCGGGGCCCCTTGTGATACGGGGGGCCGCCTGGGGCGGGGCACAACCGCTCCAGCGGGTGGAGGTCAGCATCGACGGGGGAAAGCGCTGGGTTGAGGCCCGGTGGGTGGGACCGGCTCTTCGTCACTCCTGGCGCCTCTGGGAGGTTCACACCCCGCCGCTCCGGCCGGGCCGCTACCGGATCTTGGCCCGGGCTGTCGACCGGGAGGGGCAGACCCAGCCGGCGAGTGCACCGTGGAACGCCAAGGGGTACGGGAACAACGAGATGGTGCCGGTGAGCGTGACGGTGGCTCTGGCATAGGATGCAGGAGAACCCGGACCGGGGGGGATCCTATGCAGATTGCCGTTGCCGGGGCAGGCTACGTGGGTTTGACCACCGCAGCCTGCCTCTGCGAACTGGGTCACACGGTGAGACTTGTTGAGATCGACCCCACCCGGCTGGAACAGCTGCGCCGGGGGGAGTGCCCTTTTTTTGAACCGAATCTGCCAGCGCTTCTGAGCCGGCACCTCGGCCAGAGCCTCCTGGTGACCGATGACCTGCACAGCGCGGTGCACGACGCCCGTATGCTCTTTACCTGCGTGGGAACGCCACCGCTGCCCTCCGGAGCGCCGGACCTTTCAGCCCTTTGGGGCCTGCTGAAAGATCTGCGCTCCCTGCGCTTCCCGGGCGAACCCCCGATTGTGGTGATGAAGTCCACGGTTCCGCCCGGGACGAATCGGCGGGCACAGCGGATGCTGGGCCGGCGCTTTGCCGTGGTCTCCAACCCGGAGTTTCTCCGGGAGGGAACGGCGATCACCGACTTCTTCCGGCCCGACCGCATCGTGATCGGCGGCTCCTCTCAGCAGGCGGTTCAGGCCGTGGCCGACCTGTACCAAACGATCAAGGCCCCGGTGGTGATGACGGGCTGGGAGGAGGCGGAAACGGTGAAGTACGCCACCAACGCCTTCCTTGCCCTGAAGATCTCCTTTGCCAATGAGATCGCCGCCCTGGCCGAGGCGATGGGCGCCGACGGGCTGGCGGTTCTGCGCGGGCTCGGGCTAGATCAGCGGGTCGGCCCGCGATTCCTGGCGCCCGGACCTGGTTTCGGCGGCTCCTGCCTGCCCAAGGACCTCTCGGCCCTCCGCTGGAAGGCTCGCCGGCTGGGAATCCGGCTCGACCTGCTCCAGGCTGCCCTGCGGGCCAACGCCCAGCAACGCCGCCGGGTGGTCACCAAGCTGGGCGCCGTCGCCGGCAAGCGTGTGGCGGTATGGGGCCTGGCGTTCAAGGCCGGCACCGATGATGTGCGGGAGGCGGCCTCGCTCACGATCATCCCGGCGCTTCTGGAACAGGGGGCCGAAGTGATTGCCCACGACCCGGAGGCGCTGCTCACCTTTGCCCGCGCCTGTCCACCTGAGGAGCATCCGGGGCTGAAGCTCGTCACAGACCCTTGGGAGGCGCTGCGGGGGGCCGATGCGCTCCTGATCCTGACCGAGTGGCCTGTCTACCGCGATGCAGAGCCGGAGGCGATCCGGTCGACCATGGCCGGGAATCTGCTGGTCGACGCCCGGAACCTGTTGGACCCCCAGCGTGCCGCAGCGGCAGGGCTCCGCTATCGCGGCATCGGCCGGTGAACAAAGGATCATGTTCCTCAAAGCGGATGACCCCGGGGGATGCGCCCCCGGGGTCATTTATCTTACTCCTCGTCGTCCTCTTCTTCCTCTTCTTCCCCTTCATCCTCTTCGTCTTCGTCTTCGTCTTCGTCTTCGTCCTCGTCTTCGTCTTCGTGTTCGTG
>JBMONB010000096.1:0-8860 GCA_049325315.1 Bacillota bacterium | reverse complement strand
GCAGCAGCGCTCAGGGCGCTGCCGAAGGCGGCCAGATCGCCGAGCCACGGGCGGGCCGAACCCCCTGCCTGCAGCGCCCCCTCCCCCAGCACAAGACCGACGCCCACCACGGTGATGATCACCCCCAGTCCTTTGGCCCGTGAGACCCGCTCCACGCCGGTAGCGGCGGCAAGGAGCATCGTGAGGAGTGGCGACGTGGCGAAGATCAGGGCGGCCCGGGCCGAGGGAATCTGCTGGAGGGCGTAGTTCAGCAGCACCACCACCACGCCAAACTGAACGATCCCCAGCAGGCCAACAGGCAGGAGGTCCCGCTGGGCGCACCGGACGACCCCGGAGCGGAGCGCCGCCGGAAGGAGACAGCAAAAGCCGATCAGGTACCGCATCAGCGCCAGGGAGACAGGACTGGTCTCCCCGAGCACAAACCGGGTGGCTACGATGGTGGAGCCGACAAAGACCGCGGTGGCAGCAGCGGCCGCTGCGGCCAGGGGCATCATAGCTCCAGCTCCCAGGTCTCGCCAACCAGGTCGGGACCCCAGGAGCAGTGACGCTCCTCGTGGACCAGGCAAAAGCCGGCCCGGGCGTAGAGGCGGCGTGCCGGGAGCAGTATGCTGTCTGTCCACAGCGTGATCTTCCGGTAGCCCACACGCCGGGCGAACCGGAGGCATTCATCCACCAGCCTCGTGCCGATTCCCAGGCCGCGCGCCTTGGGTTCCACCAGCATGAGCCGCAGCTTCCCCACCGTCTCAGACTGCTTGACCAGGAAGACCGAGCCCACATTCTCCCCCTCGCGCTCGGCAATCCAGCAGCGCTCCCGCTGGGGGTCGAAGTTCCCGACAAAATCGGCCACGATCGAGGCCACCAGCCCCTCAAAGCGCTCATCCCATCCGTACTCGGCGGCGTAGAGTGCCCCGTGCCGCTGAACCACCCAGCCCAGATCGCCGGGCTGGTGGGGGCGAATGATGTAGGGCACCTTTGGCGCGGGCTTCTCCCCCAGCAGCTCCTCAATGGTGGCCATGGCCTCCACCAGGCGGTTCTGCTCCGCTGGCGAGAGCGGGTTCAGCAGCTCCTCGATCTGCGCCCTGGACCGTGCGTTGAGGAGGGCGAAGGCGTCCTGTCCCTTCTCGGTGAGCCGCAGGAGCGATTGCCGCCCGTCGGCCTTCGAGGGCTCCCGGTGGACCAGGCCACGCCTGGAAAAACGCGACAGGATGCGGCTCAGATACCCCGGATCCATAGAGAGCGCCGCGCTCAGTTCGGTGGCGGTGCTCCTCTCCCGATGGGCCAGTTCGTAGATGACGCGCCCCTCGGCCAGGGAGAAGGGGCTCCGTAGCAACCCTTCATTGAGCAGCTCGATCTTCCCGGTGTAGAAACGGCTGAAGCGGCGGACCGCCTCCACTCGCTGCGGAACGTCGCAGTAGGCCACGCCCTCTCTCCCCCTTAGTGAACATCCGTATCATTGCCAGTATCAAGTATATACTTGACGCTGTCAACCGATTCCTCTCTTGCTCTGCAGCGTAATCTTCCTCATCGCCCCCCTGGTGCGGGGCGGGACGGCCGGGCTGGTGGCGCGCCCCGGCCTGGGGCAGATGGTGATTCTCACGGAGTTGGCTCGCCGGCTGCGGCAGCGCTCCTTCGCCACCGTGCTCTGGCTGCCGGAGCGGGAGGCGGACTTCGCCGGTGTGCTTCCCGAGGTGGATGGCGATCGGGCGGCTGCCCGGTTAGGCAGCGAAGAGGGCCATCCCCGCCTGGGGATGGCCCTTCACGTACGCTATGCCTGGGTCAGGGTTCGGGCCAGGTCGGCGGGCGCCAGCCGGGTGCCCAGCAGGAAGGCACCGAACTCGGCGTACTTGGCCGAGACCTCGTCGAAGCGCATCTCGTAGACCAGCTTCTTGATCGGCAGCGGATCGCGGCCGAAGAGGGTAACGCCCCACTCCCAGTCATCGAGGCCGGTGGAGCCGGTGATCATCTGGGTGATATCTTCGGCGTACTTCCGGCCGGTGGTGGCGTGCTGGCGCATCAGGGTGCGCCGCTCCTCCATGGTGGCGGTGTACCAGTTGACCTGCTCGCCCCGCCGCTTGTTCATCGGGTAGAAGCAGATGTACGGGTGGGCCGGGATCGACGGCTTCAGCCGCTTGATCACGAAGGGGTTCTTCATCAGCTCCTCGGGGCTCTCTGAGCCGCCCCGGGCGGTGGCCTCGTAAAGGCTCAGCTCGGTGACGGAGAAATAGGAGTAGGGTTGGGTGGTGTAGGCGGCCACCCGGAGGCGGTTGAACCCCCGCTCCAGGGCCATTAGCCCTTCCATGGTCGGGCGCAGGTGCAGAATCATCAGGTCGGCCTTGTGGCCGATGATCGAATAGAGGGCGCTGGCGCCCTCGGGGCCGTCCTTTACCGCCTCTGAATCTGCCAGGAAGGCCGCCGCCTCGGCCAGGATCTCCTGCTGCTCCCCGGCAGCAAGCTGCCCAAAGGCGGCCCAGTTGATGCGGCGGAAGTCATGTAGGGCGTACCAGCCCTCAAGCGTACCCGGGACTTCGGCCATGGTCACATCCTCCTCTGTTTCGGTACAAACCCACCCGCCGCCCGCCCCCTCCGCAGGTCAGACCTTGCGGACCTGGGCGATCAGGTGCTTGATCTCGGGCAGAATCAGCTTTTCGGCGGCCAGCCGGACCGCCGCCTTCGAGCCGGGGAGGCAGAAGAGCATCGCCCGCCCTACGGAGCCGCCGGTGGCGCGGGACATGATCGCCGCCGAGCCAATCTCCTGGAAGGAGAGCAGCCGGAAGACGTCGCCGAAGCCCTCCAGCTCTTTGGTGAAGAGCGGCCGGCAGGCCTCAATGGAGAGGTCCCGCGGGCTCATGCCTGTCCCACCGGTGGTGATCATAAAGTCCACGGCGCGGGAAAGCTCCAACACCGTCTGCTGGAGCAGATCCTTCTCATTCTTGATCAGCCGGTAGGCTCCGACCCGAAAGCCGGCCCCCTCGATCAGCTCCATGAGCAGCCGGCCCGACTCGTCGGTCTCCTCGGTGCGGCTGTCGCTGACGGTGATCACGGCGCCGCTGAGCGCCGTGACGGTTGCCTGAGCGGTCTCCTTGTGGTCTTGCACGCCCATGATTCCACGTCTCCTCTTAGGGGGAAATCACGCCTGGTATATTATCCTACAGGCACACAATGGCTGTCAAACGCCCTTCCCCTCTGGGACTTCTTTTGCTAAAGTATGATTGATGTTCTGTGTGGATGGATCATAGGACCAATGGAGGTTGTGCATATGGCTTCACCTGTCATCAGCGCCCTGGAAGCGGCAATGTATACCGGCTCCAGCCCCAAGGGGCAGTTCTGGGCCTTCAAGCACCCCAACCCCGACGCTCCCCCTCAGACCTACCGCCTGACCCGGCGCTCCGGCAACGGCTGGACCCTGATTCTGGCCGCCAGCAAGGAGACCGGGGAGGTCCTCTCCTTCCACGCCGACACCCCGGAGGACCAGGCTGCGGTGAAGGAGGCCCTGAAGTGGCTGGGCATCAAGGGTGAGATCGTGGCCGATGAGGACGGCGTCTCCCTCCGGCTGGCCAAGGGCGGGACGATCAAGTCCCAGCTGGTGGGCGGCGAGAAGCCCAAGAAGAAGTAGTTCGTCTGCCTTCCCTATTATGACGCTGAAAGGGCCGCCCGGTGACGCCGGGTGGCCCTCTGGCTTGTTGGGGGGCGCTTGGACCTGCTGGGAGCCCTCGCCCGCTGAGGGCACGCAGGTTCGGCATAAATGCTTGATTTTCACATAGAAGGAGCCTGCCCCCAGCCTGGCGAAACACCATATGTACGTGAAGTTTAACGTAAGGTGGTGGATGCGGTGATCTTTCCCAAGCCGCCGGTGGTCTGGGGGCGGACCATTAACTTTGGCTATCCCCAGGGCCGGCCCGGTCGCAATGGGCGGGATATTATGGGGATCTGCTACCATGTGGCGGAGGGAAGTCGGGCGTCGGTGGAGTCCTGGTTCGGCTCGCCGAAGAGCCAGGCCTCCAGCCACTTCCTTGTCTGCCGCGACGGCGCCGTTGTGCAGTTCGTCGCCGAGGAGGATGCGGCCTGGACCCAGGGCGACACCCAGGCGGTCACCTGGCCGCTCTACGACCGGGCCGTCAACCCCAACCTGGTGCTGCTGGGGATTGAGCACGAGGGGTACCCGCACGAGCCCTGGACCGAGGCGATGATCCAGGCCGATGTGGCCCTGACGCTCCACCTCTGCGAGCGGTTTGCGATTCCGCCCCGCCGGCCCCACCTGCTGGGGCACCATGAGCTGAACGGCCGGACCCGGCGGAACTGCCCCGGCCCCCACTTCCCCTGGGCCCGGCTGATCGAGGAGGTCCAGCGCACCTATGCCAGGCAGGTCACCCCCTGGCTGGCCGACGCCATCTCCCTGGGCTTCGCCCATGGCCTCACCGACGGCACCCGGCCGCTGGACCCCGCCCTGCGGGGCGAGGCGATGGCGGTCTTTGTCCGGGTGCTGGAGAAGCTCTCGATTCCGCCGCAGGGGCCCGAGCCCGCCCCTGTAACAGGCGGGGCGCCGGATTGGATGCGCCCCTACATTCAAAAGGCGATACAGTACAAGATCTCCGACGGACGCCGCCCACTGGAGGAGGCGACCCGGGCGGAGGCGATGGCCATCGCCGTTCGCACGCTCGATGCCATTGCCCCCTGGCTCAACAGCGTCATCCCCGCCGCCCCGGGCCAGGATGAACTCGACCGGGCCCGCCAGGAGCAGATCTCCGACGGCACCCGCCCGCATGAGGTCGCCCTGCGGGCCGAGGTGGTGGCCATGGCGGTCCGGTTGCTCGACCGCTTCCTGCGCCCCTAGACCCGCGCCCACAGGGCGAGCAGTTTGACGCCCACCGAGACCGCCTGCTCCATCCACTGGGCCGAGGCCCACTCCGTCCGGCTGTGATAGTTCATGCCACCGGTGAACAGGTTCGGGGTGGGCAGCCCCATCTCGGTCAGCACCGCCCCGTCGGTGCCGCCCCGAATCGGCTTCTGGACCGGCTCCAGCCCGACCGCCCGCACCGCCTCCAGCGCCAGACGGACCACGCGGGGGTCCCGGTCGACGTTGACCCGCATGTTCTGGTAGCCGCCGGTCACCGCCAGGTGGGTCCGGCTGCCCGGGTACCGCTGCTCCAGCCCGGCCAGCAGCCCCTCCACGATGGCCTGCTTCTGCGCCATGCCCTCCTCGGTGAAGTCGCGCAGCAGCACCCGCAGGGTGACCTCTTCCACGTTGCCGCTGATCGAATCGGGGTGGATGAACCCCTCGTAGCCCGCTGTGGTCTCCGCCCGCATGTGGGCCGGAACGGCGGCAATAAACTCCGCCGCCAGCTGGAGGGCGTTGATCATCGCCCCCCTGGCGGTGCCGGTGTGGGCGCTGCGCCCGGTGATGGTCAGCTTCAGGTTGCGGGCGTTGAAGTTCTCGCTCTCCACCTCGCCCACGGCGCTTCCGTCGTAGGTATAGGCGGCCACGGCGTCGAAGGCGGCCACATCGAAGAGGCGCACGCCCTTGCCGGTCTCCTCGTCGGGGGTGAAGCCCACCCGCACGTCGCCGTGGGGGAGGCTCGGGTCGTTGATCAGCCGGCAGAGCACCTCCATCACCTCGGCCACGCCGGCCTTGTCATCGGCGCCCAGCAGGGTGGAGCCGTCGGAGGTGACCAGGTCGTGCCCCACCACCCGGTTCAGCCCCGGGTGGGTGGCCGGGCTCATGACCGGGCCGGCGGGCAGGCGGATTTCGCCGCCGTCGTAGCTGGGGTGAACCAGGGGCTTCACCCCGCGCCCCGGGGTGCCGGGGTAGGTGTCGAAGTGGGCCAGCAGGCCAATGGCGGGCGCCCCAGCCACGTTGCCCGGGAGGGTCGCGGTCACGATGGCGTGCCCATCGACCGTCACCTTCTCAAGACCCAACTCCTTCAGTTCGGCCGCAAGCAGATGGGCCATATTCCACTGCTCGGGGGTCGAGGGAACCCCTTCTCCCTCGCCCGAGGAGGGCGAATCCACCTGGACATAGCGAATCAGCTTGGCGACGACGCCTTCGGTAAGAAGCTGCTGCCGGTTGGGTGCATGCATAATGGGTGATGTACCTCCTTGGTCTGGTGCGGTACCATGCGGAGCGGTAGCCGTGGGGATTTCGGCGCGAGCGGCTCCAACACCTTCCAGGCCAGAAATCCGCCATGTGTAGGATGCGTCAAATGGGGGACACCTCCGCTCCCTGACCCCCGCCTGAGCAGACCGGAACCATCCGGCTCCGTTCCCGGAGTCGGATGGTTCCGCTCGCGTTTCGCTCCGCTAGTCTGCCGCGATGGCCCCGATCGCCTTCAGCCCCTCCCGTGCCGCCATGAGGACCGGGTCCCAGACCGGGGCGAACGGGGGGGCGTAGCTGAGATCGAGCCCGTACAGATCCTCCACCGTCCAGCCCGCATGCAGGGCGGCCGCCGGCACGTCGATCCGCTTGGAGACCCCGTCGGTGCCCACCATCTGCGCCCCCAGCAGCCGGCCTGACGGCCGGTCAATGATCAGCCTGGCGCTCATCTTCGCCCCGCCCGGGTAGTAATGCGCCCGGGAGTGCTGCTTCACGGTGGCGGTGACCGGGTCGAAGCCGGCCCGCTCCGCCTCGGCCAGCGTCAGCCCGGTACGGGCCACCTCCAGGTCGAAGACCTTGGCCACAGCGGTGCCCACCACCCCGCCGAACGATGCCCGCCCGCCGGCTGCGTTCTCCCCGGCCACCCGCCCCTGCTTGTTGGCGGTGGTGCCCAGAGGGATATAGGCCGGGGCGCCGGTCACCAGGTGGTTGACCTCGGCCACGTCACCTGCCGCCCAGATATCCGGGAGACCGGTCTCCAGCCGCTCATTGACCGCCACCGCCCCCGTCGGCCCCAGCCGGAGCCCCGCCTCCGCCGCCAGGGTGACGTTCGGCTTGACCCCGCCTGCCAGCAGCACCAGGTCGGCCTCCAGCGTCCGGCCGGTGGTATGGACCCGGCGCACCCCGCCGGCGTCGCCCTCCAGGCCGGTGACCGCCTCGCCGGTGTAGAGCGCCACACCGTTTCGCTGGAGCGACTCGGCCACCAGGGCGGCCATGTCGGGGTCGAGGGTGGCCATGACCTGAGGCAGCATCTCCACCACCGCCACCTCAAGCCCCCGCGCCCGGAAGGCCTCGGCCATCTCCAGGCCAATATACCCGCCGCCCACGATCACCGCCTTGCGCGGCTGGCGTTCGCTCAGGTAGTCGAGAATCGCCACGCCGTCCTCCAGCGTGCGCAGGGTGAAGACCCCGGGGAGGTCGATCCCCTCAATCGGCGGTCGCGCCGCCCGGCCCCCCGTGGTCAGAATAAACCGGTCGTAGCCGACATCTTGCAGCGTCCCGTCGGGCCGCCGGACCCGCACCTGCTTGCGGGAGGGGTCCAGGGCGGTCACCGTGTGGTGGGTGAAGACCCGGATATTCCGCTTGTCCAGGAAGAACTGCGGGGTGTAGACCACCAGGTCCTCCGGCTTCGGAATGACGCCGCTGATCAGGTAGGGGAGCCCGCAGGAGCCGTAGGAGACATGGCCCGACGCCTCAAAGACCATGATCTCCAGGCCCGGATCCAGCCGGCGGGCCCGGGAGGCCGCACTCATCCCGGCGGCCACGCCGCCCGCAATGACAAGGGTCCGCTTCGCCATACCAACCCTCTCCTCTCACACTCTTGACTACCGATACCCGGTAGGGTATATTCCTATTGTACCCTTCCTGCCTGGTTTCCGCCAGCGGCCCCCCGGCATGATAGTCCTTTTCACCCATGCCGGCCGGCGACTCCCCCCTTCTGCCCAGTCCGAAGGGGAGAAGGGCACGGCGATCCCGAGCTGGAATCACACAATTCAGACGCCTTCTCCCCCATCCACCCCTGCCATTGGAGAGGAGTGACGCCCTTGCCAACCATCTCGAAAAAGGATCAGGACACGATTCGGAACCTGTTCGACAAGGAGGTGAAGGAGCCGGTCCAACTGGTCTACTTCACCCAGAAGGAGAGCCCGCTGACGGTCCCCGGCCAGGAATGCCAATACTGCCGGGACACCCGTGAGCTGCTCGAGGAGGTCTCCAGCCTTTCCGACAAGGTAGAACTGGCGGTCCACGACTTCGTCGGCGACGGGGAGCTGGCCCACACCGCAGGGATCGACAAGATCCCGGCCATCGAGATCAAGGGGAAGGCGAAGGGGCGGGTCCGCTTCTTCGGCATCCCGGCGGGGTATGAGTTCTCCACGCTGATCGAGGATATCATGGATGTAGCGAAGGGCGAGACCAAGCTCTCCGCCGCCACCAAGGCGCAGTTGGCCACCCTGACCACCCCGGTGCACATTCAGGTCTTCGTCACCCCGACCTGACCCTACTGCCCGAAGGCCGCCAGGATGGCGCACATGATGGCCGTGGAGTCCCCCTATGTCACCGCCGACGTGATCGAGGCGATCGAGTTCCCCCACCTCTCCCAGAAGTACACGGTCCGGGGCGTGCCGAAGACCGTGGTCAACGAGGTCGGCGAGATGGAGGGCGCCTACCCCGAGCCCCAGTTCCTCGCCGCCGTGATGCAGGCGGCTGGACACAAACATTAGCGAAGCAAGAACCGCGCTGCCCGGTATGGGCGGCGCGGTTCTTGTATCGCGTCGGATCCAACCGCTACCGCCGCTTCAGCACCTGCCGCAGGGCGTCGATCATCTTGCCGGGCAGCACCCGGGTGATCAGGTCGATCCCCTCCGTCACCAGGGCGAGCACGTCGCCCTCGCCGGGCCAGGATTCCCGCACCACGTTGTGCGGCACCATGGAGGCGATCTTCTCCACGGCGAAGAGCGCCAGCGCCAGGTCGTCGACCTCGCCGATCAGGGG
>JBMONB010000095.1:0-8965 GCA_049325315.1 Bacillota bacterium | reverse complement strand
ACCTGCACAATGACATCGGTGCGCTCTCGCACCGCCTTGATGATCTCGGCGTAGACCGATGCGTCCTGGGTAGGGGATCCATCGGGCAGCCGGCCATGCACGTGAACCATGGCCGCCCCGGCGTTCCGGCACCGCTCTGCATCGGTGGCGATCTCCTGGGGGGTGACGGGCAGGTGCGGGTTCTGCTCCCGTGTCACCTCCGCCCCATCCAGGGCGACGGTGATCACCAGCTTCTCCATGCTTATCCCTCCCGTGCGCCTCGCTGAAACTCCTTGGGAACCACGCAGGTCCCTCTCGCTCTAACCACCAGCACGGGCTGATCCAGAACCTTTGCCCGAGACGGCTGCTCAGGGGTCGGGTCAGCCGAGATCACCTTGTGGGCCTCGAACTCCATGGCACGGGAGGTGTTTCCCGCCCGGGTGATCCGGGCCCGGACCTCCAGGTAGTCGCCGGCGTAGACCGGCGCCTTGAACTCCACCAGGTCGTAGGCGACGAAAAGCCCTTCATCGCCATCGTGCTGAATCAGCAACTCCGTCGCCGCATCGCCGAAGAGGCCCAAGACCCGAGCCCCATCGACCAGGTTCCCGCCATAGTGGGCATCGTGGGCCGAGAGCCGCACGCGTAGGAAGGATTCGCTCATATCCGCCCCTCCTCCTGAAGTACCTGCTGCACGAGGTTGCGCAACGCAAAGACGTCAAACGGTTTGGTGATGCAGTCCCGTGCTCCGGACTCCAGCAACTCGTTGATACGCCCCTCACCCACTGCCGTCATCATCAGAACCGGCATGGACGGGTCGAGGCCCTTCAACGCCCGAAGTGTCTCGAACCCATCCATCACCGGCATCTTCACGTCGACCAGTGCCAGCGATGGCAGTTCGGCTGAGGCCAGGACCACCGCTTCCTGCCCGTGCGCCGCCAAGGCAATCCGGTATCCCGTTTCCCGAAAGACTTCCCGCAGCAGGAGGCGCACTCCTGCCTGGTCGTCGACAACCAGAATGAGCGGTCCGTTCATGGCAGCCCCTCTTTCCGGATGGTGCCGAACTACGGTAGGAACGACTCCACCTTCCGGCGCCACTGGCTGTATTCCGGGTTGGTCTCCACCCCGGTTGGGTGAACTCCCCATGTATTGCGTACAGGTACCCGGATTTCCTGCTGATAGAACTGGTAAGCTGGCAGATCGATCTCCACCTGGAACGACTGGACCGGCTTCGATGGCAGCACGGGAACGCTGACGCGCCCCTGCTTGGTCGTGTAGCGAATTCCGTTAATGGTAACCGCACCGTTGACCAGGCGGTTGTTCTGACTGTCCCGGACCTCAAACACGACGACACCAGGCCGCCCCAGCCGCAGTTGCGAGACCAGAGGCTGAACGTCGAGCGTCGGCTGACCAACCGAGACCTCCATCGGGTACCAGGTGATAATCTCGCCGGTCTCGGTATTTGTCAGGGCCACGTGCCCCTGGTAGCGCCCAGCCGAAGGCGGAGCGTAAATCGTTAGCGGAACGCTCCAGGACTGACCAAACTCCCGCCGGCGGGGCTGCTCCTTAACGTCCAGCTGGTAGTTCTGGACCAGGACACTGCGCCGGTACTGGTACTGAAGATCAGACGGCGTCGCGCCGTTGTAGACCGTGAACACCTGATACCGCCCCGGCGGCACGCTGCGCAGCTGAAGACGCTCCTGGCCGGGCTCCCGGGTGGTGGAGGACCAGTACGGTTCCCAGCCACGAGAGAGGTCGTACCGATAAAGCCACAGGTCGAGATCACCGCTGCTGGGGATCACATTCTGGACCTCCAGCACGAGGGCTCCGGCTGTGGTTGTAAGGGTGAAGTCATCGATCTGGTACAACTGCTTCACAACACGCCAGCCCTCGGAAGCGCCCCGGCGGGTGAGGCCAAAGGCCTCGGCCTTCGCCATAATCGGCACGCCGGCGGTATTCACCAAGGGTACCGTTATGTCGAGTCGGGCTCCAGGGGTAACCGTGAAATGCAGGGGAAGAGAGAGGCCAGCGTCCGGCACCTGAACTTCGACGTTGTATTGGGCGGTCAGGTTAGCGCCGTCCGAGTCGGGAAGGGCGGTAACGACCACTTCCCAGACTCCCGGTATCGGCTGCTGGGAGCTAAAGGAGGCAGACAGACCCAGGCCCCCGGCCCCAATCGCACCAGATCGGTAGACCATCTGACCGTCTGGTCGGAAAACCTGCAGCTGCACACTGCCGCGAGGCCCCTTCTCCCCCGCCGCCACAAGAGCAGAGACCAGAATCCGGGTGGCGCCGGGCTTTACGTCTACAAAGTACCGCTGGGATCTGGTTACCTCCAGTTCACCGTGAGCAGAGAAGCGTCGCCGTTCGTCAAGGGAAACGGGCTGAACGTAGGTAACGGGCAGCGTGACACTGGGCACCACCTGATCGGGGTGTACCAGCAGAAGAAATGCGGAGTGTACACCCGGCATCGTTGGTGGATCGAATGTAAGGGGGAGACGCCGTTCCTGGCCCGGGGGCACCGAGAGCGAACGGAATGCGGGCTGAACCCAGCGATCCGAACTGTAGACATTCACCCGGGTCAATGAACGCGTCAGGTTGGTGAGCGTAACCGTGTCGTTGCCGGGACGATAAGCCCGGAGGAACAACCCTTCGCCACCCGCTCCTCCCTTCCCCACCAGAGCAGGAACAAGGCGAATGGCCAGAAGCTCCCTATAGGCTCGCGGCAAGGTCAGCAGACCGTGGCCCTGCTCAAATGAGGGAATGCCGAGCAGGCGCCTGGCCCCCTGCTCGAGGGACCGGCGAATACTCCGGTGGTCCTTGGCCAGCCCGTTGCGCTCCGCCGCTTCCAGCAACAGGGCGGCAGCCCCCGCTACATGGGGAACGGCAATGGACGTCCCGGCCACGGTGGCATAGCCGGTGGAATCTAACCAGTGAGGAGATGTGCTGGGGCCGCCTCCCGGGGCCACCAGGTTGGGGAGATGGGCTCCGTCTCGACGTGGCCCCATACCGGAGCGCCACCAGACACCCTCGCTCGGCACAACCAGCCCGTAATCTCGCTTCCACATGTCCGGCGAGTAGTACGCTCCCACCGACAGCACGTCAGACGGGTTTCCCAGGGTCGCCCCACTGGAGAGCCCCGGCCCGGTGTTACCTGCAGCCAAAATGATCAATACATCATGCTCGGTCGCAATCTGGTTCAGGAAGGCAGAGGCCGCTGAATCGTGCGCCGAAGCGATCGTCAGTCCCCCGAGGCTGATGTTGATAATGGTCGCGCCCTGGTCAACGGCATACTGAACGGCTTCCCGAACTGCAAACCAGCGGCCCTCGTCGCGGGACGTGATTACCTTCAGGGCCAACAGTTGGGCGCCAGGAGCTACCCCGGTCAGCCCGGGGCCGCTCGCTGCGGCAACCCCCGCTACCTGGGTACCGTGTCCAAGGCTGTCAAAGCCAAATACCACCTCGGTCCCCCTGGGGTCAATATCGGCCAACACGATGGACAACTGCCGCTGCGCCAGAGCGCTCCCGCGCAGACGCCCCATCTGCGTAACCGACTGACTCTCCCGGAACACCCGCAGCGGCACTTCGTCGGTGAAGTCCAGGTTGTTGTTGGCGTCCACATAAACCAGGTCATAGACACCGGGTCTCTGTGAGTCGACAGCCAACACGCCGAACCGGTCAACGGGGGAGTTGTTGCGGTCGAGGTCACGGTTGATCCGACCTGGCACGTTGCTTTCATCCCAGTAGCCGAATCGGCCGCCCAGGCTGCCCTCGGGCGCCTGCGGCAAGCGGTAGCTACGGCCACCAGGCGCCATGAAAGATACACCCCACGGTACCGTTACCGTAAGTTTGACAAGGCCCTCATGGGTAAAGTCCTTCCAGTCAATGACCTTGGGACGCCCGTCAGGCGTTGCCTTCAGGTCGGGGTGTCCCGGGTCAATGCCCGAGTCGATTATGGCGATCTTCACCCCTGACCCCATGACGCCCATCTCGTCGCGGAACTGAAGGATCCCACTGGGCCCCAAACTCACCCGGGACCGCTGGTTGACATCTCCGGCTGAGAGGGCCTGGGCGGGAGTTGTCAACTCTGTCAGTGAGGTACGGACCGACGGGTTCGCCCCAAAGGCCAGGGCCGGGACCGACTGGACTACGTGGGAGACCTGCGCCAGAGGAACCTTCACCTGGGCGTAGGTCTTCTCTTCCAACAAGAGTTCGCCACCCGTCTTCTCAACGATCTCCTTTGTGACCTGGAGAGAACGCCGGTCACCGACCATAACCTCCATCTCCAGGTGCCCGGCCTTCGCCTTCAGGGCCTCCTCGAGGGCAGAACGAACGATTGGGAGCTCTTCTAGGGTAAATCGCATCAAAGGCTGCTCGAGAGGTCTCGTCTCCCCCGCATAGCCCCCTAGTAAGCAGATCAAGGCAGTCACAGCAGCCCATTTCAGAGGTCTGCGCATGGCATCACCTCAACGTTTCAATGTAAGTCACACGACCTAACTCATCCAGAGCGAGCCGCACCTGCTCCCCACCCACCAGGTCGGCTACTGCGGCACGGCGCTCGTGCCTGATCACAATGGGGTCGCTACCAAGCGGGTAAGAGCGCTGCTCTCCCTCTACAATCACATCGACCTGGCTAATCTGGGGCTGGAAACCTGCATAGATACCCTGAATCGGGGCCTTTACCGCATCGATCAGGCGCACCTCGCCGGTCACCTGGTCAAACGCCAGGTAGGCTGGACCGGCACCGGAAAACTCCTCCCATTCAGCAGGCCGCCCGTTCAGGAACATCAGCGCTCCCGGTTGAACCAGGAGAGTCTCCGGGTTTCCAGAGGGATGAGTGAACACAATGGCTCCGTCCTGGAGGGTTAAGCGTTCGACTAGAAGATCCTGGTACCTTGCTTCGAGAAAGCGCCCCAGGCCATTGGCGCCAAGGACAACGAAAACCTGGTCGAGCACTCTTACTTGATCCACCGAAACAGGCAAGCCCTGCCTCAGGACACTCGCAGTCGCCTCTATCTTGAATGAGCGTTCCTGACCCATCGAATCGCGTACGGTACCCTCGCCCGTGTCGGGGTCATACTGGACCAGCGTGCCAGCCAGATGGAACAGGGCGCCATTGCGCGCCAGAAGGCGGAAGATTGTAGCGGCGCCCTCTGCCCGAGTGATGGGCTGGTTAGGCCGGAAATACCCATCCGGACTCCCGGTCATCAACCCCTCTGCCCGCGTGACAAAGACAGCGCCCCGAGCCCATTCAGGAATCTCGCTATCATCCTTGTAGGGGGTTGGCTCCAGCCTCGCAAGGCGAGCCCGTTCTGTAAGCCCGGCGGAGCGTATGGCGAACATCGCGAGTTGGGCTCGGGTGACGGGCTCATCTGGCCGGAACTCCCCCCCTGGGAAACCATCGGCCAGACCCAGTTCCGAAACGACTTCCACGTAGCCCCTTCCCCAGTGCCAGATGGAAAGATCCTTATAGCGTGACGCGAGCGGTTGCAGTTCCTTTGCCTCCGCTTCGTATCCGAGGCCAACCGCAAAGAGCTTCGCCATTTGTGCGCGCGTTAACGCCCCCTCCGGGTCAAACCGGCCCTGAGGGTCACCACCAACCACACCCCTGGCCTCCAGAGCGGAAACCAGAGCAGCTGCCCAGTGACCGGCCAGGTCAGAAAGGTACCCCTGGGCAACACGCGGCGTCAAAACGGTTGCGGCAAGAAGCCCCCAAATTAATACATACGTGAACCGTTTCTTCATACATTCTCTCCGACAGGGGACTGTTTGTGGGATAGGAGCATCTTCGCTTTTGCGAAGCAACTTTCCTGTATCGCGTGTGGCGTAAGTCCAGGAAGCGATGGGAGGAGTTGCTGCAAAACGTTTGACTCTCCTAGAAGGACCTCGGTTTCATGGAAGTTGAGACCTGGTTGAGTTTTGTCAATCATAATGGTGCCGTAGTGGCCAATGGGCCCGTGGGCCATTGAGCCTAGAGGAGGTTTACTTTCCATGAAGAAGCGATTGTGGGCTCTGGTAGCGGCTAGTCTGGTGGCGTTCCTGGTAATCAGTGTGCTTGTTGTGCCCCGGACCGGGACGGCAGCGCCGACTTCCAACTACGCCTATGTAATTAACGGGAAGGAAGTCGCGGTCGGAATTGACCCGCTGGCACTGAAGTCAGGGCTTCTGATCCCCGAAGCCATGCTTGATCATGTGGGGATTCGGCTTGTGGAGAAGGATAATAGCACCATTGTCCTTTCCCGTGAAACGGTTACCGTCACTCTTAGATATGGGAGCACCTCCGCCCTTGAGGGAGAGAGGAGTATTATGCTCTCCTCTGCACCGATTCGGCTTTCGGGTCTGGCATACGTGCCGGCGGGAGCGCTTGCACCCTTGGGCATCCGGCTGACCCAGGAGTCCAACCTGCTGTTGGTGAACTCCTGGCCTTCCGCCCGAAGCAGTCACATGTCCGACGAGGAGTTCCGTTCGCTGCGTGGAGCGGCGATGACCGAGCGCAGCGTGTACCCCACCCGTGACCACTCGGTGCGAGTGCAGGTCACCCGCCTCACAAGGGATACCGTTCTGGCACCTTCTTGGACGGCAGACCCCTTCCTCCGCGGGCGGGCCAAGGAACTCCTCGAGAGCGATCTCCTCCTGCTTCACGTGTCACTTTTCAACCAGGCTAACCGCTCTATTTCCTTCCCTTCCAGCAGTTATTACCTGGTAGATGATCTAGGCCGCGAGTACCCCGTCTCGAGCCAGTCGCTCCAGCAGCAGGGTGACCTCTTCGGCACCGTGGGGCCCCATGCAAAGCCCACCGGGGTTCTGGTCTATCCGACTCCCCATCCGGATGCTCGTTCGATCACGCTCTACCTGATCAGCGGCAGCGTGCAGGAGGCCCTCGTCACCTATCCGCTGACGCCGACCAACTAGCCCAAGCGTAGGGAAAAGACCGCGCCAGTTTGGCACGGTCTTTTCGTCTACACTACTAGTTCTGCGTAAGGAGCTCAATCGCCTTCTTCAGTTGGACATCATCTTTCTGACGCAACTTCTCGGCGACGGCCTGATTCAGCATCTTGACAAAGCCACTATCGACGGTGGGCAGTGCCGGCAACCGGTGCTTCGACCGGAACTGGTAGACAGCCTGGAGCGTCTTGCCACCATAAGTCCCTTCCGTCTCCGGTTCGTAGCCCAGGAAGCGGAGGCGATACTGCAGGTCCAGCACGTCCATACCCACCCGATTGGGGGCGAGGACTCGATTCAGGGTATACGGCTTCGCCAGAGCCTCATCATGCTGGATCGCCTCCACCACGTAGTCAGGGGTGAGGCCGACACCATCTACTTTGCGGCGCTTGCCAGTGAAGTACTCAGCAATGGTGACCTTCATGCCGTCGCCATTCTGCATGAAGAGGAGTTGCTGCACGGTTCCCTTGCCGAATGTCTTGGTTCCAACGAGCGTGCCAGCCTTGTAATCCTGAATTGCTCCGGCCAGAATCTCCGCCGCCGAGGCCGAGCCGCCATCAACCAGCACCACGGTGGGCAGGTTGATTAGCGTGCCCTGGCTGCGCTGCGCAACCTCTTCGTCCTTGCCCAGCTCGTACATTACGGGTTCACCCTTCGGAACCCAGGCGCTTGCAATTGACACCGCATCGGACACATAACCACCGGGATTCTGCCGAAGGTCCAGCACCAGGGAGGTAGCCCCCTGCTCCTTCAAGTCCTTAACCGCACTGAAGAACTCCTGCGACGCAGAGCCGCCGAAGCTGTTCAGAATCAGGTGCCCCACCCCGTTTTCGAGGAGTTCATACTCCACCTGGGGGACATGAATGAGCGCCCGCACGATTGTAACTTCAAAGGTACGGCCCTCTGCCGGGCGCTCGATTTTGAGCACCACCTCGGTACCCGGCTCACCGCGAATAATGCTTCCGGCCTTTTCAATGGTGGCACCCACCAGCGGAATGCCGTTGGCTTCGAGAATTCGGTCACCGGTCTGAAGGCCCGCCTTGAACGCCGGTGTTCCCTTGATCGGAGCGGCGACGATCACGTAGTTACCCTCGATATCCAAATATACACCGATACCCGTGACATTCCCGTTCAGGCTATTGAGGAAGTCGGCGAAGTCCGGGGGGGAGAAGTAGTTCGTGTACGGGTCGCCCAGCGCCTCAAGACCGCCAGCGACGGCACCCTTGAAAAACTTGTCGAGATCAGCGCCGTTCTTGTGATAGGTCTCAACAATCTCAAAGACGGAACGAATGGTACCGAAGACCTGGTCCCTGTTAGACGTGGCTCCAGCCCCACTAACAGCAACCCCAAAAACCAGGACAAGGGCTGTAACCAAACCGAGGATCCGTCGTTTAACCTTGGACACCCCATTACCTCCTAGGTACGGAAAGAAAATGGGGACATTGCTGTCCCCGTGGATCCATGCAACTCGAGAGATCCAATCAGAGGGCAGCGGGCTGAAGGTTCTCTGCTTCTTCGTAAGCCACATCCGGCGACTGCCCGCGGACCAAAATCACGTTGACAAAGTGAGCGGCCTGCCTGGGGTCCCACTCCCGCTGCTCAAGGACCAGGTCACCGCCAACAAGCGGTACACTGATCGCCATTTTGACGGCCCCGGTCTCTGGATCCTTTATTTGAAGGTAAGAGTCAACTTGCTCAAACTGGACAGATCTCCCGGAGTACCGCTTGGCAACGGTGTAAAGCTTTTCAGCGTCAGCGCGTTTGAGGGTGGCCGCCACCTGCCCAAATGGGACAGCCCGTACGATCCCTTCCTTTAGCTTCTTGTCTTCCCATACCCGGTAATAGCGTACACCTTCCCGCATCCAGGTAAAGAAACAGAAACTTGCCGGATCGAGGCCCTGACCGGCCAGCCGCTGCCGAGCCTCTTCTAGTGACTGAACCGTAAAGAGTTGGTCATGTTCAGGATACTGGCCCACTTCTCTGGTGTCGATCTTACGCAAGGAGCGACGCATAAACGCTTCACGTCCCCTTTCCCACCCGATTGGAA
>JBMONB010000094.1:4499-9021 GCA_049325315.1 Bacillota bacterium | reverse complement strand
CTGAGGCTGGCGGCCACCTGGTCCAGCGCCTGGGCGGAGGCGGCGATCTCGGCCACCAGGCGGGCGATCGATTCGGTGGCGCCGGCCACCTCCACCGCCACCTGGGCGGACACCTTGGCCGCCTCGCCGATCGAGCGGCTGTGGGTCACCAGCGACTCGCTGGTGGCGGCCATCTCCTCGGCGGCTGCCGAGTTCTCCTCGGTAATGGCGGCCAGGTGCTCGATCGACGAGACCAGCCGGCGGCTCCGGTCGGCCAGCAGCTCCGCCCGGCCGGCGATCTGCTGGGCCGAGTCGGAGGTCCTGCCCACGGTGGCCCGAATCGCCTCCAGCGCCTCCAGGGCGGTGCGGGAGAGAACGACGCCCCCCGCCGCCTGCTGGCGGGCATCGGCCATGGCGGCCATCGACTGTCGAATGCCGTCCTGGACCTCGCGAATCAGCCGGGTGATCTCGGCGGTGGCCTGGCTGGAGCGGGAGGCCAGGCGGCCCACCTCCTGGGCCACCACGGCGAAGCCGCGCCCCGCCTCGCCGGCCCGCGCCGCCTCGATGGCGGCGTTCAGCGCCAGGAGGCTGGTCTGCCCGGCAAACTGCTCAATGGTGGTCACCACCTCGCCGATCTGGCCCGACTGCTGGCCGAGCCGGTCCATCTCCGCCGCGGCGGTCTCCATCGCCTGGGCCAGCGACTCCATGCCCTGGGCGGAGCGCAGCACCGTATCGGCGCCGCTCTCGGCGGCGGCAGCCGCCTGGGTCGCCTCGCGTGCCATCGACTGCGAGAGGGTGGTCACATCGTCGGTGGAATCGGCCATCTCCCGGACGATCCCGGCGGCCACGGTGACGTGCGAAGCCTGATCACCGGCGGCGGCGGCCATCTGGTTGACGGTCTGGGAGAGCTGCTCCATGGAGTCCATCGCCTCGCGCACCGCCTCGGCGGTGTCCCGGCTTCCCCGTTCCAGCTCCCGCACGGTGGGGCGCAGGCGGCCCTCCACCTGGTCAGATGCCGCCTGGCCGGCCTGGCTGAGGGCGGAGGAGGTGGCGGCCAGCTGGGTCGAGGTGCGTCCGGCCTCGGCCATCATCGCGTTGAGCCGCTGCAGGACCGCCTCCTTGTCGGCGGCCTGGACCACCAGTTCCATCAGGTCCCGGAAGCGGGAGCCGGCGGCGTAAACGGCGACGCCCACCAGCAAAATCATGAGCGCATTGACCAGCCCGAGCCGGGAGACGGTCATCGAGCCGGCCACGGCGGGCTGGTTGAAGAGCAGCACCGCCACCCAGCCGGCCAGGCTGATGCCGGTGCCGTAGAGCGCCACCGGGCGGGCCATGTAGAGCGACGCCATCACCGGCGTTAAAAACCAGATGCCCAGGTGCTGGTTGGAGCCGGGGAGCAGGAAGGCGATGGAGATCACCATGGCGGCGATCAGTGTGATCATCAGGTACTTGGTGGCCGCCCGAAGGCGCCCCAGCCGCTGCATCAGCGTTCCCAGCGCCAGCAGCGCGACCGACCCCGCACCCCACATGGCGAAGATGGTGGTGTTCATCCCCAGCCGCTCGCCCAGGGGCAGGAGCACCCCGATGATCAGGAGCAGCCCAACCCAGCAAATGATGGTCACAAGCCGGTTCGTGGATGCCTCATGTTGCTGCAGCGCCTCTCTTGCTTCCACCAAACGTTCCCCCCAATATCAATCCCGACCATGGGAATAGGTATTGGACATTGATGGAAGAAATCCTTCCCCATCCGAATCGTTCGCCATCCAACACAAAGGAGCGGTTGGCATGCCGGAAGTTACGGCCCCTTGAAGGAGTGGCCGGGTTCAGGTGGAATCCTGACAGGAGTAGGAGTGATCGCGAGGAGGAAGTTGACCGTGAACCCGCTGGTGCTCGTCATCGAAGACGACCCCATGTTGAGCGATGTGCTCCGGATGTACCTGGAGAATGATGGCTATCGGGTGATCAACGCGATCGACGGCATCGATGGTCTTACCCGGGCCCTGGCAGCCCAGCCCGCCCTGGTGGTGCTCGACGTGATGCTCCCCCGCCTCGACGGCTGGGAGGTCTGCCGCCAGATCCGGGCGGTCAGCCAGGTCCCGATCGTGCTGCTCACCGCCCGGGGCGAGGAGCAAGACAAGCTCAAGGGGTTCGGCCTGGGCGCCGACGACTACCTGACCAAGCCCTTCAGCATGCAGGAGTTCCTGGCCCGGGTGCGGGCGCTGCTGAAGCGCACCCTGGTCTCCATGCCGGCGGGTGCGCCGCAGCAGCCCGTCGCCCAGGAGGGGGTGCTCACCTTCCCCACCCTGGTGATCGACAACCGCCGCCACCGGGTGGAGCGGAACGGCACGCTGATCGCCCTGACCCCCAAGGAGTTTGAGCTGCTCTGGTACCTCGCCAGCCGGGTCGGCACCGTGGTGAAGCGGGAGGAGCTGCTTCAGACGGTCTGGGGCTATGGCATGGGCGAGGATGACCGGACAATTCATACCCACATCAACCGGCTGCGGGCGAAGCTCGAGGGGCAAGACTACCGTTACATCCACACCGTCTGGGGGATTGGCTACAAGTTTGAAGTGGTCCGGTCATGAGGAGCGAGGAGCGCTTCCGCCACCTGGCGGAGAACGCCCCGGACATGCTCTACCGGTACCGCCTGGACCCATCTCCCGGCTTCGAGTATGTCAGCCCGGCGGCTACCCGCCTGACCGGCCATGGGCCGGAGCACTTCTACGCCGATCCGGAGGCCATGCTCCGTGCGGCACACCCCGATGACCGGGCCAGGGTCGAGCGGCTTCTGGCCCATGCGGATCCCGCCGATGGACCGGTGGAGATCCGCCTGGTGCGGCCCGACGGCCAGGTCGCCTGGACCGAGCACCGGATTGTCCCGATCTACGGCGAGCAGGGGCAGCTGGTGGCGGTGGAGGGGATCGCCCGGGATATCTCCAAGCGGAAGCGGGCGGAAGATGAGGTCCGCCTGCTCCAGCTGGTCACCGTGGCGGTCAGCCAGAGCCGCGATGTCCAGTCTGCCCTCTTCATGGTGCTCCGGGAGGTCTGCCGGGCGACCGGCTGGGCCTTCGGTCAGGCCTGGATCCCCAACGCCGACCATTCCACGCTGCTCTGCGGCCCCGCCTGGGCGGGCGACCGGGTCGACCGGGTGGCGCCTTTCCGGCAGGCCTGCCTCGAGTTTCAGGCCCGACCGGGGACCGGGCTGTTGGGCCTGGCCTGGGAGAGCCGCCACCCAATCTGGGTGCGCGATGTGTCCGCCGAGAACTTCCCCCGGGCCTCCATTGCCAGCCAGGTGGGCTTCAAGGCGGCAATGGCGATTCCCGTGCTGGGCGACGGCCGGGTGGTGGCGATTTGCGAGTTCTTCCTGTTCGAGCCACGCGAGGAGGATGAGCGCCTCGTCGGTGTGGTCTCGGCGGTGGCGACCCACCTGGGCGGGGCGATTTTGCGCGCCCGTATGGAGGAGGAGCTGCAGGCTGCGGTCCGGTTCCGGGAGCAGATGATGGCCGAACTGGAGCGGCGCAACCACCAGCTGCAGGCGCTCTTTCTCAACATGGCCGAGGGCGTGGTGGCGGTCGATGAGGAGGGGAGGCTGCTGATGGTCAACCCCGCGGCCACCTCCCTGCTGGGCCAGCCCGGCCCCTTCACCGGCCTCGAGCTGGCGGCGGCCGGGCTCCCCGAGCCGCTGGTCGGGGCGATCCAGGCGGCCTGCCGCTCCGTGGAGCCGGGCATGACCGAGACCCGCTTCCGCTGCGGGGGCGCCGAGATTCGGGCGCTGGTCTCTCCCATGGTCCAGGAGCAGGGCCAGGTCTACGGCGCCGTGGCGCTGCTGCAAGATGTGACCATGGAGGAGCGGCTGAAGTGGCTGCGGGAGAACTTTGTGGCCAACGTCTCCCACGAGCTGCGGGGCCCGCTGGCGGCGCTCTCGGCCGGGGTGGAGGCGATGCACGACGGGCTGATTCCCCCCGATTCGCGCCCCCGCTACCTGAAGGCGATGCTGGCCGAAATCGCCCGGCTGCGCCGGTTGACCGACTCGCTGCTGGAGCTCTCCCGCATCGACGCCGGCATGATGCAGATCCCGATTGAGGAGTTCGACCTGGCCCCCCTGGGCGAGGCGCTGGTGGAGACCTGGGGCCCCCGGGCGGCATCGGCCGGGGTCGAGCTGGTGCCCGAGTGCCCGCACCTGCGGGTCATGGGCAACGTCGACCGGGTGGAGGAGGTCCTGACCAACTTCCTGGACAACGCCATTCGGCATACGAAGCCGGGCGGGCGGGTCCGCCTCTTCGCCCGGCCCGAGGGCGAGATGGTCCGGCTCGGGGTGAGCGACACCGGGGTTGGCATCGAGCCGGTCCACCTGCCGCATATCTGGGACCGGTTCTACAAGACCGACCCGGCCCGGACCCGGACCCCCGACCGGGGGACGGGGCTGGGGCTCTCTATCTGCAAGCAGTTGGTGGAGCTAATGGGCGGCGAGGTCTCGGTGGAGTCGGAGCCGGGGGTCGGGTCGACCTTCAGCTTCACCCTGGTGGCGGGGAGAGCCTGAGAG
>JBMONB010000094.1:2300-4399 GCA_049325315.1 Bacillota bacterium | reverse complement strand
CCCCCACGCTTACAATGGAAAGACAGCACCAGACGCAGCAAACGTGCCAGCAGGGGGGATTCCATGACCTCGACCTTCGAGAAGATCCGGCCCACCGTGGAGGAGGGCCAGTGCGCCAGCGTGATTCTCTCCCAGCTTCGCGGCCAGACCGGCGTCGTCTCGGCCACCCTGGACTCGGAGCAGCAGCGGCTGCAGCTTCGCTTCGATCCGGGCCTGGTCGACGCCGATGCGGCGGCGATTGCAGCGGACCGCCTGGCGGCAGAACTCTCCTTCCACCGGGAGCGGTGCCCGGGCGATGGCGGTGCCCATTGCTCGGCCTGCATCATCCAGCTGAACGCGATGCTGGACGGGGCGGCACAGCCCGACCCCGACCGCTTCACGCTCCGGCTGGGTCCGGAGGTGCCGGCCGCTTTGGAGTTGGAGCGTCCTATTGCACGCCCGGCTGAGGTGAAGGGCGAGGTGGCGGCGGAGGATGACGAGGTTCGCCCGCTTCTGATCTCCACCGTGCTCTGCGCCCTCTTTCTGGCGGCGGGCTACGCCGCCGATGCATGGGTTCAGGCCAGCCCCTGGGTCTACACACCCCTGTACGGGCTCAGCTACGCTACCGGTGGCTACTTCCGCCTGATCGAGGGCTTCCACGCCCTGGTCAAGGAGAAGAATCTGGACATCAACTTCCTCATGCTCCTGGGCGCCGCCGGCGCCGCCGCCCTGGGCCGCTGGGAAGAGGGCGCTATTTTGATGTTCCTCTTCACCCTCTCGGCCACCCTCGAAGCGTTCGCCGTGGGGCGGACCCGGCAGGCGATTCGCAAGCTGATGGCCCTCGCCCCCGAGGACGCCCTGGTCCGGCGGGGGAGGGTGGAGCACCGGCTGCCGGTGGGCGAGCTGATCCCGGGCGATATCGTGATCGTGGGGCCGGGCGAGCGGATCGCCGCCGACGGCGTGATCATCCGCGGCGCTTCGGCGATCAACGAGGCGGCGATCACCGGCGAGTCGATCCCGGTGGAGAAGGGGCCCAGCGACCGGCTCTTTGCCGGCACGGTCAACGGGCACGGCTCGATTGAGTTCCAGGTGACCAAGGGCGCCGCCGAGTCGACCCTCGCCCGGATTATCCGGGTGGTGGAGGAGGCGCAGGCGCAGAAGGCGGCGACCCAGCGGCTGACCGACTGGATCGACCGCTACTACACCCTCATCGTGATCTCCGTGGCCACCCTGGCCTGGCTGATTCCGCCCATTTTCGGATGGGACACCTGGGGTGGCTCGTTTTACCGCGCCATGATGCTCCTGGTGGTCGCCTCGCCCTGCGCCCTGGTGATCTCCACCCCGGCGGCGATCCTCTCGGCGATTGGGCGCTCGGCCCGGGCGGGTATCCTCTTTAAGGGCGGGCTCCACCTGGAGCAGACCGCCCTCGTGCAGGTGGTCGCCCTCGACAAGACCGGCACCCTGACCACCGGCCGGCCCGGCGTGGTGGAGGTCTTGCCGGAGGATGGCGTCGACGAAGCGGAGCTGCTCCGGCTGGCGGCGGCGGCGGAGTCCCGCTCCGAGCACCCGCTGGCGGCGGCGGTGATCCGCAGCGTGCGGGAGCGGGGGATCGCCTTCCCCCTGGCCGAGGAGTTCCACGCCATGGCGGGCCTGGGCGCCCGGGCGGTGGTCGACGGGCAGGAACTGTTCGTGGGGGCGCCCCGGCTCTTGCACCACCACGGGATCGAGCCCTCGGAGCGGGTGGCCATGCGGCTGCAGGCGCTCTACGAGTCGGGGCTGACCACCATGGTGGTGATCAGCCAGGGCCGTCTGCTGGGCGTGCTGGGCCTGGCCGACACCCCGCGCCCCGAGGCGAAGCAGGCGCTGGCCCACCTGAAGCGGCTGGGCGTCAAGCGTGTAGTAATGCTGACCGGCGACAACCGCCGGGCGGCCCAACTGGTGGCCGACGCCGTCGGGGTCGATGAGGTCCGGGCGGAGCTGCTGCCCGAAGATAAGCTGCGGATCATCAAGGAGCTGGAGGCGCAGTACGGCCCGGTGGCGATGGTGGGCGACGGCGTCAACGACGCCCCGGCCCTGGCCGCCGCCACGGTGGGCGTCGCCATGGGCGGCGTCGGCTCCGA
>JBMONB010000094.1:0-2200 GCA_049325315.1 Bacillota bacterium | reverse complement strand
GAGAAAAGAAGGTGGAGATCCCGTGCCTGAGTTGATGCGAGCGCTCCGGAAGCTCGAAGCCGGCCCCGGTGCCGTCATGCAGCAGATCCCCGTCCCAGAGATCGGCCCCCGCGAGGTTCTGATCCAGGTTCGTGCCGCCTCTGTCTGCGGGACCGACTACCATATCTACTCCTGGGATCCCTGGTCCGCCGGGCGGGTGAAGCCCCCCCTGACCGTCGGCCACGAGCTGGCGGGCGAGGTGGTGGCCACCGGCCGGGAGGTGACCGCCTGCAAGGTGGGCGACTCGGTCTCCGCCGAGACGCACATCGTCTGCAACAACTGCCCCCGCTGCCATGTGGGCGAGTACCACCTCTGCGAGAACACCCAGATCCTCGGCGTCGACACCAACGGCGTCTTCGCCGACTATGTGAAGGTGCCCGAGCAGAATGTCTGGATCAACGACAAGGATATCCCCTGGGAGCTCCAGTCGATCCAGGAGCCGCTGGGCAACGCCGTGCACACGGCGCTGAACGGCGAGCTGACCGCCAAGAGCGTGCTGGTCACCGGCTGTGGTCCCATCGGCATCATGTCGATTCCCGTCTCCAAGATGTCGGGCGCCGAGATCGTGATCGCGATGGATGTGAACGAGTACCGGCTCGACCTGGCCAGGCAGCTGGGGGCCGACGTCTTGATCAACCCGACCAAGGAGGACCCGATCGAGGTGGTCCGCAGCCACACCCGGGGCTACGGCGTCGACGTGGTCTTGGAGATGTCGGGCAACGCCACGGCGATTCGCCAGTCGCTGAAGGCGGCCCGCAACGGCGCCCGGGTCTCGCTGCTCGGCCTGCCCGCCCGCCCGCTGGAGATCGACCTCTCCGCTGACGTGATCATGCGCGGCCTGGAGCTGCAGGGGATCACCGGCCGGAAGATGTGGCAGACCTGGTACCAGGTGCGCTCCCTCTACCGGGCTGGCCTGGCGGACAGGCTCCGCCCGCTGATCACCCACAAGATGCCGCTGGAGGCGATCGACTCCGCCATGGAGCTGATGGGCGCCGGCAAGTGCGGCAAGGTTGTGCTGATGCCAGATCTGAAGGCGTAACCCATCCACGAAGGAGGTTCACGAGATGTCCCTCACCGACTTCCTGGTCGAAGAACTAAATGAACTGAAGCAGGCCGGGCTCTACCGCCCGCTCAAGGAGCTTCAGTCGCCGCAGCAGCCCCGCTCGACGATCAACGGGCGTGAGGTGATCAACCTCTCCAGCAACAACTACCTCGGCCTGGCCGACGACCCCCGCCTCAAGGAGGCGATGATCAAGGCGACCGAGCAGTACGGCGCCGGCTCCGGGGCGGTGCGGACGATCATCGGCACCATGACGATTCACAACGAGCTGGAAGAGAAGCTGGCTGCCTTCAAGCACACCGAGGCCGCCGTGGTCTTCCAGTCGGGCTTCACCTGCAACTCGGGCGTCATTCCCATTCTGGTGGGCGATGGCGATGCGATCATCTCGGACGAGCTGAACCACGCCTCGATCATCGACGGCTGCCGGCTCTCCAAGGCGAAGACGCTCCGCTACAAGCACTCCGATATGGATGACCTCAGCCGCGTGCTGAAGGAGACCGACGGCCAATACCGCCGCCGCCTGATCATTACCGACGGCGTCTTCTCCATGGATGGCGACATTGGCAGGCTGCCCGAGATCGTGGAGCTGGCCGAGAAGCACGGCTGCATGACCTACGTCGACGACGCCCACTCCTCGGGCGTGCTGGGCACCAACGGCCAGGGCTCGGTTCATCACTTCGGCCTGAACGGCCGGGTGACGGTGCAGGTGGGCACCCTCTCCAAGGCGGTGGGCGTGCTGGGCGGCTACGTGGCCGGCCCGAAGGCGCTGATCGAACTGCTCTGGCACAAGGGACGGCCCTTCCTCTTCTCGACCTCGCATCCGCCGGGGGTGGCGGCCGCCTGCCTCAAGGCGATCGAGATCATGGAGCAGGAGCCGCAGCTGATCGCCACCCTGTGGGAGAACACCCGCTACTTCAAGGCGAAGCTGGAGGCACTCGGCTTCAACACCGGCCGCTCGGAGACCCCGATCACCCCGGTGATCGCCGGCGACGAGGTGAAGGCGATGAAGCTCTCCGACCGGCTGATGGAGGAGGGGGTCTTCGCCCAGGGGATCGCCTTCCCGACGGTGCCCAAGGGGACCGCCCGGGTCCGGACGATCGT
>JBMONB010000093.1:0-9112 GCA_049325315.1 Bacillota bacterium | reverse complement strand
GCACACCGCCCGACTGGATCAACCCCAGGGTCTGGGGCAGCATGCGCACCTCGCAGCGGGCAATCGCCACCCGCTCCGTCTCCTGCTTGGCGCCGACATCGACCATGCGGGCGCGACCGTGCTCGTCGAGATGGGTTAACTCAGACACGTTGCCAGCCTCCTAGTTATCCGCCGATCCCGTGCATCACCCGGAGGGTGAAGTCGGAGTCCATGTCGTCGAAGTTGTGCTCCCGCGGCTTCTTCAAAATCGCGTCCGCCATGACCGACCCAAGCTGCTGCAGGGTAGCCTGCGGGTTGCGAATAAACGGCTTAAGATCGACCTCGTGCACATGCCCCAGGCAGGGATTGATCTTGCCATCGGCCGAGAGGCGAATCCGGTTGCAGTCCCCGCAGAAGCACTCGGTTACCGCCGAGATGAAGCCCACCGTCCCCTGAGCCCCCGGAATGCGCCAGTACTTGGCCGGCCCGTTCCCCTTCACACCCTCGCGCACCGGCTCCAGATCCTCGAACTCCTCCATGAGCCGCTCCCGCATCTCTGCGGCCGGCACCAGGTTCTCCAGGGTGAACTCGTAGGCCTCCGAGAAGGGCATGACCTCGATGTAGCGGACATGAATCGGCTTATCAATCGAGAGCCGTGCCATATCCCCAATCTCATCATCGTTCCACCCACGAATAACCACCATGTTCACCTTCACCGGCTCGATGCCGTACTCGAGAGCCGCATCAAACGCCTCCAGAATCGGCCCCGGATCCCCATAAAGCCGGGCCATCTTCTGGAACCGATCAGGCTTCAACGTATCGAGGGAGAAGTTGACCCGATCAAGCCCAGCCAACTTCAGTTCCCGAGCCATAGGCGCAAAGAGCAGCCCATTGGTGGAGATGGAGAGATCCTTGATCCCCATCGGCTTCAGCTTGGACATGAACTCCACCAACCCCTGCCGCACCAGCGGCTCGCCCCCCGTGATCCGAATCCGATCAATCCCCAGGGTCAGCCCCGCCTCGATCACCCGCAGCAGTTCATCGTACGACAAATACTCATCGCGCGGCCGCAGCTGCACCCCCTGCAGCGGCATGCAATAAACGCAGCGAAAGTTGCAGCGGTCGGTAACCGAAACCCGCATGTAGTTGATCTTACGCCCCCACTGGTCGATCAAAATGGGCTCACCCCTTCTATACCTAGGTTGACGAGTTCCGCCAGGCAGTGAATGGTCTTGAACACTTTCGCCCGGTTCTGAACGATCCCGCCCAGTTCTGCACAGTTCCGCCCGGTTCTGCCCAAGACCCCACTTCTAGACCCCACAAAACCTCCACACCAAACCATGTGTTGTGGGCGGCTTCGGGGTATCAGTCGAGCGACATGAGCGCCGGAGTTTAGGGGCAGTAGGCCATAAGCCTGACTGTAAGGCCATTATCGGCGGTGCGCCCCTATAAGGGCCGTACCCGCCGCGGTTCCGATAATGGCTCGCTTGGAGAGGGCCGTACTGCCCCTTAACGACTAGCGTAGGAGCCGACTGATACCCCAACCGCAACGGCCCAGTAAAAGACCCGACTACTAAACCCGCCGAACGCGACCCGACTCCGCAACGTCATACCCGCCCAACGCAGCCACAGCCTTCTTAAACGCCTCACTCTGAACAAGCGAGACCACCGCCCGCACCCCAGGGAGCCCCTCCGAGTCGGTGGGAATGCACAACTCGTACTCCTCCCACGTCACCGGCACAAAGTCCAGGTCCAGCGCCCGAGCAGCGGAAAGAATCCCCAACCCGGTATCCGCATCCCCGGCCTTCACAGCCGCCGCCACATTGAGGTGGGTAAAATGCTCCCGACCATACCCCTGCACCTGCGCAGGTTCAATTCCAAGCTGCTTCAGGTGGTAGTCCAGCAGGAGCCGGGTGCCCGCCCCCCGCTGCCGGTTGATATAGGTGATATCGGGCCGGACCAGGTCCTTAAAGCCCGTAATTCCCTTCGGATTGCCCTTCGGCACGATCAGCCCCTGCTCTCGCCGAGCCAGCAGCAGCAGGAGCGCCGGACGCCCGAGGTATCGCTTCACGTAGGCGACGTTGTACTCACCCGTCGCCTCATCGAGCAGGTGAACACCCGCCATGTGCGCCTCGCCCCGCTTCAGCGCCAGCAGGCCGCCCTGCGAGCCCACGTGGGCGCTGGAGAGGTAAAAGCCCGTCCCCGTTCGCCGCAAGAAGGAGCCCATCAGGTCCAGCGAGGTGTCGTGGGAGCCTGTCGCCACGATCGTCTCCTGGATCTCGGCCAGGGGGCGGAGCAGCTCCACATCGACCGTCTGCCCTTCCCCTACCCCCTCACGCCCGGCGGGGACCACCAGGAGGCCGTCGGCCCGGACCAGCGAGGAGATGACGCCGGCGCCCCGCCCCATGGGGGTGGCCACCAGCTTCTCGCCTACCCGCCCCAGCTTCACCCGCACGTAGTCCTCCACGCCCATGGGCGAGGTCAGCCGGCGGGCCAGGGTGGCCTGGGCGGTCTCCCGCTTGGGGGTGGGCCTGCCCAGCGCCCGGTAGACCAGGGGCTTCACAAAGAGGTCGGCGGTCAGCCAGGTGGAGACCGGGTAACCCGGCAGCCCCACAAAGGGCTTGCCATCGATCAGACCGATCATCACCGGTTTGCCCGGCTTGATCGCCACGCCGTGAGCCAGAACCTGTCCCAGCTCAGCCAGCACGTGGACCGTGTAGTCCTCGCTGCCCGCCGAGCTGCCGGCGTTGACGATCACGATGTCCGATGCGGCCACAGCGGCCTGCACCGCCGCCTTGATCAGGCTGTAGTCGTCACGCACCACCGGGGACCGCACCGGGCGCCCGCCCCATTCGGTGACCGCCCCCAGCACCACCCGGGAGTTGAACTCAATAATCTCCCCCGGCTGCGGGTCCGGCTTGGGCTGCACGATCTCGGTGCCGGTGGGGATGAAGGTGACCACCGGCTGCTTGATTACATCCACCTCAATCACGCCGGCGGCGAGGAGGGCGCCCATGTCCTGTGGGCGAATCGTGTGCCCCTCGGGCAGCAGGATCTCGGTGGCCACCAGGTCTTCGCCGATGGGCCGCACATCCTGCCAGGGGGCGACCGGGGCGAGAATCTCGCAGCGGGCGCCGCTCTGGTGGCCTTCATCCACCAGGTTGACATGCTCCACCATGATCACCGCGTCGCAGCCCGGCGGCACCGGGTCGCCGGTGTCCACCCAGAAGGCCTGCTGGCCGAAGGTGAGGGTGAGCGGGCTGGTTTCGCTGGCGCCGAAGGTGTCGGCGGCCTTCACAGCCACGCCGTCCACGGCCGATGCGTTGTAGTGCGGGGCGGAGATGCGGCAGGCCACCGGTCCGGCGGTGATCCGGCCCAGGGCGTCATCGACCAAAATGGTCTCGACGGTGGGGCCCCAACCGACCTGATCCAGCGCCGTGAGGAGCCGCTCCAGGGCCTCCTGCGGCGGAACAGAATCGAGATAGATCTTGCGGCGGCTCATACGAGAAGCTCCACCTCCACCACGTCGCCCGCCAGAATCCCTTCTCTGGCTGATGGGATGATCACCAGGCCGTCGGCCTTCACCAGGGTCGAGATCAGGCCCGACTTGCCGTGAACCGGCTCGGCCCAGGTCTCGCCATCTTGCGTGAAGAGCCGGACCCGGACAGCGTCGGTGCGGCCGGTGGCCGAGGCGACGTTCTTGGTCAGCTTCGCCCGCACGCTGGGCCGGAACTCCGGCTCGGCGGGCAGCCCCTGCATCTGCCGCAGCAGCGGGGCGACGAAGAGCCCGTACACCACCTGGGCGCTGACCGGGTGGCCCGGCAGCCCGATGATCGGCCGCCCTTCCGCCATGGCCAGAATCGTCGGCTTGCCCGGCTTCAGCTTCACCCCGTGCACGAGAATCCCCGGCTTGCCCAGCCGGTCGATCAGCACCGATGTCATGTCGCGGGTGCCCACGCTGGAGCCGCCCGAGATCAGAATCAAATCGTACTCCATGCCCTGCTTCAGCAGGCCGGTGATCTCGCTCTCCCGGTCGGCCGCCAGGCCAAGGTAGGCGGGCAGGCCGCCGTCTCGCCGCACCAGGGCGGTCATGGCAGCGCCGTTCGACTCGCGAATCTGCCCCGGCCCGGGCTCCCGGTTGGCGGGCACCAGTTCATCGCCGGTGGAGATGATCGCCACCCGGGGCCGGCGGATCACCTTCACGGTCACCACGCCGGCATGGGAGAGGAGCGCTAACTCCTGCGCCCGGACGACATGGCCGGCCGGCAAGAGCACATCGCCCGCCCGGCAGTCCTCGCCCTTGTACATGACGTTCTCCCCGGGGGAGACGGGGCGCAGGGCGCCGATCTCGTCGCCAGCGATCTCCTCGGTATGTTCAACCATGAGCACGGCGTCGGCCCCGTCGGGCAGGGCGCCGCCGGTGGCAATCTTCTGCGCTTCGCCCTGACCCAGCGGCGTGGCGGGGCCCTGGCCCATCAGGATCTCTGCCGTCACCCGCAGGTAGGCCGGCAGCCCCTCCGAGGCGCCGAAGGTGTCGGCCGCCCTCACAGCAAATCCGTCGACGCTGCTGCGGGAGAAGGGCGGCAGGTCTTCTGTCGCGTGAATCGCCTCCGCCGTCACCCGCCCCAGCGCCTGGTCGATGGGGACCGTCTCGGCACCCAGCACCAGGCTCTCTGCCGCCTTGAGCAGCAGCGCCCGCGCCTCCTCCACAGGCTTTAGTTCGAAGAACTCCATGACCTCGTCCCCCCGCCTCAAGAAATCACCGGGTCGGGCGCGCACGCCCGAAGACAAAAAACCGCTACCTTCCACCCGGAAGATAGCAGAACAGACCTGGCAGGCTCGCCTGCCAAGTGCTCCGCCCCTTTCCATGAGGGAGGCCCTCGGGTTTCCCCGCAAGACCCTTGCCCGGTGCCCCCTGCGGGGCGCCAGGAACCGGTCGGACAGCCGTGGGAACCTTAGGCCGCCCAACTCGGGACGAATCGATGAAGTTGATAGTCTTTATTATACGCTTTACTGAATGCACGGCGCAAGCAAACCGGAGGGGTTTGGTACATATGCACTAGAGAATCGGGTGGAAGTCGTAGGCAGGGGAGTGGTCCATCTTGGCAAGCGATACCGACTTTCGGAACGGCTGGCAGGTCTTCCGGGTGGCGGCAACCTATGTGGGCACGGTGGTGGGCGCCGGTTTTGCCTCGGGGCAGGAGACGCTGCGCTTCTTCGCTTCCTACGGCCGGCTGGGGCTGGTGGGCGTGGCGGTCGCCACCTGCCTCTTCTGCGCCTTTGGCGTGCTGGTGATGGACCTGGGGCGGCGGCTGAGGGCTCGTACCCATCGAGAAATCTTACACCACGTGTGCGGACCTTATGTCGGGCCGTTGATGGATGGGCTGGTCACCCTCTTTCTGGGCGCCACGTTAATGGTCATGGTCGCCGGGGGCGGCGCCGTCTTCGCCGAACAGATGGGCCTCTCCCGCTCGGCTGGCACGCTGCTGACCGCCACGCTCGCCAGCCTCACCATTCTGGCCGGCATGCGGGGAATCATGGCGGCGAACTCCTTCGTGGTGCCCATGCTGACCGGGGCGGTGCTGCTGCTCTCGGTCGGCTCCATTCACCACCACGGCCTGGGGGCGATTCTGCGCTCCGCCCTGCCCTGGCCTGCGCTGGCGCCGGTGCATGCCTGGTGGCTAGCCGCCCTGCTCTATGTGGGGTACAACCTGGTGCTCTCCATCTCGGTGCTGGGCCCGCTGGGCGCCGAGGTGAACGACCGCTGGACGATCGTGCTGGGCGGCGTCGCCGGCGGTCTGGCGCTGGGGGTGCTGGCGGCGGGGATCAAGCTGGCGGTCAGCGCCCACCTCCCCGAGATCGGCGCCTTTGAGATCCCGATGCTCTTCCTCGCCCGGTTCCACACGGTTCCCGTCCAGTGGTTCTACACCGTCATTCTCTGGGCCGAGATCTACACCACCGCCATCGCCTGCGGCTACGGCTTCGCCACACGGGCCAGCGACCTGACGCAGATGCGGTACCGGGAGGTGGTCATCGGGGTCACCTGTGTGGCCCTGGTCGGCAGCGGGCTGGGCTTCAGCCGGCTGGTGACCGTGCTCTATCCGCTCTTTGGTTTCATGACCCTGCTGGTGCTGGTCGGGCTCAGCCTCACCCCTTTGCGGCAGCCTGCCAAGTGAGGCGACCGCAATAAGGAGAGGCATCAGGACTGGCCTGATGCCTCGTTCTCTTCAGGTATGAGTTCGACCCAGTTCTCGGCCCAGGCCTCAACCGCTTCCACCACCGGGCGGAGCGCCCGGCCCTTCTCGGTCAGGTTGTACTCGATCAGCACCGGACGGGTCTCATGGACCACCCGCTCGACGATGCCGGCGTCCTCCAGCTCCTTGAGCCGCTCGGAAAGCAGGCGGTCACTCAGTTCGGGAACCTGAGCCCGAAAGTCGCTGAAGCGCCGGTGGCCGCCCATGAGGATGCGAAGGATGAGTCCGGTCCACTTCTTCCCGAGCAGCGCCATGGCCTGCTCGTAGCGTGGACACATCATGTCGTAACCCATCGTTCACATCCCCCCTTTGGAAGAAGCATACCACACCCTTCCTCAGAGGTAAATCTGATACCCCTATCCCTGTCGGAATGGTCCGCCTACCGGGCTCCGGCCCCGGCCAGTTCCCGCTCCCGCCCGGCGGTCACCCACCTGGCGACCGTCACGACCCGCTCTCCCAGGTACCGGGCCGCAGCCAGTTCGGCCTCGCTCACCCCGTCGTTGGTGCCGGTGCCGCTGGCCCCGTATGGGTTGCCGCCCGCCCCGAAGACCACCTGGTCGGTGTAGCCCGGCGCCGCCACGATGGCGCCCCAGTGGTAGAAGGTATTGTAGAGCGAGAGAAGGGTGGCCTCCTGCCCGCCATGGGTGTTCGATGCCGTCACAAAGCCCGCGGCCACTTTGTTGGCCAACTTGCCCTGGAACCAGAGCCCGCCGGTCTGGTCGATAAACTGCTTCATCTGCGCCGCCATGGTGCCGAACCGAGTGGGGGTGCCCAGAATAACGCCATCGGCCCACTCCAGGTCATCAAGGCTGACCTCCGGCTGCTTCTGGTAGGTCGTCTCGTAGAAGGCCTTCCAGCCCTCGTTCTGCGCAATCGCCGATTCCGGCGCCAGCTCCTTCACCCGCAGCACCCGCACATCCGCTCCGTGCTTCCGGGCGCCCTCCGCCACCGCCTCGGCCATCTGATAGGTGTTACCCGTGGCGCTGTAGTAAACCACCGCAACCTTCATGGCATCGCCTCCTTTGGCGTTAGAATTCCTCCCCGGGCGCGAAAAGAGCCCTGCCAGATTGCTCCGGCAGGGCTTTGCAGCTTACTTAGTCGGCAGGGGCCTGTTCGGTGGCGAGGTGGTTCCAGTACCGCTCCCGCAGTACCTTCTTGTCGAACTTGCCCACGCTGGTCTTGGGCACCTCGTTGATGAAGATCACATCATCGGGCATCCACCAGTCGGCGAAGCGCCCCTTCAGGAAAGTGCGAATCTCATCGGGGGTGAGTTCCTGTCCGGCCTTCGTCACAACGCAGGCCACGGGCCGCTCCTGCCACTTCGGATGGTAGGCGGCCACCACCGCCGCCTCCGCCACCTTCGGATGCGCCATAATGGCGTTCTCCAGGTCGACCGAGGAGATCCACTCGCCGCCGGACTTGACCATATCTTTCACCCGGTCGACGATCTGCATGTAGCCATCCTCATCGATGGTCGCCACGTCGCCGGTATGGTACCAGCCGCCCTTGAAGGTCGCCTTGGAGCGCTCGTCGTTGTAATAGGCGTTGGCGATCCACGGCCCGCGCATGACCACCTCGCCCATCTCCTGGCCATTCCAGGCGACCTCAGTGCCGTCCTCCTTCAGAATCACCATATCGAGGCCGGGCACCAGCAGCCCCTGCTTTGCCTTCTTGGCATACCGCTCGGCGGGAGGCGCATCTTGCAGGTGCGACTTGAGCACGCTGGCATGGGTAATCGGGGCCGCTTCGGTCATGCCGTAGGCGTGCAGGAAGGGAACGCCCAGCTTCTGCTCGTAGGCCTCGATCAGCGCCCGGGGCGGAGCGGAGCCGCCGCAGGCGATCCGGGTGATGGAGGAGAGATCGTACTCCTTCTGCTCCATCGCCTGAAGCACGCCCATCCAGACGGTGGGCACGCCGGCCGCCAGGGTGACCTTCTCATCTTGCATCAACTGGCAGAGGGTGTGCGGGTCGGGGCGCGGACCGGGCAGAACCTGCTTGGCGCCCATCCAGGCAGCGGCGAAGGGCATGCCCCATGCGTTCACGTGGAACATGGGGACGATGGGCAGGACCGCATCCTTCTCGGTCACCGCCACGGTGTCGGCCATGCAGACCACCATCGAGTGGAGGTAGATGGCCCGATGGGCGTAGGTGACGCCCTTCGGCATGCCGGTGGTGGCGCTGGAGAAGCACATGCCGGCCTCCTCCCACTCGTCGATATCCTCGGGGAAGGCGAAGTCGGCGGATGCCTCGGCCATGAGGTCCTCGTAGTTGTGAACCGGTGACAGACGGGTCTGGGGCAGCGGGCCGTCGCCCATGATCACGTACTGCTCCACCGTCTCCAGTTCGCCCTGAATCGCCTCGACCAGCGGGACCAGGTCGGAGTCGATTAGCAGCACCTTGTCGCCGGCATGGTTGATCACGTAGGCCAGGTGCTCAGGCGGCAGCCGCAGGTTGATCGTGTGGAGCGACGCCCCCATGCAGGGAACGGCGAAGTAGGCTTCCAGGTGCCGGTGGTGATTCCAGGCGATCGTACCCACCCGCTGCCCACGCTCTACCCCCAGCTTGGTGAGCACGTCGGCCAGCTTCTTGACCCGGTCGTAGTACTGCCGGTAGTTGTACCGGAAGATTCCGCTGCCGGTTCGGGAGACGATCTCCTTTTCGGGGAAGTACCGCCTCGCCCGCTCCAACAGGGTATGCAGAGTCAGGTTGTGCCTCATCGTCATGAATCTCAACCTCCTCTTCTCTCTTCAGTTTCATCCGCCCCCGCGGATCGATGGTCCTTATCATATTGGATATTACCCGCTTGAAACCTTCCACTCTAGGCTTTATTTTCAGAACAGTTACTTCGCCTGAAATGATATTCGGCAGGCGCAATGCTA
>JBMONB010000092.1:0-9178 GCA_049325315.1 Bacillota bacterium | reverse complement strand
GGGATGGCGGAGTACCTGGACCTGGACCCGGTCCTGGTCCGGATTCTCTTTCTGCTCTCGCTCTTCATCGGCGGCACGGGCCTGCTGATCTATGTGGTCCTGGCGATCATCATGCCGGGCCCCGACTACAGCCAGTACAACAACCACCAGCCCCGATAAGCGAAACGGCCGGGCTCCCCGAGTGGGGGCCCGGCCGCAGCCGTCTTATGCCAGGAGGCCAGGGATCAGGGGTAGACGTAGGGATCGGCCGGCTTCTCCAGGGGCGTCGCCCGCTCGATCTTCAGCTTCAGCGTGGTCTTCTCCCGGTAGGTCCAGGGCTCCAACTGCCCCTCCACCCGGTACCAGAGATCCTGCTTCGGACGCTCCTGGCCGGGCAGGTAGGCCACCAGCCCGTCGGGGTAGGCGTGGGCCACGTGGCAGGTGACCACCAGGCGGACCACGGCGAAGTCGGACCCGGTCAGGTCGGGCGGATGGAAGACGAAGCCCTCCATTACCACCCGCTTGCCGGCGTACTTCTCGGGGTAGTCATAGAGTTCGAACATCATCTGCACGAAGTTCTGCGGGGTGATCTGGAGCACCTCGCCGACCGGCGGCGCTGGGGCCGGCTCCTTCGCCGCAGCGCCCGGCGTACTGGCGGGCGGCGTGCTGGCAGGCGGCGTGCTGGCAGGCGGCGTGCTGGCGGGCGGCGTGCTGGCGGGCGGCGTGCTGGCAGGCGGTGTGCTGGCGCCCACCTGCTCCCCCGCCGAAGGCTCCGGCGCCGTTGCCGTTGCAGGCGCCTCCGGGGCGGTGGCCGCCTTCCGCCCGGTGGAGCGGTTGGTCACGTTCAGCCCTTGCTTGGTGGCCAGGTCTGCGCCGAAGGTGTGCGGCTGGAGCAGAAAGCCGGTGCAGACCACGGCGGTGACCGCCGCGTAGAGGCGGTAGCGGAAGCGGGCCACCCCGCCGGTCGTTCCCCGGAACCAGCGGCGCAGCTGACCGATCGCCATGAGGAACAGGCCGATGCCGGCGCTGGAGGTAAACCAGGTGAACTTGGGGTGAATGTACTGGGAGAGCTCTCCCTGGAGGACGAGCTTCGCCAGGAAGGCGGTCCAGGCAAGGAGCAGCACCGCCCGCATCAGGGCGTTCAGATCGCGGATGCGCGCCATGCGCAGGTCCAGTTCCATCGCGCTACCCTCCCCAGCCCAGGGTGTAGTTGAGCAGAATCGTCGCCAGCGCCGTCAGCGTGAGAATCGACACGTTCAGGAAGAGCACGAACCTCCGCTTGAAGGCTGACGACATCATCAGCGTGTTCTTGATATCGGTCATCGGCCCGGCCACCAGGAAGGCCAGCAGGGCGCCGGGTGTGAAGGTGGAGGCAAAGGCGGCGGCCACGAAGGCGTCTGCCTCGGAGCAGATGCAGATCAGGAAGGCGAAGGTGAGCATCACCAGGACCGAGATTACCGGCCCCTGGCCCACCGCCTCCAGCATCTCCCGGCTGATCAGCGCCTGGGAGATGGCGGCCAGTGCGGCGCCGATAATGAAATACTTGGAGACATCAAAGAACTCGGAGGCGGCGTGGTCCAGAACCGCCTGGACCTTCTCGCCGAACGGCTGGTTGTGGTGATGATGCTCCCCGTGCTCATGGCCGCAGTCGCAGGCGTGGACCCCCTCGGCGGTGGCCGCCACCTCGTGATCGGTATGAAGAATGGCGAAGTCGGAGCCCCGCCGGAGGCCGACCACGATCATGAAGCCGATGATCACCGAGACCAGATAGGCGAGCCCCGCCCGCCAGAAGATCATCTCCCGGGCGAAGGGGAAGGCCAGGTAGGTGGAATAGAGCGAGAGCGGGTTCAGGATCGGGTTGGCCAGCATGAAGGTGATCGCCGCCCCGGCGGGTACGCCCTTCTGCACCATCCGACGGGCGACAGGCACGATGCCGCACTCGCACATGGGCACCACCAGGCCGAGCACCGGAGCCAGCAGCACGCCCAGCAGCCGGTTTTTCGGCACCAGCCGGGCAATGGCGTCCTTGGAGACGAAGACCTCCAAAATGGCGGAGGCGAAGGCGGCGATCACCATGAAGGGGAGTGCGCCGACGAGCACGCTGAAAAACGAGGTGGTCAGGGCGGGCAGCGAAGGCGAAATCGCCTCCCATAAAAGCCCAAACCACTTCATAAGCATATCAGTCAGCAGGCGGAACCCTCCTCACTCGGATGGACTTGACAGGAGGACCAGGGGGCGGTAGACTCACATAAGAATTTTCCTAGTTCGTACTTCGTCCGAACTCGGGTGGAGGAGCAGGAGGCGTGGCCATGAACGTTGAGCAGATCCTGCAACGAATGAAGCAGATGGGCTGTAAGTTGACACCGCAGCGGCGGATGATCGTCGAGGCCTTGCTCGTGGCAGGCGATGAGCAGATGACCGCCGATGAGATCTACCAGAAGGTTTGTGTCACCTACCCGGAGGTCGGCCTTGATACCATATATCGAAACCTCCGGCTGCTTGTCAAGCTGAATGTTGTCGATGAAGTGAAGCTGCCGGGCAAGCTCGCCCAGTACTCGCTGAACCGCCGGGCGCACCAGCATGAGCTGGTCTGCCTGGAGTGCGGCAACGAGACGCCCCTGGGCCACTGCCCGATCAAGGAGCTGGAGACGGTGGCCAGGGAGGAGCACGGCTTCATTATCTCGTCCCACCGCATCGAGCTGTTCGGCTACTGCCCGAAGTGCGCCGAGACTCGCCATCTATCTTAGCATGATGGGCGGAGTTAGGTAAACAAGAAAAATACTACTTGACGGCTGTACGCATTTGGGTGCAGAATCTCCTCGGAGGAGGCAGTGCGTCCAATGATGGCTTCGTGCTGCCAACGGAAAGAGGAGGAACTGCTCGTATGCGTCGTTCGATCTTCTGGGCGGTCATCGCCCTGGTCTCGGTCCTGGTCACCGGTTGCGGGGGCTCCAGCGGCAAGGTGCCGGCCTTTACCGACGAGTCCAAGCTGAAGGTGGCCACCAGCTTCTATCCGCTCTATGAGTTCGCCAAGGTGGTCGGCGGCGACAAGGTCGAAGCGATCAACCTGGTCCCGCCGGGCACCGAGCCCCACGACTGGGAGCCCACCGCCGGCCATATCAAGCTGATGAACAGCGCCCAGGTCTTCCTCTACAATGGCGCCGGCTTCGAGCACTGGGTGGAGAAGACGGTCAAGTCGCTGGACACCAAGAGCCTGGTGGTGGTGGAAACCAGCAAGGGCTTCGAGCTGATGGAGGGCGCCCACGAAGAGGATGACGGGCACGGCCACGGCAAGAAGGACGACCACGGCGAGGAGTTCGATCCGCACATCTGGATCGACCCGCTGGGCGCCATTCACACCGTCGAGGCGATCCGTGACGCCTTCATTCAGGCCGACAGCGCCAACAAGGCGGTCTATGAGGCGAACGCCGCTGCGCAGATCGCCAAGCTGAAGGAGCTGGACGACGAGTTCAGGGCGGCGCTCGGCCAGTGCCGGACCAAGGAGATCTTCGTCTCCCATGCCGCCTTCGGCTACCTGGCTCACCGGTACGGCCTGGAGCAGCACGCCATTATGGGCCTCGCCCCCGACGCCGAGCCGAAGCCGAAGGAGCTGAAGCGGATCGTCGATGAGGCGAAGGAGCATGGCATCAAGTACATCTTCTTCGAGACCCTGGTCAGCGACAAGGTGGCCAAGGTGGTGGCCAAGGAGATCGGGGCGCAGACCCTGGTGCTCAACCCCTTCGAGGGCCTGACCGACGAGGAGATCAAAGCGGGCAAGAACTACCTGGTGGTCATGCGGGAGAACCTGGCCAACCTGAAGACCGCCCTGGAATGCAAGTAGGATTGGGAGTGTAACGATATGCAGCGACCCCTTGTCCACCTGCGCGATGTCAGCTTCGGATACGGCAGCGGTCTGGTGCTGGACTCCGTGAACCTTACGGTGGAGCGGGGATCGTACCTCGGTCTGATCGGGCCGAACGGGTCGGGCAAGACCACGCTGCTGCGGCTGGTTCTGGGGCTGCTGCCCACCCCCCGCACCGGGCTGATCGAGCTGTTCGGCACCCCGATTCAGAAGTTCCGCGAGTGGTGGCGCATCGGCTACGTCGCCCAGAAGGCGGCCTCCTTCAACACGGGCTTCCCGGCCACGGTGGAGGAGGTGGTCTTCACCGGGCGGGCGCCCCGGCGCGGTCTCTTTCAGCGCTTCACCGGCGAGGACCGCCAAGCGGTGCACGAGGCGCTGACCCGGGTGTCCATGCTGGAGCACAAGGGCAAGCTGATCGGCCGGCTCTCCGGCGGCCAGCAGCAGCGGGTCTTCATCGCCCGGGCGCTGGTCAGCCAGCCGGAGCTCCTTATCTTGGACGAACCAACGGTGGGCGTCGACGCGAGCGCCGAGGCCCAGTTCTACCAGCTGCTCCGCACCCTGCGCAAGGAGATGGGGCTGACGGTGATCCTGGTCTCCCACGACATCGGGGCGGTGGCCCACGAGGTGACCAGCCTGGCCTGCCTTAACCGGAAGCTCTTCTACCACGGCTCCCCGGACGAGTTCGGCACCGATGACCAGCTGTGCGAACTCTATGGCCACCACGTGCACCGCATCGGCCACCATCATCACTAGGGGGGAAGACGGCGTGCTGGAGATCTTCTCAATGGCCTTCATGCAGCGGGCGCTGCTGGCGGGCCTGATCATCGCTGTCGTCGGCCCGGCCATCGGGCTCTTCCTGGTGCTGCGGCGGCTCTCGATGTACGGCGACACCCTGGCCCATATCAGCCTGGCCGGCGTGGCAGCCGGCATGCTCTCGAACGTCTACCCGGTGATCAGCGGTCTGCTCTTTGCGGTCGGCGCCTCCCTGGGAATGGACTGGCTCCGCCAGTCGTACAAGCGCTATGCGGAGCTGACGGTCTCCATCGCCCTGGCCGCCTCGCTGGCCCTGGCGGTGGTGCTGCTCTCCATGGTCCCGGGCAGCGGCGGCGAGATCCTGGCCTACCTCTTCGGCTCGATCGTCACGGTGAGCGCTACCGATCTCTACCTGGTGGGCGGTCTGGGCCTGCTGGTGCTGCTGATTCTGGCCGGCCTCTATAAGGAGCTGCTCTCCGTCACCTTCGACGAGGAGTTCGCCCGCATCGGCGGCCTTCGGGTCCGCCTCGTCAACATGATCTTCATCATGCTGACCGCCATGACCATCACCCTGACCATGCGGGTGGTGGGCGTGCTCCTGGTCTCCTCGCTCATGGTCGTGCCGGTGGCCACGGCGCTCCAGCTGGCCGGCTCCTTCCGGAGCGCCCTCTTCTGGGCGATCGGCGTTGGCGTCGCCTCGGTCTTCACCGGCCTGGTGATCGCCTACGAGCTGAACCTCGCCCCCGGCGGCACCGTGGTGCTGACCGCTGTGGCGATTCTGCTGGCGGTGGTAGGCTACAAGCGGGTCCGAGGCGTCGAATAGCACCCGATGGAGATGGGCCACCCTATCCTCAAAGCGGACCGACGTCCGCAAAGGGAAGGGGTGGCTCTTTTGCGCAACCTGACAGCCGTGGCGATCAAGTGGGTGACCACCTTCTTTGTGCTGGCGGTCTGGGGGCAGGCCTCCGGCGGGCCCTCCTTCGGCAAGGCGGCGGTGATCGCCCTCTTTGTGGCCGGCATCTCCTGGATGGCCGACATCTGGCTGCCCTTTCGGATGCAGGGGGTCACCCGCTGGGCGATCGACGGCGGCCTGACCGGGCTGACCATCTGGGCGACCCAGTACCTCTGGCCCGGGCCGGGCATCGCCCTGGTCAGCGCCCTGGTGCTGGGCTACGGCCTGGGGGCGTTGGAGCTGCCGCTGCACTTCTTCCTGGCCTCCCGCTACGGCCTGCGCCGTCCGGAGGATGACCGCGACGGGATCCGCTAGGGTACCCGAACAATGGCTGCCGCCTGGCACCTCAGGGTGCCGGGCGGCAGCTTCGCTGAGCCTGAGGATCGCACCCAGGGAGCCCTCCCATGAACAAAGCAAACGAACTGATGATCTAATTGACCTATAATAAAGAATATACATATAATTGGGGCGAGGAGGTGACTCGTATGCGTGTGACTCACCGTGTCTGTGCCTGGATGATTGTGTCGATCCTCTGTGTCGCATCGTTTGGAAGAGCGCATGGCTCCGGACCGATCATCATTGATTATCTTGACGAACGCCACTGCCAAGACATTCGGCGTGACTACACAAGTCCGCCGCAGTACTACCGGTCCACCCGGGAGGCGGATGATCTCAACGGCTTGATTATCGCCTGGGACTTTGCTGACGGGTCTTACATCTACACCAAGCCTGACAGAGCGGGCACTTACTATCATATCAACAGCGCTCAGGTCTTTGTCGCTGTTCTGGGTAGACTCGGCCAGTTGGGTGAACTGACAAACCATGCCCTTGGCGTCAAGGTTTCAGCCAAGGGCAAGGCGAGTATCCCCTTCGTAGCAGAGGGCGAGGTTGGGGGCGAAGCATCCTATCAGGGGCAATGGGGCAATACCGTCTCCTTTGCCGGCATTACGAACGAGGCGGAGTTGGAGGAGCTTTGGGAAGAGAAGGCGAAGCCCGGCTACGGACTGGACATCTATGTCCGTGTACTGGCAGCGCAAAACGCCCGGGATATCTGGATTGGGTCTGAGCACTACAAGACAGAGGTGGTGACCGTACCACTACCCGCACGAGACATCGTCTTGGTTCGAGACAAGAGGTTGGCCTTAGCCGGTGGAAACTATTATGCCTTAGAAGTTGCTCCCTTTCTCAAGGGGGGCCGCCTCTTCGTCCCGGTCCGTTTCGTAAGCGAAGCATTTGGGTTTGACGTGAGATGGTGTGACGACCACACGAGTTCGCCCGAGCGTGTCGATATTCTTAGCCCGCACAGTGGTCGTTTGATCGCAAGTCTCTTTGTCAACGGTGGGGAAGTGCGGGATATTCATTCGAATCGGGTCGTATATACGGCTCGACCGGAAGTCCTGCTCCTGCGAGATTCAGCGCAGGGGGAGAAGGAGATTACGCTCGATGTCGCCAGCGAGAAGCGGGCAGGCAAGGTGATGGTGCCGGTTCGAGCCATGCTGTACATTCTGGGACAGGGTGATGACCCCTGCGTCTCAGACGGTTACGCTTGCGATTATCATCACCAATCAGGAACCCTGGTTCTTCCACTTGGATTCCAATAACAGCCAGCTGATTTTGACTGTCCCGGCTCTAGCTCAGCCACAGGCAGAGAAAAGCGCCCTGGACCGGGTTGGGGTCCAGGGCGCCCCCTGTCTACTTGTCGTACTTGACCTCGCGGGTGTACTTGTTGGAGGGATCCCAGAGCATGAAGGAGTGGATGCCCAGCTCCTCCAGCGCCCGGACCTGGGCCATCACCTCATTCGGGCCATAGTGGACGCCGTAGATGGTGAAGTCCTGGATCCAGGGGCGGTGCTTCTCGATCGGAATCCCCGGGGTGCGCTCCAGCGCCTTCCCCATGGAGCCCTTGATCGTCTCGTAGGGCGCCGCGTTGGGGTTGGGAATGCCGTAGGTGCCGGGGGCGTAGTGGGAGGGGTAGGCCATGGCCGCCACGTAATCCAGAATCTCCGCCGCCTGGCGGTAGTCCTGGCCGAGCTGCATGTCGTCGCCCTCGGCCACCGAGGTGGTCAGGCCGAAGAGGTCGGCGCCCACCACGACGCCCAGGGGCTTCAGCTCCTCCATCGACCGCTTGAAAAAGCCGTTAATGGCGGCGGTCCGGTACTCGGGGCCGGTGTCCTTGTTGTAGCCGGCCACCAGCTTTTCGGGGTAGCGGATATAGTCCCACTGGATCTCATCGACGCCGGCGGCCACGGCGGCCTTGGCGATGGCGAGGTTGTAGTCCCAGACGTTCTTGTTGTGCGGGTCCATAAAGGAGTAGGGGCCGCCCGGGAAGCCGGGGATCGTCCACTCGGGGCGGGCCTTGTAGAGCCACTGGTCGTTCATGACCACGATGCGGCCCGAGACCCAGAAGCCCTTCTCCTTCGCCTCGGCGATGAACTTGGGCAGGTCGCCGATCTTCCGCTTGTTGGCCCCGATCTCCTTGGCGAGGGGGATATCCGACTCCCAGGAGAGGTGGCCGTCCTCCGACTTGATATCCAGCACAATGGTATTGATCCCAGCCCCCTTGGCCCAGTCGAGCAGCGGCCAGACCAGGTCGGGCGAGCCGGCGTACCAGCCGGAGAGGTGAATCCCGCGCACGGGCTTGGGCATCTCCCGGGGGGCCGGCTTCGGCGGCTCGGGCTGCTTGGGCGGCTCAGGGGCGGGGGTCGGGGTCGTGGGCGGTTTTTGGGCCTGCTGGCCATCGGAGGCGGGCGGCTGCGGAGCGGGGGCCGGGTCCGGCTGGGACGAGGCCGGGGGCGGGGGCGGCGGGGCGTCGGCGGGCTTGGTGGCGCATCCCGCTAGGAGCAGCGAACCGATAACCAGGGTGGTCATTACAGGCTTACGCATCGCAACCTCCGATTGGTGTGGGCGGGTTATTGTTTTAGACGAAACAGGATCGTTCTTAGTTTACAAGACTTCATGATTTAGGGGCTAGTCATTTCGGTAGCGTGGGAAAAAGCGTCAGGAATGTCCCTTGCCTGCTAGTATACGCCGGGCGAGGGCGACCGGTCCGCGGCGCCGGTGCGTCCAAAAACGCCTGCCGGTTCTGCCGGCAGGCGCTACGTCTTAAGCAGGATGAACCGGCTGCATCGCCATCTCAGCGGACGGGGTCTCGGTCTGTCCCTGCCTTTCGGCCACCAGCCGGCCGATCAGCTCCTCCGCATCGCTCCAGGAGCGGACCCGGTAGCAGTCGTGGAAGTCCCGGTTGTACGGGTAGTCCATCATAATCCGGGTGGCGGGGTGGTGGACCAGGTTCTTGGGGGCGTCGTCGAACATGAAGTCTCCCCGGACCAGATCTTTCCGGTAGGTGACCACGATATTGCCGCGGGGCACCATAGGAAGGTGCTTGCGGACCCAGGCGATCTTGTCTCCCGCCGCCTCCTTGGGGCTGGCGGTCACCACCACCAGCTCGCAGATTTGCTGCAGCCGGTCCAGCGACTCGACGCAGCCCTCGATCGGCTCCAGGTCTGCGAAGAAGCCAGGGCGGTTCAGGTAGTGGTAGATGCGCTTGCCGCACTCGGGCTTGACGAAGTCGTCCCAGTTCCAGGAGGTGATATCCGCCTCCGTCAGGTTGTCGCTGTAGTCGTGGTTGTAGA
>JBMONB010000091.1:0-9481 GCA_049325315.1 Bacillota bacterium | reverse complement strand
GAAGATGGGGCCCGAGTGGACATCTACCTTTACGGCGGCGTCATCGAAGACCAGCTCATCGTCAATCGTGACGCCCAGGGCAGCGCCCGTGCGGTTTGGGTCCTCCCAAGACCTGGTCGGCACCGTCAGCTCCAGGGTCTCCCCCTCGCGGCGGATCTTCACCGGGAGACGGACACCGCCGACATGGCTCTCAAGGATCCGGCGCAGTTCGCTCCGGTTCTGCACCGGGTGGTGGTCCATGCCAATGATCACATCGCCGGCCTTCAGGATGCCCCGGACCGGGCTGTCTGCCAGAATGCCGACGATGCGCACCCCAACGGCCCGCACCCCCTCGCCGAAGCCCAGCTGCTGGAAGGCGATGGCCTTGGCGGTCCGCTGGCTGTCTTCCATTAAGCGCTTGTTCCAGTCCAGGTACTCGGCGTAGTCCTGAAAGCCGCCCAGGTACTCCTCCCGCGTCTCCAGCACCGCCCGATTGTCCAGCTGGGCGTAGATGTACCAGAACAGGTTGGCGGGCTGGGTGTTGACCACCAGCATGTAGAGCCGGCTCCGGTGCCGCTCCCCTCCATCCACCGAGATCAGGCGGCTGGTATCGATGGCGGCTCCGGGTGCGGTGATATAGAAGTCGGTGGGCGTGTAGACCAGGACAAAGCCCACAATGGCAACGAGGCTCGACAGCAGGAAGAGCCGCCGAACCCACGTGTCCAACTGCCGGAACCAGTTGATCACCGCCCGCAAATGGGTTCCCCCCTCGACCCGCTAGAGCTGATTTCGCAGTTCCTCGCGGGCCTTGCGGACAGAGAGCGCAGCCTTCTGCGTATCGGCTGCAATCCGCTCCAGGTCGGGCTGTGTTCGGGCGAACAGCTCGTCGGCCCACTCCAGGGCGTTCTGCCGGATCTCCCGGGCAACCCGCTTGGCCTGGTCGATCAGCTCATCGGCCTGAGACTGGGCCTCCTTGGCTACCGCTGCCTCACTGGTCAGCTTGGCGGCCAGCGCCTGCGCCTCCCGGATCGTCTGCTCGGCCTGCTCCCGCGATTCCCGGAGAATTGACTCACGGTCACGGGCGATCCGGTTCGCCTCGCGAATCTCCGCCGGAACCATCTCCCGCATCTCATCGACCAGGGACAGCAACTCGTCGGGGTCCACCAGAATCTTGCCGGTCAGCGGCACCTTTGTCGCCTGGGAGACCATCTCCTCCAGGCGATCGATCAAGGCCATGATCTCCATGGCATAACCCTCCTGCATCCTACGAACTATGCGCTATTCGTTGGCGAATTTGGCTGCGAGCCGGCGCTCGACGCCCGCGGGTACCAGCCCGCCCACGAGGCGCCCGAAGGAGGCCAACTCCCGCACAATGCTGGACGACAGGTACGAATACTCCATCCGGCTCATCAGGAAATAGGTCTCAACCTCGCTGTCCAGATCCCGGTTAACCATACCCATCTGCCACTCGTAGTCAAAGTCCTGAATGGGACGAAGGCCCTTTACGATCGCCTGGGCGCCATGGGACCGGGCAAAGTCCACCAGCAGGCCGTGGGCAGACTCAACGACCACGTTGGGAACGTGTGCCGTCGCCTCCCGGAGCATCTCCAACCGCTCCTCTACGGAAAAGAGCGGGCTCTTCCGGGGGTTGGTCAATACCGCAACGACCACTTGGTCGAAAGTGCGGGCCGTCCGTTCTATGATATCGATATGCCCGTTAGTCACGGGATCGAAGCTCCCGGGACAGATCGCTTTCCTCAACGCTACTGCCTCCCGCCCTCTGGGGCCATCTCCCGATAGATGGAAAGTACGGTCTCCCCAAAGACTAATTCCCTAAACTTGGTCAGACCTCCTGCCGAATCCGCCACGGGGACCAGATTCGGTACGGGATCCTTCTTGTGATGCTCGCAGACCACCCAGCCCTCCTCCGCCAGCAGCGCATGACCGCCAATCAGGGTGAGCACCGCCGGCACGAGATCCTGGGCATACGGCGGGTCGACGAAGATCAGATCGAACCGCCGCTGCCGGTGAGCCAGGTCCACCACCGCTGCACGGGCATCCCGGCGGATCACCTCTGCCCGGTCTCGCAGGCGGGTGGCGGCCAGATTCTCTTCAATCACCTTCAGATGCGGGGTCATCAACTCGACAAAGACGCACGAGCGGGCCCCGCGGCTCAGCGCCTCAATTCCCACCGCCCCGGAGCCGGCGAAGAGGTCCAGAAAATCCGCATCGGCGACGCGGCCGGCCAGCACGTTGAACAGCGATTCCTTGACCCGGTCCGATGTCGGGCGGATATCCCGTCCCTTCACCGTCTTCAGCTGCTTTCCCTTTGCGGTACCCGTGATTACACGCATGGATCTCACCCTCTGCTCTTGTTCCCACAAATCAACGCCACCATGCCGCCATGGGTTGCTGCCTGCCGAGCCACACTATAAGGAAAGGAGGCAGAGACATGGATCTCTTCATGCCCGAGCGTCTCCTCGTGGAGGATGGCGCCCTCGACTACGCCATGGGCCGGTCGATCTACGACCAGCTGCGCCGGCAGGGCATTCCGGTGGAGCACCTGCCCGCATCGGGCCGTGCGAAAGCGCTGGCCCCGGCCAAGACACCCCGGGCCTATCAGGCGGCGAAGCGGGTGCTGGTGCTGGGGGTTCAGAAGAGGCTGGAGTTCGAGTCCTGCAAGCCATCGGCTGACTTCCATCTGCCCCTGGCCGGGGGATGCCCCGGCGCCTGCCAGTACTGCTACCTGGCCTCCACCTTCGAGATGAAGCCCTTCGTCCGCCTGTACGTCAACCTGGAGGAGATCCTGGCCGAGGCGGCGGACAAGATTCGTGCCAGGGCGCCCGAGACCACCTACTTTGAGGGCTCCTCCACCAGCGACACCCTGGCGCTGGAACACCTGGGCTCCTCCATCGCCCGGTCTGTGGAGTTCTTCGCTGCGCAGGAGCACGGGCGTTTTCGCTTCGTCACCAAGTTTAACACGGTGGACGGCCTCCTGCACCTGGATCATCGCGGCCACACCAAAATTCGGTTCTCGATCAACTCCCCGCACGTGATCCGCCACTTCGAGCAGCACACCGCCAGCCTGGCCGAGCGCATCGAGGCGGCACGCAAGGTGGCCGACGCCGGGTACCCGCTGGGGATCATCGTGGCGCCGATCATGCGGCATGAGGGCTGGCTCGAGGGGTACAGTGAAGCGCTGGAGCAGCTGAGGGAAGGGCTGGGCCCGCATGCCACGGGTCCGGTCACCTTCGAGTTGATCCAGCATCGCTTCACCCCCAAGTCGAAGCGGATCATCCTCGCAGCCTATCCGAAGACCCGCCTGCCGCTGGAGGAGACGGAGCGGGTGCTGAAGGCCGGCAAGTTTCCGGGGGCGGGCAAGTATGTCTACCCCAGGGAAGAGGCAGGCGAGATCCAGTCGTTTATGGAGATGTCGATCCGGGAGCGCTTCCCCGCCGCTACCATCGAGTACTTTACCTGAGTAGGGGGGACAAGCACCGATCTCCGGGGGCACTGCGAGTCTAGCGCCTCCGGAGATCGGTGCGCCGCCAGATGAGCACATCCTCCCCCTTGCACCCCCCACGCGGCGGGCCTGGCCAAACGGCTCGGAGCGGTTGCGCACACAAATGTGGCGAACCGCTCCGGGTGGCTGCATATACGGGATGAGGATGGGCCAGAATAGATACAGCAAGAGCCAATGCCATGATCCGAGTGGTTAATACCCCCTCCTGGCGGCTCTTCCTCCGTTCAATCTCCTCTCCCACTTCTCTTGGGGCAGCCATCCGGCTGCCCGCTTTTTTTCCGCTTAGGGCAGGATCCAGACCTTGCGGGGCTGCAGGCCGAAGAGATAGGCCTCGTGGCGCGGCTCCCAGGAGAAGAGGTCGATACGGTTCCCCTTGATCGCCCCGCCGATGTCGATCGCCACGGCGTAGCCGTAGCCCTCCACAAAGAGAAGCGTCCCCAGGGGAATAAAGGTCGGATCCACCGCCACGGCGCCGGTGCGAACCCCCAGCCCCGTGTAGGTCATGGTTCCCACACCGGGATCCTCGGTGGTGTACTTGGTGGCGATCATGTCCACCTGCTTCGCATAGACCACCTGGTGGCCATCGAGGGTGATCGTCTGCAGCCCCTCGGTGTTCAGCAGAATCCGGCTGACCAGGGCGGCGGCCTCCGCACGGGTGGCGGTGGCCTTGGGACGCAGCGTCCGGTCAGGATAGCCGGCGGTCAGCCCCTCCTTCAGGGCCAGCCCCATAGACGGGCGGAAGTAGTAGTTGATCTCCATGAGATCGGTGAAGGGAGCCAGGGCGGTATAGATCTCGTCCCAGGTCTGCTGATGCGCAACCCAGCGCTTGCCCAGGGCGCGAATCACAATGTTATAGATCTGCTCGCGGGTCGCCGGCAGGTTGGGGGCGAAGTTGCCATCGCCCATGCCCTCTCCAATCGCCAGGCGGTAGGCGGTCTCCACATAGGGAGCGTGCCAGGCGGTGCAGGGCACGTCCGGGAAGATCGCGGCACACTTGCCGGCGGCGTCAATCTTGCGGGCGGTGAGCACCATCTTGAAGACCTCGGCCCGGGTGATGGGATCTTCGGGCCGGAACTTGCCGTCAGGCGCCGGGGAGACCACCCCGGCCTTCAGGAGCTTTTCGACAGCGCTGTAGGCCCAGTGGTCTTGAGGCAGGTCTGTGAACAGGGGCTGCTTCCCCGTGACCGGCGCCTTTGGGGCCACCGTGCTCTCGGCGGGCGTGCTGGCGGGAGGTTGCTGTGAAGAAGCGGTGGTTGCTGCGACAGGCGGAACGCTGCTGCCGATCAAGAGCAGGGTAGCTGCCGTCGCGGTCATCCATCGTCTGAACATAGAGTCCTCCTTCTCCTGGGTGGTATAGGGAGGACTTCCACATTCGGACTCTTTGATCCTGCTAAAATCAGCGGTACGTCATCTTTTGCGACAGAGCCCCGCCTCCCATGCAGGAAAGGCGGGGCTGGCTTGCTACCGTGTTACCTTGCAGTAAAAGAGCCGCTCCACAATGGGCCGGCGGCCGGAGCGCCCCGCCCCGTTGCCGAAGATGTTGTAGCCCCGGGTGAAGACCTCCACCTCGCCCCGGCGCTCCAGGGCGGCCAGAATCGCCTCGTCGGGCACGATGCCCTCGTTGTTGTACGAGAGCAGAATGTGGTCTGCCCGCGCCCCCTCGATCAGCCGGGTCAGGTTCTCGGTGGCGGTTCGCCGCCGGGAGAAGGAGCTCTTTAGGTGGTCCCGCTCGAACTTGCGGGTCTTCCCGTAAAGCGCCGGCTTCTCCCACCGGGCAATATTCTCCAGCACGTGGTAGTTGTCGATATACTGGCGCCCGTTATAGGGCGGATCCAGGTAGAGAACGTCTGTCTCAATCTCCTCCACCACCGCCCCGGCATCGCCGCAGCGCGCCTGGTTGGCCGCCGACTCCACCCCGTGGGGAAGCCCCAGTTCCAGCGGGCGGTAGACCATCATGTCCACCAGGTGCGTCCCGCTCTGGCTGTAGGGCATGGCGCCCAGATGCTTCAGGAAGGCATCGTACTGGCCGCAGGTGTTGGCGACCTTGTCGGCAGCGTAGAGCAGGCTGGTCAGGAGGATCGCCTCCTCCTGCTCGCTGATCCGGCCGGACTCCTGCCAGGCGGCGATCCGCTCCCGGATTGCGTCGATCCGGCCCGCGTTCTCCACCGTGAAATAGGTGCCGCCGAACTCCGCGAAGCAGTAGCCCTCCACGGGCCGGAGACCATCCAGTTCGGCGATCAGCCGGGAGACGCGGTCCCAGTTGACCTGACCAGGCCTTCCGCCCAGAAAGCAGCGGGCCGCCAGGTAATTGTGATAGAGCAGGTCATTGGCTACCACCTCGTAGCCGCGGGCGGCAAAGTGGTAGGCTACCACGGCGCTGCCCGCGAAGGGGTCCGCCAGGCGGCGGGCCTCCGGCGCCTTCTCGCTCACCACGCCGGCGATGAAGTCCAGCAGGTTGTACTTGGAGCCGATGAACTTGCGGTTCTGCACATGGACCGGCTTTAGCCGGACCGCATACTGCCTGACTGCCACCCTGTCACCTCCAGCGACGACCCGCCCGCTACCCCTTGCGCACGATCAAGATGTTCTGGTGGATCATCGAAGGGATGAACTCGTAAAGGTAGCCGTAGACGTTCAGCTTCTTGGAGACGTCGTACCAGATCAGGTTGGCCTTCAGCGTCAGGTCGAGGTCCTGCAGCAGGTTGGCCAGGAGCGCGGAGAGCATGTGGTAGCGCCCGGAGTGGTACATGTCGCCGATGAAGACGGCCATGTAGCCCTTCGGCTTCAGCACCCGGCGAGCCTCGGTGAAGACCTGGCCCAGCAGCGTCAGCCACTCCTGCTGGCCGCCGACCCCACTGACGCCCACCTCTGCCCCCTCGCCGGCGAAGGGTGACAGCTTCGAGCCGCGCCGCTCGGCGGCCTCGCCGTCGGCCCGCTTGAACTTGCCCTTGGAGCGGCGGCGCCGGTCCATATCCCAGTACGGCACATCGGTCAGCACAAAGTCAAAGGAGGCGGCCTCCATCTGACGAAGCACCGTGCGGCTGTCACCGCACCGGGCCTCGTGGGGGGCGATCCCCTCAAGCCGGCAGACCTCCTGATAGATCTCGATCCAACGGGGGTTCAGCTCCACCCCCACCGCCCTGCGGCCGGCAAGGCTGGCCCCCAGCAGGGTCCCGCCCACGCCCATGAAGGGGTCCAGCACCCGCTGGCCCGCCTTGGTGAAGGTGCGAATCAGCTCGGCGCAGAGTTCCGGCGGCTTCTGCCCACCGTGCTGGCTGCGCAGCGGGAGCTGAAACGACGGCGGGTAGGCCTTGTTGATCACGGAGCGGCTGGAGTACACCCACTCCTTGCCCGTCAGATCGTTCAGCCGGTTCCCCGTGTGATAGATCCCGCGCTCGCCCATGTCCACATGATGCGGCGCCAGCCCCTGCCGACGTGCTTCTGTAACCAGAAAGCAGCACCTCCCATTCTCTCCTGAGCCCCACCGATCAATGACAATGCCGAGCCAGAGGTTCAATGGCTCCCCATTGGCGCAATGACTCCCCACAAGTGCAATGGCATCCCTGCAATGGTCGCCAATGGCATTGACCTTGACCTTACTATACCCCAAGTGATCAATGGTGTAAAGATACAGTTGCACCATTGCAATGCCATTGGCGTGGAATTGAATCCGCCCGTATGGCAAACGATCCCTTCGGAGAGAATAGCTGCAGACTTGATTCGCAGGTGAGGTGTCGACGGTGGAGGAACGCGATCGCTTCAGCCCCTATACCGATCTGGCTCTGGAGGCCACCGCGGCCGTGCGGGGGGACGCTCATACCGAGATCCCCGGTGTCCGCATGACCGAACAGCGCTACGAGGCAGCGACCGTCTCCTGGGTGGAGGTCTTCTCCCCCGAGGGCGAGCGGGTGATCGGCAAGCCGGTGGGCAACTACATTACCATCGATGCGCCGGGACTGCGCCGACGCAACCGGGAGCTCCAGGAGGCGGTGGGCAAGATCCTGGTGGAACAGCTGGCCAAACTGCTCAACCTGACCGAAGGGCAGAGCGCCCTGGTGGTCGGCCTCGGCAACTGGAACGCCACCCCCGATGCCCTGGGCCCCCGGGTGACGGCCAAGCTGCTGGTGACCCGGCACCTGCGGGAGTACGTTCCCGCCGATGTGGCCGGCGGGCTGCGCGCCGTGGCGGCGATCTCGCCCGGGGTCCTCGGCCTGACCGGCATTGAGACCGCGGAGGTGGTTCAGGGGATCGTTGAGCGCGTCAAGCCATCGGTGGTGATCTGTATCGACGCCCTCGCAGCCCGGTCGGTGGAGCGCATTGGAACCACGATTCAGATCGCCGACACCGGTATCAACCCCGGTTCGGGCATTGGGAACCAGCGGCAGGGGCTGAACCAGCAGACGCTGGGTGTGCCGGTGATCGCCCTGGGCGTGCCCACCGTGGTTCACGCTGCCAATATCGTGCATGATACCTTCGAGGCAATGGCCAACCGCTACGCAGGCTCCAAGCCTTTCTTCCAGCTCTTTGCCTCACAGGAAGAGCGCCGGCAGATGGTGGGCGAGGTCCTCTCCCCCACCGTGGGCGATCTCGTGGTCACCCCCAAGGAGATCGACGACATGATTGAGGATATGTCCAAGGTGATCGCCGGCAGCCTCAACGCGGTACTGCACGACTCCATCACCGCCCAGGACCTCCTGCGCCACCTGACCTGACACAGATAGGAGGCAGGGCGGGAATCCCCGCACTGCCTCCCTGCTGCCACCCTTGCCTTAGCGGGTGGTGGTCGGAATGGTGGTCGTGGTGGTAGCGCCAGCGGCGCCGCCGGAGAGCTGGGTCTCGGCCAGGGCGATCATCTTCTTGACCATGTAGCCGCCGACCGAGCCGTTCACCCGGCTGGGCAGGTCGCCCTTGTACTGCTGGGCGTAGTTCTGGATGCCCAGCTCCGCAGCGGTCTGCTGCTTCAGGTTCTCGAGGGCCGCGCGGGCCTGGGTGACGAGGATCTGGTTGTTGCCGCCGCCGCCCCCACCGCCGCCGGCCTGGGCGCCGGCCTGGGCACCGGCCTGAGCGCCGGTCTGGGCGCCGAACTGCTGCTGGTTCAAGCCACCAAATACATTCGCCATGATACTAACCCTCCTTGACAACGTAAACGAGCCAGAATGTGGGGGCCTCACTGGCCGGGAATCAGCTCCCGACCAGTTGCCCGGCCACAGCTTGAGCGATCAGATCCCGCTTAGCGGGTGGTGCCGGCGGTGCCGCCGCCCAGCTGCGTCTCAGCCAGGGCGATCATCTTCTTGACCATGTAGCCGCCGACGGAGCCGTTGACCCGGCTGGGCAGGTCGCCCTTGTACTGCTGGGCGTAGTTCTGGATGCCCAGCTCGGCAGCGGTCTCCTGCTTCAGGCTCTCAAGGGCCTGACGGGCCTGGGTCACGAGGATCTGGTTGTTGTTGTTGTTCGCCATCTGGATAGCCCTCCTCGTTATGTTGTTGCCCTTATCCTGCTACCAACGGTCTAGCCTCATGCTAGAACCATTTGCCATCCTGTTTCGACGGGAGCGCCGGACGGAGCCGGACCGGTTACAGGGTGGAGCCGCCACCCAGCTGGGACTCAGCCAGGGCGATCATCTTCTTGACCATGTAGCCCCCGACCGAGCCGTTCACCCGGCTGGGCAGGTCGCCCTTGTACTGCTGGGCGTAGTTCTGAATCCCCAGCTCAGAAGCGGTCTCCTGCTTCAGGTTCTCAAGCGCCTGACGGGCATTTTGAACGAGAATCTGATTGTTGTTGTTGTTCGCCACGAAATCCGCCTCCTTGTTATGTTGTTGCCAGTAATGTGCGACGGATTCGATCTCCTCATGCTAGTAGTACTCCGTTAGCAGGAATCTAAGATCCAGTCGCGAAAGGCTTCTTATGAAGCAACATGAATTGGAAGCGTGTCGGGTTAGATTGGAAGAGCACCTGGCCGCCACGTTGTACCCGTCCTGT
>JBMONB010000090.1:0-9502 GCA_049325315.1 Bacillota bacterium | reverse complement strand
GCGATGGAGCATCTGATCCGCACCGCCGGCGGCGACGCCCGCACGGCGCTGAACGCCCTGGAACTGGCGGTCACCCTGACCCCGGCCGATGGCGAGGGGCGCCGCACCGTCACCCTGGAGACGGCGGAGGAGGCGCTCCTGAAGCGGGCGGTGGTCTACGACCATGACGGCGACGAGCACTACCATGTGGCCTCGGCCCTGATCAAGTCGATCCGGGGCTCCGACCCCGACGCCGCCGTCTACTGGCTCGCCCGCATGATCTACGCCGGGGAGGACCCCCGCTTTATCGCCCGGCGGCTGGTGATCGCCGCCGCAGAGGATATCGGCCTGGCCGACCCCAACGCCCTGGTGCTGGCGGAGGCTGCCGCCCGCGCCGTGGAGTTCATTGGCATGCCCGAAGGGCGGATTCCCCTGGCCGAGGTGGCGATCTACCTGGCCTGCGCCCCGAAGTCGAACACCGCCTACATGGCGATCAACCGGGCGCTGGAGATGGTCGGGCGGGAGCGGACCCCACCGGTGCCCAATCACCTGAAGGATACCGGCTATGGCTCGGGGGAGCGGCTTGGCTATGGCAAGGGCTACCGCTACCCGCACGACTACCCGGCCGGCTGGGTGGGTCAGCAGTACCTGCCCGACGGTGTGAAGGGCCCCCTCTGGGAGCCGGGCAGCCGCGGGCGGGAAGATGTGCTGGTCCGGGTGCTGCGGGAGCGGCGCTCCGTGCCGCCGAACGAGAATCGACCCCTAAAGTAGCGCACCCATATCCTCGATTGACACAAAGGGCGGATATGGCATCGGACAACCCCTGTGCTACGCTGAAGGGGAGATATCATCTTCCGGGGGGCGGTCCCGATGACGCAGAGCGCCATTCAGCGTGATCGTGAGGTTTTGGAGCAGGCAGTGACCCGCTTCTTCCACATGTGCAATACCCACTGTCCGGGCAACCTGGCCCCGCTGATGACCCACGACGTGGAGTTCCTGGCGGACAAGGAATCGAAGGGACAAGACGAGGTCAACGCCTACTTTGTCTGGCTCTGGGAGGCGTACCCCGACCTGACCTTCCTGGTGGAGAACGTGCTGGTCGACGGCAGCGGCGCCGCTGCCGAGGTGACCTACACCGGCGGGCCCAACGGCAAGGGCGCACGCTGTATGATCTTTCAGTTCCGGGGTGACCGGGTCCGGCGCATCCGCTGCTATTAGCCCGCGCGAAAGGGGGGCCGGACGTTCCGGCCCCCCTTGTGCTTAGTTAGACCTCGGGTGTGGGTGGCTTCAGGGTCGCCAGGCCATCGACGGCGATCACGCCGCCCTCGTGGGCGATCAGCGGGTTCAGGTCCAACTCCTGCAGGTCGGGCCAGGCGGCCGCCAGTTGGGAGATCGCCACCAGGGTCCGACGCAGGCTCTGCAGGTGAACCGGCGGCTTGCCTCTCGCCCCGGTGAGCAGCGGGAAGCCCCGCAGCTCCTGGAGCATCGCCTGGGCCTGCTCCTCGCTCAGCGGCGCCAGCCGGAAGGAGACATCTTTCAGCACCTCCGTGAAGATGCCGCCCAGGCCGACCATGACCACCGGGCCGAAGGACGGGTCGTGCAGCCCGCCCAGAATCACCTCGATGCCGGCGGGCGCCATCTGCTGAATCAGTACCCCGTCGATGCGGGCCTCCGGGGCGTGGAAGTACGCATTGGCCAGCACCTCTGCGCAGGCCGCGGCCGCCTCGGTGGGGCCGGAGACGTTCAGCCTTACGCAGCCGGCCTCGGTCTTGTGGCCGATGTCGGGGGAGACGATCTTTACCGCTACCTTCCCGCCCAGCCTCACCGCTGCCTCGGCCGCTTCGCCGGGCTCGTGAACCAGTTCACAGGGGGCCACCGGCACCCGCCAATCCTGTAGGATCGCGTAGGTCTCCCATTCGGTCAGCTGCCGGCGCCCCTCGGCCCGGCAGGTCTCGACGATCTTGTCCAGCGTTTGACGGGCCTGCTCACGCACCGCCATGTTCGATCTCCTCCTCGGTCGCGCACGCAGTGGGCTGCGTACTGGCTAGGGGCGTGCGGGCTTCTGACGGTCCATGCCGTAGCGGACCATGGCAGCGAGGGCGAAGGCCGCCTGGTCGACAGAGCCAAAGGTCATGATGCCGTTCTCCTCCAGCAGCCTGCGGGCCTGGGCCACACCGTGACCGGCCAGCAGGGTCAGGAAGAGCGGCTTGTCGAGGCTGTTTCGCTTCAGTCCGGGCAGCAGGCTGAGCAGCTCCCGGGCCATCTCCTCCGCTGTGGTGAACTTTGTGGGAATGAAGAGGTGGAAGACGGCGTCGATGCCCGGGTCGCGCAGGGCCGCCGCCACCGCCTGGGCCACCTGCCGGGGGCCGACCCCGCCGGTCATGTCCACGTAGCCGTCGGGCTCGCCCACGGTAGCGAAGGCGGGCAGTCCGGCCCGCAGGGAGGCTCGGGTGGCCGGGCTGAACTTGCCCAGGGAGAGCCCCTGGTCTGCCAGGGCATCGAGGGTGTAGACCCCCGGCCCGCCGGCGTTGGTCAGGGTCGCCACCCGCCCGCCGAGCGGCAGGGGGAGCCGGTCGAAGGCCGAGAGGGTGATGGCGAAGTCGTCCACCCGCTCGGCGCGGATCAGCCCGAACTGGCGGAAGGCGCCCTCGTAGATGCGGTCGGTGCCGGCCAGCGCCCCGGTGTGAGACCGGGCGGCGTCGGAGCCCTGCTCGGTCCGGCCCACCTTCAGCACCACCACCGGCTTGCGAAGCGAGGCCCGCCCGGCTGCCTCCACCAGGGCGCGGGCCGAAGGGTTGCCCTCCATATAGAGGCCGATGGCCCGGGTAGAGGGATCTCGGCCCAGGTACTCCAGTACCTCGGCCATCTCCACCTCCGCCATGTTGCCAAGGGAGATAAACTTGTTGGGGCCGACCGGAACCGGCAGAGCGCCCCACTCCAGGGCCATCCAGGCGCCCATCGCCCCGCTCTGGGAGAGGAGCGAGACCCCGCTGGCCCGCCGGTGCACGCCGGTCAGGAAGGTGGTATCGACCCGGTTGCGGTTGTCAATGACCCCCACGCAGTTGGGTCCGACAAGCCGGACCCCTGCGGCGAGGCATCCCTCGGCCAGCATCTTCTGGTACTCGATTCCCTCGGCGGTGTGGGTCTCCGCAAAGCCGCCGGCGATGGCGACCACCGCCTGAAGATCCCCCCGCTGGAGCTTGCGCAGGCGGATCTGCTGCACCATCTCGGGGGTGGTTGGCGCCGGGACGGCCAGCACCAGCATCTCGACAGCGCCCGGGATGCTGAGCAGGTCCGGATAAGCGGCAACGCCCAGGACCGACTCGGCCCTGGGATGGATCACGGCGATATGGCCCGTGAATCCGGCCTCGAGCAGGTTGTGCAGCACCTGGTGGCCGGGCTTGGTTGGATCGCTCGAGGCGCCAGCGATGGCGATTCCACGGGGGCGGAAAAGCGCATCCAGCGAGCGCAGAGACGGTACCGCTGCGGTTGGGGAACCACCTATGACTCTCATCGCGGCGACCTCCTTTCCGGTGTGTACTCTGTCTCTCAGCGTATCGCAGACAACTGTCCCCGGCATATCCACCAGATGGACCAAAAAGGCACAATTCATCCACCCGTGAATCGGGCAATGCCCCTATCGTGTTCGCTAAACCGCCGCTGCTAAGATGATCAGGAAGGGGAGTAGGGCCTTAGATGGACGGACAGCGAATCCTGGTCGCCGAGGATGACACCGACCTGCGAAACATGCTCCGTTTCCTGCTGGAGCAGGAGGGCTATGGGGTCCTGCCCGCCGCTGATGGCGCCGCAGCCCTGCTGCTGGCCGCCCGGGAGCGGCCCGACCTGGTGATTCTCGATGTACTCATGCCCCACGCTGACGGCTGGGAGGTCCTGAGCCAGCTTCGCCGCTTCAGCGATGCCCCGGTCCTGATGCTGACCGCCCTGGCGCAGCCCGGCGACCGGGTCAAAGGGTTCGAGCTGGGGGCAGACGACTACCTGCCCAAGCCCTTCTACGCCCCCGAGCTGGTCATGCGCGTCCGGGCGCTGCTCCGGCGCGCCCGGGTCACGGCCCCCGTAGCGGGCGATGGCCCCCCATCCCCGGTGCCGGTCCCCACGCCCTTTCCCCTGGCAGAGCCCGCCCGTCTCCAATTCCCCGGCCTGACCATTGACCTGGGCGCCGGTCGGGTCAACGGCGAAGAGCTGCCGCCCATGGAGTTCCGCCTGCTGGTCACCCTGGCCAGGGAACCCAAGCGGGTCTTTTCCCGCGAGGAGCTGGGCGAACGGGTCTGGGGCCAGCGGGCCGGCTTCGACCACAGGACGATTCACACCCACGTAAAGCGGCTCCGTGAGCGGCTGGAGACAGGTACGTACCGTTACATCCACACCGTCTGGGGCGTAGGCTACCGGTTCGAGGTGGAGGCGACGAAGTGAGATGGCCAGGGACGAGCCGGCGACCGCGCCGGCTTTCTTTTTTCCCCACCGCCCAATTCAACAGAACCCGACCCCGGGCGTAGTGTGAATTGGAGGGATGGCGCTTATGGCTTTGCCCAGGAAGCTGGAACGGTTTATCGGGAAGATTACGCCCCAGACCGAGCTGGAAGGGAAGCTTCTCAGGACGCTGGTCCGGAAGCTGGAGTCGAGTCTTGCGACCCTGAGCAAGACGGTCGATAAGGACTGTGCCGAGGGCTGCTACGACCATCTGATCGACTGCCTATTCGACGACGCCGAGGCGATCCATCTGGATCAGTATGAGACCTGGGTGGAGCGCTGCATCGCCCACAAGCTCGGGCGCGTGCCTACCGAGGCGGAGGAGGCGCTGATCGGGGAGTTGCTCAACCAGATAACGGGTATCACCGAGGTGGTGTTGACCCTGGGGGGCATGACCCTGGTCGAAGAGGAGGAGCCGGAGGAGGACGTACCCGGCGCGAACCCTGGGCTGTGAAGCGGTACAATGACGAAGGCGGCAGTAACGCTGGGTTACTGCCGCCCGGTGGTTACTCCTCGCCGTGGAACTGGGCCACCAGCCGCACCGCTTCCTCTTCACGCCCCCTTGGGACGGGTACCCGGACCTGCTGGGTGGTGCTGTTGCCGCCTCCCTGCGAGGTGATCTCAAAGCGAATGCTGTACGGATCGCCCTCCTCCAGGGCGACGCCGGTCAGGCTGAGACCGAAGCCTACCCAGGAGTGGTAGTTTCCGCTGTTCAGGACCCCGGTGGCGCCGATATAGATCTCGCCCGGAACCTGCTGCCGCTTCGTGTAGACCGACCGGGCCGAGATGTACAGGAAGAGGCCCATCGGGACCGCGATGATCAGCATGCCGCCCAGAATCCAGGTAGAGGTCTCGCTCCACTCGCCCGCGATCCAGGCGATGCCTACCGAGACGAGCAGGCCGGCGCCCCCGACCCAGCTTGGCGTGGTAATCGCCTCCCGGCGCTGCCGAACCCAGTCCTCCTCCACGAATCGCTGCCATTCGGCGGGGTCCAGCTGCCAGTGGACCAGGTGATCCCCGTCTACCAGCGCCTGCATCTCCCGGAGATGGCGCTTCCCCGTGGTGTAGAAGATGGGGAGCATCAGCAGGAATGTGAAGATCGCAACGCCGCCGAAGACCCAGGTGATTACAGGGTCGGCACCGAGCCAGTGGGCCAGAGCGGGGATCAGCACGGAGAGAATGAGGCCGAGGAGGCTATTCCGAATCGCCTTCTGCATCGGGTTCTGAAGTGGCACGCTTACACCTCCGCGATCGGTAATACGAAACATGGCGTGAATCATTCGCATCCGGCTGAGCGCTTTCCTGCCAGGAACCCCCTCTGCCCGTTCTTGGATTCACTTTCTTGCGCCACAACGCACGGTTCCGGTAGACACCGCCGCCAATGTGCCCCTACAATATAGAAAGGATTTCGGAATGCAACGAAAGGAGGGTGGCCGGGTGGCACTTCGTATCCTCCTTATTGAGGATGACCCAGATATTCAGAAGATGGTCGAGCTATCGCTAAAGTACCAGGGCGGTCATCAGGTGTCTGTCGCATCCGGCGGGAAGGAAGGCCTGGAGAAGGCGAACGCCGTGAAGCCGGACCTGATCCTCCTGGATGTGATGATGCCGGAGATGGACGGTTACGAGACCTGCCGTCGGCTAAAGGCCGACCCCGCCACTCAGCGAATCCCCGTGATCTTTCTGAGCGCCCGGGCCCAGCAGGCAGAAATTCAGAAAGGGAAAGATCTGGGGGCGATCGGCTACCTGGTCAAACCCTTTGACCCGATGTCCCTTTCCAGCCAGCTGGAGGCGCTGGTCAAGAGCGCCCAGTAGGGACAGAGAGGCGCCCGGGGCGATGAGCCCCCGCACTTGATGGCCGAGTGACGCGGCGAAGGAGCGGTCTTATCTTGGACTTCACCACGATTCTCCAGGAGGTCTACTGGAACAGCCTGGACGGCATCGTTATCGCTGACCGGAATACCATCATCACCGACGTCAACCCGGCCTATGAGGCGGTTACCGGCTATGCCCGGGAGGAGCTGATCGGCCAGCGGACCAATATTATCCGCTCCGGCCTCACCCCGCCCGAGGTCTTCCGCGAGATGTGGGAGCAGCTCGGCAGCCGGGGCAAGTGGGTCGGCGAGATCATAAACCGCCATAAGAACGGCAGCCTGTGGTACTCCTTCCTCTCGATCACCCGGGTGGTCAACGAGCAAGGAGAGGTTGTCGCGTACGTGGGCATTGCCCGCGATATTACCCGCCGCAAGGAGATGGAGCAGCAGCTCCGGCAGAACCTGGTGGAGATCCAGGCCGCCCGTGAGATGGCCGATGCGCAGGCGAACCGGCTGCGGTCGATCCTGGAGTCGGTGGGCGAGGCGATTATCATGGTGGACAACCTCGGCCTCTGCGTCGTGGCCAACCACCAGGTGGGCTCGGTGCTGGGGCTTCCCGCCGAGCAGATCATCGGCAAGTCGATTCATGAGCTGCGCTCGATCAGCGCCCGGGTCTTCCGGATGGGCGGCGCCCTCCAGTGGCAGCCCGGTCCGTCAGGCGGGCCCCCGATCGAGATCGAGACGGCGATCGTTGAGACCCGGGAGGAGAAGGGCCGGGTCTTCCACGAGTTTGCGGCCCCCGTGCAAGACGACGCCGGTCGGGTGATCGGCCGCATCTACGTCTACCGTGACATCACCAAGGAGACCGAGGTGGACCGGATGAAGTCCGAGTTCATCGCCACCGTCTCCCACGAGCTGCGCACGCCCATGACCTCGATCAAGGGCTCACTGGGCTTGGTGCTGGGCGGGGTGGTGGGCGAACTGCCCGCCGAGGTCAAGGACCTGCTCTCCATCGCCCAGAACAACACCGACCGGCTGATCCGGCTGATCAACGACATTCTCGACATCTCCCGCATTGAGGCGGGCAAGATGGAGATCAAGCGGGCGCCGCTGCCCACGGCGGAGGCGATCCACCGGGCGGTCCAGGAGATGGACGGCTTCGCCCGCCAGCGGGATATCACCGTGATCACGGAGATTCCCGAGAAGGTGCCCCGGGTGCTGGCGGACGCCGACCGGCTCCAGCAGGTGCTGGTCAACCTGATCTCCAACGCTGTCAAGTTCTCGCCGCCCGCCACCGAGGTGACGGTGAGGGTCAGTGTGGAGTCCAATCATGTCCTGTTCCAGGTGACCGACCGGGGTCCGGGCATTCCCCCCGATCAGCAGGCGGCCATCTTTGAGAAGTTCCACCGGGTCGACAACGCCGCCTCGCGCAAGACGGGCGGCACCGGCCTGGGCCTGGCCATCTGCAAGGCAATTATTGACGAGCACAACGGTCAGATCTGGGTGGAGTCCGAGGTGGGCGAGGGGTCGACCTTCTCCTTCACCCTGCCGGTCGAGCCGGCCCAGGTCGATATTCCCCTGCCGCTGCACATGGGCAACAAGACGGTCCTGGTGGTCGACGACGACCCCGATATCGTCCGGCTCATCATGCTGTCGCTGGAGCAGGAGGGGTTCCAGACCGTGGGCGCCACCTCGGGCGAACAGGCGCTGGAGATCGCCCGCACCCGCCACATCGATGCGATCACCCTCGACCTTTTAATGCCCGGCATGCACGGGCTGGAGGTGACCCGCCGGCTGAAGGAGGATCCCACCACCCGCAATATCCCGGTGGTGGTGATCTCGGCCTACACCTCCGGGCGGGAGCCGGAGCTGGTCGCCCTGGGCGTGGCCGGCGTGATTGCCAAGCCGATCGACGAGGGCAAGCTGCTGACCACGATTCGGGCCGTTCTGGGCTCCGCCGACGCCGCCAAGTCGCAGCCCACCATCCTGGTGGTCGATGATGATCCCGATGTCCGCCGCATTGTCAGCGTCATGCTGGAGCGTGCGGGCTATGCGGTCCGTTCTGCCGCCGACGGCCAGGAGGCCTTCAAACGGATCATGGATGAGCGGCCGGACCTGTTGATTCTCGACCTGATGATGCCCAACCTCGACGGCTTCCAGCTGGTACGGCTGCTCCGCCAGCGGCGCTGGACCCAGCAGATTCCGCTGCTGGTGCTGACCGCCCTTGACCTGACCGAGGGCGAGAAGACGCTGCTCCAGCTTGGCCCCACGCATCACCTGACCAAGGGGCCCCTGATTCAGGAAGAGGTCGTGGCCCGGGTGCGGGATCTGCTGAAGTAGCTACAAGAGAGCGCATGAAAAACCCCCACCAGCCAGCCCGGTTGGTGGGGGTTCTGTCATGAGGAGAGCCCTGCCTGTGCCGCCGCCGTGTTCACGGTCTCGACTACCCGGTCGATCAGCGCGGCGATCTGCTGGTCGTTCCGGTCCAGCTCTTCATCGAGGACGAGGATGATGGTGTCCTCCGCCCTGGCAGCAGCCTCAGAGAGTTCGTGGAAGCCATAGAAGCCACCGGAGCCCCGCAGTTTATGAATCTCCTGCCGTAGCTCCTTCAGGTCGGCCAGAGCACCGTTGCGCAGCAGGTGAGCATGCTCCTTGAGGTGGGCGACGCGATCCAGAGCACCTTGCAGGTACTCGCGACGCAGGGCCTGAAATTCGGGTGTGTCGTACATCTTCTGCCAGCCGGGAGAGCGACCCGCCGGTCTCCTCCCGTCCCTCCTTTCGTATAAGAGCGGCTAAGGCTCCGCCGCTCGGCGGAGGCGGGTACTCCACAGAAGGCCCGCGCCCACAGGCTGCTACATAGTTCACGCTGATGTGAGCAAACTCCTGCCTGGTGTGCGCAGCATCACAGCATCCGGACAGAAACCTGCTATGCTGGAGGCGAGAGGGGTGGTTTTTCGTGATCATGCGTGTTGGCCGACCTCCCCTGCCCCGGGAGCACGGGGCCTGGGCGATGCTGCTGACCCCGCCGGTGGCGGCGCTGCTGGCGGCCGGGCCCGATGGCTGGGGGCTGCTGGCGACGGGAGGCTGGTTTGCGGCTTACGCCCTGCGGGGCCCTGTGGAGGCGCTGGTGGGGCGTGGGGCGTCGGGGCGGGCGGGCATGGCCCATGCGGAACCGGCCGTGGCTCGGTTCTGGCTGCTGCTCTTCGGGGCGCTGGCGCTTG
>JBMONB010000089.1:0-9505 GCA_049325315.1 Bacillota bacterium | reverse complement strand
CGATCCTTGTCGCTGTCTACCACATCCTCAAGACCCGGACCCCGTACCAGGAACTTGGCCCCAACTTCTTTGACCAACTGAATCAGCAGCGGGTAGTCCGTCGCCTCCAAAAGCGCCTTGAGGCGTTAGGCTACACCGTCACACTTGCACAGGCGGATCCCGACCCGCCGGCTGCTTGATTCTCTCATACACCATTGATCCTTAAAGTGCCTGAGTGGTGCTGTAGGGGGGCTTTTTTGTCTCCAAATCGGCCTCCCTGCCAAACCGAACTGTTTTCTGGGGAATCCGCGGCCAATACACCGACCCGACCGCTATTTTCTGGGGAATCATGAAAAATCTGCGCAATCTGCGGTAAAAATTGCATCACCCCGTGCCGCGACACTGGTCACAGCACGGGGGATATCTTTGACCCCTACCGCTCCCAGAAGAACGGGGGCTCGATGGAGAGCATCCGCAGGTAGGCAAAGCCCTGGCCGCGGTGGTGGATCTCGTTTTCGATCGCATAGAAGAGCCGGTCGAAGAGGGACCCCTCGCCGCCGCCGAAGAAGGGGTCTGGCTCCACCGCCTGAAGCCGCTCGGCGGTCACCTTGTGCCACTTGGCCAGGCTATACTCCCGCACCGCCCCGCAGGCACGGAGCAGCTCCTCTTTCGTCTGTACCACCTGGTAGGGCTGTTCGTGGACCCACTCGCCGGTGGCGACGCCCCGGACGTAGGCCAGCTCCAGGTGCAGGATCTCCTTGACCATTTCGGCGAAGGGGCGGAGATGCTCCGCGGGCTTGTATCGGAAGAGCGCATCCTCCGGGAAGGCCTCGATTGTCCGCAGGGTCAGGCGACGGTTGGATTCCATGATCTCCAGCAGCCGGGACGGGGAGAGCAGGTCGCTCATCTTGTCGGCCTCCTTCTGTCTATGAGGATGGGTTATCCCAGGGCGCCGGCCAGCAGGCGGCAGACCTGGTGAATTCGCTCCTGGTTCAGGCTGTATCGCTTCATGTTCCCCTCCCGGCGGACGTGGACCAGGCGGGTCCGCTCCAGCAGGGCGAGGTTCCGGGAGACGGTGGACTGGTGGACATCGACCAACTCTACGATCTCCTGGCCGCAGAGCTCGCCGCGGGCGGCCAGCAGGTTCAGGATCGTCAGGCGGGTGGGTTCACCCAGCCCTTCCAGGGCATGGCCCAGGTCGGCCAGGTCGGTCAGGTGCAGCCCCGGCACAGGCGAAGCTACCGCCTGCCGCAGCGAGGCGGGCTCAAAGAGGAGGAGGACCTGCCCCTCCTCCCGGGCGATGGAGAGGTAGCGCCCCATGAAGAGACTGGGGACGAAGATCAGTTCCTCGGCGCTGCGCAGCGGGTCGACCCAGGCCTCGGTTGGCTCCAGACCGGTCAGCCGGCTGACGAGCGCCTCGGCGTCCAGGCCGGCGAGCGACGGCAGCGTCTCCGTGATCGCTGCCGCAGCGGCCTTCAGTTCGGGCTCGGCCGTCTGCCAGGCCTGCCGGAGCCAGCGCTCCCAGAGCTCGTCGAGCAGGGCGAGCAGTTCGGCGTGGAAGCGGAAGGGGTCGAGGGCCAGGCTTAAGGCGTCATGCACCGGTTCGATCCGCCAGATCTGCAGCACGGTTCGCAGCCCCTCGGCCCGGCGGATCGGATCGGCCAGCGCTTCATCTACCGCCGCTGCCGCCCCTGCGGGGGCGCCCCAGAGCAGGCCCGAGCGAATCCCGCCGGTGACCAGCCCCTCGATCTCGGGCGCTGTCTGGTTGGCCAGCCAGCGGCGCAGTTCCTCCCAGGAACGGTGGGCCGGGTGCGAGGCGGGAAGGCGCTGCAGGAGCCAGCTCCGCAGGACCCACCCGTGGGCCAGCACCGCCCGCAACAGCTCCAGCCGTTCCCGACCGGCCCGGGAGAGCCGTGTGGCAGCGGCCTGGGCCCAGGGGGTGGGGGTTGCAAAGCCATGCGCAGCGTAGTCGACCAGCAGCATGGCGCTGCCCAGGTTTACCCCCAGAGAATGCTGCACCGACCGGAGTTGCGCGACGTCCCTCACGATCACCCGCTACACCCCCCTTATGCAACATGCGCATATTGCATATTGATTAGTTCAAGTATAGTCTATATTATTCTGATTTGTCAACCGCCCTGGCCGAAAAGTGACATCTTTCCGGTTGGGCGAGGAATCGGGTTGCGGGGAGACGAAAACCGAGGTGTTTCTCCACATAGAAAGTGGGGGGTGGACCATGAACGGAAAGGGTGGAGTGATCACCATGCGCGATCACCGCTGGCCAGGGTCAGCGCTGGCCGAGAGCCCCGAGGCGGGCGCCACGTGGCGGCTGGGGCCAGTGCGCCTGGGCTATATCGATTACCTGAACTGCCTGCCGGTCTACTACGGCATCGAGCAGGGGGTCATTGACCTGCCGGTGGCGGTGAAGAAGGGGCCGCCGTCGCAGCTGAACCAGCTCTTCTTGCAGGGAGCGCTGGATATTACGCCGATTTCGTCCGTGGAATATGCACGGAACGCATCCGACGCGGTGATTCTGCCGGACCTCTCGATCTCGGCGGAGGGGCGGGTCACCTCGGTGCTGCTCTTCTCCCGGCGTCCGCTGGAAGAGCTGGACGGGCGCCCCGTCGCCCTGACCAGCCACTCGGCCACCTCGGTGGTGCTGACGAAGATCATCCTCACCGAGCGGTACGGGGTGCAGCCCCGCTACTTCACGGCGCCGCCGGACCCGGTCGCCATGCTGGAGGAGGCGGAGGCCTGCCTGATCATCGGCGACACCGCCCTGCTGGCGGCCCACGACCCGGTCCTGCGGGCCCGCTTCCCGGACCTGCGGGTAATCGACCTGGGCGAGGAGTTTCAGCGGCTGACCGGCGAGATCATGGTATTCGCCCTCTGGGTGATCCGGCGGGAGTTTGCCGAGCGGAATCCCGATGGCGTCCGGCTGGTGACGCGGCTCTTTCAGGCCAGCCGGGACTACGCCATGGAGCGCATGGATGAGCTGGTGGAGGTGGCGCTGGAGCGGCGCAACCTGCCCCGGGCGGCGGTGGAGGAGCACTTCCGGCAGATTCGGCACCACCTCACCGCTCGCTATCGCAGCGGGCTGATCCGGTTCTTCGAACTGGCCCGCAAGATCGGGGAGATCGATGCGGTGCCGCCACTTCATGTCTGGGGGGAAACAGGACTTGAGTAGCAAGACCCTGACCGATATTCGGCCGATCCTGCAGCGGCGGCTGGAGGGGCACCGGCTGACGCTGGAGGAGACCGTGGCGCTCCTGGTTCATCCCGATATCCTGTCGATCGGACAGGCGGCGGATACGATCCGCCATCAGATGCATCCGACGGATGAGGTCTCGTTTATCATCGACCGGAATATCAACTACAGCAATGTCTGCGTGGCGCAGTGCAGCTTCTGCGCCTTCAAGCGAGACGTGGGCCACGAGGAGAGCTACGTGCTGCCGTGGGAGGTGATCGATCAGAAGTGCCAGGAGCTGGTCGACCAGGGCGGCACCCAGGTGCTGCTGCAGGGCGGCCTTAACCCGGCGCTGAAGCTCGACTACTTCCAGCAGCTGATCGACCGGATTCAGTCGAAGTTCCCGCCCCTGGTGGTCCATGGCTTCTCGCCGGCAGAACTCTACTACCTGGCCAAGATCTCGAAGCTCTCGGTGATCGACACCCTGCGGGAGCTGCAGGCGGCGGGGCTCCGCTCGGTGCCGGGTGGCGGCGGCGAGATCCTGGTGGACCGGGTGCGCCGGATCATCGGCAAGGGGAAGGTGCTGACCGACCAGTGGTTCGAGGTGATGGAGGCGGCCCAGCAGCTGGGAATGAACACATCCGCCACCATGATGTACGGCCACATCGAGACGGTCGAGGAGCAGGCGATGCACCTGATCCGCATTCGGGAGAGCGGCGACAAGTACGGTGGCTACCGGGCCTTCATTCACTGGGACTTCCAGCCGGACAACACGGAGCTGGGGCTGGAGGTGCTCTCGAACCCGGAGCACCACCTGGGCACGGGCATGGAGTACCTGCGGCTGATGGCGGTGGCCCGGCTGGTGCTTGACAACGTGGAGAATATCCAGTGCTCCTGGGTGACCCAGGGGCCGAAGCTGGCGCAGGTCGCCCTCCGCTTCGGCGGCAACGACTTCGGCGGCACCATGATGGAGGAGAACGTGGTCTCGGCGGCGGGCACCACCCACATGGTCACCCCGCCTCAGGCGGTGGCGCTGATTCGGAACGCCGGCTTTGTCCCGGTGCAGCGGGACACCTTCTACACCACGATCAAGCGGTTCTAGGCCGCTTGCGCGCAAAGAGCCCCGGGCGACGCCAGTTGGCGCACCCGGGGCTTAGCCTGTGGGTCAGTCGAGGATCTCGCCGCTGTCGCCATCCTTCAATCCGGCGGCGTTGGCTTCGTCGGTGTCGACGTGCATCTCCAGGGCGAAGGTGGGGTGAACCCGGCAGATGACATCGTCGTAGGTGAGGGGCCGCAGGCCGCTGGTTCTGACCCGGACCACCTGGCCGTCGGTGAGGCGGTACCGCTCGGCATCGGCCGGGGTCAGGTGGATGTGCCGGGCGGCAACGATGACGCCCTGCGTCAGCTCCAGGCGCCCCCGGGGGCCCTCGAGGATGATGCCGGGGGTTTCCGCAACCTTTCCGCTCATGCGAATCACGCCGGGCACGCCCAGGGCACGGGCGTCGGAGAGGGAGATCTCCAACTGGGTCTCTCCCCGGGCGGGGCCGAGCACTCGCACCTTCGGGAAGCTGCCTTTCGGGCCGGTCACCGCCACCTGCTCGTTGGCGGCGTACTGGCCGGGCTGCTTCAGATCTTTCAGCTTGGTCAGCTGGTAGCCTTCGCCGAACAGCGCCTCTACATGGGCCTGGCTCAAATGAATGTGGCGGGCGCTCACGTTGATCTCAACGGTCCGCTTCTCAGACACGGTCTATACCTCCTGGTGCTGCTCCAGGCCTGGCTTTCTGCCGGCCTTGCCGCAATTCCAGGGGCGTTTCGGCAGCCGGGGGCGGAATCCTCCGGCTGAGAACGAAAATCAGTCAAAAGGCGGTCGCTGGATACCGGAAGGAACTATGCAGATGGACTTTCGCGAGGTGATAGCACTACGCTGTCCGATGGATTGGATCGGGGGTGTAAGCCGGGGTGCGCGGAGAGATTCTAAGCCCGAAGCCTTTCAGCATGGTGCTACGGGAGTGGATCGCTTTGAACCCCTGGATCATGTTCGTTCTCAGCGCAGCAGCGGTGGTGCTGGCGGGGCGGAAGCTCTCGCAGTACGGCGACGATATCGCCACCCAGACCGGCCTCGGGCGGGCCTTCGTCGGCTCGATTCTCCTGGCGGGGGCTACCTCGCTGCCCGAGATTGTCGCCTCGGTGGCGGCGGGGCTCGGCGGTGCGGGGAATCTGGCCCTGGGCAACGTCTTCGGCTCCAACATCTTCAACGTGGCGATTCTGGTGCTGGCACAGTTCGCCGCGGCCCGCCGGATTCTCGCGAACGTCGGCCAGACCCATACCGTGGTGGCCGCGGCCGGAATCATGCTCTCGGGGCTGGCCGCCCTGGCCATGGTGGTCCGGCTGCCCTTCGCCTTTCTGGGGGCGGGGGTCGACGCCTGGGTGATCTTGCTCACCTACATCTTCATACTGAGGCTCCTGCCCCGGGAGGCCGAGGAGCCCCAGGTGGCAGCGGCGGCGGAACCGGCCCCCGGCGGGGTAGGGCTCCTATGGCTCAAGTTCGCCGGCGCCGCGGCGGTGGTGGTGGTGTCGGGCTGGTTCCTCTCGGTGGCGGCAGACCGCATCGCCGTGATCACCGGTCTGGGGCAGACCTTCGTGGGCTCCACGCTCCTGGCGGCGGTCACCTCGCTGCCCGAGCTGACCGTCACCATCTTCACCGCCGGCCAGGGGCTCTACGACCTGGCCCTGGGCAATGTGCTGGGCTCCAACATCTTCAACATGGTGATCATCGTGTTGGCTGACTTCGCCCTGCCGGGCGGCACGATTCTCTCAGTGGCGTCGCGGGGCCAGATCATCGCCGCCCTGGCGGGCCTGGTGATGTCGGGCATCGCCGTGGTCGCCCTGGCCTCGTCGCCGCTCCTGGGGGCCGAGGCGAAGGAGGGGGCCCGGTTCCGGTGGGAGGCCTACGCCATTGCCGTCACCTATGCGGCAGCGACCTACCTGCTCTTCGTGCTGCGCTAGAGACGGGGGCTAGTCCCGGGTGAGAATCACCGTCTGGGTGGCATCGTCCCACCGGACGGCCTGTCCCAGGGTGATCCGGATCTGCTCCTGACCGTAGGTCAGGGTGGCGGTCAGGCTGCCCTCGTCCCAGGAGACCTGGGCCCCCGGCGCTTCGCTCAGTGCCCGCAGCGGGACGAGGAGGCGGTTGTTCACCCGGACCGGCTCTACGTCGAAGCTCAGGGGCCGGCCGTTCAGCACGATGGAGACCGGGCGTGGGGCCGGGGGCTGAGGCGGCTGGGCGGGCGGCGCCACTGTCACCGTCTGGCGGCCCCGCAGGAAGCCGTGGCGGTCGAACAGGTCCACCTGGATCCCGCCTGCTGCCCCGGAGGGCAGGGGCACGGTGGTTCCTGGCTGCACCCGCACCGTGCCCACCTGGAGGTAGGCGCCTTCCAGGGAGGGGACAGCCCCCAGGGTGAGCCCTGTCTCACTGGCAGTGGCCGCAAACGGGATGGGATCGAAAGCGTGGAGAAAGGTGAGCTCCTTCTCCTCTCGAGACGGGGTAAGGAAGCCGAACCGGGGGTGGCTGTCGAAAGCGGGCAGGTTCAGGGTGAAGGGGAAGCGGCGGCGCGCCGGGTCATCGGTCTTGACCCGGAAGTAGCCGCGCACCGAGGGCTGTTGGCTGCGAGTGCTCCGCACGAAGGAGACGTTCGGCCCCGAGATCGCCTCCTTTACCGCAGCCTCCGACACGAACCGCCCCGGGCCTACCGTTATGATCAGGTCGAGGGTATCAGAGGGCGCCGGCGAGTCCAGCACCGCCACAGCTTGCTGCTTTACCCCGCTCAGGTAGTGCTCCACCAGCAGGGAGCCGGCCACCTGCCAGTGCATGTTGACAAACTGGTTTTCCACCGGGTTCGTTCCCCACGACGAGAGCGGCAGGAGTGAACTGGGGCTCAGCTCATAGCCCAGGCTGGACCAGAAGGCAAAGAAGCCGCTGTGGTCCTGGCCGGTGACGGCACTGAGAGCGGCCAGCACATCGGCCTGGGTCAGGCTCTGCTTCCCCTGGTTTCGAATCGCCTGGTTCAACTCCCGCATGGTATCCATGCCGATCAACCGGACCATGTGGGGGGCGGTGGCATAGTGCGGCCAAGTGCCCCCGCGGGTGGCGGCCGATTCCAGGTAGAGCAGGACCAGCAGCCGGTTGTTCCAGAAGAACTGCCGGGCCAGTTCGTCCACATAGAGCCGGAAGGCGGGTTCCAGGGCGGCGAAGTCGGCCCGGGTGAAGTCGGTCTTCGCGGCGAGCCGGTCGATCTCCCCGCTGTTCGTTGGGCCGACCACCCCGGCGAAGATGGACCGCAACTGCTCGTCGGTGATCACCGAGGGGGCGCTGCGGCCCTGCGCCTCCGCCCATAGCGCCCGGGTGAAGGCGGTAAGGTCCTTGTTGGCGGTCTTCCGCATGAACTGGTCCAGCAGGTAGATGCGCATGCTGGACTGGTTGTATCTCCGGTGAAATTCGTTCGCCTGGATGTTGGCGGCGCGCCCCCGCTCCTCCAGCACCCAGAACTCAAAGAGCTTGCCGGGGGCCCAGTCACGCCCCCTGACCAGTGCGGGCAGAAGGTGCTCGTAGTAGGTGGGAATCCCCTCCTCCAGCATCGCCCCCAGTGGGTTCCAGGGTTCAATGGCCAGGCGGCTGTACGCCTGCGGCGCCATCCAGGCATGGATCTGATGGTGCGCCAGGTCCCCGTCGCTGCGCGCCCAGAACTGGTTGTGGCTGTACCAGTCACGGTTAGTCAGGATGCTGCTCACCGTAGGATCCTGCGGGTTCTTCGTGTCGTCGTAAATCACCGTGCGTCGGGGCAGGGGGCCGAAGATGTGCTGGCGGATATAGGCGTCATACGCCTCAGCCCGTGCCAGATAGTCGGCCGCCTCCTCCCAGGGGGTGTTGCCGTAGGAGGGGAGCCAGTTGACGGTGGGGTCCCGGTCCAGACGCACCAGCTGGTACCGGTCACCCCATGCGGTCTCTCGCTCCGCCACAAAGAGCGGGATGCCGCCGGTGAAATAGGCCATGGGGAAGTCATCGAGCAGATTGCCCCAGAGCCCCTTCTCGGCTGTGAAGACCCCCTCTTTCTCCGGCAGGTTGCTGAACATGCGGTGCCCCGCTGGCAGGGAGAAGCGCACGGAGATGGAGGCGGGTTCTTCAGCGGGCATAAGCAGCAGGTCTCCGGCGATGAAGAAGAGGATCCGCTCCCGGAAGATGGAGGCCCGCTGGCCGTTGTAGACAATCGGTGGGGTGTTGAGGGTATAGGCCACCTGGAAGCCCGCGTGGCTGCCGTTGCTGACCTCGATGCCGCGCTCGGCCCAGCGCCAGGAGAGCTTTGCTCCGTTTGCTGCGGTGACCTCAACGCTGGGCAGGGCCTCCGCCAGATTCCGGACGGACTCAATCGCCCGGGCTGGGAAGGTGAGGGTTGTTACCCCGGAGGGAGCGCCACCTACATCGAGTTCTACCACGGGCCGGTCGGGTTCTGTGACCCGAATGTGGTAGGTAAGCGTCAACCCGGTCGCAGAAGCTGCGCTGGAGCGGGCCGGGGCAGAGAACGCGGGCAGCATGATGGCCAGGCTGAGGAGCAGGACAGAGATCCGTCTCAAAGGGTATCCCTCCGTTCCGGAACCATTGATGAATCGACGTGATGATTCGCTTGAGTTCGATAATTCCCTGCAAATGCCTGGTGTTCATTCCAAGAGGCCGTCCCGAACGAAACTAGCACCGCAGGGGCGCCCGTTCTGGTACAATAGGGGCTATGAATATCAAATTACTTGCAATCGATCTGGACGGGACCCTGCTGGACAGGGCCTCCCGGGTACCTGAGGAGAACCGCCGGGCGGTGGCTGATGCGCTAGCTGCCGGGGTGGAGGTCATGCTGGTGACGGGGCGCTCCTGGCGCTCCACCAAGCCGATTTACGACGAACTGGGCCTGACGGGACCCGCGATCTGCTATCTGGGCGGGCTGGTGCTGGCGGACGGCTCGGGGCGGGTGCTCTACCACCGCCCGCTGGTCCCCGAGGCCTGGACCCGCCTGCGTGACTTCGCCCTGGCCGAGGGGCTGGCGGTGACCGCCTGCGTCGCCACCGACCAGGCGGTGGCCGATGGGCTGCTGCCCAACGAGGGCCTGGTGGCCGCCGACCTGGCCTACGCCTCCTGCAGGGCCGAGGACTTCACCGGCTGGGAGGACTGGAACCCCTATACCGAACTGGACCCGCTCCTCTCCCGGTGCCAGAGCCCGCCCATGATGGCGGCGGTCTACGGCGACCGGTCGGCCCGGCGCGCCCTGGCGGCCTTTCCCGATGGGCTGCCCGCCT
>JBMONB010000088.1:0-9931 GCA_049325315.1 Bacillota bacterium | reverse complement strand
TCCGCCTCGGTGATGATATAGGGCGGCAGCATCCGGAAGACGGTGGATGCGGTCACGTTCGCCAACAGGCCCAGCTCATGGCACTTGGCCAGCACCGGGGCCCCCGGCTGGGTCAGCTCGAGGCCAAGCATCAGCCCCATGCCCCGGACCTCCTTGACCAGCGCCGGGTACTTGGCTTGCAGCCCCTTCAGCCCATTCAGCAGGTACTGCCCCATCTTGGCGGCATGCGCAACCAGCCCGTCATTCAGAATGGTCTTCAGCGTCGCCACCGCTGCGGCGCAGGCCACCGGGTTGGCGCCAAAGGTGGTGCCGTGGTCACCGGGCTGGAAGCCGCTGGCCGCCTCCTCGGTGGCGCAGATGGCCCCAATGGGCAGACCGCCGCCCAGCGCCTTGGCCAGGGTGATGATGTCGGGCTTCACCCCGAAGGACTGGTAGGCGAAGAAGGTGCCGATGCGCCCCAGGCCGCACTGGATCTCATCGAAGATCAGGAGCGCCCCGTGGGCGTCGCAGAGGGCCCGCACCGCGGCCAGGTAGTCGGCGGTGTGGGTATAGATGCCACCCTCGCCCTGCACCGGCTCAATGATCACCGCCGCCGTCTGCTCGTTCACCTGCGCCTTCAGCGCCTCCAGGTTGCCATATTCGGCGTAGGAGAAGCCGGGGGGCAGGGGGCCGAAGCCCACCTGAATCTCGGGCTTGGCCGTGGCGGTCACCGCTGCCAGCGTCCGTCCGTGGAAGGAGTGGGTGACCGAGACGATCCCCGTCTTCTCGGTCCGGCCCTTCCGCCAGTGGTACTTGCGGGCCAGCTTGAAGGCGGCCTCGTTCGCCTCGGCGCCCGAGTTGCAGAAGAAGGCCCGGTCCAGCCCGCCATTGGCCACCAGCAGCTCCGCCAGTTCCACGGCCGGCTCGGTGTAGTAGAGGTTGGAGACGTGGCTCAGGGTCGACACCTGCTGCGTCACCGCCGCCACCACAGCCGGGTGGGCGTGACCCAGGGCGTTGACCGCCAGGCCGGTCAGAAAGTCCAGGTACTCCTTGCCGTCGGCATCCCAGACCTTGACCCCCTGCCCCTTCACCAGGGCGATGGGGTAGCGGCCGTAGGTGGACATGATCTGGGCGTTCGTCCGGTTCATCAGGGCCCCGCTCTTGGTAGTGGTCTCGCTCGCCATGCTCATGCCCTCCCCCTTACTTGATTACCATGGTGCCGACGCCCCGGTCGGTGAAGACCTCCAGCAGCAGGCTGTGAGGCACCCGACCATCGATGATATGAACCCGGTTCACCCCGCCCTCCAGGGCGGTAAGACAGCACTCCAGCTTGGGAATCATCCCGCCCTCGAGCCGGCCCTTGGCCATCCAGCTCTTCACTTCCTGGACGGTGATGCGGCTCAGGAGGCTGTTGGGATCGTCCTTATCGGCTCGGACGCCCTCCACGTCGGTCAGCAGCACCAGCTTTTCGGCTCCCAGTGCGCTGGCCACGGCGCCCGCCACCGTATCGGCGTTGATATTGTAAGGCTGCCCACCCGGCCCGAGGCCAATGGGGGCGATCACCGGAACAAACCCTGCACCGGTCAGGGCGTGGAGGATCGAGGTGTCCACAGCGGCCACATCGCCTACATAGCCCAGGTCCACCGTCTCGCCGGTCTTGGCTGAGACGTGCAGGTGCTTGGAGGCCCGAATCAGCCCGCCATCTTGCCCGGAGAGCCCCACCGCCTTGATCCCCTGGCCCACCAGGTGGGTGACGATCTCCCGGTTGGTCTTGCCCACCAGCACCATCTGGGCGATGGCGACGGTAGCTCCATCGGTCACCCGCAGGCCGTCGATAAACTTGGACTCCAGCCCCATCTGCTTCGACATGGCGGAGACCTCAGGCCCGCCGCCATGGACCACAATGGGGTTCATGCCGACATACTTCATCAGGGCGATATCCTGCATGACGGCGTCCTTCAGGTCCGCCGCAGCCATCGCCGCCCCGCCGTACTTGATCACCACGGTCTTGCCGGAGAACTGCCGAATATAGGGCAGCGCCTCCGCCAGCACCGCGGCCTTATCGATTACCATCTGGTTCACCGGCCACGCGCCCCCCCACAGGAATGATCTGCATAATTATAACTCCAGACGCATAGTTATGCAATACACTCTTCCTACATTGGCTTGGGTTCCTTGCCGGTCAGGCCATGGCCTGCCTCGCCCGCCTCGTGCCGGGTCCGCCCCCCGCAGCGCTCGCAGATAAAGACCCCGGTCCCCGCCACCGTGCCGGGCTCAGGCCGGCCGCACAGGGCGCAGCGCATGGGTCCCTCGGGGCGTCCCGGGTCGGCCGGGCCCGCCTCCGGACGGCGGCTCACCGGTGGTTCGCCCGACAGCCTGCGCTTCAGCTGCTTCTCGAAATCCCACTGCCCGGCCAGGTGCAGCTGCAGGACTGGGTAGGACGGATCACGGGTGGTGATGAGCAGTTCGTGAAGCCGGTCGCCCCGGGTGCTTTGTACGGCGCTGAGCGGGATCTCATGGACCTCCCCCTTCGCCCCCAGCACATAGAGCGCTTCGCCTGCCAGCAGAATTTGGCCGCCCTGGCCCAGACGGTCGCTGACCAGGACCAGCACCGGCCAGACCAGCAGAATGAGCGGTTGATCGAGCCAGGTGGCCAGTCCGAAGGTGGCGAAGATGGCGGTCACCAGCAGGAGAATCTGCCCGGGGGAGACCCCCTTCGGTACCAGCAGAACCGCCCTGGCCGCCTCGCGCTCGGTCAAGGGCACCGTGGCCTGGTCGGCGGCCCGGCCCTCCTCTGCCGCCTTCACCACCGCCTCGCCGAAGGCCAGGGTGGGCTGAAAGGTGAGCTTGCGGGTCACACGCCCCTCCTTCCACCGGGCCTGCCAGACGGAGCCGTTCGCCTTGATCTCCGCCGCCGCGAGCGGCACCCGCTGAACCGATTGCCCCCGCCGGATTACCAGAACGCCTCCGGTCAGGATCAGCCACTCGTCCCTCAGCATGAAGAGCAGCCACAACGGCATGAAGATCAAGAAGAACCCCGCCGAGTCAGCCACATCGGGATCCGCCCACCGCAGCAGCACCCAGAGAAGCAGGAACGCAGCGGCGACCCACTTGACCCACCACCGGCTCCGACGGTCAATCCGTGGCATGGGAGATCCTCCTTTCGCCGAAGGGAAACCCAAACCCCCGCCGGAGAGCGGGGGTTTGCAGCTTAGCGTGAACCAGATTCCCGCATGACGGGACGGGGAAGGGGCAGGGGCAGGCGGGGCCTGGCGGGATGGAAGCCCAGGACCCGGGCGACCGAGGGCAGGTTGCGCCGCCCCCATCCGCCGCAGTGCTCGGGGTTGGTCAGGTCTACCCATTCCAGCGCCCCGATGGAGTCGTTGGTGGCTGGGTTGTCGCTTACCCGGGGCCTCCCCTGTTTGATCCGGCAGCGGAAGAAGTGACGCACATAGTCGCGACCGGGGGGCGCCTCCCTCAGGAGCATCGGCCCCACGTCAACCTCGACGCAGCACTCTTCCATCAACTCCCGCCGGAGCGCCTGCTCCAGCGTCTCTCCCGGCTCCAGGGTGCCCCCGGGGAAGTTCCAGTACCACGCATTCTCCTTGGGGTAATAGTACCGGACCAGCAATAATCGGCCATTCTCTACGATCAAGGCGTACGCTTTCTGTCGCACGGTCTCGCTCCTTCCCGCGCGGCAAACTTGGGCGGTGACGCGGTCACCGCAAAATCCCTTCATAAACCGATTCCCCGCGGCGGTCCAATTCCCCTGCCAGTTGACAGAATCCGTGCAGCAACAGGCCCCTGCCGGCGGCGGCAGGGGCCTGCATCTCTCGCTTTAGAAGCCGTACAGATACCACTGGCCCTCGGGAGAGAGCACCAACAGCTCCAGCTGGCTGCTCCCGCTGAAGAAGCCGATGACCGGGTAGTACACAGCGCCATCGGGCAACATCATCTTGCCGCGGGAGGCATACCCGCTCTCGTTGATATCGAGCAGTTCGATATAGGACGGGTTCCCCTGATAGGTGAGCACCACGGTCGGCTTGCCGCCCAGAAGGGCAGCACCGGCGCCGATCAACGGGCTGCTCCATAGGCTGTTGACCTGCTGCGCCCTGGTACGCTCCAGCCCCTTGGCCGGGTCGATGGTGTAGAGCACCACCTCCTTGGAGTTGGAATCCAGTTCGTTGATGCCCAGGAGAACCCGGCGCTTGTTTACACCGATTTGGGTCTGGGTGGCCCAGGCAGGGAAGTCCTTGACATCCCACACGCCGAGCCGCTCCGCATCCTTGTCGACGAAGTAGCGGCTGACCACCCCCACCTGCTTCCCGTCCACCGTCATGACGATCAGCGTCTCCTGCTGACCGTCGCCGTCCCAGTCGCCGACATAGACCCGTTCAATCCCGGTGCCATCCACCGTCTGCATCTTGCCGTCCGCATCGACCAGGAGAAGCCCCGACTCGGTGGTGAGAATCGCCCGCTGCTTCCCATCGTTAAAGATGTTGCCGTAGGTCAGGTCGCGCATCCCGCCCATGGGAGACTTGATCTCGACGCCGGGCTGGAATTTGCCTCCGACGAAGTCGTAGAGGGTAAGGGAGACGTCTGACCCTTCCTGCCACCCCAAGGTGAGAATGCCGCTGCTATGCCAGTCGAAGGCATAGAAACCTGCCTCTACCCGGCCCTGAGCGATCTGGCGGAGCCCGAGGTTCTGCTGCGCCGGCTCTGTCTGCTGCTGGGTCGGCTTCTGCGCCTGCTCCTGGGCTGGAGGGTTAGGGGCGGGCTTGGTGGGCTCGGCCGGAGGGTTGGTCTGAGCCGTCTGGTTGGCCGGTGTCGCCGGCTCCTCGTCGGGGACCAGGGCGATCAGGGCGACAAAGCCCACTACCAGCGCCAGGACCACCCCACCGATCACCAGACCCACCTTCGACCCGGACTTGGGAGGCGGGGGCGGAGCCCAGGGCTGCTGGGGCGGGAACTGCCCGCCATAGACCGGGGGCTGGCCCACCGGGGGCTGGCCCACCGGGGGCGGTACCTGACCGCCATATGTGGGAGCGATTGGACCGGACTGGGTGGGGGAGATTGGGCCAGACGAAGGGGGAGACGCGGCCCCCAGAGGCGTGCCGCAGTGGCCACAGAACATCGCATCTTGGTTGATAGCTCCACACTTTGGGCAGGCACCCATCAATCCAGCCTCCTTGATGGAAAAACGATCTTACCCAATTCGGGGAACCTTAGCATCTTCCTGCCCTACCTGTTTCCTAGTTTGAAAAAATACCATAATGAATGAGTCCGGGGGAGTACCCCCTCGGTACCGGGGCCAGGTCGCCTACGCGCAAGGGATGGCACCCCGCGCCCATTTGTCCGAAATGCGTAACCTTTTGGGAGAAAAACCGTTACAGAGGGTGATTCGGATCCGAGGAGGTTCTTTGTATGCGGAAGGTTGCACTCTTGTTGACGCTGATCTTGAGTGTCACGCTGGCCCTGGGCTCCATCGCCTGGGCCGCCGTGCCGAATCGATCCCAGGCCCCGGTTCAGTTGGAGTCTGCCACCGGTCTGACCGGCTCCGAGGCGGAACTGCAGGCGGCGCTTCGTGAGAACTCCAGCGTCACCTACAAGATCCTGGTCGTCGACGAAGACCCGACCGACCGGACCGCCTACCTCGACCAGGTACTGGACGAGTGGGGCTGGCCGGCGGCCAACGAGCTTCTGCTGGTCATCTTCCCGAAGGCCAACTACGACATTCGCTTCGCCATGGGCGCCAACTTCCGGCAGAGCGACCTCACGGTGGGCGAGATGCTCCACCTGGTCCGCACCCAGTACCTGGGCCGCTCCCAGCAGGGTGATGCAGCCGGCGGCCTGGCAGCGCTGATTCGGACCGTCAACCTGGAGATGTCCTCCGGCGGCGCCACTGGCTATCGGGCAAAGCTCGAGGCGCTGCACCAGGTGGTCTCCTACATCGAGCAGCAGAACGTCGACGCCCTGATCCAAATGATTGCGCCTCCAGGGCTCTTTGTCGGCCCCTTCGCCGTCGGCCGGAATGAGGAACCCCTCTCCCCTGAAAGGGCAAAGCAGGCGCTGACCGCCCTGGTCGACTCCGCCAAGCCTGTGATCGTCGGCTACAGCCTCACGAACGACGAGCACATCGGCGTGGCCATCCGGGGGATTAAGGCCGGTGTGGCGGTGCCCGCCGATGGACCTCCCCACAACACCGAGATCCTCACCGACCTGGTGGCGGTGGGCCTGAGCAAGGTAGATGGGCAGTGGAAACTGTCCGGCGTGACCATCGACAAGATGGGCGTAATGGCCCGGTGGATCGCCGAGGGGCATACCTATATCAGGCCGGAGAAACTGCCGATCCCGCCGGGATCGCTGCAGAAGGCGGTCAAGCCCGGCGAGTGGGCCGGCCTGACCGAGGCGGACCGGCTGACCATCGCCCGGAAGCTCCTGACCCAGCACCTGCACAGCTACACACTCCAGAGCGTACCCGAGCACCAGCGGCTGGGCGAGTTCCGGATTGAATCACTGCAAGGGGCGACCGCCCTCGACGACAGCTACCCCCTGGTGATGGCGATCTACTCGGTCCGTCCAGAAAAGCTGGAGTCCAGCGGTTGGGCGGCCGGCAATGGGCAGGTAGAGGGCGCCTGGATCGTTCGCAAGCTCCAGTTCCTGCGTATCGGGTTCGACGGCCAGGGGTACGTGATTCAGCAGATGTCCACCAGCCCCTGACCTGCGCCTTCCGTTACGTCGAGCAGCCCGTGAAGGCCACGGGCTGCTTTGTTTTGCCCAATCCGGCCAGATTCTTGGGGCCCGGCTGAGTGAGATCTAGCCCATATCGGTACGAAGTGTTCAAGGAGGAGTGGGCGGTCGGCAGGAAGATTCGATCCGGGAGGGGATGCGCATTGGATCTGGATCGCCACTACCTGGAGATGGCGCTGGCTCAGGCAGAGGAAGCGGCAGCGGAAGGCTGCCTGCCAATCGGGGCCGTGATTCTGGGGCCGGACGGACAGGTGCTGAGCCTTGGCCGGAACCGGGTAGCAACCGCCTGTGACGGTACAGCCCACGCCGAAATCGACGCGATCCGCCGGACGGGCCGCTTCCTGTTTGAGCCGCCGTACCGAGACCAGTGCACCCTCTTCACCTCGCTGGAGCCCTGTCCCATGTGTACCGGTGCGATCCTCGTCTCACACCTGGGGCGGGTGGTCTGGGCCACCAACGACACGGGCTTCGGCGGCTTTCGAGCCATGCGGGACGCCGGCCTGCTGCCCCACCGGTTCGCCCGCCTCGCTGCACGGGAGGCTCCCTTCCCCGACCTCGACCACCGCCAGCGGGTCCTGCTCGACGCCTGGCGGGCGCGCCGGGGCGGCACGGATCCCAAGTGGACGGTAGAGGGACGGTAAAGCGTGTGGTTCCAGCCAGAAACCCCTTTGTCTGCGGCACCCGCCGGACGCTGCAGTCCGCCGCACAGGAAGCGGGCCTGCGATTGGCTGACCTCTACGTCACCTGGGTGCTCAAGTGCAGCCCGCTGCGCGCATACGACAAGGAGGCAAGCCGTACGGCTTGCCTCCCTTACCTCGGACAGCAAGTCAACCGGGGAGACACCCGGGTGCTGGTGTCCCTGGGCAACGTGGCGCTCCGGTCGGTGCTGGGCGACCCCGCCCTGGAGGTCAAAGCGCTGCGGGGGCGGGTGCTGCGCTATGGGGCGCTCCCCACTCTCTGCAGCTACCATCCCTTGGCGGCCCGACGGCGGCCGAGCCTGTTGCCCCTGGTCATCGATGACCTCCGCCTGGCAGCCCGGATCGCCGGTGGGGGTGCCTAGGCCTCGCTCATGACCTCACGCCACATCTTCAGGTAGCTCTCCCGGGTGTAGACCGGGCGAAAGGCCGCCTTGATCTCGTTCATCTTGGCGCCACCATCCGCCAGCAGGTCGACCACGGTCATCGCCATCGCCTTGGTGGGCTCAATGTAGGCCATTCGCTTGTCGACAATCTGAAAGTCCTCGCCATGGAACCGGCCCTCCACCGCCCCGTAGAAGGGCTGTATGGTGGGCAGCAGGTGGCTGACATCCCCCACGTCGGAGGAGCCGGCGCCGTGCCCGCCATCGGCCACCTCCTCAGCCCCAACGAGGGCGGTGGCGTTGGCCCGGAACAGGTCGGCCAGCGGGTCGCACGGGAGTTGGGGCAGGTAGCCGGGAATCTCGGTGATCTCCACCTCTGCATCCATCGCCATGGCGCCCGCCCGAATCGCCCGGTTCACCTTCCGGTTCGCATCGATGATCGCGGGCACGGTCTTGCCACGCACATAGGTCTCCATGCGCACATCTGCCGGGATGATGTTGACCAGGTCCCCGCCACGGGTGATGATCGGGTGGACCCGAATGTGATCGTCATCGCGGAAGGTCTCGCGCTGGGCATTGATCGCCGTGAGCGCCAGCGTGGCCGCGCTCAGCGCATTGATGCCCTGCTCCGGGGCGCCCGCCGCGTGGGCAGGGCGTCCGACAAACCGGACCAACTTGCCCAGGAACCCGTTGCTGGTCCCCCCCACCTTGACCGACGGCTTGCCCTCCACCTTGTTGGCGAGGTGGACCATCATGGCTCCATCGATCTGGTCAAACTCGCCCAGGCGGATGAACTCCTGCTTGCCGCCCAGGAACTCAATCTTCCCCTGCTGGCGAAGCCCATTGCGGTACTCGATCTCCACATACTCCTCCGCCGGAATCGCCATGAAGGTGACCTTGCCAACCAGTTCGCTCATCACGCCGGAGGCATGCAGCCCGATGGCCACGCCCAGCATCTCAGCGATCTGGGCGTTATGCCCGCAGGAGTGAGCGGCCCCCGTTGCCGGGTCGGCATGGGGCGCCCCCGGGATGTTCAGGCTGTCCAATTCCCCCATGACCGCCACGTTTGGACCCGGGCGCCCCGAGTCCATGGTGCCCACCACACCGGTCAGGGCGATCCCGGTTCGGTGCGGAAGCCCAAGCTCGGCGAAGATCTCCGCCACCAGGCGGGCGGTCTTCTCCTCCTTGAAGCCAAGCTCAGGATTCTGCCAAATGGTCTCGCCGATCGCGATAATCCGGTCTGCGTTCGCTTCAATGGCCTCGCATACTCGTCGCTTTAGTTCTGTGGACGTCGACATAATACCACCCCTGTGCTATTCTTCGCCGTTCAGCGATGGTTTCCCCTCTCCCGGCGGCCTCCGGACAAAGGAGCGGAGGGACACCGCTCAGGTGTCCCTCCGTCTGCCGAACGTAGTAATAACTGCAACAGTTATGCCGGTGATCATATTGATGATAGCCGCCAGGATCATCCCCAACATCGTAAACATAGTAGGTTCCTTCAAACTAGCCCCTCCCTACGATTCGCGCCCTACTAGTTCCTGTTAGCGGAAGTTTCGTCCTTCTGTTCCAATTGTACCCAATTGACAGATGTTTGTCAACTGTCTAGAAATTTTCGCTGCCAGAGAAAAACCCCCGGTTCATTTGATCCGGGGGTTGGATGGGGCTCTGCATGAAGATGCAGAGACGGGTGCTAGTGGAGCCCTGGCGTCCAGCCTGACCTGCAAAGTACGGACTATCCTTGCCTGACTCGCTCCCAACCCCCCGATGCGGCAGCCCGCTCCCACGCGTCGAGGACCCGCTGAATCGCCAGCCCCGCCTCGAAGGTGGGCAGGTCGACCGGCTTGCCCTCCATCGCACGGGCCAGCAGTTCCACGGGGGAGACCCAGTAGCCATCCTCCACCGGGAGGGGCTCGAGCGGCCCGGCACCCCTGGCGCCCACCGGCTTGTCCCAATTGATCAGACCAAGGGTTCCCTCGGTGCCGTAGAGGGTGAGGCTGACCTGCTCCTGCCGGTCCACCCCGCAAAGAGCGCTGACGGTGATCACCCCGCCCTGCTCCAGCTCCAGGGCGCCAAAGGCGCCAATCTCAGAGGCCTCGGGATCCGACGGGTACTCCATGTCTGCCC
>JBMONB010000087.1:0-9964 GCA_049325315.1 Bacillota bacterium | reverse complement strand
ATGAGGGAGGCCTGGTCAGCGCTGTACTCCTTGGCTCGGCTGGCAATGAAGAAAAGCCAGCGAATCGGCATGAAGATGAGGTTACCTAAGAATCCGCTGACCGCTACCTGCTGAAGAATGTTATAGAGAATATGGTTCAGCTTGATATGGCCGAACTCATGCGCGATTACCGCCTTGACCTCCTCGTTGCTCAACTGCTCGAGGAGGGCGCTGTGTAGCACCACGGTGCGCTGGCCAAACAGCCCCGTAGCGTAGGCGTTGACAATCGGGCTCTGCTTCACAAAGATGGCGGGCAACTCCATATCAAGATTGTGGGCCGCTTCCACCGACATGCGATACAAATGGGGGAACTGAACCGGCGAGATTTGTACCATGCTGCCCTTGTTGGCGAGATTGACAAAGATAAGTCCAATCAGCGTGAAGAAGATGGGCACGGCCAATGCGACCAGGATATTCAGGAACTGACCCAACAGGAGGAGGAGCAGAAGCCCAACGGCAATGGTTCCAACGTTTGCGGCGATCTCCCATTCGTAGCGGATATCCGACGCAGTCACCCGCGGTCGCCCGGGAGCATACCCACCCTGCGGATGCTGTGGTGTCATCGGTCCCATTGGAATCCCCCTTTGCCTTCTCATATGAATCTAAAGTATCTTCAACCATATATGGTGGCAAAGGATTCTCCGTTTGCTCTTAGAGTCCTGCTATATTTACTTATTGAGCCTCTATACGAGGAGATTTTGGCTATTTAGAGACGCGAAAAAGAAAGCGCCCTGACGGGGTACGAACCCGGTCAGAGCGCTCAGTTATCCTGGGAACTGGCCCGTCCGGGCCGTGTGGGCAAACAACTCCCACCCAGCCATCCCCACCTGCTTGGCCGTGGAGATGGCCGCCTCCGCATCGTAAGGAACCCGGATAATCTGGGTGGAGAGGCCCCCACCAGTGACCCCTACCAGGGCGTAGCTCGGTCGGGGATCGCCATCGAAGGGAATCCCTACGCTCCCTGAGTTAACCACTACCCGCCCCTTGTGGGATCGCACAAAGGGCCGGTGATTATGCCCGAAGGCGGAGAGCACCGTCTCATCGGCCAGGCGCATGATCTCCAATTCCTCGTTGCTCGCCCAGGGCATCACCAGCACGTAGTTATGGTGGGGTACTGCATGAAAAAAATCCATGCGCTGCCCTTCTACCTCCTCACTGTAGGTGAGGGGGAAGCCGGTAAGCCAGGTGTGATCGGCTTCGGTCAGGGCCGCCACGTGCCGGTCAAAATCTTGGTGCAGCGCCAGTTGACTCTCGTTGCGCGGCGGGTACAGCGATGGATGTTTGTCCGGATGGTAGGCGGCATCCGAGTTTCCCAGCACCACCGGGCATCCCAGGTCGCGCACGCGATCGACACACTCCTTGGGCAGCGGCCCCTTTAGGGTGATATCGCCCAGACAGATCAAACGGTCGACACCCCGCCGGTCGATGTCAGCCAGCACCGCCTCCAAGGCATGGTAGTTGGAGTGAATATCACCAAACACCGCAATTCGCATGTCACCGGCCTCGCATTCGTTTCCCCACGACCGCCAGCACAAACTTGACCAGGGGAGGAAGACTGCGGCCGAAGCGGCCTAATTTGACGATGTAATACAGCCACTCGAGGTTGGCCTTAAGGGCCCACTCTGGTGCCCGGGGCTTTACGCCGGCCCAGACATCGATTGTTCCGCCTACACCAATGCCCACCTTGACTCCTAGCGCCGGCAGGTACTTGTGCAGCCACTGCTCCTGCTTCGGGGAGCCCAGGGCAACAAACAGCACATCGGCCCGGGCCGCCCGAATGGTCTCCACAATGGCCGGCTCGTCTTCCGGCCCGAAAAAACCGTCCCGGTAGCCCGCGATGGTCAGACCCGGGTATTCCCGCTCCACCCGCCGGGCGGCCTCGGCCACCACTTCCGGGCGGGTGCCAAACAGGAAGACCCGTCCCTTTCTGCGAGCATTCAGTGCCTTCAGGAGATGGGTCGAGAGATCGATGCCTCCCACCTTTTCGGGCAAGGGATCCCCAAGGATGCGTGAGGCCATGACCACCCCGATGCCGTCGGCAACCACCAAATCCGCCCCGTTGATCACGGCGCTCAACTCCGGGTTCCTGCTTGCGTTATAGGCGATCTCCGCGTTAGGGGTGACCACCAGGTGAGGAGAGCCTTCCTCGATAAAGCCGAGGCAGCGGTCCACCGCCTCGGCCATTGTCACTTTATCGACTTCGATGGAGAGAATGCGCACTCGACTCATCGATTTCGCCACCGTTTCATCAAGTCCATCGCCAACTGGGCATTCTCGCGGGACTGCGGGATCAGCCGCTCCAGAACCCGGTCATACTGCTGACGGATCTCAGGAGCCCGCTCTACGGCGTCACGCAGCGCTGCCTTCAGCCGGTCGGCGTTGATCTCACGGGCCGTACCCACCGCCGCCTGCCCCAGGAGACGAAGGAAGCTGTCGTTCTTCGGGTCATAGGAGAGCCCAACCAGCGGTACGCGGGAGAGGGCTGCAAAGACCAGGGCGTGGTATCGCATGCCGACCACCACATCGCAGGCAGCGATCAGCGCCTGCACCTCGCGATAAGTAACTTCGCCGGCAAACTCCAGGGTGGGCGCCTTCATACGGGCGGCGATCTCGCGGGCGGCGTTCACATCGTGCGGCTGTTGCATCGGAATGAACAGCACCGTGGCATCCAACTCGCGAGCCACGTCGTCCAGCGCTTCTGCCATGGCCTGAGCCACCCCGCCGCCGGCCAGCTTCCACGGCCGAACCGAGACGCCGATCACAGGGCGCCCCGGGAGATCGAAGCCGAACCGCTCCAGCACAGCCTCGCCATCCTCCCGGGAGGGAGATGGCAGCACGAGGGCTGCGTCGGCGGTGACACGCACCTCCGGCCGCCGAACCCCCAGGCGCTTGATCGTCTGGGCCGACTCCACATCGCGCACCGTAACCTGATCCACAGCGTTGCCCACCAGCGGTACCAGGCTCCGCCCCACCAACCCGGTCACCGGGCCGATTCCCTGGGCGTAGAACATCACGGGCAGCCGGTGGAGTTTGCCCAGGGAGACGACGCCGAGGTAGTAGACGATCGATTTGACACCGGTGACATCCTGCAGGAGGCTGCCGCCTCCCGAGAGCAGCAGGTCAGCCCGGTCCATCGCCCGCCAGATCGCCTTGACATCGCCGCGACTGACAGCCTCAACACCATGCACCTTCCGGGTGTTCGCCACCCTGCCCGAGATCACCGTGAATTTCACATCGGGATCAATGTCCCGGAACGCAGTGATGATTCCGCCCAGAATGGCTTCGTCCCCGGCGTTGTTGAAGCCGTAGTACCCCGACACCAGGATCTCCGCCACCCTAATGCCACCACCCTTGTTCGTGTACCAATAAACGTTCCAATTGTATCATGCCCGCCGTAACTTCCCCATCACCCGCGTACCGATACGGCGAATTTCTTCGCCGTCCGGGGTATTGAACAGAATGGCAGCGCCAATGTGGACCACCAGAATGAACGAGAGCGCCACCACCAGAAGCAGGGCCTGCATCAGAAGGGACTCGCCCAGAGCGGCGGTGCCCAACCGCAGAACCCACCAGCCGATTCCTCCCCCGAGAAGCGATGTCGCAACATAGGAAAGGAGGGCACGGCCCATCTCCCGGAAGCTGACCCCACCGATACGGGGCCGGAGCCGCCAAAGGAGCAGCATACTCCCCACAAACGGAGCCACCGAGGCAGCAAGGGCGAGGCCGCCGTGGCCCATTACATCCACCAGCAGGAAGTTCAGGGTGATGTTCAGTCCGATCATCACCAGCGCCATCCACATGGGGGTGATGCTATCCTGCAGGGCATAGAAGGCACGGTTGAGCATGTCGACCCATCCGACAAACAGAATGCCCAGACTGAAGAACTGTAAGGCATAGGCAGTCATTCGGGTGTCTTCTGCTGTAAAGGCTCCCCGCTCGAACATCAGACGGGTGATCGGTTCGGCGAAGAGAAATACGCCCACCGCCATCGGAATGAGCAGGAAGGCCAACGTGCGCATGCCGTTCTTAAGCGTCTCGCGCAGGTCATGAATCCGTCCCGACGCCCCGTGCTCGGCCAGGGTGGGGAAGATTACGGTGGTCACCGCCAGCCCGATTACCGTGAACGGCAGGGCGCTGACCCGCGAGGCGTAGTTCAGGAAGGAGATCGTCCCCTCCTCCAGGTGCGAGGCAACGAACCGGGCGGCAAAGGTCTGCACCTGAATGACACTGGTCGCCACCATGACGGGTACCAGCAGTGCCCAGACCCGTTTCAGAGCCGGGTCGGTGACATCGAAGACCGGCTTGTAACGATAGCCCACCCCGGGCATCGCCACCACCTGAATCAGGGCTCCTACCAGCCCACCGGCTACAACGGCGTAGGCAACCCAGTGAATGTGCTCAGGCCGGGAAGCGATCGCCAGGGCGCCGACCACCACCAGGTTGGAGGCAAGACCGAAGAAGGCCGGCGGCCCGAACCGCCGGTTGGCGTTCAGCACCGCAGCCGTCAGGCCGGTAACGGCGACGATAAGGAGCAGCGGCATCATCGCGCGGGTCAGGCTAACGGTCAAAGCAAGCGCTTGCTTGGTAAACCCGGGAGCCAGCAGCGGAATGTAGAGGGGGGCTGCCAGTTCGCCCACCAGCCAGAGACCGGCAAAGACGAGAACGGTGACGTTGAGAACAACGTTAACAAGCCGCCAGGCCGCTTCTTCGCCCCGCTTCTCCACAACCTCCCGGTAGACCGGAATGAAGGCGAGGACCATGGAGATGGAGACCGTGTGGTAAATCGCGCCCGGAATCTCCTGGGCCACCAGGTAGGCATCGGTGATATTGCTGGCACCAAACTTCGCCGCCAGCAGCACCTCGCGAGCGTACCCAAGAACCCGGCTCAGCACCAGAGCCAGCGCGACCAGGCTTGCTGCGGCAAGAAGGCTCTTCCGCTGGTTGGCCGGCATCGCTTTCCCTCCTCGCCCGCAGGGCGGCTAGCGTAGAGCGTCCTCGTCCGGGAAGAGTCGAATGATCACAGCACGGAGGATCACCAGGCCGATCAAGGCCCCTGCCCCCACGACCAGTCCGAGCCAGAGTCCGTTGACGCTTCTAAGCAGGCTGAGCGCCCAGGGCGTACGGATATGCTCAAAGGAGTTGATAATCGAGACGCCGCCGGTGACCGCCGCCACGATAAAGAGCGGCACGTACTTCCGCACCGCGGTCGAGAGGAAAGCCACCGAGACCACCAGCGCCGGATAGGCGATGAAGAACTCCTTGGTGCGGGGCCGGGCCAGGAGCCACCGCTCCAGGGCCGCCCGCATCTCCAGCTCAAACTGGGCGATGGGAACGGTCGGGAAGTTGCCGGAGCGCTGAATGTAGTACAGGCCGGCGAGCGCCAGGATGCCCAGGAGCAGCAGTTCACGATACTTGACCGTCACCTGCAGCAGGTTGAGCCCATCGCGCGCCAGGGAGCGGACCACCGCCAGCGGGGTACCCTTCCGACCCAGGAGCAGGTAGGTGAGTACAGCCAGGAGCAGCGGGGCGAGGAAGACCAGCTTCACCCCGCGAAAGTACTCAAACTCGAGAATGTGGCGAATATCGCCCATCACCCCGGCGATCAGTATGCCGCCGATCAGGTTCATGCCGAAGAAGGTGAGCGAGGAGATGCCGACCTCCCTGAAGATCCAGCCCAGCTGAGGCTTCGCCGGAATCTGCACTTCGGGCTTCAACTCAGCGGAGCCCAGGCCCCAGCGGAGCATCAGCCAGGCTGCGGCCAGCGTCGGGAAAATGGTGGCCAGAGCGATGGCGAGGAGTTCGGTGCCCGTATTCGGCATGACGAAGAGCATGCCCGCCTGGCCGGCAATGCCGATGCCCATGAGGGCGTAGAGCATCCGGGCTGTGAAGGGCCAGGTGTAGGAGAACCAGAGAATCGTCGCTCCCACGGCGCCCAGGCCCATCAGTACCTTCAGATACCACGGCACGTAGTACGGCTCAAAGGTGTCGGGAACACCGGTTGCGTAGTCACGGGCATGAAGCTCGCTAACCGCCCGGGCGAAATACTTCATGGTGGTCTGGGTGGCGTCCAGGCCCGGATCCTGCTTCGCCAGGAAGGGGCGCAGGTAGATGGAGCGGCTGTTGCGCTCCAGCACGGCGCGCCACCACATGTCGACCGCCTCATAGGGCTGGACCTTGTCCTGCCATTCCTGCCCCATGCTGAAGACACGGGCAATCTGGTAGTCGAGGGCATGGGCGAGATACTGATAGCCTGCCTGGTCCACAAAGGAGAGTTGGCTGAAGTGCTCCACCAGGTTGAGCACCCACCCGCGCTTCTTGATCTCCGCAGCAGTCTGCTCCAGGGCTGCAGTCGTATTGGGCCGCCAGCCCAGAATCTCGCCACCCTGGAACATGATCGACCTCGTCTCCGGGGCGAGCCGGTCAAGGTCGGCGAAAATCGCCGTGATCGATTCCGGCGTAGCGCCGGGAGCCGGACGGGGGCGGGGCAGTGGCCGCAGCCCTGCCTTGCGGACCATTTCGAAATCCCGCGGGTCCCATCCCACGCCGTAGGAGAGCAGTTGCTTCTCCCGGTAGTGCATCACAATGGCGCCGGCCCCCGGCTCGCCCGCCGCGGGCTCAATGAGAGCAATGCGCCCGGGCTCATGGCGTAGCTGTACCTCACGCCAGAGCCGCCCGGCGGTCTCCTTGTCCACCGGAAGCAGGTAGGTGTACGCCTCGCTGAAGTCCGGGCTGGCGAGCAGCCGGACCAGGAACGGGTTGGGCGAAGCGGCCATCACCACCTCGGCCCGCAGTTCTGCACCGGTCCGAACCAACGCCAGACCGTGCTCGGCGACGTCCTTGGTGTTCATCTCACTGACAGCAATGCTGGTGACACCGGCCTTGGCGGCCTCCACCAGCAGGTCCTCCATACTGCGCCCGTCCTGCTGCGCCAAGACCCGGAGGGCCGGCATGTCCAGCACCAGGTCGACGGCGCGGCTCCCCGTTTCCCGGACGTAGCGATTGGCGAGGACAGGTGCGGAAGCAAGCAAGGCGATCAGAATCAGCCCCCAGGCGATCCGACGGATGACCGCGTGCCCGTGCATGAACTCTCCTCCAGTTCCATCGACATTACTTCGAAGGGCCGACCACAGCCGGGCCCTTTACCATAAGCACGAGGTCTGTTTCGGCCTTGAAGCCGCGCCCATCGTTTCGAGGGATGATGATCAGGTGATTCGGAGGAATCTCCTCGCCCTGCTGCATATCGGTTCCCGCCGAGACATTCAGCAGACCGCCCTGAGGCGTGGTGATGGCGGTCGCCTTGCCACCACGCAGGACAATCTCCGTGCCGCCCTCTCCAATGATCGTCTGCCCGGCCGGCACGGTCATCACCCGGAATAGCGCCATCTGGTCCACGTACGACCTGCTCACCAGGGGATCAGCAGCCGACCCCGGTTCCGCTGTCTGTGCCGTGACGCGACCGAGCCAAATGCCGGAGACCATGATAGCCAGGGCCACAATCAAAGGCAGAAATCTACGCCAGGGCGCCATGTCGATCGCTCCTTTGCTGCATCACCGAGTCAGTCTTTTGACCGATGTACGCTGCTCGTTGGTTCCCGCCCCAGTTGGGTTGCAAAGCCACCGCGCCGGGTTCACCGGCGCGGCAGGAGAGAGCCGGTGGTCTCTCCTATGGCCTGGACAACTCGCCGTTCGCCTTCTTCTCCAGGTACCCGTAGATGAAGGTGTCCAGGTCGCCATCCATTACCGCTTGGACGTTACCCATCTCCACACCGCTGCGATGGTCCTTCACCATCGTGTAAGGCTGGAAGACATAGCTACGAATCTGGCTGCCCCAGGCGATCTCCATTTGCGGGCCCCGAACCTGAGCCAACTCCTTGTTCTGCTCCTCGATTTTCAGCTCCACCAACTTGGAGCGAAGCATGGTCATGGCCACAGCCCGGTTCTGAATCTGCGATCGCTCCTGCTGACAGGCCACGATAATGCCGGTCGGAAGGTGGGTGATTCGCACCGCCGACTCCGTCTTGTTCACGTGCTGACCGCCGGCGCCCCCAGCGCGGAAGGTATCGATCTTGAGGTCGTCCGGCCGGATTTCGATATCCTCCACGTCTTCATCGATCTCCGGCATCACTTCCACGGCTGCGAACGAGGTGTGGCGGCGGCCGGAGGCGTCAAAGGGCGAGATGCGCACCAGCCGGTGCACGCCCATCTCCGGGCGAAGGAAGCCATAGGCGTAGTTGCCGCGAATCGCTAACGTCACCGACTTCGTACCAGCCTCATCACCGGCCAGGTAGTCCAGGATCTCGACCTTGTACTTGTGCCGCTCTCCCCAGCGAATATACATGCGCTGGAGCATCTCGGCCCAGTCCTGTGCCTCGGTGCCGCCGGCCCCTGCGTGAATGGTAAGAATGGCGTTGAAGGCATCGTACTTGCCGTTGAGCAGAATCTGCAATTCGAATTGGTGAACGGCCTTCTCCAACTCCGCCGCCTCGCGCAGCGCCTCATCGAGCATCTCCCGATCGGCACCCTCCTCGGCGAGATCGATCATGACCGACAGGTCATCGACCCGGCGCTGGTGGGCGTCGAGCTGTTCCAGAGGCGCCTTCAGTTGGGCGACCTGTTTGGTCGTCCGCTGGGCATTGGCCTGATCGTTCCAGAAGTCGGGTGCGGCGATCTTGTGCTCCAGTGCTGAGATCTCCTCCAGACGTCGGTCGACGTCAAAGAGACCTCCTGAGGTCTGAGAGTTTGGCATTCAGCCGCTGGGCCTGGCGCTTCAATTCATCGTACATGAAACCTTCCTCCCCAACCTTAGGTCACTCAGCCCATTGTACCACCCCCATGTTACACGGGCAATTCAATGCGAGGATACCAACCCCCAGGCAGGGGTGTGACCGACCCGCTTCTCAGCGAATAGGGTGTAGGGTGATTAGGCTTGGGAGGGAAACGCCGGTGAGTGTTGGCTTCATAGGCATGGGCAACATGGGCCAGATGCTGGTGGGAGCGTTCGCACGGTCAGGCGTTCTGCGCCCCGGCGAGATTGTCATCAGCAACCGCAGTCCGGAGAAGCTCGACCAGGTGGCCAGTCGGGTGCCCGGTATCACGAAGGCGTTCACCAACGGCGAACTCGCCCGCCGGTGTGAAACTGTCTTCCTCTGTATCAAACCCGGTGAGACACGAGAGGTCCTCGACGAAATGGGGCCTTACATAACACCGTCTCACCTTCTGGTGACCATTAACAACACGATCGAGATCCCGATGATCGAACGCAGAACCAGGGCCCGTGTCGCCAAGGTGATCCCATCGGTCGTGCAGACCGTTGGGGCCGGCGCCTCGCTGGTCATGTTCGGCGAGCGCTGCACAGCGTCGGACCGGACGCTGATCATGCGCCTGTTCGAGGCGATCAGCCACCCCTACCTGATCGATGAGTCCCACGCCCGGGTCGCCTCCGACCTGACCTCCTGTGGCCCCGCCTTCCTCAGCTATGCCTTCCGGGCGTTTGCCGAGGCGGCACGCCACTACGCGCCCGATCTCCCCCGGGAGACGGTCGACTCGATGATCCGCGTCACGGCTCGAGCCACCTGTGAGTTAATGGAGAAGACCGGCTGCACCTTCGACGATATCATCGCCAGGGTCTCCACCCCGGGAGGGGTCACGGCAGACGGAATCAAGGTGATGGATGAACTCTTCGACGGCGTCTGGGAGCAGGTGATCGAGACCACGATTCGCAAGGAGAACGCCAAACGGACGAAGGTGGACCTATAGACCGGACCCTGCGGACGAACCCTGCAGGGTCTTCCTGCGTTTCGGGTACAGCCGTGACGGCCTGATGCCCCAGGGCGCCCCGAAGAACACCCTCGATGTGCTTGCCCTTTCCGACGAGGAGGTCCGGTCCAAGAAGGAGAGCGTCAAGTTGGAGCGAACCTATACCGAC
>JBMONB010000086.1:0-10112 GCA_049325315.1 Bacillota bacterium | reverse complement strand
TATCGACAGGGAGGTAAACAAACATGCGCCGTGTTACCCTTCAAGATCTCCTGACCGACTCCGTCTGCCGAAAGCACCTCCCCCGAGCCGGCGTGGACCACTCCATTCGGGTGGCGGAAATCGCTGTGGACCTGGCGGTGCAGATGGGTGTAGACCCTGACAAGGCGGCCAAGGCCGGTCTTCTCCACGACATTGGGCATGGAGATTTCACGGTGAACGGGTCCTGGGACTATGAGCTATACTCCCGGGGGGGCATTCACCCGATCAAGGGGGCAGAACGAGCCCACGAGTTGTTGGTGCTGAAGGGCGAGGATCCTGCTGTCGCTCGGGAGATCGCCTTTGCGATCCTCTTCCATTCGGGCTCCAACGCCATTCGTCCGGTGGCTGATCGGACGCCACTGCAGGCGCTGGTTGCCATGGCCGATGATGCAGATGAAGAGGAGTTGGGCCAGCACCATCTGCGCCAGATAGACTGGCAGGACGCAATTGACCGTGTTCGCCATTTGGACCGCCGAGTTGAAACGCTGAAGCTGCAGCAGGCCCAGGCGGCCAGTTGAGCATGCACAAAGGACCGCGATAAACGGCGGTCCTTTTGTGTTGGGCTCGCTATCGAGTTCCGTCCGATCTTATCATCCGGCCACCGTTGGGGCGGTGACCTCCCAGGGACGAGCTACAGGTCCACCACTCTGCCAGGCCGCAATGGTGAGCCGGACCACCTCGATATGCTCCCGTTCGTGTTCCACGAACCGCCGGAGCATTTTTCGGGCTGTCCAGTCCTCCATAGGTTGTTGGGCCTGATATGTACCCGAGCGGAAGGGCTCCGGAAGCTCAAGGAGAGCCGTGCAGCACCGCTCCAGCGTCCATTGGAGGCTTTCGAAGGTCTCCTGCGGCCAGGGCTCGGGAAGCAACTGCTTGGTTCCTTCCCACCCAAACAGGCGCGTCAGGTACCACCCCTGAGCGTTCCGTAGGTGGTGCAGATTGGCCCGGATCGTCCGCTTCCCCCCAGGCGGTGTCCAATCCAGCAAGTCCGCAGGCAGGGGTTCAACCAGCTCAAGCAGGTCCCGTCGGGCGTATCCCAGCCTGCGCACTGCCGCAGCGATAAAGGTGGCTGTCGCGGGCATGAGGTCTGGGGTGAACAGTCCCACTGCTCCGCCCGACTGTCCGAAGTTCTCGGCCACCCGCTGCTCTGCCAGCTCCACCGAGATGGAGTCAGGCCCCCTCCTGACGCCAGGGGCCTCACCGTGCCGTCGGAGCCAGGCGTCGTAGCCCGAGATCGCCGCTGGTGCGCGGGCCATCACCTCTTCCGGGGTCTGCGCCAGCCAGATGCAGCCAGGCTCCTCCGGCAGGTGGCCCATCCAGGGGCCTCCAGGCGCACCATCAATGTATACCGAGAAATGCATGTCCACACCCCTTTCTGAACTCTGGTTGACTGTCACTTGAGGGGCAGGTTCCCTGTAGCATCAAACGGCCAGTCTTCCGGTCCGCCCTCCACCGTTACCGACGGCAGACCGTCCAGTTCCCTCAGTACCGCCGGCGATACCCAGATTCGCTCCAGCTCGAGTGTATTCTTTATGCGGATGATCCGCGGCTCCGGCGGGCTGCCCAGGGTGCGCAGAGCGGTCTCCATCGCCTCGCGATCGCTCTCCATCACAATGGGCAGCTTGGCTCGCTCCACAAAGGTGGCGGTAAGGGTGTTCAGGTAGGTCGCCTTGAAGTCCACCTTGTCTGCGAGCCGTCTGGTCACGAAATCGGCCAGCCCCATACCGTTGGCATTCCCGTGGGAGGACTCTGTCAGGTCGAGCACCACGATGCGCCCGACCTCCGGGCCCCGGTCTTCCGGGACTCCCCGTATGCCCATGCGCCCGATCACGTTGGTGTCCATTCCGGTGCCGGAGATGTTCTTGCCCATCTCGTCGATCACCAGCAGGTCCAGGTGGTTCACCGGCAACCGAGGCAGCAGGGCCCGAGCCCGCTCCAGCAGCTGCTCCTCGGTCTCAACCCACGAATCCGGGTGCACGGGCACCAGGTCGGCAATCTCCTCGCGCCCGTTCTCCAGCACCGCCACGCCGCCCAACACAGGCAGCCGCTCCAGCAAGATTTTGCCAAACTGGCGTAGGCGCTCGGCCAGCAAAGCGGCGCCCAGGTTGTGGAACTGCAGCGCCCCGGGCGGCTTGCCGCACCCCACCACCAGCATCTTGGTCAGCCCGCTCTCCAGCGGCCCGTGAAAGGAGGTGTGCGGCTTCACTCGGTTGATCACCACCAGCCCGTCGCACCCGGCCAGCACCCGGTCGAAGTAGACGGGCTCTCCACCGGCGGCCGTCGCAACGACCGTCGCCTCCACGTTGCCCACCACCGGTCCGCCCACCGCCGTCTCGGTGATTCCCAGGCTCTCCAGAACGGAAAGTTGACCTGCCGCTGTTCCGCCACCGTGGCTCCCCATGGCGGTCACCAGCACCGGCTCCCCGCCCAGGCGCCGGACATGGTCGACAACAACGCGAAGGAGCAGGGGAATCTGCGAGATTCCCCTGCTCCCCGCAGGAATGCCAATGCGCATCCCGGGCCGAACGCGCTGATCCAGAGCGAGCGCAGCGAGCGCCCGCTCCATCGCAGCGGCCACATTGCTGATCGAAGAGGCCGAAAAGGCCTGACGAACCGGAATCAGCCCTGGCAGCAAAGGGGACACCCCCTAGTACTGTTGCTCGAGCGTGCCGGCCCTGTCCTTCAGGTCATCCCGCACGGTCTCAGTGGCAAGGTTCGGTCCGGTTCGGTGAGCCGCCTGGGCGATCATGTATGTGCCCGCCGAGGCGGTCCAGAACAGGAACGGGATCACCAGCAGCAGTTTCAGGGTGAGACCGAAGTGAAGCGAGAAGTAGATTGTCCCACCGATCACCACTGCTGTGGTTCCCAGTGTAGTGGACATGCCAGAGGCATGCATGCGGTTGTATACGTCCGGCAGGCGAATCAGACCGGCTGCACCGAGGAGCGCCATGAAGGTGCCGAACAGGAGGAAGATGCTAATCAGAATCTCGCTCAATGACGACACCCCTTTGAATGTATTTGGCGAAGGCAACGGTTGATACATAGCTCAGCACCGAGAGGACCAGAGCATAGGCGAGGTACTGCCTGTCGTGGAGCAGCATCGCCCCGACGATGAGAATGGCGATGATGATCGTGCCAACTGAATCCAGCGCCGCCACACGGTCGGCCACCGTCGGCCCTCGCACAGCCCGGTACCCGGCCATGCCGAGGGCAATGCCCTGGCCGACGAGAACGACCCAGAGGATGATCTGGAAGAACTCCATTACTTCAACACCCCCATGATCAGTTCCTCGAACCGCCGGCTGGAGGCCAGGGCACCCTCAGGGTCCGATACATCAATGCAGTGAATGTACAGGACACTATTGTCTTTGCTGACACCCATGCTGATGGTGCCGGGGGTCAGGGTGATCAGGTTGGCCAGCAGAGCAATCTGGCCGGGCTGGCGCACCTGGAGCGGCATCGCCAGGATTCCCGGCGTCAGCCGCAGTTTCGGCGTAAGCACCATGCGGCCCACGGCGTAGTTCGACTGCAGCAGTTCCCAGAGGAAGTAGATGACCAGGCGGGCGCTCCGGAAGAGCCAGGGGAAGAAGTCAGCGGGCCCCCGAATGGCAAACCGGATTACCCGGACCTCCGGGGCCGGGAAGAGCAGGAAGACCAGGGCGCCGGTGAGGAGCCCAGCGAAGAAGTAATCGTAGGTGTAGGCGTCCTGCAGGACCATCCACAGAACGGCGAAGAGAAGCCAGAGAAACGGGTGTCGAATCAGGGCCACGGAGGTCACCTCCCCAGAACCGCCTGAATGTAGATGCTCGGGTTCAACAGCTGCTCGGCAGCCGCCATGGCGAAGTCCATCATGTAGCGGGCGCCAAAGCCCATCGCGACCGACAGGGCCAGCAGGAGCACCGCCGGCAGCATGGCCATCGCATGATCCCTGAAGGAGGGCTTGGCCCGCTGACCGGACTCCTTGCCCCAGAAGGCCTTGCGGTAGATCTTTACCATGGAGAAGAGGGTGAAGAGGCTGACCACCAGGCTGACGGTGACAATCCCCCACGACTCCTGCTCCACACCGGCCCTCAGGAGGGCGAACTTGGAGAAGAAGCCGGAGAAGGGCGGAACACCGGCCAGCGAGATACCAGTGGCCAGGAAGGTAAAGGCGAGGCCGGGATAATCGGCCAGCAGGCCGCTGTACTTCTTAAAGTCGGTGTGTCCCGTGATCCGTTGGGTCACGCCGGCCAGCAGGAAGAGGGCCGACTTGACGATGATATGGTGGGCGATGTAGAAGACCGTGCCCGCAATCGCCAGCGGTGTAAACAGGCCGAGGCCCATGATCATGTAGCCGATCTGGCTGATGATGTGGTAGCTGAGAATCGCCTTGAAGTCGTACTGGGCGATGGCCCCCAACACGCCCAGGAGCATGGTGCCCCCGGAAACCCAAAGCAATATGGTGTGCGTGTAACCCACATCGTGCACAAAGATCAGGGTAAAGACCCGGACCAGGGCGTAGACGCCCACCTTGGTAAGCATAGCGGCGAAGAGCGCCGCGATGCCGTTGGGAGCGAAGAAGTAGGACCGGGGCAGCCAGAAGTAGAGCGGGAAGAGGGCGCCCTTGGAGGCGAAGACGATCATGAAGAGGATACCGATAAGCGTGACATACGGGCTATCCGGATGCTGCGCCACCTTTTGCGCCACATCGGCCATGTTAAGCGACGAGGTGACGCCGTAGAGCATCGCGATGGCGACCAGGAAGATCGTCGAGGCGGTCGCGTTCAGGACCAGGTACTTCAACCCTTCGCGCAGCTGCCCCGGCGCTCCGCCGATAGTGAGCAGGAAGTAGGAGGAGATCAGCATCACCTCAAAGGCGACGAAGAGGTTGAAGAGGTCGCCTGTCACAAAGCTGAGGTTGATGCCGGTCACCATGAAGTAGGTCACCGGGTAGAAGAAGGCCTTCTCCCGCTCGGGGTCCAGGTCTCGGAAGGCAAAGAGCAGCGACGTGAAGAGAATAATCGCCGACAGAATGGTCATCATGCCGCTGAACAGGTCGACGGTCAGCGAGATGCCGAAGGGGACAGGCCAGCCGCCGCCTACCTGGGTCAGAATCCCCTGGGTCCAGACGGTGTAGGTGAGCAGAACGGAGACACCGATGCCGGCGAGCGATCCCAGGAAGGCCACCGCCCGCTGGGCAGCCACCCGCCCGTGCAGGAAAAGCAGCAGAATGCCGACGCCGAGAGTGAGGATGACGGGATACGCGACGAGGTTAGTCATTCTCCCACCCTCTCAGTTCGTTCAGGTTATCGGTCCCGTACTCCTGCACGGTCCGGTAGGCGAGTACAAAAACAAAGGCGGTCACGGCGAACCCAATTACGATGGCCGTCAGAATTAGCGCCTGCGGTAGCGGGTCGGCATAGACGGTCACGCCCTCAGCGAGTACCGGAGCGTGCCCCTGCTTCAGGCGGCCGGCTGTCAGAATCATCATATTGGTGCCGTAGGACATGAGGGCGACGCCAAGCACCACCCGGATCATGTTCTTGGCCAGAATCAGGTAAGTGCCGGTCGCGAAGAGCACACCGACGACGATTGCGGAAAGCAGTTCCATTCGCTACGACACCTCCTTAACGGCGCCGGGTGGCGGGCTCGGACTCACCGGGCCGCCCCGGACGCTTCTCAGATGCGATAAAGAGCAGGGTGGCCTTCATGGTCCCAACGACCACCAGGAAGACACCAAGGTCAAAGACAGCCGCCGTAGCCCACTCCAGCTTGCCGAGCAGGGGCGGGTAGATGTAGCCGTAGGCCGACTGCATAAACGCCTGGCCGAAGAGGGGCGGCAGAATCACGGTGGAGAAGGAGACGGCGAGGCCGCCACCCAGCAGGTAGTGGAAGGGGACCGGAAAGATCGAGTCGGCGGCGTCGTAGCCAAAGGCCAGCCCTTGCAGGGCGATGGCCGCCGAGACCAACAGGCCGGCCACGAACCCGCCGCCCGGCTCCTGGTGGCCGCGCAGGAAGATCCAGATGGCCAGGAACTTCACCGCGTAAAGCGACGACTGGACCACCGTGGTCAGAATCGGTGACTCCTGAATCTTCTGTTCCCGCATCTAGCTCTTCCCTCCCTTCGTCTGCCGCACCTTGATCAGCATGTAGACCGCCAGACCGGCCACCGTGAGCACCGTGATCTCGCCCATGGTATCGAAGCCGCGGAAGTCTACGAGGGTGACGTTGACCACGTTGTTGCCGCCGCCGCCCTTGTAGCTGTTCTCCAGGTACCACTGGGCCACCGCCGGCGGGAAGAGCCTGCCCCCGTTGGCCAGCAGCGTCACCACCGTGGCCATGGCGCCCACGCCCAGGGCTACGATAAGGTTGATATCCTGCAGCCGGGCGGTGCGCGGGTAGACCTTCAGTTGGGGCAGGTGGGCAAAGACTAGCAGGAAGAGGACCGCGGTGATCACCTCGATCACCAGCTGGGTGAGGGCAAGGTCGGGGGCCCGCATGAGGGCGAACCAGAGCGAGAGCGGCATGCCCACCAGCGAGATCGCCGCCATAGCCGCCAGGCGGGTGTTGGAGAAGGTGGTGAAGATGGCGCCCGCCATAATGATCACCATGAGGATGATCTCAAAGCTGTCGATGGGGGCAAGGTGGAGCGGTGGAATCCGCACGCCCTTGGCGGCCATGGTTCCGAAGAAGGCGACCACGGTCACGCTGAGGGTGAAGACCAGGTAGTCCCTAAGAAAACCCGTCATCTGCGCCTCGGTGAGCCGCTTGGCAGCCTTCTCCACCGCCTGGTTCTTCCACCAGAGGTAGTCGTACAGGTTGTTGGCGTTCACCTTCTCCGGCGCCCAGCGCTTGAAGGTATCGACCACGGCCCCCAGGCCCACGTAGGCGGCGATGCCGCCGCCGATCGCGATGGCCGACATGAGCAGCGCCGGGGTGAAGCCATGCCAGATCACGATATACGGCAGCTTCGGAGAGCTCTGAAGGACAGAGGTGACCGCGGGCACCACGATGGAGTGCTCCACAATCTTCGGGACCAGGCCGATGGCAATCACCAGCGCTGCCAGCAGCGCAGGGGGAAGCAGCATCAACCAGGGCGCCTCATGGGGGTGCTTCGGCGTATCGTGGGTCTCCTTGCCGAACCAGATCTTGTGCGCCAGGATCAGCGAGTAGGTAGTGGTCAAAATCGAGGCGCCGGTGGCAACGATGCCGCCTACCAGCCCCATGGGGGAGTGGTAGACCGCATCGAGGAACATCTCCTTGGAGAGGAAGCCGTTCAGCAGCGGTATCCCAGCCATGGAGGCGGCACCGATTGCCGCAAGCACAGCCGAGACCGGCATCGCCTTGCGCAGGCCCGAGAGCCGGGAGATGTCTCGGGTGCCTGTCTCATGGTCGATAATGCCGACCACCATGAAGAGGAGGCCCTTGAATGTCGAATGGTTCAGCAGGTGGAAGACGCCGGCATAGGCCGCCTCCACCGTGCCGAGGCCGAAGAGCCACATGATCAGGCCCAACTGTGAGACCGTCGACATGGCGAGAATCGCCTTGAGATCGGTCTTCTGGAGCGCCAGGAAGGCGCCCAGGGCCATGGTGAGCATGCCCACCACGCCCACCACCGGCAGCCACAGGCTGTGCTCATGGAAGAGCGGCCAGATACGGGCCACCAGGAAGAGGCCCGCCTTGACCATGGTGGCGGAGTGCAGGTAGGCAGAGACCGGGGTGGGGGCAGACATGGCATCAGGCAGCCAGATGTGGAAGGGCACCTGGGCCGACTTGCTGAAGGCCCCGATCAGAATCAACACCAGCGCCCAGGTGGCCATCGGATTGGCCAAAAGGTCGGCCCGCTTCGCCAGCAGCGTAGAGAACTCGTAAGAGCCGGCAATATTTCCGAGAATCACGATGCCGGCGAGCATGGTCAGACCGCCGCCCACCGTGAGAATCATCGACTTTAGGGCACCGTACTGCCCGCTCTCCCTGGTATACCAGAAGCCGATCAGCAGGAAGGAACTGATCGAGGTAAGCTCCCAGAAGATATAGAGCAGCATCAGGTTGCCGGAGAAGACGACGCCAAGCATGGCGCCCATAAAAAGGAGGATATAGAGGTAGAACTTGCCCAGGTCCTCCTCGGGCCCGAGGTAGAGAATGCTATACAGGAAGACCAGGGAGCCAATCCCGGTAATCAAGATCGCCAGCAGCTTTCCCCAGCCATCGGCTTGGATCGTCAGATCGATCCCCAGCTGTGGCACCCAGGAGACCGACTGGGAGACCTCGGGCGTAAGAACCACCAGTCCCAGGGCCGTAACGGCGAAGGCAAGCGCAGCGATTCCGAGCTTGCGCCCCAGGGGCCCGTACAGCAGGGGCATAAGGAAAGCACCAATGAATGGGAGCGCAATCGCTCCCAGCGCAAAGCCCATGGCATTCCCTCCTTTTTGTTAGTATGCACTTTTCCAGGCAATAGAAAAGCCCACAGAACCTCGCCCCGCGAGGTCTGTAGGCACACTTCGACCACGGGCTTCCTCCCGGGGAAGCGCTCCTCAGACGGCCGGCGCTTCACCAATTCCCTTGCGGGGTTGGTCTCTTGCCTGATACATGCTAGCTACATGGCTAATCATAGCCAAGACAGGGGAATGGAGTCAAGCATGATCGGATTCGCTTCGCCAACCGTGCAAATTCGCTTACAGACCCATTAGGAAACCATTAGGAAGAGAGGGAAGAACCGTTGCGTAAGTGGGGCGCCTGGGTCCTCGTTGTGGGGCTCACCCTGTTCACGCTCTATCAGCGAACCCAGTTGGAACGCCTGACGCGGGCAGAGCGGCACCATGCCGAACGGATCGCCTCCCTCTTCCCCTACACCCTGCGCCGGGCCGACTTTCGTACCCTGCCCGGGGTAATGACCGACCTGGCGACAGAGGAGCGGCTGGAGGAGAAGATTGGCCTCTTCAAACAGGCGCAGGCGCTAGCCGTGGCCTTCACCGATGACCTGTTGATGCTCAATGACCTGCGGTACAGCGGACCAGGGGTTCCAGGGGGCGGTGTTCAGCATGGCGAGTATATCTATCGTCCCGCCACCCCGGAGCAGGAGTCCCTGCAGTGGAAGATCCTCAAGGCCCGCCTTCACACCACGCTCTGGGCCATGGAGCGGAAGTTCTACCTCGACGAGGGCCAGATGCAGCCGGCGGATCGGGAAGCGCTGAACGCCATGACCCAGCAGGTTCAAGCGATCGATGAGGAGATGGAGCGTGTGCGAGGACTGGCCGGCCAGAACGTCCCCGGCGCGGACAGGGCCGCTGCGCAGGCCATGGAGGGGCTGGCCCCCCTGCTGGAAGAGCTGGAACGGGTGGCGTCGGCCTACGAGGCCGGGCTTCCCTCCCTGGAGCCGAAGCCGGGCGGGCTCTACGAACGGCTTTACGGAAAATAACCTGTCCACCGGCAGGAGTCCACCAGACGCGTCGCAAAATTCCTCGGCGTGTCAAGTTTGCCTGTGGGGGTGAACGAATGCGATACCTGGCTCGCGCCACGCTCTTTCTGCTTGCGGCGATGCTGCTGACGGCCTGCGCAAGAAACTCCGACTCAATCCCATTTGTCACGGTGGCTCAGGGAGATCAGACCGGCATTCGCGAGGACGAAGTTCTGCTCTTTACGGAGCCGGAAGCCTGGGAGGCTCACTGGCGCAGCCATGCCGCTGTGAATCCCGAGCCGGCCCGCCCGCCGGTCGACTTCAGCACCGAGTCGGTGCTGGCGATCTACCTGGGGGAGAAGTCGACAACAGGGCACGCCGTGGAGGTGACTCGGATCGCCCGGGGCGATGACCGGCTGAAGGTCGCCGTGAAGATGACCTTCCCCGGTAGGCGGAATGGGGCCGGCATCAGCCGGGCCTTTCATATCGTGAGATTCCCAAAGGTGCCACCTGACACCGTTCTTGAGGTAACCTGGCGATAGCGATGAACGCCCCCTCGATTGGAGGGGGCGTTCAGCTTGCTGACAAAACAGCCCTCTGCTGTCCGCAAAGCGGACGCAGGGGCTGTTTTGTATACAGATAAAGGGAGTATGAAGCTTAAGACAAGGGTTCAGCAGCTTTTTTGGGGGTGCTACCC
>JBMONB010000085.1:0-10124 GCA_049325315.1 Bacillota bacterium | reverse complement strand
GTACAGAAGTTTGAGTTCCGTGAGATGCCCAAGGACCGGGGGCATGCACTTTGTGGGCCCGTGGCCGTTCGGGGTGCTGCTCCAGGAATGACCTTGGTTCTCCGCTTTGATGAAATCCGTCCCGGCCCATGGGGATGGTCCGTTGGCGGTGGCGGCCCTTGGCATCTCAACGAACGATTAGGCATCTCGGACCCACCCGAGCTGAACATGGCTTGGGAACTTGACAGCCAGAGTCTTACTGGTGTCAATCAGTTCGGCCACCATGTCAAACTCCGCCCCTTCATGGGTAATGTCGGTATGCCGCCTGACGAGCCGGGGTTCCATTCAACGTTCCCTCCTCGTGCCTGGGGCGGGAACCTTGACTGCAAGGAACTCGTGGCAGGCAGTACGCTGTTTCTCCCCATCCCTGTAGAGGGGGCCCTGCTCTTCGTCGGAGACGGCCATGCAGTACAGGGTGATGGAGAGGTGGCTGGTCCGGCTTTGGAGTGTCCGATGGAGGTGGTCGACATCACCATAGACTTGAGGGACGATATGCCGCTGCGAATGCCGCGGGCTCACACCCCTGTTGGCTGGATTGCGTTTGGTTTGCATGAGGACCTCGATGAAGCGGTCGTGATCGCGATGAACGGCATGCTCGATCTCATGACCGAACTCTTCAACTACAACCGTAAAGAAGCCTTGGCCTTAGCCAACCTTGTGGTGGATTTACGCATCACACAGGTCGTCAACGGGGTTCGCGGTGTCCACGCCGTGCTTCCCCACGGTGCAGTGTTTGGAAAGACATAAGGCCAGTTCATCAACGACAGTGTGAGTAAGAGCTTGGTCGTCCTTCGCCCCAAGAATCGAAAGGGTTATCCCGGCGCCGCTGAAGCGCCGAACGTTAGGGCTCGCTGAAGCAAGGCGTGTGCTATGACCCGCGAACCTACTACTCGCTTGGGCCTGTCGTCGGCTCTTCGCAATCGTGGGTTCGTAAGGGTACGGAATTTGTTCGCAGCGAGCCATAAATTGTGTTCACGTCCACTGCAGAAGGCGCCACCGAAGCAGGCGCCTTCTCCGCATTCTCCCGACTGCAACCCCAAGCACCCGCGGCAATTTTCACATCATACCGTAAACTTCCATTGTCAGATTCGTAGAAAAGGGAATAACAGTATCTCCTTTGTTGCGTTTTGCGTCCAAGGTTTAACCATCCCGCGGTATAAATGTGGTCAACCGATAATTGGTTAGGCCACTTGGGAGGAGACACGAGGGGATGGTTAGATGCGTAGGGCCAGGCCCGGGAAGGAATCCGTCCATGTACAGCCGCTTTTGCCGACAGCTCATATGGGACCATGTCCTCACTACCACTGCAGTTGTCTTCCATGCTACGGGTTTGTTGAAGCTGTTTTTCAACCTTCAGTCAGCTGATGTGCTGTGGTTTGCCCTGGTGATTCTCTTGGGCGGCTTGGTGGCCGGGAGCATCGATTACGTCGTTTCCATCCGGCAGCTCTCGCCCGTTCGAGATTACTTCATTCGGGGCCAGGGTGGTGCGGCGGGTAGAGCGGTGGCGGTACTCCATGACTGGCCAACCCGGGTTGTCCGACGGGTGATTTTGTTGCGACTGCCGGTCTTCACCTTGGCGCTATTCGCCGCCCTCATATCGGGCGGAAGCTGGCCTCACCCCGCAATCGGTACCGCAGACCTGGCAGTATTGCTTCCCTATTTCCCAGTAGGCGCGGCCCCTTACGCCATTATCGCCTACTTTTTCGCTGCGGCAAATGCATCCTATGTGATCGCGGAGGTGGCTCTGGAACATCGGTCTGTCGCGGACCAGGCCAGACCAGACTACCCTCGTTACACGTTCCTCCTGCGTCTGGCCTTATTCTTGATGGCCGCGCTACCGTTAGCGCAGATAGTGGTAATGGCGAGGATTCTGCTGACCTCCATGGATGTCACACCCGAGGTGCAGCAATTCGTCAATCTGACTCGTTGGGGATTGTTGATTGCCCTTATATTCATGGCGACCACGATCCATCTGTTTGTGCAGGTGGTGTTGGCTCCAGTCAGGCGCGTCTCAAAGAGCATGCGCGACCTCGCCGCCGGTCGTCTGGATGTTCGCGTGGTCGAGCCGGCGTGGGGAGAGGCAGGGGCTCTCACTGGCGGTTTCAACGCCATGGCGGAGTCTATCCAGGCCCAACAGCAACGGCTTGCCCAGCTTCACGTGGATACTGTGCGGGCGCTGTCGACCGCTATTGAAGCGCGAGACCCCTACACCCGGGGTCACTCCGACCGGGTTGGAGTGCTTGCGGCCCAGATCGCCGGCGTGCTGGGCTGGACAAAGGAGCAGGCGGATGAATTGATGCTGACGGGGTTTCTGCACGACGTGGGCAAGATCGGCATCCCCGAGGGGACGCTGCTGAAACAGGGCCCCTTGAGTCCAGAAGAGTGGCACCACGTGAAGCGGCACCCCGTAATCGGGTTCCAGATCGCCAGCCAAGTAACCGACCTGACCCCACACTTGAGTGGTATTCTTCATCATCATGAGCGACTCGATGGCAGCGGGTATCCGGACGGGCTGAAAGGCTCCGAGATTCCACCGAGTGCTCGCGTGCTGGCGGTGGCCGATGTCTGGGACGCCCTGGTCAGCGACCGGCCGTACCGGTCGGGCATGCCCGTAGAGAAGGCGATGTCGATCATGATGACCGAGGTAGAACAAAACCGGCTCGATCGCGAGGTTGTCGAGGCACTGCGCCAAGTATGCCTACCACACCGCCAGACGGAAGCGCCGGCGCCCAGCCACGGCGTCCACACGGACTCGCAACGCTCGCCGGAAACGCCGAACGCTGGGTCTGGCCCGAGCGAAGCTGGTGGCCTCTTAACGTAGAGCAACTGCCTGGCCGCGGTGGCAACTACCACTCAACTCACCCGGGAGCTTCCAGAACCAACGGAAGGGTATGGAATTTGTTCGCAGCGAGCCATAAGTCGACTCCAGCAGGCGCCACCCAAGTGGGCGCCTGCTTCGCTTTTGCCCATCAACCCCAATACCTGAATGAAGTGGAGAGATCGGTCTGTCAAACGTACAGGGTCCCGGAGCGAACGGTTCCGAGTGGTTGGATGTAACCAGGTCGCACGAGCGGGGCAAGCTCCACCGTGACGGGGCCTGTGCGCTGGTTTCCTCGGGCGGGCATGCTGCGACCCGAAGCAGCATCTCATGGCGTTCGAGGTCGAAGGTGACCGCCCCTGACGGACTGCCATGCTCTCCATTGCGGTCAAGGCCGGCATCCGCACCGGCAGCAGGAAAGCCTCCTCTGCCTCAAGCCCCACCGCCTCCCCCGCAGCTGAATCCGCTGCGACCGAGGAGAGCAACGAAAAAGAGTAGGCAACCCGCCCCTCCCCAATGCCCGGGGAGGGGTAATCTTCTGCCTTGAAGGAATAGGGCGTCCCCAGTCGAAAAAGGGGTGGAAGGTGACGACGAGGGGCAGGGATCAGATGCGCACCTGGGTCTGGCTGCTGGTTGGACTTCTGCTTCTGAGCGGATGCGGCTCACAGGAAACGCCAGGCGTACCCCCTCCGCCGGAGGGGACGCTCCGCATTGCCACGGCCACCCGGGCCGGGGTCTACTACCCCGTGGGCGAGGCAATGGCGACGCTCTGGGGCCGGCAGATTCCCGACGCCAAGCCTGCGGTGCTGCTCACGGCCGGCTCGCCGGAGAACATTCAGCTGCTGCTGAAGCGGGAGGCGGAGGTGGCCTTCGCCCAGAGCGGCGTGGTCTACGGGGAGGCCACGGAGCCGGGCTCCTCCCTGCGGGAGACGCTGCGGGGGCTGACCCACCTCTACCCCAACGTGATGCAGCTGGTGGTCCGGACCGACAGTGGGATCACCGATCCCGCAGGGCTGAAGGGCAAGCGGTTTGTGCCGGGCGCCATTGGCAGCGCCACGCTGATCAACGCCGAGGAGCTGCTGGCGCTGTACGGCCTGACCCTGTCGGACATGGAGGTCCAGCACATGGGCTACGCCGAGGCGGCGGAGGCGCTTGTCAGCGGAAAGGTCGACGCCGCCCTCATCGCGGGCGGGCTGCCCACCGAGGCGGTCAGGTCGATGCTGGAGGCGGGCACGGCCCGGCTGCTGAACCTGGAGCCGCCGGCGGTGGTCCGGCGCTACCCGTGGTACTACCCCTATGCCATCCCGCAGGGGACCTACCCCGGCCAGCGGGAGGATGTCCGCACCGTGGCGGTGGCCAATATTCTCATCGCCCGGGCCGACATGGAGGAGGAGCTGGCCTACCAGCTGGTCCGCTCGCTCTACGAGGGGCGGGGGGAGCTGCTGCGGGCGCATCCGGCGGCCGATATCAAGATCGAGCATGCCCTGCGGGGCATCACCGGGGTGCTGCCGCTGCACCCCGGGGCGGCGCGCTACTTTAAGAAAGTGGGTGTCCTGCCGTGAGGCGGCCGGCCGGAATCGGCGTGCAGACCAAGATCACCGGGCTGGCGGTGGTGCTGGTGCTGGCGGTGCTGGTGGTGGTCAGCCTGCCGGTGCTCCTCCTGGCCGCCGACAGCCTGGAGCGGCAGATGGGGGCCCGGGCGCTGGATATCGCCCGCACCTTTGCGGTCAACCCGATCGTGCAGGCGGCCTTCTATGATGCCGACCCGATCCGAATTATCGAACCCCTGGCCGACCAGGTGCGCCGGTCGACCGGGGCGGAGTTCGTGGTGGTGATGGACCGCGGGGGCCGGCTCTTCTCTCACCCGGTGCCGGAGCACCTGGGCAAGGCGACCGCCTCGCTGGACTACGGCCCCACGCTCATGGAGGGGCAGCACTTCTACACCCGGTTGCGGGAGGGCGAGGTCCCGGCCCTGGCAGGGCTGGCCCCGGTTCACGGGAAGGATGGCGAGCTGATCGGGCTGGTCTCGGTGGGCTTTCGCCTCCAGGAGGTCTCGGTGCTGGCGTGGCGCTTCGGCTGGGGCGTGGCGGGGGCCGCCGCCGCGGGGCTGGCGATCGGCGGAATTGGCGCCCTGCTGCTGGCCCGCCACCTGAAGCGGCAGATGTTCGGCCTGGAGCCGCCGCAGCTGGCCGCCCTGCTCCAGGAGCGGACGGCGGTGCTCCAGTCGATCCGCGAGGGGATCATCGCCATTGACGACCAGGAGCGGATCACGGTGGCCAACCAGGAGGCGCTGCGGATCCTGGGGCTGACAGAGGCCCCGGTGGGGCGGCCCATCCGCGAGGTGGTGCCGCAGTCCCGCATGCCCGAGGTGCTCCGGTCCGGTGAGGCGCACTTTGCCCACGAGATGATCCTCGGCGACCGGCTGGTGGTGACAGACCGGCTCCCCGTCCGCCTGGGCGGGCGGGTGGTGGGGGTGGTCGCCTCCTTCCGGGACCGGACCGAGATGAACCGGCTGACCAGCGAGCTGACAGCGGTCCGCCGCTACAGCGAGGCGCTGCGGGCGCAGGCCCACGAGTTCAACAACCGGCTGCACGCCGTGGGCGGGCTGGTGCAGCTTGGCGCCGTCGATGAGGCGCTGGAGTACATTCTGCGGGCTCAGACCCAGCACCAGGAGCTGCTGGACCTGATCGCCCGGGCGGTGCCCGACCCGCTGGTGGGGGCGATCATTCTGGGCAAGTACAACCGGGCGGCGGAGCTGCACGTGCGGCTGGAGCTGGACCCGGAGTCGAGCTTCATCCGGGCCCCCGACGAACTGGGCCCGGACCTGCTGGTGACGGTGCTGGGCAACCTGGCGGACAACGCCATGGAGGCGGTGCAGTCGCTGCCGGAGGCGCAGCGCTGGGTCCGGCTTCACCTGGACGACACCGGGGCGTCGGTCCGGATCACCGTCACCGATGGGGGGCCGGGCGTCCCGCCACATCTGCGGGAGCGGATCTTCGAGCAGGGCTTCTCCACCCGGGGCACCGGGCGCGGGCTGGGGCTGGCCCTGGTCCACCTGCTGGTGGGCCAGGCCGGGGGTAAGCTTCAGGTGACCGACCAGCCCAGCCGCTTTACAGTGAATTTCCCGAGGAGGGGTGCAGCATGATCCCGGTTCTGGTCGTGGAGGATGATGTGACGGTCGCCCGGGTTCATGCGCGGGTGGTGGAGCGGGTGCCCGGCTTTGTGGTCCTGGCCAGCGTCCACACCGGAGCGGAGGCGATCGCACGGGTCCGGGCCGACGAGCCGGCCCTGGTGGTGCTCGACCTTTACCTGCCGGACATGTCCGGGCTTGAGGTGCTCCGCCAGATTCGCGGGCAGGGGCTGACCACCGACGTGATCGTGATCTCGGCCGCCCGCGAGGCCGAGACGGTCCGCGAGGTGCTGCGGGCCGGGGCGGTGGACTATCTCTTGAAGCCCTTCCGGGTGGAGCGGCTGACCGAGTCGCTGGAGGAGTACCGCGCCCACCGGGAGGAGCTGTTGGGGTTGGAGGCGCTGGGACAGGAGGCCATCGACCGGATTCTGGGCCGTTCCGCCCGGCGGGAGGAGCCGAGTTCGACCTACCAGAAGGGGATTGACCCGGCCACCCTGGGCCGCATCCTCCGGGTGCTGCGGGCAGAGCGCCGCTCCATGACCAGCGACGAGATCGCCGCCAGGGCGGGCGTCAGCCGGACCACCGCCAACCGGTACCTGCGCCACCTGACCGCTGTGGGCGAGGTGAAGGCCGAACCGATCTACGGATCGGTGGGGCGCCCGGAATTGCGTTACTGTCTAGACGAGACCCAGTGTTGAACTTTATGAGATTAATGCAAAGAAAGCGATAAAACAGGCGATGACATGCCGGGCACGAATGAACATTATTCACAAACCTTATGGGAGGGGTACTGAATGGGTTCGTTCAAGTCGATGTCCCGGGGAATCGTCGCCGTGCTGCTCCTGGCGCTTCTGGCTGGGTGCGGAACCTCCAAGCCCGCTGATCAGAAGCCGGCCGAGGCGCCGAAGCAGCAGGAGGCCGCCAAGCCGGCGGAGACCGCCAAGCCGGCACAGCCGGTCGACATCAACGTGGCCACCGCTACCACCGCCGGCGTTTACTACCCGCTGGGCAACGCCTTTGCCGTCATGTGGAGCGATAAGGTTCCCGGCGTCAAGGCCAGCGCCCAGGCGACGGCAGGCACGGTGGAGAACGTGAAGCTGCTGGGCCGCAAGGAGGCAGAGGTCGCCTTCGCCCAGAACGGCGTCATCTTCTACGCCGTCACCGGCACCGGCTCCTTCGCTCAGCAGGGCAAGCAGTCCTTCCTGCGGGGCGTGACCCACCTCTATCCGAACGTGATGCACATCGTCGTCCGCAAGGACGCCAACGTGAAGTCCGTGGCTGATCTGAAGGGGAAGAAGTTCGTCCCCGGCGCCAACGGCAGCGCCACCGAGTTGAACAGCCGCGAGATCCTGTCGCTCGCCAACATCGACTATCGGGAGCGCAAGGACATCACCGTTGATTATCTGGATTATGGCCAGGCGGCCGATGCGGTCAAGAACCGGCAGGCGGCCGGCGCCATGATCGCCGGCGGCCTTCCCACCGCGGCGGTGATCGACATGTTCACCAGCGGCGACGTGGAGCTGCTCAGCCTGAGCGATGCCGAGATCGAGGCGCTGGGCAAGAAGTACCCCTGGTACTTCAAGCACGTCATTCCGAAGGGCACCTACAAGGGGCAGGAGCAGGATGTGGTCACCGTGGCGGTCGCCAACATTCTGGTCACCCGGGAGGACATGCCGGAGGATGTGATCTACAACCTGACCAAGGCGCTCTATGACAACCATGCCCAGCTGGTTCAGGCGCACAAGGCGGCCGCCGACATGAAGCTGGTGGATGGGCTCAAGGGCATCACCGGGGTGGTGGAGCTGCACCCGGGCGCGGCGAAGTTCTTCAAAGAGAAGGGCGTGCTGAAGTAAGTGGCAGGGCAGACGACCGACCCCAACCGGGAACTGAGCCAGGAGCAGGTAGCGGAACTGGTGCGGGAGATGGACACCGAGTCCAACTTCCGCAAGCTGATCGGTCCGGTCGCCACCGTGATCAGTGTGATCGCCATCGGGCTCTCGCTCTTTCAGCTCTATACCTCCTGGTTTCCGCTGGAGTCGATCAAGCAGCGGGCGGTTCATCTCACCTTCGTGCTCGTGCTCGCCTTTCTGCTCTACCCGGTCCGCAAGGGAAGCAGCCGGAAGGTGGCCTGGTACGACTGGCTGCTGGTGGCCGGCTCGCTGGGTACCGCCGGCTACATCGTGCTCCGGTGGGATGACCTGATCCTCCGGAACGGCTACCTGGTGCAGATGGAGTACTGGGTGGGCGGCATTGGTATTCTTCTTGTGATCGAGGCCGCCCGCCGGGTGCTGGGCAAGGAACTGGTGATCATGGCCGTGGCCTTCCTGGGCTACGCCTACTTCGGCAAGTACATGCCGGGGATTCTGGCTCACCGGGGCTATACCATCGAGCGGATCATTGAGCACATGTGGTTCACCACCGAAGGCGTCTTCGGCATCACCTTAGGCGTCTCGGCCACCTACATGTTCCTCTTCATTCTCATGGGCTCGTTTTTGACCGGCACCGGGCTGACCAGGCTGATCAACGACGGCGCCATGGCCCTGGCTGGCCGGGCGGCGGGCGGTCCGGCGAAGGTGGCGCTGGTGGCATCGTCCCTCATGGGCACCCTGAACGGCTCCGCCGTGGCCAACGCCGCCTCCACCGGCGCCTTTACCATTCCGCTCATGAAAAAGGTGGGGTACAAGCCGGAGTTTTCGGCAGCGGTGGAGGGTTCGGGTTCGGTGGGCGGGCAGATCATGCCCCCGGTCATGGGAGCCGCCGCCTTCCTGATTGCCGAGTTCCTGCGCATCGACTACGGCAAGATCGTGCTGGCGGCCCTGGTCCCGGCTGTGCTCTACTATGTCTCGCTCTACCTCATGGTCCACCTGGAGGCCCGCAAGCTGGGGCTCCAGGGGCTGGCGAAGGAGCAGCTGCCCAACCTCTGGCTGGTGCTGAAGGCGCGGGGGCACATGCTGATTCCCGTGATCATCATGATGTACATGCTCCTGGCCAACTACACCCCGATGCTGGCGGGCGTCTCGGCGATTATCGCCACGGTCTGCTGCTCCATGCTGCGGGCGGAGACCCGCCTCTCCTTCCGGGGGCTGCTGAAGGCCCTGGAAGATGGCGCCCGCGGGGCGGTAGGCGTGGCGACGGCCACCGCCGTGGTCGGCTTCGTGATCGGCACCGCCTCGTTGACGAGCCTGGGGCTGAACCTGGGCAACTCGATTGTGAAGCTGGCGGGTGACTCCCTCTACCTGGGCCTCTTCCTGACCATGATCACCTCGATCATCGTCGGCACGGGCGTGCCCACCACGGCGACCTACATCATCGTGGCGACTGTGGCGGCCCCGGCCCTGGTGAAGCTGGGGATCGCTCCCCTGGCGGCCCACCTCTTCGTCTTCTACTACGGGGCGATGTCCGACGTGACCCCGCCCACCGCTCTGGCGCCGTACACAGCGGCAGGCATCGCCCGGGCCGATCCACAGCGAACGACATGGATCGCCTGGAAGCTCAGCCTGGCCGGCTTCATCGTTCCGTTCTTCTTCGCCACCAACCCGGCGCTGCTGCTGGGGGTGACCCCGTTCACCCCGGCCAGCCTGATCCCCATGTTCGCCGCGGTGATCGGCATCGCTGCCATCTCGGCGGGGCTTCAGGGGTGGATGTGGCGGACGATGTCCATGGCGGAGCGGGTGGTGGTGATCATCGGCGGCCTCCTGCTGATCCATCCGAACCTGACAACCGATGGCATCGGCCTGGTGCTGGCGGGGGGCGTCACCCTCTGGCAGTGGATGGGCCGGCCAAGGGAGCGAATTGCTGCATGAACAAGACTAGGTTCGACGTCGCCATCGTGGGCGGCGGAATTGTTGGACTGGCCACCGGGCTGGCGCTCTTGGAGCGCCGGCCCGGTCTCCGGCTTGTGGTCCTGGAGAAGGAGTCCGAGATAGCCGCCCACCAGACCGGGCACAATAGCGGTGTGATCCACGCCGGCCTCTACTACAAGCCCGGTTCCCTGAAGGCTCAGCTTTGCGTCGGAGGCGTCCGGTTGCTGACCGAGTACTGCGACCGGCGGGGAATCCCCTACGAGCGGTGCGGCAAGGTGGTGGTGGCCACCCGGGAAGAGGAGCTGCCCCGGCTGGAGGAGCTGCTGCGGCGGGG
>JBMONB010000084.1:0-90378 GCA_049325315.1 Bacillota bacterium | reverse complement strand
GCTCGCAGAGCGCTGCAATCTCTTCCATCGTGATCGACGGCGGGATCGCCACCTGCCAGGCCACCCGGTCATGGCGGGCAGAATCGCTGGAGCCCAGGAGGCCCTCGACCGTGAAGAGCCGGTCAGGGCCGGGAGGCGGCAGGTCTCCAGGAACCTCGGCCGCGAAGGGTGGCTCGGCTGGGTGGCCGGTCAACGTCGGCTTATCGGTGGCAGGCGACCTGGGCTCGTCGCCGTACTCCATGGCGAGCACCGCCCCCTCGTGCAGGTGGATCGCCCGAATGGGCAGTCCGCCCCCCAGTTCGGAGAGCAGCGGCCCACCGGGAGCGGCGTAGGGGAAGGTTTCGGCCAGCCAGCGGGCGGCCATCCACCCGGCCTCCAGGTCAGAGCCTGAGATGACAAGCCCGGCTTCAGTCAGGGCGACGATCCCGCAGCCCGGCTCCACACGCAGAGCGGGGCAGGCGGGGTTATCTGGCCCGAAGAGCACCGTAACGGTGCCGGGCGCCCGGAAGGGAACGACCCGGCCCTCGTGCTCCCCGCCGACTCCCCCAACCCCGGCGAAGCCAGGTGAAAAGGCAGCCGATTCGAGACCGAGCCGGGCAGCGACATCGATCGCCCCGGGTGTCAGGCCTACGACAAAGCGGCAGCCAAAACCGTCAGGAAGCCCATCGCTATCGCCATCCTGCAGGAGACCTGTGGGGGTGTACAGTTCTGTGAGACAACGCATCAACCGGATCCTCCCTTTGCCGAGGCATAGACGTCGGCTGCGTTGGGGGCGCCTGCCCACTGCTTTGCTTTTCGACAAGCGAAAGAGGGCTACCTCTTCACAAATCATCGACATTACCCCGTTGCGCGCCTGCGACGGAAGTCCACCCCGGGGTAGTACATCTGCGCGACCAGCAGGTTGGGGCCGGTGCAACCGGCCTCAGGACAGCAGCAGTTGTAGGGAGCATTTGACCGCACAAAAAACGAAGGCGGGCCTGTTGGTCCGCCTTATGTTCATGCGGGTTTTAGTCAGGACAGGAGCTCTTCCAGCCTTTTGGCGTCGTAACCGATGACCACCTGGTCACCCCGGATGACCACGGGACGCCGCCAGAGCCCCGGCTCCTCTGCAAGGAGGTTGATCAACTCCTCACCGGTCAACTCCCGCTCGCCCAGGGCCAACTCCTTATAACGGCGGCTCCGGGTGGAGAGCAACTCCTTGGCTCCACCGGGGAGCATGGAAGCCAGCGACCTGACCTCCTCCACGGTTGGCTTCTGCTTGAAGTAAAGCCGCTCGTTCACCTCGGCGGCGGTCTTGCCCAGCAACTGCTTGGCCTTTACACAGGAACTTCAGGTCGGATAGGTATAAAAGGTCACGTTCTTTGACACGGAATACACCTCCGACCTATCCATTCCACCCAGGCCGGGAAGAATCCTCCCGTTCCCCGACCGTCACCAGCGGGACTGGTAGCGCCGGTACCCGCCACCGTAGGCGAAGGCGGGAACGGCTGGGACATCGGGGTGAACCTCGTCCAGGAATGCGCTCACCAGGCGGTTGTACCGCTCCGGCTGCTCGAGCATGGAGAGGGCGCCCGCCGAAGGGATCATCACGGCGTCACCGCGGGGTGCAGTGGTGGCCATGTAAGCCACTACCTCGGGGGAGACCACTGTGTCCTGCTCCCCCGCCACCATCATCACCCGGTGACGGACCTGGCTGAGTGCATCTCGCACCCGGTAGCTGGACAGCGCCATCAGGTCACCGTGGCGCACCGTGGGGACGGCGACACGCCAGCGTTTTAACTGCTCGCTCTTGAGCCGGGGGGAGACAGCGTCGCTAAACAGGCTCTCAATAAACGAGTCCGGCGCCTCTCCTACCGCTGTCTGCTCGTACACCTCAGGGGTGACCCGGCCGCGCGCCGGGAGGCCGGCCAAAATGAGTCCCGCTACCCGCTCTGGGGCGTGCAGCGCCAGATCAATCGCAATGGCCGCTCCCAGGCAGACCCCTGCGATGACTACCGGCCACTGAATGGCCAGCGCATCGAGAAATCCGATCATGGCGGCCCGGTAGTCCGCAATGGTCTGGAAGCCAGGCCCTGCCGACTGCCCATGGCCGGGCAGATCGGGCACAAGGCAGCGGGCCTTCGGAGCCAGACCTACCAGTTGACCGTTCCAGGTGGCGCCATTCCCGCCGGCCTCGTGAAGAAACAGGATGGCCGAGCCCGCCTCGGCCACGCCCGAGGCAGCATAGTGGACCGATTCGCTTCCTACATATACAGACCCGGACGACAGGACTGAATCCGCCGTGTGCTGTTGTCCGTAGCGAGGCATAGTTTTTGCCATATCTTTTGCCTTCTCCATCCGTACAAATCCTGCGATCAACCCTGCGGATAGTCGCCCAGAAAGCCCTTGCCGGCCTTGCGGCCCAGGCGCCCTGCACGAACCATCTGCTTGACCAACTGCGGAGGAGCGTACTGCGGCTGGGCAAACTCTCGGTGGAAGTACTCCAGCACGTTGTGGCAGACGTCGACGCCGGTAAAGTCCATCAGGGTAAACGGCCCCATGGGGTGGTTCAGCCCCAGCGTAATCGCCTGATCCACCTCCTCGGGGGTGGCGATCCCCTCCTCTACCACCCTGACAGCCTCAGCCATCATCGGCAGCAGAATCCGGTTGACGATGAAGCCCGGGCTGTCCTTTCGCACCTCGATGGCGGTCTTCCCCATCTGCCGGGCAACGCCCATGGCCACCTGGATCGCCTCATCGGAGGACTGGTAGCCGTGAATCACCTCGACCAACCGCATCACCTGTGCGGGATTAAAGAAGTGCATGCCCACTACCTGGGAGGGGCGCTGCGTTGCCGCCGCAATCTCTGTGATCGACATGGAGGATGTATTGGTCGCCAGTACCACCCCTGGCCGGCAGATCCGGTCCAGAGAGGCGAACAACTCCTTCTTCAGCGCCAGATCCTCAAAGATTGCCTCGATCATGAAGTCGGCTTCTGCAAAGGCCTCGAGTTCAGTGACCGGGGTAATACGCCCCAGTGTGGCCGTGCGCTGCTCTTCGGTGAGCTTCCCCTTGGCAACCGCCCGTTGCATTAGGCTGTCCATCGTCGCGATCGCCTTCTGTACCCGTTCCATCTCCAGGTCCCGCAAGATCACACGGTACCCGGCCTGAGCCGCCACATGGGCGATACCAGTGCCCATTGCGCCAGCGCCACAGACCCCGATCGTTCGAATCTCCATGCGTCGTGAACCCCCCAGTCGGTTCTGCACCTGAGCCAGCGGTCGGTCATCACCCTAGTCCGAAAGTCTCCGTGACGCAATGATAGAGTTTGATTTTTCTTATTGCTATACCCAAACAGTGTTCGGCCAGAAAGTCAATCATTAAGGATCTGGAACTGTCCCCAGGCGCGTCGCGCGGTAATCGACACCGCCTTATTCATACTCGCCAGAGGGGGTCGACAGTCTTCGACAGGCGAAAGGTTTCCAACCTTGATTATGGGCGGTACAAGTGAGTTCTGGTCACGATGAGCCGCCCTTCCAGGTGGACGAGCATCCAGGGGATGGGCGCACCGTTGGTGAGGGGAAAGGAGAAACGGCCTTGCTCCTGAAGCTCCATCACCCGGACCAGCCCGGTATCTGCGTCAACCCGGGCGAAACCGCTGGTGGTCAGCCGACCGGTCAGGTCCGGGCGCAGCTCGCCTACCAGGTCGGCCCCATTCACCCGTCGCTCCCGCTCCACGAAAAGGCTGGCGACCGACTGGCGGTCCACCCTGTCGGTCTGGTCGTGCCGAATACGCCAGGGTAGGTCGAACCCGATCTCGTATTCGGCGCCGGCGAGCCGGAAGCGCTCCGCGCGGGTCCAGAGGACTCCGGGCTCTACCTGCCCGCCGTCCGGTGGGATTAGCAGAAGGCCCCGAAGCCACCGGGCCGGCTCCAGTTCGTGCTCGCTGACCGGGGACTCCAGCCCTTTCAAATCGCCCGTTCGGGGGTTGATGCGGGCGGTTACCACCCGCTCCGGCAGCCGTTTCTCCTCGGGCGAAAGCACGGCGACCCGGTGAAGCCGATATTGAACGGTGGCGGAGTCCTGATCCACCTGTTGGATGGTGAGATCCAGATCGAACTCCACCACCTCGTTTCGGTGAAGGGTGGCAGTGAAGAGCATAAAGCCCACCATGCCCTCGGAGAGGAGCCGCTCCTCCACCCGCACCCGGTAGGATGCGGTCAGCCCTTCGACCAGACGAATCGCCTGCGGCTCCCGGGGGGGTGGGGCGCAGCCGCCCAGGAGCAGGGCCAGTACCGGCAGAATCGCCCACCGTGGTAAGGCTCGATGTGGCATGGCGGATCCCTCCCGGTCAGCCTCTTCTCCTCCTTTCAAGCTTTTGGTTGGAAATACCTTCCTTATCTTCCTGATTCGACTGATTCGGCTGATTCGCCAAACCTCGTCACCTGGGGCGCCGGTCCGGGCGGCGTCCCTGCCCTGATCATCCCGATCAAGTCCAACCTCAGCACGGAGACCATCGCCCGGGAGAGCGACGAGGCCAACCCTGGCTCACAGGCCGCTGCGACGGAGGAACCAAAGGAGTAGACAGCGATGAGCCGCACCGGGTTAGGGTGCGGCTCTTGCACGTCGAAAGAAGGCGAACGAAAAGCAACTGCGAACTCCCAGGGTGCCCTCATTCGGACGCCCTTTTTCCATTTATAGCCACCACCCAGGCGCTTATTCGCTGGCGGTGGGATGCGCCCCCTACCTGCGTCTGAAGAGGGCGGGCGGCACGGCCAGCCCAGATGCCAGCGCCCCCGCCACGAAGAGCGTTCGGGTGAGCTGCACGCCAGCGCCGAGCATCTCTTCCCGCGCCAGGAGCAGCATGCCATTGTAGGCGATCAGGCCGGGCACCAGTGGAAAGAGGCCGGGAATAATGAAGAGGATCGTCGGCTCGCGGAGGCGACGGGCCAGCAACTCGCCCACGGTGCCCAGCAGCAGGGCGCCGAGGAAGACCGCCATCGGTTCCGGGGCCCCTGCCCGCAGGGAAAGGTCGTACCCGGCCCAGCCCAGCATGCCGCTCAGGCCGGCCCAGGGCACCGCCCCGCCCGGTGCCCGGAAGGAGACGGCTATGGCCGCCGAGGTGATGTATGCGAAGAGGTAGGTGATCACAGCAGCTGCCCTCCTCCGAAGAGGTAGAGGGCAGCGCCCACGCCGGAGGCCAGGGCGGCGGCCTTCAGCAGCGCCTCCAGGCCCCGGGCCCCGGCGCTCACGAGGTCGCCGGCCATGGCGTCGCGCACCGCCGCCGTGAAGGCGATGCCGGGCACCAGCACCATAATGCCCCCCGCCACCACCGGCCCGACCCGGACGCCCAACCAGGCTTTCAGGAGCATGGCGCAGGCGACAGAGGTCGCCCCGGCGATCAGGTCGCTCAGGGCGTCGGGCAGGCGGAGCCAGCGGGTGAAGCGCTGCCCGCCCTGCACCACCAGGTTGGCCAGAAAGGCCGGCCCCAGGTCGGTGAGCGTGCCGCCCACCAGCATGGTACAGGCGGCGGCAGCCATGCCGCTGGCCGGCACATCAAGCCAGCGGGGCGCCGGACTCTCCTTTTCCTCAATGACCCGGATGCGTTCCAGCGCCTCCGCGGGGGCCAGCGGCCGGGTCACCAGCTCCCGGGAGAGGGTGTTAATGGCGCTCACCCGGTCCAGGGCGATGGTCCGCTGCCCGACCCGCTTGATCACCGTGATCTGCTGGTCGAGGCTGATGAAGAGCCCGGTGGGGGTGGCGTAGATCTCCGCCTCCCCGATGCCGTAGGCCCGGGCAATGCGGGCGACGGTGTCCTCTACCCGGGCGACGTCGGCCCCGCAGCGGAGCAGCAGCGCCCCGGCGGCAGCGGCCACCCGGAGCACCTCAGACGGCTGGGGCGCGCTCATCACGTGCGGACCACCTGCAGGTACCGGCTTGCGCCTCCATCCTGCTCAAAGAGGGCAGCGCCACGGACTACCAGCAGGTCCAGGTGGGCCAGCACCTCCGACAGGGCCAGGAAGAGGTCGAACTCCCGCACCCGCGGGTAGACCTCGCGGGTCAGCTCCCAGGGCGCCCGCCCGCCGCCGATTCGCTCCAAGATCGTGGACAGCCGCTTCTCATGCTTGGCGGCATAGGCCGATGCCACAGCCCGGTGGTCGCTGATCACCGGACCGTGACCGGGCAGGACCCGCTCCACCTCCAGGCCGGAGACCCGCTCCAGGGCGCCGAGGAACTGGCCCAGCGTCAACGCCCGGGCGGGGGCATGAGGCACGGCGTCGGGGTGCCCCGGCCGGACCGGCTCCATGATCGGGTTGGGCGTCACCTTCTCCAGCAGGTGGTCGCCGCCGATCAGGGTCCGGGAGGACTCGTCGTAAAAGCCGGTGTGGCCCAGGGCGTGCCCCGGCAGGTGAAGCGCTGTGAGCGCCCCGTTTGCAAAGGCGAACCGCTGCCCGTCAGCCAGCGGGGTCCACCGCTCCAGGGGCAGGGCCATCCGCCGGCCCAGCTTCCAGAAACGGTTCATCAGCTCCCGGGTCTCGGCGGGAACCCCCGCCTCCGCCAGCACCTGGTCCCGCCCCTCCTGCCACCAGTCGGGCGCCTCTGCCTTGCCCACCTCATCGGGGTGGAGGTAGATCTCGGCCCCCGACTCGGCTGCGATCCAGGCGGCCTGGCCGGAGTGGTCCAGGTGGGCGTGGGTGAGCAGCACCCGCCGGATTTCGCGCACCGAGAGCCCCAGGGCGCTCAGCCCGGCCAGCAGCGCCTCCCGGGACTCGGGTGTGTGCAGCCCCGTGTCGATCAGGGTGACCGGGTCCTGCCGGATCAGGTAGACGTGTACAGGCCCCACAGCGGGCCAGGGCGTAGGCAGCGAGATCTGGTGAATCGGCAGCAACGCGGTCTCACCTTCCTCAGTGGGTATAACAGCGGAGCGCCGTGCCCCGCACGGCGCCCCATTTCTTTAAGTTACTCCTTTTCGGTCGCTCCTGCAACTGGGGTTTCCGCTTCCGTGGATGCCGATTTCAGGAGCATCTCAGCCAGGTCGAGCACCCGCAGCTGTTCGGTGTTGTCCTCGGCGGCGATGCCGTCGGACATCATGGTCATGCAGAAGGGGCAGTTGGTGGCGACGGTGGTGGCGCCGGTGGCGATCGCCTGGCGGCTCCGGTCGACGTTGACCCGGGTGCCGTGGTGCTCCTCCATCCACATCTGGGCGCCGCCTGCGCCGCAGCACATGCCGGTCTCGCCGTGCCGCTCCATCTCCTTCAGCTCCACGCCGGGGATCGCCTGGAGCAGCTCACGCGGCGCCTGGAACTCGCCACCGTAACGGCCCAGGTAGCAGGAGTCGTGGTAGGCGACAGACTCGCTGATCGGGTTGACCGGCTTGATCTTCCCGTCCTTCACCAGCTGGTTCAGGATCTGGGTATGGTGGATCACCTCCACCTCGAAGCCCATCTCCCGGTAGTCCTTGGCGAAGGTGTGGGCGCAGTGCGGGCAGTGGGTGATGATCTTCTTCACCCCATAGGCCTTCATCGTCTCGATGTTCTCCATGGCAAGCTGCTGGAAGAGCATCTCGTTGCCGGCCCTGCGGGCGGCATCGCCCGTGCACTTCTCCTCCTTGCCCAGAATGGCAAAGGAGACACCGGCCTGCTGGAGCAGCTGCACGATCGAGCGGACAATCTTCTGGCCCCGCTGGTCGAAGGCGCCGGAGCAGCCCGGCCAGAAGAGGTACTCGGCGTCGGGGTTGTCGGCGGCCAGCGGCACGTTCAGGTCCTCGGCCCACTGGGTGCGGGTGTGGGCGCCCATGCCCCACGGGTTGCCCTGCCGCTCCAGGTTCTTGAAGGTCTGGTTCAGCTCCGACGGGAACTCGCCCTGGAGCATCACCTGGTGGCGGCGCATCTCCATGATCTTGGGCACATGCTCAATATAGACCGGGCAGACGTCCATGCAGGCCCGGCAGGTGGTGCAGGCCCAGAGCGCCTCCGGGTCGACCACCGGGCCGACCAGCTCAGACTCGAAGGGCTGCTCGGTGGGGCGCTCGCCCTTCATGGCGGCCAGCGCCAGCAGGGGGCCCTTCTCGTGCAGGTGGCGCTGCAGATCGAGAATCAGCGCCTTGGGGTTGAGCGGCTTGCCGGTCAGGTAGGCGGGGCAGTTCTCCTGGCAGCGGCCGCACTCGGTACAGGCGTCGAGGTCGGCGAGGTCCTTCCAGGAGAAGTCCCAGAGCGAGGCGGCGCCCAGCACCGGCGCCTCCGCCTCCAGGTCGACGTTGGTGAGAATCCCCTTCGGCCGCAGGTCGCTCAGGAAGATGTTCGTCGGGCTGGTGAACATGTGCATCATCTTGGTGAAGGGCAGGTAGGCAATAAAGGAAAAGGCCAGAACGAGGTGGACCCACCAGAGGACCTTGTGGAGCACCAGCATCTGCGGAACCGAGAGGAAGAGCGCCAGGAACTGTCCGTGGAGCAGCCCGATGGGCGACCAGGCGCCGTAGGGGTCCTGGGTGGCCACAATGCGGATGCCCTCGACCAGGAAGCCGGTCCAGAGAATCAGGGTGATATCGGCCAGGAGCACCCAGTCATCGAGAATCGAACCATGGTTCTTTCCGTGGGTCAGCGCCCGGGGCTTGACGATCGACCGGCGAATCCAGCCGATAAGTATGCCGACCAGGGCGAGGAAGCCGAAGATGTCGAGGGCCAGCGACTGGAACCAGAGGTAGAACTGGCCCTGCATGATCCGGATCTTGAGATCCTCGTGGACCATGACCACCAGGGTGCCGATGAAGAGGACCACGAAGCCCCAGGAGAGCGAGAGGTGGAAGAGGCCGGCCACCTTGTTCTGCTTCAGGCGGCTCTGGAGCACGGCGTGCTTGACCAGCATCTTGATCCGGTCGCCGATCCGATCCAGCCGCTTCTCGGGCTTGCCGATGAACCAGAGGCGGATGCGCCTCCACATCCCGTAGCCGAAGATCGCGATGGTCGGCAGCAGCATCAGGTACATGATGATATAGGCGTCTCCAATATTCCAGTAGACCTCGCGTGTCGGTCCCATGCCGATCCTCCTATCCCAGCAGCGCCCGTGCGATCACAAGCCGCTGGATCTGATTGGTGCCCTCGTAGATCTGGGTGATCTTGGCGTCGCGCATCATGCGCTCCACCGGGTAGTCCTGCGTATAACCGTACCCGCCGAGGATCTGCACGGCGTCGGTGGTGACCGACATGGCGGTGTCGGAGGCCATCATCTTGGCCATGGCCGAAATCTTGTTGATCTCGGTGGGCAGCCGCCCCCGCACCTTTCCCTGCCCGTCGATCAGGGCCGCCGCCTTGTAGACCAGGAGCCGGCTCGCCTCGACCTTGGTGGCCATGTCGGCGAACATAAACTGGAGCCCCTGGAACTCGGCGATCGGCTTGCCGAACTGCTGCCGCTGCTTGGCGTACTCCGCGGCGTACTCCAGCGCCCCGGCCGCGATGCCCAGCGCCTGAGCGCCCACCGCCGGGCGGCTCTGGTCGAGGGTGATCAGGGCGATCTTGAAGCCGTCGCCCTCCCTGCCGATCAGGTTGGCCGCCGGGACCCGGCAGTCCTCGAGGATCAGCTCCACGGTGGGCGACCCGCGAATCCCCATCTTCTCTTCATGCCGCCCGATGATCAGGCCCGGAGTCCCTGCTTCGATAAAGAAGCAGGCGATCCCCTTCGCCCCGGCCGATGGATCGACGGTGGCGAAGAGGGTGAAGCCAGAGGCGACCGACCCGTGGGTGATAAAGACCTTCCGGCCGTTGAGGATGTAGTCGTTGCCGTCTAGGACGGCGGTGGTCTTCAGCGCCGCGGCATCTGACCCGGCAGACGGCTCTGTGAGGGCAAAGGCGACCAGTTCCCGCCCGCTGGCGAAGCGGGGGAGCCAGGCCTTCTTCTGCTCCTCGCTGGCCCCCACCAGGAGCGGCAGCAGCCCGAGCTCCTGGTCGGCCAGGATCAGGGCGCTGGAGGCGCAGGCCTTCGCTACCTCCTCGATCGCCAGGCAACAGGCCAGCACGCCCATGCCGGAGCCGCCGTACTCCTCCGGAACCGCCAGGCCCATGAGCCCCAGGTCCCGGAACTGGTGGGCGATGTCCCAGGGGAACTCTGCCGTTCGGTCGATCTCGGCGGCCCTGGGCCAGACCTTCTCCCGCGTCAGCTCCCGCACCGTATCGCGGAGCATCTCCTGCTCCGGCGTCAGGCTGAACTGCATCCCTCACCCCTCCTCTTTACCAAACGTTCGGTTGAGTAAACATAGGTGACGCTAATTGCGTGGCTATATTCGTCTCTATGTACGCAATGTCCTCTCTCATCACCCTTTTCGCGTCTTCGGCCAGTTTCTTGCGCGGCATTTGGTGAGATCTGTGCATAGGTTGGGAGAGAATCCTGAACATAACGAGGTGTAACTGAGGTGCAACAGGCTGTTACCACCACGCTGCGCCCAACCACGGCCGCCGGGCTGCAGTGTGTCACCGGTCGCTTCAATCTCCTGTTCTTCATTCAGGGGCAGGCCCAGACCCAGATTGTCCCCCCGGTCGGCGGCGACGTGATCGGCCAGATCCAGCCCCTGACCGGCGGAAATCCGATTCCCGTGATCCAGACCCAGCAGATCAATATCCCGCTCTCCAGCGTTGACAACCAGATCGTCACCCTCTGCGGCGTCTTCCGTATTCGCGGCGGCCGCTTGGTGCTCGACGTGCGCTTTGTGCAGCGCTTCACCCCCACGGTCCCCCAGCCGCAGCCCAACCTGCTGCTCCTGCTGCTGCTCCTCAGTCTTTTCGGCCAGGCCCCCTTCGGCAAGGGCTTCGGCAAGAGCCCCTTCGGCAAGGGACTCGGCGGCCTGGGCGGCCTGGGCGGCCTGGGCGGCCTGGGTGGCCTGGGCAACCTTGGGGCCCTCGGTGGGCTGGGCGGGCTGAGCACCCTCGGCCTGGGCAACCTTGGGGCCCTCGGCGGGCAGGGCGGGCTGAGCACCCTCGGCCTGGGCAACCTTGGCGCCCTTGGCCTGGGCAACCTTGGCGCCCTTGGCCTGGGCACCACCACATTGGGGCGGTAATCCATACCTGCGCGCAAGGCCCGCACCCCCGGCAGGGTGCGGGCCTCATCTATTGCTCCACTCTCTCTGCAGCCTGGGGAATGGCACGGACCTGGTCGATCCGGCGCCCCTCCATCCGCTCTACCACCAGCACCCAGCCCTCTACCTCGACCCTGGCCCCCACCTCTGGGATCTCGCCCAATATGTGCAGAATGAAGCCAGCAAGGGTCTCATAGTGCGGGCTAAGCGGAATGGTGATGTCCAGGAGTTCGGCCACATCCTCCACCGTCTCGGCGGCGTCGATCAGCCGTTCTTCCGAGCGCTCTTGGCCGGCGGGCAGCGGCTCCTCCGCCACGTCGCCCACAATCTCCTGCAGCAGGTCCTCCATGGTGACAAGACCGGCCACGCCGCCGTACTCATCAACCACAATGGCCATATGCTCGTCGGCCACCTGCATCTCCTTCAGCAACTCCAGTGCCCGCTTCGCCTCAGGCACGAACCGGGCGGGGCGCATGATCGCGCTGATCTTCGCATCCAGCGCTACCTTCTCGCCCAGGTGCCTCACCAGATCCTTCACGGTGACAATGCCCACGATGTCATCGTAGTCCTCCCGATAGACCGGGTACCGCCAGAAGCCGTGCTGGCGGACCAGTGAAAGCGCCTCCCCTACGGTGATCTCCTGGTGCAGGCACTCCATCTCCGGGCGGGGGACCATGAGCTGCCGGACATGCCGATCACCAAAATCGAAGACGCCGGCGATCAGGTTCTTCTCCTCCCGATGAAGCTCCTGGTGCTCCTCCACGTAAAAGCGTATCTCCTCCTCGGAGAGGGAGGCCTCCGTCTGCTCCACTTTGCCGCCCATCAGGCGGACCACCAGGTTGGTGGAATGGGTAAGCAGTGCCGTGAAGGGGCCGGTCGCCTTGGAGACGATCTCCACGGGCCGGGCGACAGTGAGGGCGATCTGCTCCGGGGCCTGGAGCGCCAGCCGCTTCGGCGCCAACTCACCGAGCACCAGGGTGACGTAGGAGATGAGGATCGTCACCGTGAACAGGGCCAGGGGGCGGGCCACCCCGGCGGGCAGGCCGAGCCCGGACAGCACGATACCCACGTCCTCGGAGATTCCGACCGCCGCCGAGGCGCTGGCCAGAAAGCCGGCCAGGGTGATTCCCACCTGGATCGTGGCCAGGAAGCGGCTGTGGTCGGCGGTCAGCCGCAGCAGAGCCTCGGCGCTGCGGTTGCCCTCCTCTGCGAGCTGCTTGATCCGCACGGGCCGGCTGGAGATCACGGCAATCTCACCTGCGGCAAAGAAGGCATTGAGCAAGATCAGTCCGAAAATCAGCAGAAACTCATCCCAATACGCGTCCACGACTGGATCCTCCATAGGCCCACGCCGGTGCAAACCGGCTGGAAATCTCCATGCAAGCATACCACAGAGACACAAGGGCAGGAAAATCCCGCCACGGCTCCCGACGCACCGGTGGAGGCTGACTGGGTGACTGGTGTCGGGTCATCCCGCTCGCTCATATCCTGGCGCACTCGCCCCCGCTCTGGCAACCCCTTACGCGGTGGCAGGTTGTCACCAGAAAGCCCGCACCCAATCTGGGGTGCGGGTCATTCGCTGCGCCTAGTCGGCTGCGGGCGGGACCACGGGCGGGGGCGGCGCCTGGCGCGTCGGGGTCTGAAGGCCTCCGCCGATCTCCTCCTGGGGCGCCGGCCCGGTATCGGGGCGGAGCAGGGCGGGGCGTTCCGGGCCCTCGCCCTCCTCCCTCAGCCTGTACTTGTCGGCCAGCTGGATCTGCCAAATCCGGTGCACCGGCACCTGGTAGAGCGTCGGTTCGATTCGCCGGTCCTGGGGGCCGAAGGGGTACATCCAGACCTCGGTCTCGGTGGTGACCCCCTCGTGCATCCGAACCCCCATGTAGATGGCGTCACGGTAGCCGTTCTTGTAGCAGAGCACCGTCAGCTGCCCGTGCAGTTCCGCCAGCATCTCCTCCAGCCGCGGATGGCGGAAGATCGGCGCCTGAATGGTTGGGGCGAGCCCCTTTTCGTTGGTCTCCACCCGCTGCCCGGTCTCGCCGACCACACAGCCGGCCCCGGGAATCGGCTTCATGGTAGTGGCGTCGACCACCCGGATCTCGAGCGGGGCGTCCTTAATGCCCAGCGCCCGCCAGTACATCCGCTTGAGCGGCCCCACCTGTCGCGCCTCGCCGCCCTGCTGCGCCGAGGCGGTAACCGCCACCGCCCCGCCTGCGACCGCTACCGCCAGGGCGGCCGCGATCCACTTGAGCTTCTTCATCTCACAGCCCCTCCCTTACAGTCCGGGAATCCGGTGAAGCGCCCGCCCCTGGTAGTACCACTGAAGGATCTCCAGCATCGACTTGCCCTGCCGCGCCCAGTACTGGCTGCCCCACTGGGCCATCATCTGGGCGTTCCGGTACTGCCAGTTGGGGTTGTCCTGGTAGCCGGCCCGGTAGTTCAGCTCCACGATGGTCCCATCGGGCAGGGCGTAGGCCTGATTCCTGGTGTTGAAGTGGGCGCCGTCGGTCTTGCCGAACCGGTTGCCCTCCCGGTAGGTCTGGAAGTTGGTGGTGTTGTCCAGGTCGAACTCCCAGCCATCGAGCTTCATCGGATGCAGCACCTTGTACCAGGCGAACATCTTGACCGCCAGGGCCCCTGCCTTCAGGGACTCATCGTCCCACGACGGCACCCACTCGTTGGGCAGCGAGTTGATCACGTAGTCGTCGAAGCCGACCACCTTCACATAGAGGATGCGACCGCGCGGGCTTGGCTCGCCGCTGGGGCGGGACTCCCGAATCGCCACCCGAATCGACCGGGGATAGGTGGCATTGTAGATGGTCTTGTGCTCGGCGAACGCGGTAGCCGGGAGCAGCAGGAGCCCGAGAAGCGTAACCAGTGACAGAATGCGCTTCATATGTACCCCCCATAACCCTCTTCTCGCCTGGTAATCTCTCCGCATCGACTCTGTCCCAACCCAGGAAGTCTATTCCACCCGCAGTTCGCCCCCCAGCCCCGGCTCCGGCTCGCCCGACGCATCGGAGAAGAACGGCCAGGTTCCCTTCTCGTTGGCCGTGAACTCCACGTAGTTCTCCTCGCCCGGGGCCAGGTTGCGGGTAAAGACCGACCACCGGGGAATGGTCAGGGTGTGCTCCCTCGTGCCCTGGTTGATCAGGTGAATCTTGACCCGCCCGCCGACCTGGGTGGTGATTACGCCGGGCTCACCGGAGGGAAGCTATTTCTTAAACCGCAGATTACGCAGATTAATACAGTGATTACGCAGATTATATATAGTATATATTAATAACCCACATGGGGATCACCTAAAAATCTCTTAAAAAATCTGCGTAATCATAAAAAATCTGCGTAATCTGCGGTAAAAAAAAGACCCCGGCCAAGTAACGGCCGGGGTCTGACACGGGCGTCCTAAGAGGTACGGCTTTCGGCGAAGAGCAGGCCCCGGTCGCGGCAGACCTGCAGGTGCCGGCGGAGGGCGAACAGGTCGGACTCATCGGGGGGCAGGGCCGGCGGGCGGAGCGGACCGGCGTCGAAGCCCAGGTAGCGGAGCGCCTCCTTCAGCATCCCCGGCAGGCCGCCGGCCATGACCAGGCGGTGGAGTTCCTGCAGCTCGAGGTAGTTTCGGCGGGCTGGCTCCATGCGGCCGGCGAGGATGTCGCGGATCATGTTCCGCATCACCTTTCCGGCCAACTGGGCCGAGGAGCTGGCCACACCGTAGGCCCCTACCGCCAGGTAGGGGAGCGACAGCTCATCGAGCCCTGCGTAGACCCGGACATGGGGCGGCAGGAGCTGAAGCAGCCGGCAGAGGTGGTTGATATCCCCCGTTGCCTCTTCCACCGCCTGTAGGTTCGGCAGGGCGGCCAGCCGTTGTAGCGTCTCGGCCTCCAGGGTGTGGCGGCGCTGGCCGATCTCGGTCCGGACCATGACCGGCAGCGTTGTGGACTGGATCGCCGTGTGCAGGTGGCGGAAGAGCGCCTCTTGCGAGAGGCCCATCCAGGAGGGGGGCGTGAGGATGATCCCATCGACCCCCAGTTCCTCCGCCTTGCGGGTGAGGTAGACCGTCTCGGTGGTGGAGGCGCCGAAGGTGGCGGCCAGCACGACCCCCTTTTCCTTTAGCGCCTCCCGGACCACCCGGAAGAGGGCGATGCGCTCCTCCAGGCTGAGGACGCCCCCCTCGCCCGCCTCATCGCCCACCACCACGGCCCCGAACTCGGAGACCGACTCGGCAAGCCGGAGGGTCTGTCGCATATCGATCTTCAGATCCTGGGTAAACGGGGTGACCATGCAGATCATGAGGCGGCCCCAGTCGGTCATGCGGGCTCCCTACCTTTCTAAAGGGGCAGGTATACGGCCTTGAGATGGGTCAGGTCGGCAATGGCGTAGCGGATTCCCTCCCGCCCCAGGCCGCTCTCACGAACGCCGGCGTAGGGCATCAGGTCGCTGCGGAAGGTGGAGGCGTCGTTGACCACGACCCCGCCCACCGTCAGCTCACGCACGGCCCGGGCGGCCTCCTGGAGGTCGTTGGTGAAGATGCCGGCATGGAGCCCATAGCGGGAGGCGTTGACCGCCGCCAGCGCCTCATCGAACTCCTCGTAGGCCATGAGGCTGACCACCGGACCGAAGACCTCCTCGCAGACCACCCGCATCTCGGGCCGGGTGTTCTGGAGCACGGTGGGCTCGAAGAGGCTGCCCTCACGGCGACCGCCGCACAGGAGCCGGGCGCCGCCTGCCACCGCCTCCTCCACCCAGGCCGCCACCCGCTCGGCAGAGGCCAGGTCGATCAGGGGGCCGACGTCGGTGGACTCATCGAGCGGGTCGCCCAGGCGGAGGTTCCGCACATGGGCCACCAGCTTGGCCGCAAACTGATCCATGACGCTCCGGTGCACGTAGACCCGCTGGACAGAGATGCAGCTCTGCCCGGCGTAGACGTAGCCGCCGGAGGCGCAGGAGCGGGCGGCCAGGTCGAGGTCGGCGCTGGGGGCGACCACGTTGCCGGCGTTGGAGCCCAGCTCCAGCACCACCGGCTTCAGGCCGGCCTGGTTGCGGATGATCCGGCCCACGGCGGCGCTGCCGGTGAAGCTGACCGCCGCCACGTCGGGGTGGGAGACCAGAAGCTCCGCCACATCGGGCTCGCAGGGCACCAGGTTGATCGCGCCCGCCGGGAAGCCGGCCGACTCGATCAGCTCCGCCAGCCGGGCGGTGGAGAGGGGCGCCTTGGGCGAGGGCTTCACCACCACGGTGTTGCCGGCAGCAAGGGCGGGGCCGAGCTTGTGGGCCAGCAGGTTGAGCGGGTAGTTAAACGGGGTGATGCAGGTGACGACCCCCAGGGGCTGGGGGATGGTCAGCCCGCGCTTCCCGGCGCCGGCCGCGGTCGCATCGACCGGAATCACCTCGCCGTTGAGGCGGCGGGCCTCCTCGCCGGAGAGCCGCAGGGTCATGATCGTCCGGTCCACCTCCGCCCGGGCCGCCCGAATCGGCTTGCCCACCTCTTCGGCCAGCAGGCGGGCGAAGGCCTCCCGCTCCTGCTCCAGCCGGCGGCTGGCCTCCAGCAGCAGCGTCGCCCGCTCGTGGGCGGGGGAGTTCCGATAGCTGTGAAAGGCCTCCAGGGCGGCTGCGACTGCCAGGTGGGCCTGGGCTGCGTCTGCCAGGGCCACCTCGGCCAGGGGGCGCCCACCGTAGGGGGCGTGCAGCGTGTAGGTTCCGGCCCGCCCGGGCTGATTCTCCTTGCCAATGCGAACAGGTACCACCGTCAGCTGCGAGAGAGACAAGGCGCTCACCTCTTTCGGATGTGTGCTGGTCGGTCTACTGAGCGGTCTGCCAGAACCGCTCGGGGCCCAGGCTGGCGGCCAGGGCGGCCCGTGGCCCGCCGGTGATCAGGTCGGCGACGATCGCTCCCGTGATGGGGGAGAGGGCGATCCCGTCCCCCTCGTGGCCTGCGGCAATCACAAGGCCGGGGCGATGCGGATCTTTGCCGATGATCGGCAGGGAGTCGGGGGTAAAGGGGCGCAGCCCCGCCATGGTGCGGATCGCCCGGACCGAAGCCAGGGCCGGCACGATGCGGAGGGCGTGGCGCAGGATCGCCTGGATCACCTCGGGCGTGGTGGCCCGGTCGTAGCCGGCAAACTCCCGGCTGCCGCCGATCAGCAGGTTGCCCGAGGCGGTCTGGGCGAGGGAGAGCCCCACGCCGTAGCGGGCCACCGGGTCCTCGGTGTTGGCTGCCAGGCTGGGGTCCAGCTTGGAGGCGATATACCGGGCGCAGAGAATATCGCCGCAGACCATGGGGGGCATCGGCTCCGTTACGATCAACTGCCCGCGCCTGGGCTTGATCGGCAGCTCGCAGCCCACCGTGCCGGCCAGCTGCGGGGAGAGGGGCCCGGCCGCCAGCACCACCCAGTCGGAGGCGACCGGGCCCTGGTCGGTCTGTACCCCGGTCACCCGGTCTCCCTCCAGGGTGAGGCCGGTGACCGTTACCCCGGTCCGGATTCGCCCGCCACGCCGGCGGGCCGCCCGGGCGAAGGCCAGGGAGAGAAGCAGCGGGTTGACCTGTGCATCCTCATCGCTCCAGGTGGCCCCGACAATATGAGGGGCCAGCCCGACCTGGCGCTGGTGCGCCTCCTCGGCGGAGATCAGCCGGACCTGAAGACCGGCCTGCCGCTGCTGCTCCACAAAGGCAGACATGACCCGGAGATGCTGCTCCGTCTCGATGATGATCATGCCGCCGTGACGTTCGTACTCAATGTCCGCCTCCAGTTCGGATTCAAGCTCCCGGTAGAGGTCGGCGCTGGCCCGGGCCAATTGGAGATGAAGGCCCGGCTTCTTGGACTGCAGGAGAATCGCCTGGTCGCAGGCGCCGGAGGTGCCCGATGCGATGCCGCCCCGGTCCAGCAAAAGCACGTCGAGGCCACGTTCAACCAGGCGGTAGGCAATGGCCGTGCCGATCACACCGCCGCCCACCACAATCACATCGGCTCTTTCCATATCTGAACCTCTCTGTTGGTTCGTGTAGGTTCTAGTGGAGCATGAGACCGTATTGCCGTAGTCGGGTATAGAGGGTGGACAGGGAGATGCCCAGTGACTTGGCTGCCTGCCGCTTGCCCTCGGTGCTGCTGCCGAAGCGCCTGAGCGCCTCCGCGATCACCTCGCGTTCAACTTCCGCCAGGCTGACGACCGGGTCGGGCCGGGCCACCGGGGCCGGGACGACCTCCGCAGAGACCGCCCCCTCCCGGACATGCCGGGCGACAGGGGCGTGGGGCAGGAGCGGCCCTTCGGCCATGTTGACCGCCCGCTCCAACAGATTCTCCAGCTCCCGGACGTTTCCGGGCCACTCGTAGGCCAGCAGGGCGCCCCAGGTGGCCTCATCCACCTCGGTCACCCGGGTCCCGAGCTTGCGGTTCACCTTCTGGAGCAGGCTGTGAACCAGCTCCTGCAGATCCTCCCGGCGCTCCCGCAGGGGCGGAATCTCCACCCGCATCACGTTGAGCCGGTAGTAGAGATCCTCCCGGAAGAGCCCCTCCTGAATCCGCTGGCGCAGATCCCGGTTGGTGGCGGCAATAATCCGCACATCGACGCCGATCGTCTCCACCCCGCCCACCCGCTCGAAGCGCTGCTCCTGCAGGATCCGCAGCAACTTGGCCTGGAGGGTGGGGCTCATATCGCCGATCTCATCCAGAAAGAGGGTTCCGCCATGGGCCAGCTCGAACCGGCCGATCTTGGTCCGCAGCGCCCCGGTGAAGGCGCCCTTCTCGTGCCCGAAGAGCTCGCTCTCCAGCAGCTGCTCCGGGATCGCCGAGCAGTTGAGGGCGACGAAGGGGCCGGCGGAGCGCCTGCTCTCCTGGTGGATCGCATGGGCGAACAGCTCCTTGCCCGTGCCGCTCTCGCCGAGAATCAGCACCGTAGACCCGGAGGTGGCCGCCCGGCGGCCGGTCTGGATCGCTTCCCGCATGGGAAAGCTCCGGCCGATAATGTCGGCAAAGCTGTACTGGGCTCGCTGGAGCTGGTTGAGGCGGGCGCTCAGGTCGTGGATCATGGCGCTGCTCTGGTGAAGCTGTCGGGTGAGGCGGGCCAGGGTAGACACATCTTGAAAGACGCAGACGGCGCCGGCCAGCTCACCCCCCACATAAAGGGGCGAGGCGTTGGAGATCACCTCGTTATTGGAGCCCTTGGCCCGGTTGCGCAGGCCGGTCACCGGCGCACCGCTGCGCAGCACCGCTGAGAGCGCCCCGTCGGGCGAGACATCGAAACAGCTGTGCCCCACCCGCTGCTCTGCCGGTACGCCGGTGATCCGGGTGAAGGCCGAGTTGACGTACAAGATGGTCCCATCCTTGTCGGCCAGCTGAATGCCCTCCTGTGCGGTCTCAAGGATGGCGTCCAGCTGCTGCTTGTTCAGGGTCACCTTGTGCAGCTGATCCTCGGCCCGGGCCAGCCGCCCGATCAGGGGGAGGCCGTCGCGGCCGAGCCGGGTGACGGACTCCGGCGCATGGCGAGCCACCTCCCTCGCTGCGCCCGGGTGGTCCGAGAGGTTGAGCAGCACCTCGAGCCCTTTGATCAGGCAGAGGTCTGCCACGCTGCTGACCAGGGGGGCGCCCAGATGGGCCGCCAGGTGTGCGGCCGCTTGCCTCATCTCGGGGCAGTACACGCCCACCACCTCGATAGCCCCATCGGCAACAAGGGCGGTGAGCTGTGCGGAAGGCTCTTCGTCGAGAATCACGCCGATTCGCAGCTTTGCCATGCCATCACCTACCTTTCTGCGATCAGTCGTCCGCTCCACCGGGCCGCAAGCTGGAGGCGGGCCTCAGCCGTTCCCGGGTAGAACTGAATCGCCGCTCCCTCCCGGACAGCCCGGAGCGTCGCGACGGCGTCGTCCATCAACCGGTCGTGCTCGGTCCCGGTCACCGCCCCCAGCAGCCGGCAGGCGGTGATTCCGGCGATCTGGCCCTGCGCCATCGCCACGGGGGCGCCCTCCACGCCGGTGATATTCCCGGCCACCAGGAGCCCCTCCCGTTCTGTCTCCATCGTTGGGCTGTGCAGCGGCACCAGCCCGCCCAGCCCGCTCTGCACCATCTGGCAGCCGGCTGCGGCAGCCAGCTCCGCCAGGGGCGAGAGCCCGCCGGAGAGCGCCACGCAGTCGAGCGTGACCCGGCGCTCCCTCCCGGGGATTGGCTCTCCCTCGGCGTCGATGTCGGTCAGCACGGCGCCGGTCACCTCCGATTCCCCCTCAATGCGCACCAGCGCCTGCCGGAGGAGCAGCGGCACCCCCCAGGCCTTCACGCCCGAGCGGGGGTAGAGGCGGGCGCCCAGCCTGGCCCCGCCCTCGCCGGGGAACAGGCGGCCCGCCAGCCGGAGCAGCGGGCTTGGCGCCAGGTGGGCCATGCGGCTCAGGCTGGCGATCACCCGGGCCGGGTGAGCACGGTCGCCGCTCAGGGGGCCCGCCGGGGGCAAGACGACGCCCAGCACCTCGGCCCCGGCCATCGACAGCTCCCGGGCCACGGTGAGCGAGAGCGGATCCACCCCGCAGAGCAGGACCCGGTCACCGGGCCGAACCCGGTGCACGTTGGCAAAGATCTGGGCCGCCCCCACCGTGATCACGCCGGGAAGCGTCCATCCCGGCACCGGGAGCGGACGCTCCCCTGCCCCGGTGGCCAGCAGGAGCACCCGGGAGGAGATGGCGTCACAGTCGCCCCCGTGCAGGGAGAGGGTCCAGCCGGGGGTGAGCCCCCAGACCTGCACGCCGGTCATGATCTGCACGCCCGCACGGGTGGCCTCGGCGACGAGCCGCTGGGCTACCTCGATCCCCTTCCACCAGCGGGGGGAGCCGTTGGGGCCCCGCTCCTCGTGGAGCTGGCCCAGCAGCCGGCCACCCGGCCGGTGGTACTCGTCGACCACGATCACCCTCAGGCCCCGTTCGGCGGCTGCCCTGGCTGCCGTAAGGCCGGCGGGGCCGGCGCCGACGACGGCCAGGTCGGCCTTAACGACCCGCATCGCCGTCACCTCCTGAGCCCTGACCAACGGCCGGCGGTTCCGACTCCACCCGCATTCCTTCAGCCACGGGGGTCAGACAGGAGCGGATACCGCCCTCGCCGTTCACGGTCACCCGGCACTCAAAGCAGTGGCCGATCCCGCAGTAGAGGCCGCGGGGGTCGTCGGTGTGGCAGGTCCGGCGCAGTGTCTTGATTCCGGCGGCCAGCAAGGCAGCGGCGATGGGTTCTCCCTCGCGCCCCTCCACCGGCCGGCCGTTGAAAGAGAACCGGACGGGCTTGGCTTCCGGGGCCGGGCCCAACACCGGGTGGGTCAGGACTCGCATGACCGCCCCTCCTCCTCGCCGGCGCCCAGGGCCAGCCGGCTCAAGGGCACGGGCCGGACCGGTGTCCGGATGGTGATGGGCCGCGGCTCCTGCCCGCCTCCCACAAGACTCTCCACCAGGCACCGGCAGGTGCGGCCCTGGCAGACGCCCATGCCGGCCCGGGTGGCGATCTTCACGGCGTGGGCCGTGCAGGCCCCCTCCGCCACCGCCTCCTGGATCCGGCTCAGGGTAATTCCCTCACAGCGGCAGATGATCAGGTCACCGGCCATAGGGATCGCCTCCCGCCCGGGCCGCCCAGGCCCAGTTGCAGAGCGTGGTGATATCGAAGACCGGCAGGCCGGTGATTCGGCGGATCTCATCGGCATAGGGCGGCAGGTTGGTGCACTCCAGCACCAGCGCCCCAATCTCCGGGTGGGCCGTCATCAGGCGGCGGGTCGCCTCCAGGACCTCCTGGCGGGCCGCCTCTACGTTTAACGTCTCGGCGTTCTGCAAAAAGACCCGGGCGAACTCAGCGGTCTCCTCGAGCCCGGCAATGGCCACCGGCACATCGCCGGCGCCAACCGCCGCGAGGTGTCGCGGGGTCAGAGCCGCCTTGTTGGCGGTGAGAATCCCCACCGTCTGGCCCGGCTGGAGGCTGGCGTAGACCGGGGCTACCTGAAGCAGGCTCGACGTGAGGACCGGGACCGGCAGCGCTGCCGCCATCTCCTTGTGGAAGAGGGCCAGGAAGCCGCAGCTTGTGGTGATCAGGGTGGCGCCCTCTGCAATCAGTGCGTGTCCGGCGTCAATAAAGGGCTGCAGAAGGGTGGGATCGGCCTCCATTACCACCCGCTGGGGGGAGGCGCCCTCCACCATCCGCTTGCGGACGGGGAAGGCGAAGGTCTCCGGGTTGCCAATGTCGCCGGGAATCCGGGGAAAGCGGGTCTGAAGCATTAGAATGCCAAGCAATACGGCCACCTGCCTGCGGTGATCAGTTTAGTCCAACCAGTGGAGCAAGCGCCCCTGGAGCATCGCGAGCAGCCTGTCGGTCAGGAAACCAAGCACGCCCACAGAGATCATCGAAGAGATGACCACGTCGAGCCGGAAGAGGTCGTTGGCGTCGATCAGCACGTAGCCGAGACCACTCTTGACCGCCAGCACCTCGGAGATGATCACCGTGGTCCAGGAGACGGCGATGGCGACCCGCATGCCGGTGAGAATACTGGGCAAGGCGCCCGGGATGATCACGTGCCAGAGCAGTTGTCGTTTACTGGCGCCGAGCATGAGGGCGGCATGGGTCAGCTTGTCCTCGGCGTACCTGACCCCGTGAACGGTGTTGACGTAGACCGGGAAGAAGGTGGCGTAGGTGATCAGGAAGATCGCCGGCAGGTTGCCGAGACCGAAGAGGGTGACCGCCATGGTAATCCAGGCTGCCACCGAGATCGGGCGGATCACGTTCACCGTGGGGTCGACCATCGCAGCGAAGGTGCGAGACCAGCCCACCAGCACACCAAGGGTGATCGCCAGGGCCGAGCCGATAGCAAAGCCGATCAGGATTCGGGTGGAGCTGGCGCCCACGTGGTGGAGCCAGGTTCCGCTGAAGATCGGCAGACCGGTGCCGATGCCGAAGATCCAGTTGGCGAGGGCCGCGACCACCCGGCTGAAGGGGGGGACCAGTCCACCGGCCAGAAGGCGATTCTGCCCGGCGTACTCCCACAGCAAGATGATCGAGACCGGCAGGGGAAGAGCCAGGCCGAACCGGCCGGCGGCCCCGGCCAGCCGTCTCGCGAGAGACGGCTGGGCCGGAGGGTTCCCCCCGGTCGGAGCAGCGGAGGTGCGCACTGCGGTCTTACTTGCCACCAAGCTCACTCTTGCTCTTCCCGGTCGCCTTCTCCAGGAAGGAGTAGTCAAGCTTGCCCAGCACCTGGTCGGTCACGTTCTTCTCCAGGAAGCCGAGGCCGTGCATCGTCTCGGTGATCATGCGAATCTCGTCCACGGGCATCCAGTACTCGGGCTTGGCGTTGCTGGCGGCCACGTCGAGCACCTTCATATCCATACCGGTCATCTTGTTGAAGGTCTCCTTCCAGTACTTCTGGTCGGAGGTGACCTTCTGATAGGACTTATAGTAGGCGTTGACCATCTTCTGAACCACGTCGGGATGGGCCTTGAGGAACTTGTTGCTCACCACGATGGCGTTGCCGCTGCTGAAGGAGTCCTTGTAGAGCGTCTTGGCCACCACCTCGGTGTCCTGGCCGAAGCCGTCGACGATCGCCTGGCTGGCCTGAGGCTCCCAGATCATAATGGCGTCAACGGCGCCCTGCTGGAGGCCGACCAGCATCTCGGGAGCGCCCTTGAACTGGACAAACTCGATGTCCTTGTTCACATCGACCCCGTGCTTCTTCATGGCGATGGAGATCTGCATGTACTGGGTGGAGCCGCGGGCGCCGCCAATCTTCTTGCCCTTCAGGTCGCTCCAGTCCTTGATCTCAAGCCCCTTGCGGGAGACCAGGCGGGTGGGGGCGTTGGAGAGGCCGGCGATCACGGTTGCCTCCACCGGGCCCTGTACCAGGGCGGAGGCCAGCTGATTGTAGCCCATGACGCTGAAGTCCAGCGAGCCCGCCTGCAGGGCGAAGAGCTGGTCGTTGGTGGTCTTGAAGTCCATGATCTCGACCTGAACCGAGGAATCGAGGTGCTGGGCGATGTCGCCCCAGTGGGTCTGCTGGAAGACCTTGCCCCAGCTCATCTTGACCTTGACCGGCTCCTCCTTCTTGGCCGGGGCCGGGCTCTCCTTCGCTGCGGGCTGGGCGGCGCCGGACGGCGCCTTGGTCTGACCGCCACAGCCAGCCAGGACCACAAGTGCGAGCATCAATCCCATCAACTTCTGAAACCGCTTCATTGTTCGCTCCCCCTCTTGACGTGGTGAATCAGAACCCCTGAGCAACCGCTGCAGCCGCCTCCTCACGGATCAGCTGGAGCAATTCACGCTTCAACTCCACAAACTCGGGCCAGGTGATCATGTCGAGCGTCCGGGGCCGGGGCAGCGAGACCTTAACCTCCCGCTTGATCCGTCCGGGGCGGGCGGTCATGACCACCACCCGGTCGGCCAGGAAGATCGCCTCTTCGATATCGTGGGTGATGAACAGGACCGTCTTGTGGTCCCGCTCCCAGATGGTCTGGAGCAGTTCCTGCATAATGGTTCGGGTCTGGGCATCGAGCGCCCCGAAGGGCTCGTCCATCAGCAAGACCTGCGGATCGGCCACCAGGACCCGGGCCAGGGCCACACGCTGGCGCATGCCGCCCGAGAGCTTCTTGGGCAGGTGCTGCTCGAACCCCTCAAGCCCGACCAGGCGCAGCGCCTCCATGGCGGCCGGCATGTAGGTTGAGGCGGGCACGTGCCGCATCCGGGGGCCGAAGGTCACATTCTCCAGCGCAGTGAGCCAGGGGAACAGGTTGGGCTCCTGAAAGATCACCCCTCGGTCTGGCCCCGGGGCCCTGACCGGCTGGCCATCGACCAGTGCGGTGCCGGCGGTCGGGGTCAGAAACCCGGCGATCACATTCAGCAGCGTGGATTTGCCACAGCCGCTGGGGCCGAGTACGCAGACGAACTCCTTCTCTCCGATCTCCAGGTCGACCTGATCAAGCGCCCGGATCACCCCCTGGTTCCGGGAGACGAAGGTCTGCTCAATCCCTTTGAGCAGAATCTTGGGTCCGGCCATGTCGCCCCTCCTCACGCTCAGAATCTCGGTGCCGGGTCCAGCCGGGGGATCATACTCCAGAGCTGTGACTGCAGCTGTGTGATGCAGCGGGAGACCTCTGCCCGCTCCGGACCCGTGAGGGGCGAGAGCGGCGGCCGCACCGGGCCCACCTCCAGTCCGATCAGGGACAGCGCCTCCTTGACCGGCACCGGATTGCTGGCAATAAAGAGCGTCCGGTTGAGGTCGGCCAGGGCCAGGTGGAGCTCCATGGCCCGGATCCGGTGGCCGCACAGATAGGCCTCGATCATCTCTCGCATCACCGGCCCCGCAATATGGGCCGCCACGCTCACCACGCCCACCGCTCCGATCGAGAGGAGCGGCAGCGTCAACCCGTCATCCCCGCCGTAGAGCGCCAGATGGGGAAGCCGCCGGATGATCTCTGTCGCCTGATCGAAGTTGCCGGATGCCTCCTTGATCGCCAACACATTCGGCAGGTCCGCCAGACGGGCCACCGTGTCCACACCCAGATTCGCCCCGGTTCGGCCGGGGACGTTGTACAGCATCACCGGCAGGTCCGTGGCCCCGGCAATCGCCCGGAAGTGCTGGTACATTCCCTCCTGGCTCGGCTTGTTGTAGTAGGGGACCACCGCCATGACACCGTCGAGCCCGGTGGCGGCCGCCTGCTGGGTCAGGGCCACCGAAGCTGCCGTGTCGTTCGACCCTGTTCCGCCGATCACCGCCGCCCGGTCTCCTACCGCCTCCTTGACCGTCCGGAAGAGCCCTAGCTTCTCCTCGGTGCTCAGGGTGGGAGATTCACCGGTCGTGCCGGCCACTACCAGGGATTGGCTCCCCTGCTCCACCAGGAATCGGGCCAGAGCCGCCGCCTGGGCCAGATCAACCGAGAGGTCCGGCCGCAGGGGTGTGACCATTGCCGTCACAAGTCGCCCAAATCGATTCACCGCCTCCATTTCACACATCCCCTCCTGGTGGCTCGATATAGCAACGACCGTGCCAAACCCACATGCCAAAGACACGATTATCCGCAACATAAGGAATACTGAGGGTTTCACGGCTTTTCAGGCCCAGTGGTCGGGTACAGAATCGGTCCGTCTGTTTTTCCGACTTCTGCGACAACACAACCAGAGATTGAACCGTAATAACCGTTCTGTGAAGGGTTCCCGGGCGTTTTGCAAAATCCGGAATCGCCATCCACCAGGTATTCTAGATTTTAAAAACCGGAACCTTTCGCCTATGTTATGATTAGGCTTACTTTTGACAAGCTTAGACCCCGGCTGTCAAAGCCGGGGTCTACTCGCTTTAGAAGACGTCAACTCCGGGGACCGCCCCGAAGGCGCCGATCGCAGGAGTCCCGAAGGCGCCGACCGCAGGAGTCCCGAAGGCTCCGGCTGCAGGACCCCCGAAGGCGCCGAGCGTGGGAGCCCCGAAGGCGCCGGCCACAGGAGCCCCCTTGCCGAAGGCGCCGACCCCAGGAGCCCCCTTGCCGAAGGCGCCGACCCCAGGAGCCCCCTTGCCGAAGGCGCCGATCCCAGGAGCCCCCTTGCCGAAGGCGCCCAATGCCGGCCCACCGGCCACGGGGGAGGTGGCGGCAGCTACCGTGATGGGCGTTCCGGTAATGGTCTGCGGCGTGACGGCGCTCGGAATCGGAGCCACCGTAGTGGTCGGGACCAACTGGGTCACGGTCGTCGGAACGGTGAAGTTCACGGGCGTATTGGTGCGGCAAACGTTGGCGACGGGGCCGTACATGGTTGTGCAGGCCGGCGTGACGCCCTTGCCCCAGGCCCCGGCACCCGGAACCCCCTTGCCGTACGCTCCGGCGGTCGGAGCCCCCTTGCCGTACGCCCCGATCATTCCGCCGGTGAGGGTGGCCCAAGCGGGGTCGTAAACGGCCCACGGCGTAATACCAGTCCTGGCCATGATGAAAGCACCTCCATTGGTGTTCTGCAAACCCCTCTATAGCCTATGCAGGTCGCCACCAAGGGTTAACATAAATCCGAGGCTGACAGGAGTACCTTTTCATCCGACGAATAGGGATGGCATGAAGTCCATGAGGAGGAATCGGCCTTGCTGCGACCCCTGATCGACCTGCTGGCCACGGAGATCTCCGGTCAGGCCTGTATGGACCACGTCCTGACGATCACCCGGTACCATCGCATCCAGGCCAGCCCGGGCTACCGGGCGGCGGCTGAGGCGCTTCTGCGGATCCTCCGGCAGGGTGGGGTGGAGTCTTCGATCACCACCTACCCAGCCACCGGACGGAACCGGGAGTGGACCCACCTGACCCCCCAGGAGTGGGACTGCAGCGATGCCGAACTCTGGCTCCTCGGCCCCAATGGCGCCCCCGCCGAGCGGCTCGCCTGGTACGCTGAGATGGAGCTCTCCATCATCCAGCGCTCCGTGAGCACCGAGGCGACCGCCGAACTGGTGGTGGTCGACGGCGCCGAGAACGCCGGCGCCTGGTCGGAGAAGATGGCCGGCAAGATCGCCCTGGTGGGCAATGGCGACATCCACCGGATCTGGACCCACGCCCGGAAAGCCGGCGTGATCGGGCTGCTGACCGACCGCATGAGCTACAACCCGCCGAACCGCCCAGAGGGCGACCTGGCCGATGCCCGGCAGTACACCTCGTTCTGGTGGTCGCCCGACGAGCCCAAGGGCTGGGGCTTCGTGCTCACCCCCCGCCAGGGCGCCCGCCTCCGCAAGCTGGCAGCCGCCGGCCCCGTCCGGCTCAGCGCCCGGGTGGCGTCCCGCTTCTACGACGGCACCATCGAGAACGTGGAGGCGGTGATCCCCGGCGAGTCCGACCAGGAGGTGCTCGTGGTCTCCCACCTCTGCCACCCCAAGCCCTCGGCCAACGACAACGCCACCGGCCCCGCCGTCTGCCTCGAGGCGGCCCGGGCCCTCCAGAAGCTGATCGCCACCGGCCGGCTCCCCCGGCCCAAGCGGACGATTCGCTTCCTGCATCCCCCCGAGATGACCGGCACCTACGCCCACCTGGCCAACAAGTCAGGCGAGGAGCTGGCGAAGGTGGTCGCGGCGCTCAACATCGACATGGTCGGGCAGAACCAGGAGCTGACCGGCTCGGTGCTGCTCTGCGAGTACCCGCCCCTGGCCTCCCCCTCCTTCCCCGGCGACCTGATGGCGCTGATCCTCGCCGAGGTGGCCCGGGAGACCGCCTCCCTCTCCGGCTTCGGCACCCGGTACGCCACCTTCCGCCATGCGGTTACCAGCTTCTCGGGGGGCTCTGACCACTATATTCTCAGCGATCCCATGGTGGATATCCCCTGCCCGATGGTGATCCAGTGGCCCGACCGGTTCTACCACACCAGCGCCGATACCCCCGACAAGTCGGATCCGGCCATGCTGAAGCGGGTCAGCCTCATGACCGCCACCTTCGCCTGGTTCCTGGCGAACGCCGGGCTGGCCGAGGCCACCTGGCTGGCCACCGAGATGGCCGCCGCCTTCCCCGCCCAGCTGCACGACGCCCTGGCCGGCGCCGCCGACCCCGAGGCGATGGCCGGCTTCCGGGTCGACCGCAAGCTGACCTCCATCGACTCGCTCAACCGGCTGATCACCGACGAGGAGCGGGTCGCCTTTATTCCGGTGCTGGAGCGGCTGATCAACCAGGTGCAGCTATCCGCCGAGATGGAGCTGCAGCGGGTGGTAATGAACGGCCTGGTCCGGACCGACGTCGCCGCCGCTGCCGCCGAAGAGCCGGTCCAGGGCTGGACCGGCAAGGCGCTCCTGAGCCAGGTCTACCCGCTTCGCGTGATGCCCGGGCCAATCAGCCTGCGCAACCACCTGGACCAACTGCCCGAGACCGAAGAGGAGTCCTGGCGGGCGTTCAACGCCGCCCACCCCGGCGCAGCCGCCATCGCCGACTACCTCTGCTACTGGACCGACGGAACGCGCTCGCTGGCCGAGATCCTCCGGCTGACCGAATTGGAGACCGGCAAGCGAAACGACGCCTGGTCGCTGGGCTACCTCCAGTTGCTGGCCCGGCTCAACCTGGTGAAGGGGGTGTAGCACATGACCGACCGAGGGAAAAAACCTGGCCGCCTGATGAAGCTCACCTCCGCCGTCTTCACCCAGATGGATGAGGCCCGCAAGCGAACCCTCGCCCGCGGCGTAGACGTGATCAACCTCTCCATCGGCAGCCCCGACCTGCCGCCGGCGCCCCACGTCATCGAGGCGCTGGTCACCGGGGTGCGAGACGGGGGCGTCTACGGCTACCCAATGCGGGACCTGCCCGTCTATCGGGAGGCGGTCGCCGCCTGGTACCAGCAGCGGTTCGGCGTGAGCCTGAACCCCGACACCCAGGTGCTGGGGCTGACCGGCTCGCAGGAGGGGCTGGCCCATATCGCCCAGGCGGTGACCGACCCCGGCGACCTGGTGCTCGTGCCAGACCCCGGCTACCCCATCTATGCCGCGGGACCGGTGCTGGCCGGTGCGGAACTCTACCCCGTGCCGCTCGACGCCTCGCAGGGCTACCTGCCCGACCTGGAGGCGCTGCCCGAAGACGTGAAGAGGCGGGCCCGGCTGCTGGTGCTGAACTACCCCTCCAACCCGCTCTCCGCCGTGGTCCGGCCCGGCTTCTTCGAAGAGGTGGTCGCCTTCGCCCGCCGGTGGGATGTGGCCGTCCTTCATGATGCAGCCTACAGCGAACTGACCTTCGACGGCTACCGGCCGCCCAGCTTCCTGGAGACCCCCGGCGCCATGGATGTCGGCATTGAGTTCAACTCCCTCTCCAAGACCTTTAACCTGGCCGGCGCCCGCATCGCCTACGCCGTGGGCAATGCCCGCCTGGTGGGGCTCCTGGCCGAGGTGAAGAGCCACCTCGACTACGGCCTCTTCCGGCCCATTCAGATGGCGGCGGTGGCGGCGCTGACTGGCCCGCAGAGCTGCGTCGCTGAGATGGCCCAGACCTACCAGCACCGGCGCGACGTGCTGGTGGGCGGCCTGAACCGGCTAGGCTGGGCGGTGCCGCTGCCGAGGGCGACCATGTTCTGCTGGGCGCCGATTCCGGCCGGCTATGCCTCCTCGCTGGACTTCGCCATGACCCTGCTCGACGAGGCGGGCATCACCGTGGTGCCTGGCTCCGGCTTTGGCGACCGTGGCGAGGGTTACGTGCGCATCGCCCTGGTCCAGCCCGCCGAGCGACTGGCCGAAGCGGTCGAGCGGATCGCCCGGGCCGGCATACTCGACCGTGTCCGGGCATAGCCTTGCTCCGAGGTGATGGATCGTGCGCGAGCGGCTCTACCTGGCCGGGTACCCCACCACACCGCTGGGGTGGGCAGGCTTCTGCCTGTCGATGGCCCTGGGAATCGGGGGGACGCTCAGGTCCGGCACACTGAGCCACAGCCTTTTCATCGTCCTGGTCCTGCTCTCCTGGCTGGCCAACCTGGCGATTGTCCACTGGCCATGGCAGATCAAGTTTCTCTGCCATCTGGCAACCTGGGTCCTCATCTGGCGGGCAATCTTTCCCGACCCGGCCTGGTACCAGTCGGTGCTGGTGTCAATGCTGCTGGCCGGCGCCGTCACATTCGAGCAGGAGCGCCGCAGACATGAACAGGGACCGGCCTGACTTTGGCCGGTCCCTTCGCTTTTCGAGCGTTAGCGCACCGACTGCCCGCAATTCGAGCAGTAGTTGCCGCCGTCCGGGTAGATGGCCCCACAGTAGGGGCAGGGCGTATCCGCCGCCGCCAGCTGAATCGCAGCGATGGGCCGGAAGGGCGATGCCTGCTGCGCCTTGCGCACCCGGGGCATCAGAATCAGCCACAGGGCGACCACCGCCGCATAGAGCAGGGCGGAGCCGAAGCCGTAGCGGAGCAGGTCGATCAGGGCGTTGACCGCCGTCTCCTGGTTCAGGCTGCCCACGTTGTAGAACCCGTGCAGCAGCACCGGCAGAATCCAGGCCTCGGCCACGTGGAGCCACTTCTCCTGGGCACTGCGGGCAAAGCGGGCCACCCCCATGTGGTAGCCCATGATCATGCCCACCACCACGTGCATCGGCACAGCGGTCGTGGTCCGGACCATGGCGGTCAACAGCCCTTCGTAGATGTCGCCTCGCACGAAGACGTACAGCAGGTTCTCGGCAATGGCAAAGCCCATGTGGGCCGAGCCGAAGTAGACAATGCCGTCCATTACCTCGTTGAACTCCCGCCTCCGCCAGATGGCGGCGTAGGCGAAGAGCCCCTTGCCGGTCTCCTCTGTCAGGGCGGCCACCACAAAGGCGGCGTAAACCGTGCCGGCAAAGCCGGTAAACGGGCTGATCCCCTGTAAGAAGACCTCCACGAAGTAGATAGGCACCGCCGAGAGGGCCCCGAAAAACATCGCCCGGCCAATTATGTACCAGGGCTCGGGTTCGTACTTGTCCAGATGGCGGATATACCAGAGCAGCGCCCCAGCCGGCGCGACGGCAATAATGAAGGCGAGAATGTGCAGCAAGCGGGTCACTCCCCTGGATTCTACTCCATCCTGATCAGATGGAGGATACGGTGCCGGGCCTCCACATCCCTGCTTGAGCCACCATTTTGCAGGTTACGATAGGTCCTGTGCCGCCTCCCAGGCCCCCTCCAGGGCCGCCTCGCCCTCCGCGGCCACACGCCTGCAAAGGGCTCGGAAGAGGTAGGACTTCAGGTCGAGCACCTTGACCCGCGCCGCCCGGGCCTCGGGCGTGCCCGCCGGCACCCGCCGGGCATTGGCCGCCACCGGCAGATAGGGCAGCCCCTCGCCGCTGGCAAAGAAGAGCCAGCGCTGGGGCGCCGTGGCCGGCACCCACTGGGCAAGGCGGAGCGGCGCCAGGTAGGTCTTGCTCAGCAGAACCAGCACCAGGTCGAACCCCGCCACCGCCTCCTGCAGCCGCTCCACCACCCGGGTCTCCCGGACCATGCGCTCCACCTCTGCCCGGGGGCGGCGCTTCCAGGAGAAGTCGTAGGGCGCCACCACCCGGTCGGGCTCCAGGGGCCCGTGCCAGGGCGAGAGCAGCACCTCGTCGATCAGCGCCCGGTGGCCGTAGCGATCCCAGAGCAGGGAGAGCCCCTCCTGCACCAGCCGCTGCTGGCTGCCGTCGTAGAGGCGCCAGGCCGGCGATGGCTCCGGTCGCTTCCGCCTGGTGGGCTGTGCAATCACCACGGTGCGCATGAGGGGACCGCCTCCTCGAAACAGATTCAGGCAGGCGCCTGCCGGGTCACGGTTTGAGACACCGTGAGGGCGCCGTCGAGAACTCCTGTTCACCCGCTCTACTTCGCGCAGAAAAGCCAGCGGCCTGCAATGCCCGCTGGCTCTTCGCTGTGCGACCGTCTCGCTGCTACAGGGCCAAAACCATAACCCCCGCCACCATCGTGAGGCTGATCCCGACCAGCATGCAGACCTGAAAGAGCATGTAAAAGGCCGTGGACATTCCTTCGTTCTTCCGCAGACCCAACGACAGAGGGAGCATCACCAGAAGACCCAGAGCCAGATCTACCACGCCAAGCGTCAGAATCTGTGACATCACGATCGTCCCCTTATCCAAATGATGATGTGGGGCAGCCCACCGCTCCCCCAATCTCTCTACCGCACGCTATGCAGGTTCCTTATGAAAGAGAACTTTTTAGCTCTATTAGTGCGTTTTCATGAGTATTATATAGAGCCCCAGGAAAACCCTTCTCCCCGCGCCCAATCCAGGTGAGAAAGAGGCCAACAACTCCCCCTGGGAAAAACGGAGCCGCCAGGTCCTCTACCTGACGGCTCGCACAGACGGTGCTAGATCATGCTCACCTGGATATACCGGTGTTCCCAGTCGGCCCAGCGTATGATCAGCGCCTGCCCATCGGGCGTCCAGCCCGCGGGCAGCCCCTCGCCCAGCATCCGGGTCTCCCCGCTCTTCACCTCGACGACGCCCACCTCACCCCAGGGTGGGTTGAAGTAGTCCGCCCCGCTCCGCGAGAAGAGAATCCAGCGCCCGTCGGGGCTGAAGGTTCCGTGGGGGAGTTCCCGCAGCACCTCCCCCTTCTCGTTCAGCAGGGTCCGGCCCAGCAGGAACAGCTCCCCGTTGAAGGCCAGGCGGTACCGCGTGGGCAGACTCACCTCCTCCGGGAGGCCGCGAACATGCCGGACCTTTCCCGTGGTCAGATCGGCCACGGCGATCGCCCCGCCCTCCCGGTCGTCAGACTGGGCCGCGATCCGCTTGCCGTCGGGTGACCAGACCAGGTTGAAGTGCATCTCCACCCCGTCTTTTGGGGGCAGCAGCTTCCAGGCGAAGTCCTCAATGGTCTGGAGCACCTCCCCCTCCAGGGAAAGGATCAGCAGGTCAAAGGGGAAGCGATAGTCAGAGGAGTCGTACCGGGCATAGTCGTCCGAGCGGACCGCAGCGAGGCGGGTTCCGTCCGGCGAGAGGGCGAGGTCATTCAGCCGCTTCCCCTCGGTCATCAGGCTCCGGAGGGCGCCATCGGGACCGAGCCAGACGAAGGTGCGCCAGTCGTGGGGAAGCTCCTCCCGCTTGCCGGTCCGGGTCTCAATGCGCCACCGCACCCAGCGGGCCCCACGCGGCCCCGTCTCCCAGATGGTGGCGTTAACCAGCGCAGCGCTTCCATCACGGCTGAGTTGGACACCAGACGGATCCGGCGGCAGCGGGGTAATCTCCACCTCCTTGTCCGAGCCCAGGTCCACTCGCACCAACCTGGGCAGTTCGCCAAAGCGGATAACCGGCAGCTGACCCGGCAGGAGGAGCCTGTCCGCGCTCTCTGCGCCCCGCAGGTAGAAGCCAACCACGGGGGGCGCCTTCTCCAGGTGGAGCACCAAGGTCTTGTCGTCGACCCACTCCAGGCGGGCGTTCTCCAGCGTCAGGGGCGGGCTGAAGACCGGGGGCTTCGGGTTGCGAATGCGGCGCTCCACCGACTCCCGGTCCATCGCCCGGTCGAAGCTCAGCCGGATCGCGTCAGCCCGCGGGGGGTAGACGCTGCCCCCGACCACCGGGGTCCACTTCCCGTCGATTCGGACGGCGACCTCCGCACGGGGCAGTTCGGCGCGGACCAGGCGGTAGGTGGTCTCCGGCTGGCCGCCAATGGGCGGCAGCTTCACGAGCACCTCGCTGCCGGGCTCTCCCGCCTTCAGGGAGATGATCACATGGCGGTCCGTCGCCGATTGCACCTCGGCTGCCGCGCCTGTAACCTCAATGCCGTTGGTCCAGCCGGCGGCCATCTTCTCCGCCAGTTCGATCGAAAGCGCGAAGCTGCCGGTCGGAACGACGCCTTCCGTGCCGGAGAGGGTCGTCTCCCCGATATGGGAGAAGCCCCACCCCTCCTCCGCGTAATATACGGCGAAGTAGAGCCGGACCGGAGGCGGCTCAGGCGGCTTCTCCACCGGCGGGCTGGGTGGCACCGGGGTTGTGGGAGTCGGGGGGGCCGGCTTCCCGGCCTGGTCGGGCTGACCAACAGCGGGCGGGGCGGGGGCTGGGGGCGGCGCAGCGGGGGCCGGCGGGGGCGTCGCGGGCCGGCTGCACCCGGCGGCCACCAGAATCAGCATCAGAGCGGCGGCCAGTGCACGTCGCATAGGGTTCACCTCGGGGATGTTCGTGAGAATTCTCCCGTATATGACGCCCACGGTCGCCGTGCGGTTCCGCGGCCGGAACGGTGAGCCAATCTTGCCGCCCCCAGGCAGGAGCGGTTCCGATATGCAGGGAATCTTTCACCCATTCCAGTCTTTTCGGGAGGGATGCTGCATGGCCAGGCCGATCACCGACTACCCCATCGCCCACACCTTTGCCATCCCACGGTCTGAGTTCGACCAGCGCAGGGCCCGGGTGCTCCAGCACCTGGAGGAGAAGAGGCTGAAGGGGATCATCTTCTTCCGGGCGCTCTCCATCTACTGGCTGACCGGCTTTGGCTTTATCCCGACCGAGCGGCCCGTCGCCTTCGTGCTCACCGCCGATGGGCGGACCGCCCTCTTCGTGCCCCGTCTGGAGGTCGAGCACGCCGAGCATGCGGCCTACGTCGACCATATCGCCCACTACGCCGAGTACCCCACCGATGTCCATCCCATGAAGCGTCTCTCGGTCCTTTTGACCGAGATGGGATTAGACAGGTCCAGCCTGGGAGCCGACGGCGACGGCTACGGGGCCTACTGGGGCTACCGGGGGCCCAGGCTCTCCGAGGTGCTGCCCGAGGCGCAGTTGACCCTGCTTCCCCGCCTTGTGGAGGAGATGCGTTATATCAAGTCGCCGCTGGAGATTGAACTGATCAAGGAGTCGTGCCGCTGGGGCAACCTGGCCCACCGGCTCCTCCAGACCTACTCCCGCGATGGCGCCTCCGAGGTCGACATCTCCACCCGGGCCTCCACCGAGGCAACGGCGGCCATGCTGGCAATCCTGGGCCCAGACTTCAAGCCCGGCGGCATGGGCCGGGTGGGCGCTCACGCCGGCTTCCGGGGCCAGATCGGCAAGAACTCCTACTTCCCCCACGCCGTCACCCTGAATGCCACCCTGCGCAAGGGCGATGTATTGGTGACCGGCGCCGGCGCCAACGTGCTCGGCTACATCTCCGAATTGGAGCGGACCATGTTCGTGGGCGAGCCCAGCCGGGAGCAGATCAAGTACTTTGACCTCATGTGCCAGGCCCAGGAGGTGGCCTTTGCCACCATTAAGCCGGGCATCCCGGCCGCCGAGGTCGACCGGGAGGTCCGCCGCTTCTTCGAGAAGAGCAACCTGATGCCCCACTGGCGCCACCACGTGGGCCACGCCATCGGCATGGAGGGGCACGAAGCCCCCTTCTTCGACATCGGCGACGAGACGATTCTCCAGCCCGGCATGGTCTGGACCGTAGAGCCCGGCATCTACGTAGAGGGGCTGGGGGGCTTCCGCCATTCCGACACCGTACTGATTACGGAGCAGGGGATGATGCTGCTCACGTATTACCCGAGGCACCTGGAGGCTATGATCTGTGGATGAGACCCTTCCGGAAGGAGGCCGACCGCCATGGCCGGGCCAACGCGGCCACTGCTCCCCCGTCTGTTCTCGCTGCTGCTGGTGGTGGTGTCCGGCCTGCTGATCGGCCTGTGGGTCGGTCGGGAGATAGGGGCGACGCCCGGACCGACAGGTGGGCTCAAGGCCGGATTCTGGGCGATCCTCCTCTTCCCTGCGGCCCTCTTGCTGGCCGTGATTCTGCACGAGGTCGGCCACGTGCTCTTCGCCAGGGTCGGCGGCTGCCGCCCCCGCCTCTTCGTCATCGGTCCCCTTTCTGTCAAACGGGAGGATGGCCGGCTCCAGATGGAGTGGAACTGGAGCGGAAAGGTGGCGGGCGGGCTGGTGGTGGCCTCACCGCCTGACGACGGCCCCATTGTGCGACCCGTGGCGATCCTGATCGCCGGCGGCCCCCTGATCAACCTGCTCTGCGCCCTGCTGGCCGGGAGCCTCTACCTGGCCACCGAGCCCACCCCCGCTCCCTCGCTGCGCCTCTTCGCCGGCCTCTTCGCCGGCGCCTCCCTGTTCATCGCCCTGACCGCCCTCAACCCCTTCCACAAGGGCCTCGCCTCCGACGGGCGGCGCCTCCTCCGCTTCTGGCGGGGCGGCCCTCCGGCAGAGCGGGACGCCGCCCTCTTCACCCTCACCGGCCTGATCTATGCCGGCCTGCGCCCCGCCCAGTGGCCCGGCAGGCTGCTGGAGCAGGCAACGACGCTGGCCGATGGAACCCCCGACGAGGCGGCCGGGCAGATCCTCGCCTTCTACCAGGCGCTCGACCTGGAGAACCGCGAGACGGCCGCTGCCCACCTCGCCCGTGCCATGCAGCTGATCGATCTGCAGCCCCCTGCAATCCGCCCCGCCTACTACCTGGAGGCCGCCTACGGCAGCGCCATGCTTGACGGCGATGCAGAGCGGGCAGCCGCCTACCTGGCCCGGGGCAAGGGCGGCCTGGCGATCGAACCTTACGGGCGGCTGCGCTGTGAGGCCGCCGTGCTGCTGGCCCAGGGCCAGACCGTGCAGGCGATGGAGCGGGTCGACCGGGCGCTGGAGATGCTGAGCCACAAGGAGAAGATCGGCACCGATCACCTGGAGGAATCGCTGCTGCTCGATCTTCAGGCGCGGGCAGGTTCCGCCCTGGAGGGCCGTTAGCAAAATCGCGTAAGGCTGGTGCACCCATGGAAAAGCGGCTGATTGGTTCCGAAGAGATCGCGGGAGTCCTCCCGGGCCCCATTGCCCTGGTCACGACCGTGAATGGGAACGGCCACGCCAACGTCGCCCCGAAGAGCTGGATCAGCGGGGTGACCCGGAACCTGCTGGTGATCGGCTGCCACCGGGATCACCACACCGCCCAAAACCTGCTGGCCAACGGGGAGTGTGTCCTCAACTTCCCGGCCGACGACCTGGTTCACCAGGTCTGGGACGCCCACCTCTACCGGGAGCCCGGGCCCAACGAGCTGGAGGCACGCGGCTTCACCCCGCTGCCCGCCTTGCAGGTGCGCCCGCCGCGGATCGCCGAGTGCCGCATTCACATCGAGGGGCGCCTGGAGTCGGTCAAATGGTACGGCGACGAGTGCGTCCTCTTTGTCGAGACCCTCTGCACCTCCGTCGACGCCGCAGCGCTGGAGAGCCCGGACCCCTGCACCCACCTGCGCCCCATTTTCTACCTGGCGCCCGGCACCTTCGGTGTCCTGGAGCGCTCCCATGCACTGACCCGGAAGGAGAAGGAGGCCTGACCGTGGAGAGCGACATCTGCTACGTGATCGTGCTGACCAAGCCCGAGGGGACGAAACTGTCCGAAGAGCTGATTCGGGCCCATGTCGCCCACCTGAAGCGGCTGGAAGATGCCGGCCGCCTATTGCTCTGTGGCCCCTTCGAGGACGGCGGGGGCGGTATGGCGGTAATCCGGGCGGAGTCGCTGGAGGCGGCGCGGGCCACGGCCGAGGCAGACCCCTTTGTCGCCTCCGGGCTGGAGCGCTACGAGATTCGCACCCTCCACCTTTCGCACCGGGGCAACAACCACATGGGCTTCGGCGACTGAGAACCGCACTCGGAAGGAGGAGACAACCCGTGTACCGCTCCCCCCTGACCGCCGGTCTCGTCGCCGCTCTATTCCTCCTGACCGCCTGCGCACGCCCGTCTGAGACGCCGGCTCCCCCGCCTGCGGCCGAGGAGACCCCTGCCGCACAGCCGCCCGCCCAGAAGCCACCGGAGCCCCAGCCCCCGGCCACCGACCACCGGGAGGCGGCGCTGGCCGCCATGCGCCAGGCGGCCTGGCCCGAGGCGATCGCCCACTGGGAGCGGCTGATCGCCCAGAGCCCCGCCGCCGACAACTGGAACGACCTGGCCTACACCTACCTGCTGGCCGGGCGCTGGCAGGAGGCGATCGACGCCGCCAACCGGGCGCTTGCGCTCGAACCTGAGCATGGCCCCGCCTTCTACAACCGGGGGATAGCCCGCCTGCAGCTCAAGAACTACGCCAGCGCCGTAAACGACCTGCGGGAGTCAAGCCTCCTCCAGCCCGACCGCTTTGAGCCGCATCTGGCTCTGGCCGAGGCCTATGTCGCCCAGGGCCGGTACGCCCTGGCCCGGCACGCCATCACCGAGGCGAGCCGTCTCGAGGCGGGGCGCGAGGCGATTGCCGTCGAGGAGACGCGCATCGCCCCCCTCCAGTACAGCGCCGCCAAGCTGACAGGCCCCTGCGATCCGCTCTACGCCGACGAGCAGCTCACCCTCTGCCTCACCAGCCGGTCCGGCTGGAACGAGGTCTACGTCACCCACGCCTCGGGCGAGACCCAGCGGCTCGCCACCGGCGAGCAGGGCCCCGTGCCCGGGCGACGCGCTGCCAGGGTGGAACTGCCCGGCGGGCTGACCGGCATCTTCCTGGAGGGGCGCGATGCCGGCGCCGGTATCTCTGGCTCCCGGGAGTGGTACCTCTTCGTGCTGGCGAAGGGCAGGCTGCAGCAGGTGGTCTTCACCGGAAACCGGGAAGGCTTCCTCCCGCCGGTCAGCGATCACCTCCGCTCCGCTGCGACGCCCCGGGTCGAGGGCGACAAGATTCTGGCCGGGTACCGGATCGATGCCGGCGCCGCGATCACCAACGAGATCGTCCGCCAGTTCCAGCCCGACTCCCTCACCGCCGTCTATCGCCATACCGACCGCTACGACCTGAAGGGCAAGGTGCTGCCGCCGATCAACTCCTCGCGGGCCGCCTTCCACGCGGTCATGGCGCACCCCGAGGTCCGGGAGGCCAGGGAGATGCTCGGCTCACTCTTCGTGGCAGTGCTGATGCGCCAGACCGATGAGCGCTTCTACATCTCGGTGGGCGAGAACCAGCCGCACCGGGTCCGGTTCGATTCCCACTGGATGGTCGATCGGGCGACCGGAAAGGTCTCCCCGGCAGAAGAATGAGCGGCAGGGATGATCGGCAGACTATCCTCCGGATCAATGCGGACAGGAGGATGAGCCGATGCGCCTTGCCGCCCACGAGCTGCACGACCTCAACGAGCTGACGCTCAGCTGCGTCAACTCCATCACCAACATGGGCCTCTTCATCAACCAGGCCCAGGACCCCGAACTGAAGGCGATGCTGATGCGCCATTACCCGTACCACATTCGGGACTACAACAAGAAGGTGGAGTACCTCCAGGAGACCGAGGGCTCCCGGGCGCCCTTCCCGGTGCCCGACCTGAATTCGAACATGGAGAACTTCGCCCAGTCCCCCGCCCCGCCTGCCCCGCCGGTGACGCCCCGGACCAACGCCCAGACCCTGAACGACCGAGAGATTGCGACCGCCTACCTGCTCAACCTGAAGCGGGCGGGCCGGGAGTATGCCTGGGCCACCATGGAGATGTCCCACCCTGACCTGCGCCAGTTCCTGGAGGACGCCTTCCGCATGTCGGCCCGCCACGCCTACGACTGCTGGCAGTACATGGCGAAGAAGGGCTGGTACCCGCTCCAGCCGGCGCCCCAGGTGGCGATTCAGACCCTGGCCGGCATGTACAACCTGGTGCCCGAGCAGACCTCCCCTAACGTGGTGATGTAGACGCAGAGCCCCGCGCCGGTCGCGCGGGGCTCTCTTCATGCGGTCACGGCGCTCTCCGGCGACTCCCAGTCCCACTCCCCGGCGGCCCGGGCCTCCTCCCGGCTCATGGGGAGGACTCGGTAGGAGACCGACCCCGGCGCCGAGCGCCGGGTCATGAAGGTGACGGGGAAAGATGCTCCATACGCCTCGGCATCTGCCACCCGCTCCCACTCGTAGAGCCCGGCGAAGTCGCCGGTCTCGGGGCTGTACATCCAGAACTTCGACCGAAAGCCCGGCAGCCCCACAAAGAAGGGGATCGGGATCCGGGAGAAACGGATATTCTGCTCTGCTGTCATATTCGCCACGTGGAAGCGGACCAGGAAGGTAGCCCCCGGGGTGGTGGGGCGTTGGATCACCGCCTCCCGGAAGATGACCCAGCGGGTGCCATCGCCCAGGCAGACCACCCGCCCCCGCCGCTCCCGCGGGAAGCCAAGCCGCCCGGTCAGCAGGAAGACCAGGAAACGAAGCACGGAGACCAGGTGGTGGAGCAGGTTCAGCCTTTTCACAGGCTCCCTCCTCTGGCTCGCCTCAGGCAAGGCGGCGAATGATCGGATCCCTCAACGAGTCGGGCAGATAGCGCAGCAGCTCAGCCCGACCGCCGCCACGATGTCGCTCACCTTGGTCTCATGGTATTCTCCGATTTTGAGTTGTCAAGCCTTTCAATCTTCCGTTCTTCTTCTGTCCGACATTCATCCAGGTTAGGGGCAGAGCCCGTCCTGCCCCAGGAACACCCAGGGTGCAGTTGGATGTTCACCCGCGAACCCCGGAGGACGCCCGGGCGTTTTTCGGAATGGAGGGGCAAGGCGCGAAGAAGGCGGCGCACCGCGTTGTGCGCCGCCTTCAGCTGTTACGAACGGGGGGCGAGGCCGTGCAGGGTCCGCCAGATCAATTCCGGTACCACGGCGAAGGAGTAGTCCCGCTCCACCCGCTCGTGCCGGGTGTGGGCGCCCTCCCCATAGGGGCCGATGTTGACCACCGGCAGGGAGAGGCGGGCCAGCGCCTCGTGGTCAACCCGGTAGAGGGTGCCCCAGCCCGGGCTGTTCTCCCGCAGCGCCGCCAGCCCCTCCGGCCCGTCGGGGAAGCCGAGGAAGGACATGTCGGAGATGTACGGGAAGAAGGAGCGCACCTGAATGTCCAGGCCTGTGGCCGCTGCTACCGCATCTGCCGCCTGCCGGGTGGCCTCGGTCAGCGGGGCGTCGGGCTCCATGGCCATGGGGGCGCTGTAGATCTGGGCGTAGCCCACCACCGCCGCCGGCCCCTTCAGGCCCGAGACCCGCCACAGCTCCTCGGTCATTCGCCGGGAGTAGCGGCGCAGGTCGGTGTCGGGCTCCTTCAGGATCCGGTCGGAGACCAGCGTCAGGTAGCCGGGGCCGACACGCTCCTCCACCTTGGCCACCAGTTCGGCGTAGGTGTAGACCTGGGGCATCCAGTCGGTGAGCGGCGAGCGGGTACCGCCCAGGGCAGCGTGCCGGTCTGCCCGGTCCGAGAACTCGGCGTGCAGGTGGGCGAAGGCATCGGCCACCAGGTTCCGGAAGGTCTCCATGACGTCGGCGGGCGACTTGCGGAAGGTAAACCAGTTAAAGTAGGCCCAGCTGTAGAGCGGGGTCTGAACGCTGTAGGCCTCCTTCAGGTCCATCAGCTTCAGCGAGACCGGCGGCGGGGTCACCTCGCCGTACTCTGTCTCACAGAGGTCCGGGTTGTAGTCGACCCGGCAGGTCACCTCGGAGACCAGCCAGTTGGGGTCGAAGCCGCCGAAGGGCTGGCCGGCATGGGTCTCAAGCCCCGCGACGAAGAGCGAGGGCAAGAGCTTGCCAATGGTGCCCGCATAAATGTACCGGGCAGTATCACCCGGGTAGCGGGCCGACGTGTAGTCGGTGTTGATGGCGGCGGTCAGGTCCAGGCCCCACTCGCGGGCCAGGTCGGGCAGGTCGATCACCACCGAGAGGATGCCGCGGGAGCTGTCCTCCTCGTCGGGCGAGAGCGCCAGCACCAGGCAGAGCTCCTGTGGCCCCTCCCCGTTGGCAAAGCGCTCCAACACCGCCAGGTGCGCAGCGTCGCCGCTCTTCATGTCGAGGCTGCCGCGGCCGACCATGTACTCCTCCGGCGCCAGCGTGGCCTGCGCCAGCTGGTCGGGCCGGCAGGCCAGGTGCAACAGCGGGCCGTAGTCGTGTACATCGACCGTGTCGAAGTGGCCCATCATCAAAATGGCCGGGGCACCAGTGGCAGGCGCCCTCTGGCCGCGCACAAGGGCGATGACATTGTACCGCTCCCGTCCGTCATCGTGGGTCCTTGCCAGGCGCAGGTGCTCGGGATGCTGCTGATAGTACGGCCAGCTCGCTAACAGATCGTACAGGTTCCGGGCAAGGGTTACCTCGCCCTCCGTCCCAACCACGCTCGGAATCTCCACCAGCCAGCGGGTCAGCCCCTCTACCCGGGGCGACCAGTCGTAAGAAAAGGTATACTTCCCCATAGGTAGAAGGGTTCGGCTATTCCCTGCCGAACTCCTGCCCTCCTTATACAAAGACCGCCTGAAGAACTCTACCAGACTGGCCTCCGTCTATACAGATGGTGCATGATCCGCGGGGTTACGGCCCTATTGCCCCCGGGCCGTGGCGGCGCACGGTGGTCAGATTGCCTGCGAAAAGTGCGTCCGGTAAGGGGAGCCGGTTCCGCATAGGCTTCCCGCCCCAGGTAGCCATTACCCTGTCCTGAAAGGGGAACCTGCTGTGAATCCCGTCATTCGCCCTGCCGAGGCCGCTGACATCGAACCACTCGCCCGGCTCTTCGTCGAGTTCCATAACTTCCATGCCCGGGGTGTTCCCACCCATCTCCAACCCGTGGGCGACCCCGATGAGGAGTTGATCCGGTCGGTGGGTCGCCTGCTGGAAGATGAGCGCTGCGCCATCTTCGTCGCTAGCTTAGATGACCAGGTCGTGGGTTTTGCGGAGATCTACATCAAGGAGACAGACCCCAGCCCGGCGGTGGTCCAGCGACGGTACGCCTTGCTGCAGAGCCTGGCGGTGTCGGAATCTCAGCGGAGGCTCGGTCTGGGCCGGCTGCTCATGGAGGAGGCCCACCGGTGGGCACGGGGGCGGGGGGCTACGGCGGTGGAGACGGAGACCTGGGAGTTCCCCGAGGGCCCTCTGGACTTCTACGCCGGTCTCGGCTACATAACCCGAAAGCGGCGTCTGGTACGCTCGCTCTAACGATGGAAAAGGGGCGCCTCGCCGGGGAAGCGAGGGCCCCTTCCTGTATGGCCGGCTCGGCCTAGTCTCCAACCGGCACGCAGATCGTCTGGCCGACCAGGAGGGCGTCCGGATTGACGTTGGGATTGGCCCGCAGCAGCGCGTCTACGCTGATGTTGCGCCTCCGGGCGATGGTGAAGAAGGTATCACCCGGCTTGATCACGTACCGGTCGGCGCCCTCCGGGCACGCCCGGACCGGCGGGGTTGCCACGGGGATGCAGATTACCTGCCCCACCTGCAGCCCATACGGGTTGATGCCGGGGTTGGCCTCCAGCAGGTCATCGAGGGAGATATTGTAGAATCGGGCGATGGCCCACAGGGTGTCGCCGGGGCGGAGCGCATAGTAGTTGCCCTCGGGGCAGGCGGGGTAGACTGGCTGCCGGGGGATGCAGAGCACCTGCCCGACCTGCAGGAACTCAGGCCGGACCATCGGGTTCGCCGACATGATCGCCGCGACCGTTGTGTTGAACCGGGTGGCGAGGCCGTACATCGTATCCCCTGGGGAGACCACATGGGGAAAGGTATTCGGGGGGCAGTGACCTCGGGCGGGCACATCCTCAACTCCCTAACGTACTTTGTGGTGTCTAGATTATGGTATGCGCAGGAGGGGAGGAGCGACCCAGTCGTGCCGTGTAGGAGAGCAGCATCGCCAAGATTGCCCCGACCTTCTCCGGAATACCCTCCTACTTGGGTACCGCTTCGTCAACACTCAGCGGAAGGCCCCCCCACCTGGGTACCGACTCCCCCGCCCTCCCCTGGAACTCCTTCCGCCTGACCACCGCTTCCCCCCCCCGCCTCGCCGGAAGACCCTCCCACCCGGCCACCGCTTCCCCCCCGCCTCGCCGGAAGACCCTCCCACCCGGCCACCGCCTCCCCACCGCCTCGCCGAAAGACCCTCCCACCCGGCCGCCGCCTCCCCCCGCCTCGACGGAAGACCCTCCCGCCCGGCCACCCCTTCCCGTCGCCTCCGCCGGAAGGCCTCCCCCGGTGGGGTACGCCTTTCCTCGTTTCCTGTATCGATCCGGTGACCGAACCAATCGAAAGAAACCAAAATAGCCCTTCCCAGGGTTTTATTTCCATGCTATGATAGAGGCATCCAGTTTCAGGAAGGATGGCGATACATGGCGACTGAGAGAGGGCCGCGCTCGAAGACCGGCGGCCAGGGTCCCCAGCTTCAAAAACTGAACCTCGCGCACGTCAGCACCCGCCGCCGCCACATGCTCGGTGAGGAGCTGGTCATCGAGTGGGACAGCTACACAGCCGAGAGTTCTGCCCTTGCAGCGAAACTGATCAAGAACGTCTCCGTGGAATCCGGAGGCAGTGAGAACCCGCAGATCTTTAACACCCACACGGTGGCGGAGTTCCCGGGAGACGTGATTCTGCTGGCGTCAAATGAGCCCGACGAGTCCTCGATCACCACCCGCTGGGTCTCCGAGACCAAGGTCAGGCTCTACCTCGAACGGCTGCTGAAGGTTCGCCCCCTGAAGACTCCCCGTGGTTTTCGTGCCCACATTCCGGTATCAACCTATGTCCTAAACGAGATTGTAGGGGTGCGACTCCACCTCAGTGAGCCCAGGTTCGCTGAGATTGGCACGGGGGCAGTCGCCAAGGCTGGGTCTTCTTCCTCTGGTGGCGAGAAGGCCTCGAGCGCCGACAAGCAGAAGGAACGGAAGGACCAGAAGCAGCCGGAGCAGGGCGAGAAGGCCGGCGATTAGGCGCCTATAGAGAGAGGCACAGGGTCAGCGCCCTGTGCCTCTTTGTCTGTGGCTGCCCTGCCCGGGAGCATACCGCCTAGACCCGCTCAAAGATCGTGGCAATCGCCATGCCGAAGCCGATGCACATGGTCGCCAGGCCCAGGGTGGCGTCCCGCCGTTCCATCTCCGAGAGGAGCGTGGCCGTGATTCGTGCGCCCGAGGCCCCCAGGGGGTGACCGAGTGCAATCGCCCCGCCGTTGACGTTCAGCTTCTCATGGGGGACCTTCAGGTCCTTCATCCAGGCCAGGGGCACCGAGGCGAAGGCCTCGTTCACCTCGAAGAGGTCGATATCGTGGACCGTGAGGCCGGCCTTCTGCAAGACCTTCTCGGTCACCGGCATGACGCCGTGGAGCATTAAGGTCGGGTCGACCCCCTGAATCGCCATCGCCCGGATCCGGGCCCGGGGCTTCAGCCCCAGCGCCCGCGCCTTGGCCGGGGAGGCCACCAGGACCGCCGCCGCCCCGTCGCAGATCTGCGAGGAGTTCCCGGCGTGAATGATGCCATCGGGTCCGAAGAGCGGCGGCAGCGAGGCGATCTTCTCGTAGGTGGTGTCCCGCCGGACGGTCTCATCGGCCTCCAGCCCGCCGTAGGCGAAGATCTCCTTCGCAAAGTGCCCCTCATCCTGCGCCCGGGTCGCCCGCCGGTGGCTCTCCAGGCTGTACTCATCGAGATCCTTGCGGGAGAAGCCCCACTGCCGGGCGATCATCTCGGCGCTCTGGTGCTGGGGGATGATCTTGTACCGCTCGGTCAGCTCCGAGGAGAAGTCCCCGCCGTCGGAGCCCATGGGCACGCGGGTCATCGACTCAACGCCGGCAGCGATAATCAGGTCGTGGGCGCCCGACATGACCCCCTGCGCGGCCCAGTTGACCGCCTGCAGACCGGAGCCGCACATGCGGTTCAGCTGAACGCCGCAGACCTCCAGGGGGAAGCCGGCGATCAGCGCCGCCTGCCGCCCGATATTCCACCCCTGCTCGCCAATCGGGGTGACGCAGCCCATGATCACATCTTCCACCTCGATAGGGTCCACGCCGTTTCGCTCCACGATCGCCTTGAGGGGAGCGGCCGCCAGCTCTGTCGGGTGGATGGTGGAGAGCGTCCCCTTCTTCTTTCCTGTGGGTGTGCGCAACGCATCAATGATCCAGGCTTCCATGGCTCTTACCTCCCCTTGAACTGCGGGGGCCGCTTCTCCCAGAAGGCTGTCAGCCCCTCCATCGCATCCGCTGTCTGCACGATGCGGACGAACTCATCCTCCTCCAGCTGGTCCGCCCAGGACTGGTCGGTCAGCCCGGCCTGAATCGCCGCCTTGGCCGCCTTCAGCGCCTGGGTGGGGCCTTTGGAGAGGCTCAGCGCAAAGGCGGTCGCCTGGCTCTCAAACTCCTCGGGACCCCAGATCTCGTGGACCAGCCCGATCGCCTTCGCCTCGGGCGCCAGCAGCCGGAGCCCGCGGTAGATCATGTCCTTGGCCTTGGCCACGCCGACCACCCGGGGCAGCCGGTAGGTTCCCCCCGCCCCGGGAAAGAGCCCCAGGTTGATCTCCGTCAGCCCTACCAGCGCCTTGGCGTCATCGAGCATCAGCCGGTAGTCGCAGGAAAGGGCGAACTCCAGCCCGCCGCCCAGGCAGTGTCCGGTAATGGCCGCCACAGTCGGCACCGGGAGCGCCTCCAGGGCGTAAAACGCCTTCCGCCACTCCTTGTTGAGCTGGCGCAGCCGCTCGGTCACCGGCAGATCGGAATCCGCTTGCAGGACCCCCGACAGGTCGGCCCCTGCTATGTACCTTCCGGGAATGGCGCTCCGGAAGAGCACCGCACGCACCGCCCCGTCGCCCGAGAGCCGCTCACAAAGCGCCGTCAGTTCGGCAATGAAGTCGGGGTTAATGGCGTTGACCGGCGGCCGGTCGATGGTGACCACCGCCAGCCCTTGCTGCATCGCAACCGGAAAGATCAAACCCGGCACCCCCTTAGAAGTTAGAAGGTAAAGAGATCAATCCCGCCCGCCACGGGCAGCCCCACCCCGGTGATATACCCCGCCTCCTCCGAGCAGAGGAAGGCGATCGCATGGGCGATGTCCTCCGGCTTGCCGGGCCGCTTAAAGGCGGTCCGGGCCTCCATGCGCTCCTTCATCTTGGGATTCGACATATTGTAGGCCTCGGTGGCAATAATCCCCGGCACGATCGCATTGCAGGTGATCCCAAAGCGCGCCCCTTCCAGCGCCAGCGTCTTCGTGAGCCCCAGCAGCCCCGCCTTGGTGGTCGAGTAGGAGGCCTGCCCGAACCCGCCCAGGGTCCCGGCCACCGACGCCATATTGATGATCCGCCCAAAGCCGGCGCTCTTCATATGGGGCCAGACCGCCTTGGCGCAGTTGAAGGCGCCCGTCAGGTTGACCCGCAGGTCCCTCTCCCAGAACTCTTCGGACTGGTTCTCAATCTGGGAGACATGGTCGAGCGTCCCGGCGTTGTTCACCAGAATGTGAACCCCGCCAAACTCAGTCACCACCCGCTCCACCACGGCACGCACTTGCTCCCGGTCGGTCACATCCATCTTATAAGCGGCCGACCGCCGCCCCATGGCGCTAATCTCATCGCGCGTCTGCTCCGCATAGACGGCCCCGGTCGACTTCATGACCTGCGAGAGCGGCCCATACTTCTCGGCCATCTCCATACCCGAGTCGGACTCCACAAGAATGTCGGTGATCACAACATCGGCCCCGGCCCGAGCCAGAGCCAGCGCATCTGCCCGCCCCAGCCCCCGGGAGCCCCCGGTCACCAGCGCCACCTTTCCGTCTAGCCGAAACATTCTGTAACCCCCTTCGACAACAGAGCCCCCACGCGACCGCGATGGGGGCAAGAGTTGATCAGATGGTAGAAGAACCGGCGGAGCCAGACCGGAAGACCGCTAGCTGATCACCTGCTGCAGCTTCATGGCGAGGCCCATGTCGCCCTTAATCTTGAGCTTTCCGCTCATGAAGGCCGCCGTCGGGTTGAGCTTTCCGCCCACCATCGCCTCAAAGTCTGCGGCCGACATGGAGACGGTACAGCCCGGATTCTCAATAGCGCCCTCCCCGATATCATAGGAGCCGTTATCAAAAGTAGCGTGGTAGGTGCCGCCGCCCTCGCCGGACAGGTCGAACTGATAGGCAGCCTTCAGGTTGCCAACCTTGGCAGGGTTGGCGGCGACACGGTTCCGCATTTCGTTGAAGATCTCAGCAACGCTCATGGAGGGATCTCTCCTTTCAGGACGTCGGTGAACAGATTTAAGCGGGCGAACCCACTGCAATCCCGTTGAACAGGAGGTCGACGAAGAAGTCCGCCATCTGGTCGATGGACTGAGGCCCCCCGGGGCGATACCACCGGTAAAACCAGTTACAGGACCCCAGCACCACACGGGTGGCGAACTTGGGATCAAGGTCCCGCATTTCGCCCTTTGCAATCCCCTCGGTGAACAACTCCTCGAACATCCGGTTGTAGCGGTCGCTCTCCTCGTTGATCATCCGCTGCTGGTCGGGGTTAAGCGCATAGCTTTCCCGCAGGAAGATGGTCAGCATGCCCAAATTCTCTGCGATCCCCTTCAGGTGGGCCCTCACCGCCATCTCCAGCCGCTGCCTGACCGGGAGATCCAGGCCCCGAATCTCGGCGAGCTGGGCGTTGTAGGAGCTCAAGGCGTCGTGGATGATCACCACCAGGAGGTCTTCCTTGCCGGAGATGTAGTGGTAGAGGCTTCCCTTCTGAAGCCCTACGGCATCGGCAATGTCCTGCATGGAGGTCGCGTGGTACCCCTTCTGTTGGAAGAGGTCGATGGCCGCTTGCATGATCTCTGCCTGCTTGTTGCTCACCAGTTGAGGCCTCCCTGTCTACAAGTGGGGCCACCTTCAACACAGCCCCGAGCGCATCACGGAGAACTAATCCGCCGGCGTTACCGTGATACACCCTTCGGCAGCCAGGGTGAGTATTTCCTGCTCAGAAAAGCCCATCTCCCGTAGGAAAGTGAGGGTATGTTGCCCCCGTCCCGGCGCCTTCCCCCGGCTGGAGGGACGCTGCCGCGCAAAACGGACGGGCTGGAGTTCGGTGCGGTCCTCCACCGCCTGCCCGACCCGAAGGACCGGGTCGAGGCAGGCGTCGGGGTGCCGCTCGGCCACCTGCCCCCACTCCCACAGGGTCTTGGAGCGGAACAAGGCCGCCAGTTCTTCCTTCAGCTCCGGGTCGGAGTGGCGCGGAATCCACTCCGGCCGGTTTACCGCCTCGCAGAACTTGACCCAGAACTTCGTCTCAAGGGCGGCCAGGGAGACCTGGCCGCCGTCTGCCGTCCAGTAGAGCCGGTAGCAGGGGAGCGCGCCCCCGAGCAGCATCTCATCCCGCGGCAACTCAAGCCCCATCATCGCCTCCAGGGCCTGAAGACTGCCCAGCGCCCTTAGCGTCTCCAGAATCGAGACCTGAACATGGGTCCCCTTGCCGCTGGCCCGTGCCCCAAGCACGGCGGCCAGGCCGCCGGCCGCGGCCATCAGCCCGCTGGTAAGGTCACCCAGCTGAAAGGCGGGCGCCCCCTCCATGAGCGACAGCAGCCCGCTGCGCGCCATGTAGTTGAGGTCGTGTCCGGCCCGGTCCCTGTGCGGCCCATTTGCGGCATAGCCGCTCAGGGAGACCAGCACGATCGCCGGATTTTGCCGGGCCATCTCGTCGTAACTCAGGCCCAGCCTCTCCATCACCCCGGGGCGGAAGCCCTCCAGGACCATATCGACTTGCGGCAACAGGCGCAAGAAGAGCTTGCGCCCATCCGGATGCTTCAAGTCGACGGCCATGGATTCGGCTCCGGCGTTCAGGTGGTTGAACCAGAGAGGCTGCACCTCCCGCAGGTAGTCCCCCAGGGTCGGGTCTTCCACCTTAACGACCCGGGCGCCCCAGCTCCGCAGGAGCCAGGAGGCGAACGGCCCCGGCAGGAGGCGGGTAAGGTCAAGAACGGTCACCCCTGACAACGGCTGCACTTCATTACCCCCTGCGACGATGAAGTCAGGCTACTGCTTCCCTACGGCGATGCGGGCCTTCTCCCGCTCCTGCTCCGTCAGCACCCGGCGCAGCACCTTCCCCACCGTCGACTTGGGCAGTTCCTGGAGGAACTCCACCTGGCGCGGCCGCTTGTAGCTGGCCAGCCGCTCCTTGCAGAAGTCCATGATCTCCTGCTCGGTGGCCGTCTCCCCTTCCTTCAGCACCACGAACGCCTTTACCGTCTCGCCCCGGTACTCGTCCGGCACGCCCACGCTGCAGGCCTCCTTCACCGCCGGATGGGTGTAGAGGACCTCATCGATCTCGCGCGGGTAAATGTTGAAGCCGCCGGCGATGATCATGTCCTTCTTGCGGTCGACGATGTAGAGGTAGCCGTCCTCATCCATCCGTCCGATATCACCGGTATAGAGCCAGCCGTCCACCAGGACCGCCGCGGTCTCCTCCGGCTTGTTCCAGTAGCCCTTCATCACCTGCGGCCCCCGGATCAGCACCTCACCCTCCTTGCCCGGCTCCACGTCGACGCCGGTCTCCAGGTCGACGATGCGCACGTCGGTGCCCGGGTAGGGCAGTCCGACCGAGCCCGGAATCCGCTTGCCCTTGAACGGGTTCGCATGGGTGACCGGCGAGGTCTCGGTCAGGCCGTACCCCTCCATGATGTTGCCGCCGGTGAGCGTCTCGAACTTCTGCATCAATTCCACCGGCATGGGCGCCGCGCCCGAGACGCAGAACTCGATGGAGCTCAGGTCATATTTCTTCATGTCGGGATGGTGCAGCAGCCCTGTGTACATGGTGGGCACGCCGGGGAAGGAGGTGGGCCGCCACTTGGCGATCGCCTTCAGCAGGTCGCCGGGGTCGAACTTCGGCATCAAGATGCAGGTCGACCCCGAGCTGAGCGCCAGTCCCAGCGCCGCCGTAAAGCCGTAGGAGTGGAACATGGGCAGAACCACCAGCACCGTATCGTGCCGGTCTTCCCGGTGGAGCCACTCCTGGATCTGCGTAATGTTGGAGGTAATGTTGAAATGGGTCAGCATGACGCCCTTGGAGACGCCGGTGGTACCGCCCGTGTAGAGCAGCACGGCCAGGTCGTCCTTGGGGTTGATGGGCGGTACCTGAAGCCCCTCGGCGCTCTCCTTCAGCAGATCGGCGAAGTGGATCGCATCGGAGGCCGGCACCTTGGGCGGCTTGGCCTTAAGTTTGAAGAGGAAGCTGAGCGGGAAGGAGAGGTAGTCCTGGATTCCGGTCCAGATGTACTTCTCAACCCCGCCGGCCTCGCGGACCTTGTTCCAGAAGAGGTCCAGGGTGATCATAATCCGGCAGCCCGAGTCCTTCACCTGGTACTCGATCTCACGGGCCACATACATGGGGTTGAACTGAACAGGGATGGCGCCGATCTTCTGGGCGGCCACGGTAGCAATGACGTTCTGCGGGCAGTTCGGCAGAATGATGCCGACGCGATCGCCCTTCTTGATCCCCAGCCGGCGCTGGAGGGCGGCCGCAAACCGGTTGATCTGGTCGCCAAGTTCCCGGTAGCTGATCTTCTTTCCCAGGAAGATCAGCGCCGTTCGGTCCGGATGCTTCTCCACCTGCTCAAACAGGAACTGGTAGACCGGCACCTCCGGAAACTCGATGTCCCACCGTACACCCTCCGGATAATGCCTCAGATACGGACGCTCCATCGCAGTGCCCCCCTTCTCTCTCGTGCGGGAACCGCTCCTACAGATGAGGCTGGTTTGACTGCTCTTCCCCGAGGAGGCCGCGCATCAGGTTGATGCGGCTGAAATCGCCCCGGGTGAGCAATTCGATCAAACCCCGGGCCGGCAAGAGCCGCCGGGTGATCGCTCGCACGGAAAGACCCTCGCGCGCCAGTGCTCGCCCGTCGGACTGCAGCTTCTCCCAGTACGCCACCTTCTCAGCCAGGGGCTGAGCGGAGTCGTGTACCCGGTAGGCGTGGGAGCAGAAGAGCTGTCGAACGGGCAGGGCGGCTACCTGACGCATCGAGTCGAGCAGGAGGAGCGGATTCTCCTCCCTCCGAACATGCTGGAGCCTGGGCGAGATCAGGAGATCGCCCGAGAAGAGCCATCCCTGCTCTTCAAAGAGCGCGATATGATCCTTGGAATGACCAGGGGTGTGGAGCACCCGAAAGCGGTAGCGGTCGGTCTCCACCGCCTCCCCCAGCGGCTCAGCGGGGCAACCTTCTACGAGGCCCCAAAAAAACTGCCGATACAGATCCATCTCCCGCCAGGTCTCCGGTCGGGCCAGGCGGTCGAGGGCCAGGGGGTGCGCCCGGGGCATCACCCCAAAACGGTGGCGGATGTAGGCGTTCGCACCAACATGATCCTCGTGGCTATGGGTGCTGACCACCTGCTCGACCGTCAGCCCCTCCTGATGCAGGGCGGCCGCCAGGTCGGGCACGGTGTGGTGGCAACCGCTGTCGATCAGGAGACCGTCCACCCAGAAGGCGTGGACCCAGAGCGTGGGCCGCCCCAGGAACGCCCGGCTCATCCGAATACGCACTACCGGCCCGAATCGCGCTACCTCATACATACGAACCAGCCGCTCCGTTGTGCCGGTTTTCGCCAGTGTTTCGTCTGCCGAATCCATATGAAGGCGGACCTTCCCGTAGACTACCGATCGTTTGGTTGTAAATAGAATACCATATGGCATCATTCACCTTCTAGATCGAAAAGCCTGCAAGGATAGATAATTTTACCGAAACACTACAAGGTGGTTGGGTGCGAATAGCTATGCCTGTGGCGGGGAGAATACGGCCCGGAGGTGCCTCATGAAGCATGAACATGAAACAGGAAGCGCTTAAGGTGATCCGTGACCAGATTGGAGACCGTTCGATCTCGTTCAACACGACCATTACGGCACTTTCTGAGGAGTTCGACACCAACATGGAGAGCCTGGTGGATACGCTGGAGAACGAGTTTGGCGTAGAACTGTCCGAAGAGCTTCTGGTGGAGGTGGATACCGTCGGCGAACTCTGCGGCCTGGTTGCCCGGGCCGGCGACTAAGCGATTAGAACTAAAAAGAAGCACACGCCCTCTCCAAGGAGGGACGTGTGCTTCTTTGAGTTTTTCATCGAACTTGATACGACAGCAGGATTTCTGTTAGTGGCATAAAATTATTAATACTGGTTCTTATCTGATCTTTATGGAGGGTAGCCAGGTGAACTACTTCAGCCTCAACCGATGGATAGAGCATGAGGAAGCGGCAGTCATGGCCCACCTGCAGATGGCGGTGGGGATGGAGCAGCTTACAGCCGAAGGTACCATGACCCACGGAAGAGTCAGGCACACCAATCTGGACCATTGGATTACCTACGGTGGGATTCTGGTGGGAATTCTCTTCCAGCGTGTCTCCTCCGCCGGATACCAGCTCGATCCGTCCAAGTTTTCGGTGCCCCTTCTGGTCAGTTCCATCGTACTCAGCTGCGCGATCTACCCGCACCTCTCGAATAAGGCCAAGTTCAGCAAGAACACACCCTTTATGGTCCGCTTCGGCACCGCCATTCAGAATGGAATCGCCTGGCCCGCGGTCATGGAGGGAATTCTGAAGGTCGCCGGCTCGGGAACCTGATCTCCGTAGGTTTGCCGACGCGAGCAGGGCAGCGCCCCCCTGGCGGGAGCGCTGCCCTGTTTCCATGCCCAACTACTTGGCCTGAGCCACCTCGAGGCAGGCGGCTTCGACCACATCGAGCGCCTCGTTCAGCTGCTCGTCGGTGATCACCAGCGGGACCAGCATGCGCAGCACGTTGCCGTAAATTCCGCACTTGACGATGATCACGCCGCGGCTGATGCACTTCTCCATGATCTGGTTAACCTCGGCGGCGGCCGGCTCCTTGGTCGCACGGTCCCGGACCATCTCCATGCCGATCATGGCGCCCAGGCCCCGAACCTCGCCCACCTGGAGCTTGGAGCCCGCCAGGGCGTCGAGCTTGGTGGAAAGGGTACCAAACCGGGCCCGGAAGATCTCGCCCAGGTGGTTGGCCCGCGCCGTCAGCTTCTCCTCCTCCATGACATCGAGCACGGCGTTCGCCGCGGCGCATGCCACCGGGTTGCCCACGTAGGTGCCGCCGATGGTGGAGTCGCCGGGGGCGTCCATCACCTCGGCCCGACCGATAACGCCCGAGAGCGGCATGCCCGCAGCCAGAGACTTGCCGACGCAGAGCAGGTCGGGCGCCAGTCCCAGCTGTTCGGAGGCGAAGAAGGTACCGGTCCGGCCGAAGCCGGTCTGGATCTCGTCGGCAATGATCAGGAAGTTGTGCTGCTTCGCCAGCTCCTGCACCCGCTTCAGGTAGTCGGGGTGCAGCGGGACGAAGCCGCCCTCGCCCTGCACCGGCTCCAGAATGATCGCCGCCAGGTCGGAGGGGGCGATCATGGTGGTCAGCGCCCGCTCGAGGGCGTCGGCGCAGAACTTGACATGCTCCGCCTCGGTCATGGAGGCCGGGCGGCGGTAGGTGTAGGGGGCGGGCACCCGGTAGATCTCCGGGGCGAAGGGGCCGAAGCCCTCCTTGTACGGCTTCACCTTGGAGGTGAGCGACATGGTCAGGTTGGTGCGTCCATGGAAGGCGCCCTCGAGGGCGATAATCGCCCGCTTGCCGGTGTACTTCCGGGCAAACTTGACGGCGTTTTCCACCGCTTCGGCGCCGGCGTTGAAGAAGCAGGCCTTCTTGGCAAAATTGCCGGGGGCGAGAGCGGTCAACCGCTCCGCCAGGCGAATGTAGCTCTCGTACATGATCACGGAGAAATCGGTGTGGGTGAATGTGGCAGCGCTCTCCTGAATGGCCGAGACGACACGGGGATGCGAGTGGCCTACGTTCATACAGCCCAGCCCGCCGGCCAGGTCGATGAAGACGTTCCCATCTACATCGGTCACCAGGGCGCCATGGCCCTCGGCGATCGCAACGGGAACGTGAATCGAGAAGGCGTTGGGGACCAGGCGCTCCTTGCGGGACATAAACTCCTGGGAGACAGGGCCGGGAACGGCCGTCTTCAGTCGGATGTGCTTGGTGGTCTGGGTCATGCCAGTTCCTCCTTCGCAGGGTACGGATACCTATGCAAGAATGTATATTGGCGTTCCACCCGATCAGTTCCTGCTCCTCCTATGCAGTTTTGCATAGGCCTCCGCTTCTCCCACAGGCGAACACGTACCGAGAACCCATCCTTCGCCACCCTCCCCTTCGTTTTTTGGAATGAAAGGGATCCGCATCAACAGGGAGGGGGTTTGTTTATGGGTTCCCGTGCGCATCGCAAGTGGCGTCGACTGGTTTTTGGGCTTGTTCTCACGCTGGCAGCCTCACTGGTTCTGCCCATGGGCTCAGGGCTCGCATCCACCACCATCTCGTACCCTCACTTTCAGGATGTTTCGGGCCTCAATCTGGTAGGGAGTGCCGCCCAGGCGCTGCTGGCCGGACAAGATGTGCTCCGGTTGACCAACGCAACGGGGCAGGCCGGCGGCGCCTTCACCGCGAACCAGGTGGACCCCAGCGGCGGCTTCAGCACCGCGTTTGCGTTCCGCTTTACTAATCCGATGGGCTGCACCGACTCAGACGGCGTGCAGGGCGCCGACGGCATCACCTTTGCCATCGTGCCCCAGAATAACGCCGTGGGCGCCGGGGGCGGCGGCATTGGATACCAGGGTCTGGGCAGCAGCGTGGCGGTGGAGTTTGATACCTGGAACAACGGTGGCGACGACGGCCACAACGGCAACCATGTGGGCGTCAACCTGAACGGCTCCATGTCCTCGGTCGCCCGGACCAACATTGGCGGGGCGATGAACGACGGCAACGCCTGGTACGCCTGGATCGACTACGATGCGACCACCCAGATGCTCGAGGTGCGCCTCTCCCAGTCAGCCACTCCTCCCCCCACCCCGGTCCTCTCCTACGCTGTGGACATTCCCGCCGTGGTAGGCAGCAGCACCGCCTATGTCGGCTTCACCTCCGGCACCGGGTGCGCCGGAAACTACCACGACCTGCTCTTCTGGGAGTTTGAGGACAGCGGGGTGGAGACCTGCGTGCCCGGAAACGGCCTCACCTTCGGGGCCCCGCTCAGCACCAGCAGCACCGCTGCCATCACCGCCGGTGACACCCTCGCGATCCGGTTCAGCTACGGGGACTGCCTGCTGGACGACTCGGTAACGGTCCGGGTCCGAGACGCTGACACCAACCAGCTGATCGCCGGCTACACCCTGGGCTACGACGTGACCTATGACCCGGCGACCGGGTACTACCAGCAGGACTTCGACACCGCCAAGCACGCCATCGGTTCGGGCCGCACGCTCAAGGTGATGATCTACTTCGGCAACAAGTTGCGAGGAACCGCAATGGTTGATGTGAACTAGCCAAAAGGCCCCTCCCGCCCGCAGGCAGGAGGGGCCCTTCGCTTGTGCTTAGCTCTCCGGATTGAGCCAGGTGGTATCGGGCTGAGCGATCAACCGGGCGTTCTGATAGGCCATATCGAGGGTGAGAATGGTGTTGCCCCGGTAGACGTTCCCGAGCTTTTCCAGAACCAGGGCGCAGTCCGGTGTGCCGGAGAACTCACCGGAGAGGTAGATCGGCATGAGAAACTGGATCTTCCCCATGTAGTACTGGGGAACGATCAACTTGTAGTTCCGGCGAGCCATGACCCGCGAGAACTCAATCGCCGCCTGGAAGAGGGCGAAGATCTGGCTCTTTTTCATCTGCCGGTACTCAGGGGGGATCCGCTCGAAGTTGTCATCAATAATGTGAATGTCATCGGTATTAACCTCGAGGTTGGTATCGAAAACGACATCGGTGATATTCGTAAAGAAGGAGGCCATCTGGGGCTTCTCATTCTTAAAGGTCTCCAAAATGATCCGATCGTGTTCCAGAATCGGGCGCGCGTTGATGACGCGCTGCGGGTAGTCTGGGTCGGACTCGCCCAACACGTAGATCTCCTTGAAGTACGTGTTGATCAGTCCGGTGTTGAAGAGCACCCTGTTGGCATGCGCAATGACCTTTCGCTCCTGCCGCAGCCGTTCGTAGGTCTTTTCGATGTACGATTTTAAGATCGGGTGCTGCTGCTTGGACTGATAGAAGTTGTAGTTCCACTTTTCGGGGATCGCCATCTCGGCCAGGTCTTCCAGGAACCTGGCGCCATCGCTCCAGGTGCGGAAGTACAGGTCGCCGATCACGAAACCCTCCCGGCGGGCGGCCTGAAAGAAGAGCCCGAACCACTTCTGCCGGTTGGGGTTCTTGTTCAGGGTACACTTCACGGAAATCTCTTCCCCGGTAGGCGTCGCATAACCCGTAGGGAAGAGGACCGCATCTGCCTCCGCCTCGCTCTCCACCTCCTGCTCTCCGGCCATATAGGTGAAGTTCTGATTCTTAACCGCCGCAGCCAGGGCCCGTTCCAGATCTTCGAGTAGTTTGTCGGGGTCCGCAGAGGCATCACCTATCTGATAGGCCAGAAAGCGCAGCGCCTTCTCCCGGACCTCATAGGGCACGTATGTGAACTCATCGAGCCGCAAACGGTGTTCATCCTTTCGATTAGTTGCCTGAATGGTTCCGGGGACCATAACGCCTATCTTCTTACATTCCCCACATCTAGCGGAATCCCTGTCATATGAATAGTTTTCGTATTGAGTCAAGGAAATGTGTCCGGTGGGGGTGGAAACGATTTTTACCACAGATTACACAGATTTTCATGATTACACAGATTACTGAGATAGACCTGTCGTAAGCCGAAAACCAATAATATATTATGTGTTAATCTGTGTAATCACTGTCTTAATCTGTGTAATCTGTGGTTAATAATGTGATCCCCGATTCCCACTACAAACCAAGGGGCCCTCTTGCGAGAGCCCCACTTGGTGCAACGCTATCGTGGAATGCTCGCCAGGACCTGCTTGATCTTGGCGGCGCTCAGGCGGCCGTGGGTCCGGCCGTCGACCATGGCGGCGGGGGCCAGGCCGCAGGCGCCCAGGCAGGCCACCTTCTCCAGGGTGATCGCTCCGTCTGGCGTGGTCTGGCCGGGTTTGACGCCCAGGGTCTCGCCCCAGGCTTTCAGCACGGTTTCAGCGCCTCGCACGTGGCAGGCGGTGCCGGTGCAGACCTTTACCGTGTGGCGGCCGGCGGGCTGGAGCCGGAACTGGGCGTAGAAGGTGGCGACTCCGTAGACCTTGGCCTGCGGCACTCGCAGCGCCGCTGCAATCCGGGCAATGGCTGTCTGCGGCACATAGTCGAAGAGCGCCTGGGCGTGCTGCAGGGCGGGGATCACCATGTTGGCCCGGCCCCGGTGGTCGGCCAGGAAGCGGTCGAGGTCGGCCAGTTTCTGCGGGGAGAGGCTCTCGGGGATTGGCAGCGCCGGTACGCCGCCCTTGCGCTGAATCATGAGGATGCTCATACCGTGACCACCTCCTCGGCGGCGACCTTCTCGATGCGGGCGGCGCAGACCTTCAACTCGGGGATCTTGGCCACCGGGTCGAGGGCGGTGTTGGTCAGCAGGTTGGCGGCTGCCTCCCGGAAGTGGAAGGGCATGAAGATCACCTTGGGGCCGGTGCCGGGAACCAACCGTACCGTCACCGTCACCTCGCCACGGCGGGAGGCGACCCGGGCCAGGTCGCCGTCGGCGAGGCCCAACTGGGCGGCGGTGGCCGGCTCTACCTCCACGTAGGCGCCGGAGACGTGCTCGGCCAGGGGCCGGGCCCGCCGGGTCATGGAGCCGCCGTGGTAGTGATAGAGCGAGCGGCCGGTGGTGAAGATGAAGGGGTAGGTCTCGTCGGGCAGCTCGGCAGATGGCCGGAAGGCGACCGGGGTGAACTTGCCCAGGCCCCGGCTGAACTTGCCGCTGTGCAGGTACTGGGTGCCGGGGTGATCCTTCGTAGGGCAGGGCCACTGGAGCCCTTCCTCGCCCAGCCGCTCGTAGGCGATGCCGCCATACTGCGGAACGACCGCCGCGATCTCCTGCATGATCGCCTCGGGGGAGTCGTAGCCCATGGGGTAGCCCAGGCGGGTGGAGAGGTCGGCGATGATCTGCCAGTCGGGGCGGGAGTCGCCCAGGGGCTTCAGCGCCTGGTAGAAGCGCTGGACCCGCCGCTCGGTGTTGGTGAAGGTGCCCTCCTTCTCCGCCCAGGAGCAGGCGGGGAGGACCACATGGGCAAACCGGGCGGTCTCGGTGAGGAACATCTCCTGCACCGCCAGGAACTCCAGGCTCTGAAGCCCCTGCTCCACGTGGTGGCTGTCGGGGTCGGTCAGCACGATGTTCTCGCCCATCAGGTAGAGCGCCCGGACCTTGCCCTCCAGCGCTCGGGCGGCCACCTCGGTGGCGGTGACGCCGGGCAGAGCCGGCAGCCGCTCCACGCCCCAGGCGGCGGCCAGCGCCTCCCGGGCGGCGGGGTCGATCACCTTGCGGTAGCCGGGCAGGGTGTCGTAGAGCGCGCCCATGTCGCAGGCGCCCTGCACGTTGTTCTGCCCGCGCAGCGGGTTGACGCCGGTGGAGGGGCGCCCGATCTGGCCGGTGAGCAGGGCCAGGTTGGCCAGGGTCGTGACAGACTCGGTGCCGGTGGTGTGCTGGGTGACGCCCATGGCGTAGAGGATCGATCCGTTCTCCGCCCGGGCATAGGCCTCGGCGGCCTGGCGGATCAGGTGGGCGGGTACGCCCGAGACCGACTCGGCCCACTCGGGGGTGTACTCCGCCAGCGACTGGGCCAACGCCTCGTAGCCCTCGGTCCGCTCGGCGATGAACCGCTCGTTGGCCAGGCCGCTGTGCAGAATGTGGTGGAGGATTCCGTTGATCACCGCCACGTTGGTGCCGGGCAGGGGTTGGAGCCAGAGGGTCGCCCACTGGGTCAGCTCGATCGGGCGCGGGTCGATCACGATCAACTGGGCGCCCCGCTCCCGCACCGCCTTCTTGACCCGCAGGGCGATCACCGGGTGCGCCTCGGTGGTGTTGGTGCCAATGGCCAGGATCGTGTCGGTCGCTTCGATCTCGTCAATGGAGTTGGTCATGGCGCCGGAGCCGAATGCGGTGGCCAGACCGGCCACGGTGGGGCTGTGTCAGAGCCGGGCGCAGTGGTCGACGTTATTCGTCCCCACCGCGGCTCGCATCAGCTTCTGGAAGAGGTAGTTCTCCTCGTTGGAGGCCTTGGCCGAGGAGAGCCCGGCGACGGCGTCGGGGCCGTAGCGTTCACGCACGCCGGCCAGCCCGGCGGCCACCCGCTCCAGCGCCTCCTCCCAGGTCGCCTCCCGGAACCATTCGGGCCCCACGGGGCCGGGCGGGGCGTCGTCGCGCCGGATCAGCGGGGTCGTCAGCCGGTCTTCGTGGTGAATGAACTCCCAGCCGAACCGCCCCTTCACGCAGGTGAGGCCGTGGTTGGCCGGCGACTCGGCGCCAGTCACCTGGACCACCCGGTCGCCCTTCACGTGCAGGTCGAGAGCGCAGCCCACGCCGCAGTATGGGCAGATGGTCCGGACCTGCCGGGTCTCCCAGGTGCGGGCCTGGCCGATCACCGACGTGGGCAGCAGGGCGCCCACCGGGCAGCCCTGGACGCAGTTGCCGCAGAAGACGCACGATGTCTCGCTCAGCGAGACCCCGTAGGGGGTCCCCACCAGGGAAGAGAAGCCCCGGTTGGTAAAGTCGATGGCGCCGTAGCCCATCACCTCATCGCACATGCGCACGCAGATGCCGCAGAGCACGCACTTCTCGTAGTCGATCTGGAAGAAGGGGTTGCGGCTGTCCACCGCCACCTCCCGCCGGGCGCCCTGGTAGGAGCCCTCCCGAATGCCGTACTCGTAGGCATAGTCTTGCAGGGCACAGTCGCCCGCCGCCTCGCAGGCGAAGCAGTCGAGCGGGTGGTTGGAGACCAGCAGGTCCAGCACCTCGCGGCGGGCCTCCTCCACGGCGGCCGACCGGGTCTCTACCTCCATGCCCTCCATTGCCGGGGTGGTGCAGGAGGAGACCAGGGACCGGGCGCCCTTCACCTGGACCACGCAGAGCCGGCAGGCGCCCGATGGCTTCAGGTGCGGGTGGTGGCAGAGCCGGGGAACCGCGATGCCGTGAGCATCGGCCACCTGCATGATCGTCTGGCCGGGCTGCGCCTCCAGCCGGCGGCCATCAACGGTGATTGTGATCGTCATCTCGCCTGTTCCCCCCTATCGCAGCACCGCATCAAACTTGCAGACATCAAAGCAGATGCCGCACTTGATGCAGAGCGCCGGATCGATGGTGTGGACCTTCTTCTTCTCGCCGGCAATGGCGTTCGCCGGGCAGTTCCGGGCACAGACCGTGCAGCCGTTGCAGGCCTCCGGATCGATGCGGTAGGTGATCAGCGCTGCGCAGACCCCCGCCGGGCAGCGGTGATCCAGAATGTGCGCCTCGAACTCCTCCCGGAAGTGGGCCAGCGAGGAGAGCACCGGGTTGGGCGCCGAGCCCCCCAACTGGCAGAGCGAGGAGCGCTTCACGTTCTCAGCCAGCCGCTCCAGCCGGTCGAGGTCGGCCAGGGTCGCCTCGCCCCGGGTGATCCGTTCGAGGATCTCCACCATGCGGGTGGTGCCCTCCCGACAGGGGGTGCACTTGCCGCAGGACTCGGCGGCGCAGAAAGACATGAAATAGCGGGCGAAATCGACCATGCAGGTGGTCTCATCGACCACCACCATGCCGCCCGAGCCCATAATCGCCCCCGCCCCGGTGAGCGACTCGTAGTCGACCGGCAGGTCGAGCAGGTGGGCCGGAATACAGCCGCCCGACGGCCCGCCGATCTGGACCGCCTTCAGCTCCTTCTCATCGGGAATGCCGCCGCCCATGTCGTAGATGATCTCCCGGATCGAGATCCCCATGGGCACCTCCACCAGACCGGTCCGGTTGATCCGGCCGGTCAGGGCGAAGACCTTGGTGCCCTTCGAGCGCTCGGTGCCCAGGGCGGCGTACCAGTCGGCGCCGTTCAGGAGAATCTGGGGGATATTCGCCCAACTCTCCACGTTGTTGATGGTGGTCGGCTTGGACCAGAGGCCCGAGACCGACGGGAAGGGCGGCTTGGGGCGAGGCATGCCCCGCTGCCCCTCGATCGAGGCCATCAGCGCCGTCTCCTCGCCGCAGACAAAGGCGCCCGCCCCCTCCTTCAGGTGCAGGTGGAAGCGATGGCCTGTGCCCAGCACCGAGTCGCCCAGGTAGCCCGCCTCCTCGGCGGCGGCAATGGCGATGCGCAGCCGCTCCACCGCCAGCGGGTACTCCGCCCGGCAGTAGATATAGCCCTCGTCAGCCCCCTGGGCAAAGGCGCCGATGATCATACCCTCGATCACGGCGTGGGGATCGCCCTCAAGGATCGACCGGTCCATAAAGGCGCCCGGGTCGCCCTCGTCGGCGTTGCAGATGAGGTACCGCTTGGCCGACTCCGTCCGGCGGGTCAGCTCCCACTTGAGGCCGGTCAGGAAGCCGGCCCCACCGCGGCCCCGCAACCCCGACCGCTTCACCTCGGCAATGACCGCCTCCGGCTCCATGGGGGCGCCACCAGAGCCCAGGCCCAGCACCTTGCGCAGCGCCTGGTAGCCGCCCCGGGCCTCGTAGTCGGCCAGGCTGGTCGGGTCGATGAAGCCGCAGTTCCGGGTGGCAATGCGCAGCTGCCGGGCGTAGAAGGGCAGGTCAGGGTAAGGGGTCGGGCCGTCGGCCACCCGGCCCAGCAGCAGTTCGGCCACCGGCTCCCCGCCCACCACGTGGTTCTTGACGATACGCTTCACATGGGCCGGGGTGACCCGGCGGTAGGACCAGCGCCGGCCATCGATCTCCACATCGAGCAGCGGCTCCTCCTGGCAGTAGCCGATACAGCCCACCCCGACCACCGGGACCGCCAGGCCCTCTGCCGCCAACGCCTCCTCGGCAGCCGCCCAGACCGCCCCGGCGCCCGCCGCGATGCCACAGGTACCGGCGCCGATCAGGATTCGCACCTCGCTCATGCAGCGCTCCCCCTCTTTCTACGGGCGGGCGTGGTGTAGCCATCCCACAGGTAGCAGACCCAATAGGTGAAGCCCACCAGCACCGCCCCGCCCACGATATTGCCCAGGGTGACCGGAACCAGGTTGGCCCAGAAGCCGGTCCAGTCGAGGGCAGCGAGCCGCTCTGCCGGAAGGTTGGCGGCGGCGGTGACCGCAGCGTTGCCCTTCAGCATCATGGCGTAGGGAATGAAGAACATGTTGGCGATGGAGTGCTCAAACCCCAGCGCCACGAACCCCGAAATGGGGAAGATCACCGCCAGGATCTTGTCGGTCACCGTGCGGGCCGCAGCGGTAAGCCAGACCGCCAGACAGACCAGCACGTTACAGAGGACCGCCCGGGCAAAGGCTACCCCGAAGGGGAGCGACGCCTTGGCGGCCCCGATGGAGAGCGCCCGTGCCCCCACCAGGTTCCCGCTGCCGGTGTAGTGCTCCGCCACGTAGGCCATGACGGCGATGGAGAAGGCGCCCAGCAGGTTAAAGAAGAAGACCACGGCCCAGTTGCGCAGCAGCAGCCTGACCCGGATCTTGCCGCCCACCGTCGCCATGATCAGCAGGTTGTTGCCGGTGAAGAGCTCCGCCCCGGCGATCACCACCAGGATCAGGCCCAGGGAGAAGACGATGCCTCCAACCAGTTGGGTGAGGCCATACCCGACCTTCACATCGGTGGTGACGGTGATGAAGAACAGCCCGCCGAAGGCGATAAACGCCCCGGCCAAAACAGAGAGCGCCGCCATTCGGTACAGCGGCATGTTCGCCTTGGTGACCCCGACATTCTCTACCCGTGCTGCTACTTCTGCTGGAGAGTAGGCGTCGATTCCGTTTCCGTTGACAGGTAGGTCAGCCATGTTGACTCCTCCTATCGGTGTAAGTGGAAAAACGGGCTCACGGCCTCCTATTCAGAATAAACGTCGGCTCCGGCCCCAGCCATGGACCGAAAGGCTTATTACAGGGCCTTCGATTCAGCCGAAATATCGGGTTGACAGCCGAGCAAAACGACAAGCCCCGAGCGCCTGCCTGGCGCCCGGGGCCTTCGCATCCCTTCACCCTTACCGGCTGATTTGACCCAGTTCACGCAGAACCGTGGCGGCGCAGCGGATGCCGCTGAAGAACTTGTCCACCGCCATGTTCTCGTTGGGGGCGTGGTTGTCCTCGTCGTGGTTGGCGTAGGGCACCACCACCGAGGGGGTGCCGAGAATCCGGGTCCAGACGTAGTCGGGCAGCGAGCCGCCCAGCCCGGGCATCACCACCGGCTCCGCCCCGTAGGCCTCCCGCACCGCCCGAATCACCGCCTGGGCCTCGGGCCGGTCGCCGGGGGTCCGGCTGGGGGCCATGTCGCCCAGGTGCTGGACCGAGAAGCGAAGCCCCAGCCGCTCCATGGGTTCGGTCACCCGCTTCAGGTGGGCAGCAAAGAGGTCGAAGATCTCGGCGGGCTCCTGGTCGACCACCAGCCGCATGTCAAGCTTGGCGCTGGCCCTGTGCGGAATGATCGTCTTGGAGCCCGGCCCGCCGTACCCGCTGGTGAAGCCGCAGATGTTCAGCGTGGGCCGCATGAGCGTGCGCAGGTAGAACTCGGCGGCGGAGGTGTCGGCGAACTGGCCCGCCGGGAGGCCCAGGGCCGCGGCTGTCTCCGTCGGGTCCCAGGGGAGCTTCTCCAGCAGCTCCGCCTCGAAGGGGGTCACGGGCCGCACCCGGTCGTAGAAGCCGGGAATCGCCACCTCGTGGGGGCTGCCGTGCCAGAACTGGCGGAGCGCCTCCATGAGGTACCAGGCCGGGTTGGGCACCGCCCCGCCCTTGTTGCCCGAGTGGTGGTCCCGGTCGGCCGCCACGCAGTCCACCTGCACGTAGAGGATCCCGCGGACCCCCAGCAGCACGGTGGGCGCCCCGCTGGAGTGCTGCGGGCCGTCTGCGGTGTAGACCATGTCGCAGGCCAGCTTCTCCTTGTACCGTTCCACCGCCCAGGCCAGGTGGGCGCTCGATGACTCCTCCTCCCCCTCGAAGACGAACTTTACGTTGACCGGGAGCGGCGTGCCGGTCTTCTGGTAGGCCCGCACCGCCAGCAGGTTGGCCATGAGCTGCCCCTTGTTGTCCCCCGCTCCCCGGGCGTAGATGCGCCCGTTGCGAATGGTGGGCGTAAAGGGCGGCGAGTGCCAGAGCTCCAGCGGCTCCGGCGGCTGGACATCGTAGTGACCGTAAATCAGCACCGTGAAGGGCGCCCCGGCATCGACCTCGCCGAAGAGAATCGGGTGGCCCGGGGTCTCCAGCACCTCGGTTTTGACCCCCGAATCCTCCATCATCGACCGGAGCAGGGCGGCGCACTCAGCCATCCCCTCGCCGGTGGGCGAGACCGAGGGCTGGGCCATCAGCCGCATCGCCATCTCCAGGTGCTCTTCTTCATGCTCCGACAGGTACTGCACAACCTTCTCCATCGATGCTACCTCCCTCTGCCACAAGATGTTCTGCCACAGGTGCGCCATCTCCTATGCCCCACCCCACGGAAAACCCCGCCGAAAACTTCTGACTGGAAAACATGCTTCGGGCACGGTATCATCATGACAAATATCAGGTGTACTGTTCGGTTATGGCAATTTGTTGTCGGAGGCGACCTCCATGTGGCAATGGATCACACAGCGTTGCGGTTTCCCGCTCTCCGTACGCACCCACATCGCTCTTCTGGCCACGGGGATCGTCCTGCTGGCCGGGGCCGCCGGAACGGCGGTGGTGGCCGCGTACATGCTGAACTCGGTCGAGGAGCAGTTGGGGCGACGGGTGCTGCACGTGGCCCGGACGGTCGCCGAAATCGCCGACGTAAAGCGCGCCGTGGGCCAGCCCGGGGGCGAGACGGTGATCCAGCCGATCGCCGAGCGGATCCGGCAGGTGAACGCCGTGGAGTATGTGGTGGTGCTGGACATGGCCCGCACCCGCTACTCGCACCCGGTACCGGCGCGCATTGGGACCACCTTCAGCGGCGGCGACGAGGGGCCTGCCTTTGCCGAGCACACCTACGTCTCCCAGGCCAGGGGCATGTGGGGCAACAGTATCCGGGCCTTCGTTCCCGTCATGTCCGAGGACCTCACCGAACAGCGCGGCGTCGTGGTGGTGGGGATTCGGACGCCGTCGGTCATCTCGGTGCTGGTCGACCTCTACCCCGAGTTGAGCATGGCGTTGGTGGCGGCGCTGTCGGTGGGGCTCGTGGGCGCCTGGCTTCTGGGCGGCCGGATCAAGCGGCAGCTCCTGGGCCTGGAGCCGCCCGAGATCGCCCGCATCCTGCAGGAACGGGTGGCGATTCTCAACGCCATTGGCGACGGGGTGCTGGCCATCGACCGGGAGGAACGGATCACGGTGATCAGCGAGGAGGCGCAGCGCATTCTGGGCCGGGGCCCCGAGGCCGTCGGCACCAGGGTCAGGGAGCTGGTCCCCTACTCCCGGCTGCCGGAGATCCTGCGGACCGGCGAGCCCGAGGTCAACCAGGAGATGCTGCTGGGCACGACCGTCGTGCTGACCAACCGGGTGCCGGTTCGGATCGAGGGGCGGATTATCGGTGCGGTCGCCACCTTCCGGGACCGGACCGAGGTCCACCGCCTGGCCGATCAGCTGACCGGCGTCACCAAGTTTATCGACTCGCTCCGGGCCCAGACCCATGAGCACATGAACCGGCTGCACACCATTGCCGGGCTGATCCAGTTCGGGCGCAACCAGGAAGCGATTGACTACATCTACTCCAGCTACGAGGAGCAGCAGGAGCAGACCCGGTTCCTGACCCGGCGCTTCCAGGACTACCGGGTGGCCGCCTTGCTGCTGGGCAAGCTGCACCGGGCGCGGGAGCTGAATATCAAGCTGACGATCGACCCCAGGAGCCGGGTGCGCACCTTGCCCCGGAAGATCGACACCACCTCGCTGACGGTGATCGTCGGGAACATGCTGGAGAACGCCATGGACGCCGTGACCGGCGGGCCGCCGGAGCGAAGGCAGGTCTATTGCCGGATCCGGGACGAGGAGGATGGCCTGCGCATCGTGGTCAGGGACACCGGCCACGGGATTGCACCGGAACTGCAGGGCGAGATCTGGCGCCCCGGCTTTTCGACCAAGTCCGGCGAGCACCAGGGGATCGGGCTGGCCCTGGTGCAGCAGCACGTGGAGAGCGCTGGCGGCCAGATCTCGTTTGAAACCGGGGCCGGCGGGACCACCTTCGATATTTGGATTCCGCCTGATCAGCCAGTGGAGGAGGCAGAGCCGGTATGAGGGCGTATCGCGTGGTGATCATCGAGGACGATCCCATGGTGACAGAGGTCAACCGCACCTATGTGGAGGCGTCGGGTCCCTTCCGGGTCGTCGGCGCCGCCCCGGACGGCCAGTCGGGAATCCGGCTGACGGAGCAGCTGGCGCCAGACCTGGTGATTCTCGATGTCTACCTGCCCGACCTGGACGGGGTACAGGTGCTCAAGGAGATTCGCCGCCGGGAACTGCCGGTCGATGTGATCATGGTGACAGCCGCTCATGACCCCGAAACGGTGCAGGAGGTCCTGCGCAGCGGGGCGGTTGACTATATTATCAAGCCCTTTCACTTCGAGCGGATCAAGGCCACCCTACAGGCCTACGCCCGCATGCACGAAGACCTGATCAGCTCCGCCAGGATCAGCCAGGAGCAGCTCGACCGGCTGGCGCCGGGGCTGGGGGCTGCTCCCCAGGGCCCCGCAGCGGCCCCGCCGGCCGTAGCCGCGGGCGCCGGCGACCTCCCCAAGGGTCTGACCGAGTGGACGCTCCGGCAGGTGCTGCTCTACCTGGTCAACCAGGACCGGCCGCTCTCCGCCTCCGAGGTGGCCGACGGCATCGGCCTGGCCCGGGTGACGGTCCGGCGCTACCTCGATTACCTGGCCCAGAACCGAAAGGTGCGGGTGGAACAGCACTACGGCGGGGTCGGGCGGCCGGTCTACCGCTACATGACGAGACAACAGTGATCCGATTGTTTTTTGGTCACACACTTTTACCGATATCTGCAATAAGACCAAAAGCTTTATTTATCACGCTCATCAGCCGTACTGTAAGGAAGGAGGGCGGTCCGTGTTGAGGAGTCAGAAAGGGCGGATTCGGCTGGCGGCCCTCATGCTCGGCCTGGCCCTGTTGTCCCTCGCCGGGTGCGGATCGCAGCGGGCCATTGACCACGAGCAGTGGGGTTCCGAGGAGAAGATGGTGATCATCTTCTCCCACGTGGTGGCAGAGAACACCCCCAAGGGGCTGGCGGCACGCCGCTTCGCGAACCTGGTTCGAGAGAAATCGAAGGGCCGGATCCAGGTGGAGGTCTTTCCGAACGGCCAGCTGGCGGGCGATGACGAGGAGATTCAGGCCCTGCAGGACGGCCGGGTGCATCTGATTGCCCCCTCCACCGGCAAGCTGGCCGGCCTCTTTCCGGCCTGGCAGGTCTTTGATCTCCCCTATGCCTTCCCCGACCAGGAGGCGGTGGTGACCGCCATGGAAGGCCCCATCGGCCAGAAGCTGTTCCGCACCGTGCAGCGGCGGGGGCTGCGGGGGCTGGTTATGTGGGACAACGGCTGGAAGCAGATGACCTCCTCGAAGCGGCCGCTGATCACCCCGGCCGACTTTGCGGGTCAGCGCTTCCGGGTCCAGCCCAGCCGGGTGCTGGTGGAGCAGTTCGAGGCGCTCGGCGCCACCGCTGTCGCCGTCCCCTTTGACCAGACCTTCCGGGCGCTGGAGACCCGGCAGGTGGACGGACAAGAGAACACGCCATCGAATATCTACTGGAAGAAATTCCATGAAGTCCAGCGGTACCTGACGATCTCCAATCACGGGTACCTGGGCTACGTTGTCTTGACCAACAACCTGTACTGGGAGAACCTGCCCGAAGATGCCCGGCTGATCCTGACGGAGGCGCTGGCCGAGACCACGGCCTGGGTGCGGGAGAACGCAGGGCGCCTGAACGAGCGAGACCTGGACCATATCCGGATGGGCCGGATCGAGGTCCACTTTCAGACCGAGCAGGAGCGTATGGCCTGGAAAGAGGCCTTCCACCCGGTCTATCACTACTTCGCAAGCGAGGTAGACAGTGAGCTGGCTCAGGCCATTCGTGGGTTGGAGCGGAAGTACGGGCCATGATCCTCTGCCAGGCGGAGGGTCGCTTCCGCCTGGCGATACACCCCTGAGAGGAGCGATCATGGTGGCTCAGCAAGCAGAGAAGATACCCGCCGTCCAGCAAGAGTCGTCCTACGGCCTCGCCAACAAGATTGGACTGTTCCTCGGTCCGGCCGCCTTCGTGCTCATGTATGCTTTCTTCAAACCTGAGGGACTCTCACCGGCAGGCGTGGCGGCCCTCTCCGCGACGGTCTGGATCGCGATCTGGTGGGTGACCGAGGCGGTGCCCATTCCCGTCACCAGCCTCCTGCCGATCCTGCTCTTCCCGGCGCTCAGCCTCGGCAAGATGAAGGCCGTGCTGGCCCCCTATGCCGAGCCGACGATCTACCTCTTCCTGGGCGGCTTCGTCGTGGCCGTCGCAATCGAGCGGTGGAACCTGCACAAGCGGATCGCCCTGATGGTCATCGATATGGTGGGCACCAGCCCCAATCGGATCGTGCTGGGCTTCATGCTCTCCACCGGTATTATCTCTGCCTTTATTTCCAACACGGCCACCGCGATGATGATGCTGCCGATCGGTCTGGCGGTGGTCACCCAGATGACCAGCCTCCAGGGGAAGGAGGGCGACTCGGCCACCGGTGGACTGCCCAAGACCAACTTTGCCGCCCTGATCATGCTGGCGATCGCCTATGCCGCCTCGATCGGCGGGGTGGGCAGCATTATCGGCACGCCGCCCAACGCTGTGATGGTGGGCGTGGCCGCCAAGACCCTGGGCGTGGAGATCGGCTTCTTTAAGTACATGCTGGTCGGCATGCCCATCTTCCTGGTCTTTACCTTTGTCGCCTGGTGGATCATGCTGAAGGTGATGCCCCCGGAGTTCAAGGAGATCAAGGGCAGCCGCGAGTTCATCCGCAAGCAGCTGGCCGACCTCGGCCCCGTGACGAACGAAGAGTGGAAGGTGCTGGGCGTCTTCCTCCTCACCGCCATCCTCTGGATCACCTACCCGTTCGTGCTCAAGAAGGTCATTCCGGGCATCGATGACACCATGGTGGCGATCTTCGGCGCCCTTCTGCTCTTCCTGATTCCCTCCAGCAAGGGGAACGGCGAGTTCCTGTTGGGTCCGAAGGCGCTCACCAAGATCCCCTGGGATATCCTCCTGCTCTTCGGCGCAGGCTTCTCCGTCGCCAGCGTCTTCCAGAGCACCGGCGTGGCCAAGTACATGGCCGGCTGGCTGACGGGCCTGGGCGCCGTTCACCTCTTCCTGATCGTCCTGGCCGTCACCATTCTGATGGTCTTCCTGACAGAGCTGACGTCGAACACGGCGATCGCGACCCTCTTCATGCCGATCATGGCCAGCCTGGCCACGGCGCTGAACATCTCGCCCATCGGCCTGATGATGGTGGCCGCCCTCGGCTCCTCGCTGGCGTTCATGATGCCGGTGGGCACCCCGCCCAACGCCATCGCCTTCAGCACCGGGTATGTGTCCATGCGGCAGATGCTGCGGGTCGGCTTCTTCCTCAACATCGCCTCCATTATCACCATTACCCTGTTCGGCTACTTCTGGATCCCGCTGGTCTGGAAGTAGACGGAAAGCAAAGAGGTCCGATCTGCACCCTGCGGTGTAGATCGGACCTTTTCGCTGTCAGCAGGGTCGGGGCGGGGACCGAAAGCCGCCGGGCGGCTGGCGAAGGCCAACGGGCGGCTGGCGAAGGCCAACGGGCGGCTGGCGAAGGCCAACGGGCGGCTGGCGAAGGCCAACGGGCAGCTGGCGAAGGCCAACGGGCGGCTGGCGAAAGCCAATGGGCGGCTGGCGAAAGCCAATGGGCGGCTCACGAAAGCCAATGGGCGGCTGGCGAAAGCCAACGGGCGGCTCACGAAAGCCAACGGGCGGCTGGTGAGAACGTCCGGGCAGGACCAGCCTACTGTCCGGCGACGTCGGCAAACCTGCCGCCCGTCGCCTGCGGCAGCTCGTCCACCCGCAGGCGCAGGAGCGCTTCGGGCACGCCGCCCCCCGCCCAGATATCTGCGAACCGCCGGAGGCTCTCATCGAGCAGCACGGCGCAGTCCCTTGCCAGCCCCACGGGCGCCACCCCGCCGGCCACGAACCCGGTCACCGCCAATACATCCTCCGCCGAGGCGATGCGCACCTTGCCCCGGTCCATCAGCGCCTTCACCTTCTGCCTGTCCACCCGCCGGTCGCCGGCGGCCACCACCAGGACCGGCTCGCCGCCTGCGAAGAGCAAGATCGACTTGGCGATGCGGCCCAACTCCACCCCTACCGCCTCTGCGGCAATCGGGGCAGTGGGTAGGTGCTCAGTGAAGAGCCTGATCTCACCTTCGACACCTGCGGCGGCCAACGCCGCCCGGACTCGCTGAAGCGGTTCGGATTCCATGCGCTTCGCCCCCCTCTTAAGCCCCTATGATAGGCGGTAAGGCAGGAATCTGGCAACCCTAGGGGGAAAGGCTGATCCACTTCGCGTTGGAGGAGATTGCAATGACATCCCCCGTCGTACTGATCACAGGCTGCTCCACCGGCATCGGCCGCGACCTGGTCAGCCATCTCACCGGCGCGGGCTACCGGGTGGTGGCCACCGCCCGCCGGCTCGAGACCATCGCCGACCTGGACGCAGCGCTTCGTCTCTCCCTCGATGTCGAGCGGCCCGATTCAGTGCAGGCGGCGGTCCAGACGGTGCTGGCCAACTTCGGCCGCATCGATGTGCTGGTCAATAACGCCGGCTACGGGCAGATGGGCACCGTGGAAGAGGTGACCGAGGAGCAGTGGCAGAAGGTCTTCGCCGTCAACCTGCACGGGGCGGTCCGGATGATCCGGGCGGTGCTGCCGACCATGCGGGCGCAGGGCTGTGGGCGGATCATCAACCTCTCCTCCATGGCCGGACTGATCTCGCTGCCCACCATGGGCGCCTACTGCGCCAGCAAGTTCGCCCTGGAGGCGATGACCGATGCCCTGCGGGTGGAGGTGGCGCCCTTCGGGATTCACACCATTCTGGTCGAGCCGGGGGCGATTCGGACCTCCTTCGAGCAGACCGCCCGGCGGGAGGGCGAGGCGCACATGGGCCGGGCGGAGTCGCCCTACCGGCGGCTCTACCAGGCCTTCGACCGCCTTCTGACCCGGTCGAACGCCGGGGCGCCGGGGCCCGAGGCCGTCTCCCGGGTGATCCGCCGGGCGATGAACGCCCGCCGGCCCAAGGCCCGCTACCAGGTTCCCGCTGCCATGGGCGTGGGCGCCATCTTCCTGCGCCTGACCAGCGCCCGCATGCGGGACTGGACCATGCAGATGGCGATGGGCTGGGGAAAGAAGTAAAGGAGAGCCGGACCCCACAGGGGCTTCGGCTCTCGCTTTCTGTCAGGCTGCGGTCGATTTGGCAAGTCCGGCCCCGGTGACCACTTCCCAGCCCGCCAAGAGGAAGGCCAGGGCGCTGACCTGCACGCCGGCCACCCCCACCGGGGTGAAATAGCTGAGCGAATAGACCAGGTTGAACACCGAGCCGGCGATCATCAGGATCCCGGTCCACCGGGAGAGGACCCCGCCCCGTGCGGTGGCCACGCCGAGGAGCAGCGTGCCAAGGGGGCCGATCAGGATGGCCACCAGGGTCAGGGGGATCTTCATGGAGAAGAATGCCTGTGCGTAGTGGATCTCCTGGAACCCCATGTTGGCGGCCAGCAGCAGCGCCGCCGGAACGATGGACAGGGCGGTGCCGATCATGGTCATCACGAAGGCGACGAACCCAAGGGTTCCGGTCCGCTCCGCCTGAACCAGGTAGACCCCCATGATGCCGAAGACCAGAAGCACATAGCCGGTAAAGAAGATCGATTGCCCTACATACAGGAGACCCGCCATCCGAAGAATGGAACCGATGGACAGAGAGACCGCCGCCATCATGCTGGCAATACCGCCCCACCGAACCAGATTCGCTGTCGACATTTTGCTGCACCCTCCTTTTGTTTGCCACCGGGCGGTGGTTTCCGACCTCCCGATGGACTGGCTACAGCTTTACTATGCCTGTAAACCAGGGGTGCAGGCAGGTGCCGAAAGTTTATCTTGAAGTTTATTGCCCGAGACCGTCCAGACTCGGCAGGAACCGCTCGGCGGGCAGGCGCACCGCCTGCGCCGGCGTAATCTCCGGGTGGTCGGCCAGGAAGCGGGAGACCAGGCGGTAGCCCAGGAAGTACCCGGTCCGGGGCGGCAGCCCTTCGGCTGCGATGCTGAAGTAGCGGCGGTACCCCTTGAAGCCCGGCGGCTCCGCCAGGTGGGGCTCCACCCCGGCCCACAGTTGGGCCTCGTGCTCGTGACACCAGCGTAGGTCGTCTTCATGGAAGAAGAGGGCGCGCCGCTCATCGGCCCCGGGGGTCATCTGCTGCGAGAGGTAGACGCCGAGGCCTTCATCCACCAAAAACTCCAGCAGCGGCTCTCTGTTCAGCGCCCGCCCGTAGTCGAACCCGCCCTCCCGGAAGGCCCGGGCCAGGCCGGTCTCCGACTCGGTATAGCGGACCACATGGGTGAACTCGTGCGCCATAAGCAGCGGCAGGTCTTCCCAGTGCATGGGCAGGCCGAGGAAGTTGTCGCCCCAGGCCTCCAGCGCCAGGGCGACGGCGGGCTCGCCATCGACCAGGAGCTGGGCGGCGCTGGTGGTCTCCAGCCCGACGAACCCGTAGACCCGCACCTCCCGGCGGGGGCGCAGGTAAGCCTCGGGCGCCCGACAGGCCGCCTCTACCATGGCGGCCAGCGGCAGGCCGGCCAACCGCTCCACCAGAGCGACGGCGGCGCCGGGCCGCTCCACCCAGGCCTTGCGGTAGTCTTCCTCCACCACCGAAGGTGCAACGGGGCCGCCCTCTACCCAGTTCAGGTGGTAGTGTGACAGGAAGCGCTGGTGGGGCAAAACGTAGCCCTCTCGGATCGATTCCCAGGTAGGCGACCTGCGCCATGCGGCCTCAAAGTCAGGGTAGAGGTTGTGCAGGCGCATTACGACCTCCCGAGCAGCGGCCAGAGCCGGGAGCCGTGTCGGTTGGTTCGTTCCATCGTTTCATACCTCCAGGTAGATGATGGCCTTGACGGTTCTCATCGTACCAGGAAGAAGGCTTGGGCAAATCGGACGCCGGTCGGTTTGCGGCATCGTACGAAAGTACGAGGCAGACCCTTCTGGCGGGCGGGGCGCCAGGTTCACAAGCACCAGGGCGCTCTGCCGGTCGGGTTCCACTAGAAATTCCCGGAGAGTTTCTTGAACATGTGGCAAAACGTAGCGGAATCTGCAAAAACAGGAGCCTGGAGGTGACGGAACCACCGTTTTTCGGCCTAGTCCGGGCCAACATGCCCCCTCTGAGGGCCCGCAAGAGCGATTTACGGGGTGAACATGCCCTTCAAATGCGTGATTCCGTTACAATTTCCCAATCTGTCTGAGCTCACCCTCGGAAAAAGTCGTGGAATCGCTGGAACAGGGCGACCCGCCCACGAGGGCGGGTCGTCCATCAGAACTCCAGCACGCGGTGGCGGTTCAGGTAGTAGTGGAACCAGACCTCGAAGGCGGTTCCCAACCCCACCGCCAGGATCAGACCGATCGGTCTGGGGATCGAGCCCATCGCTCCGAGGACCAGGAAGGAGCCGACCACCAGCACCAGAAAATCTCCAACCGCCGCCGCGACCGATCCGAAGCGGGGCAAGATGATCAGGTCGGCCAGCCAGAGCAACAGGGTATGGATCCCGGCAAGAATCAGCGACTGCGGCAGCGCCAGCCTGCCCAGCACGGGCATGGTGACGCCGAAGAGCAGGAGATAGGCCAGCAGCTTCAGGATGAGGGCGTTCGCATGACGCACGGGCGCATCCTCCTCGCCAGAGCCTTTGCGAAAAGGATACGCCCGCGCCCTTGTCCGATGACCTGGGGGTCAAGCCCTACTGCCGAAGCCAGGCCGAGAGCCCCTCGGCCAGGTGCGCCCGGTTCTGGCGCGTCACCTCAAGCACCCGCACCCCGGGCCGCTTCCGAATGGCGGCCAGGTACGGGTCCTCCTGGGTGGAGAGCGCCCCCAGCAGCGAACAGCGGCTGTCGAGGCAGCGGTCCACCGCCTCCCGGAAGGCCGGGGAGCAGATCTGGATCGGTCCGATCTCGTCGATCACCACCAGCGCTCCCTCATGCATGGCGCCATCGAGCGCCTGAACGGCCAGGTCGAGGGCGGCGGGCTCCACCCCGTACCGCCCCACCCGCAGGGGCGAGAGCAGGGCCAGGCGGGCCAGCGGGGCCTGCTCCAGCACCTGGAGCGGCCGGCCCGGGCGGCAGAGCACCGCCTGCAGGTCGAAGCCCACCCGCCTCCCTTCAGGCCCTTTGCGCTCCACCGTGAGAATCCCCGCGGCGCCCGCCGAGGACTCCGCCAGCTTGCGGATCAGGCTCGACTTGCCCGAGCGGGGGGCGCCGGTGAGCAGGAGCTTCACTGGGCGGTGCCGCGCAGGCCCAGGTCGTCGGCCGCCGCCTTCAGCGCCTCGATCACGTGGCCAATGTGCTGGTCCAGGTCGACGCCCAGCTCCTCGGCGCCCTTGACCACATCTTCCCGGTTGACGCCGGCGGCGAACCGCTTGTCCTTCATCTTCTTCTTGACGCCGGCCACATCTACATCGAAGATCGACCTGCTGGGCCGCACCAGGGCGGTGGCCACCACCAGGCCGCTCAGCTCATCGACGGCGTAGAGAACCCGGTCGCGCAGGCTCTTGCGGGGGTACCGGCCCTGCAGGAAGTCGGCGGCGTGAGAGCAGATCGTGTACCGGATATCCTCCGGCACGCCCCGCTCCGCCAGAATCCGCTCCCCCTGCAGCGGGTGGTCCGGGATCTCGGGCCAGCGCTCGTAGTCGAAGTCGTGGAGCAGGCCGATCAGCCCCCAGGTCTCCTCATCTTCCCCGTGCATCTTGGCGTAGTACCGCATGCACGCCTCCACCGCCTGCATGTGGTTGAGCAGGCGGGGGTTCTGCGTATACTCGGTCAGCAGTTCCCAGGCTTCCTGTCGATTCAACACAACGCCCCCCTAGTCCTTATAAATATCATGAGGTTATCCAATTCTGGAGCAAATCCTGCCTCGGTCATGATAGACTTTACGATGAGGTGAGCAAATGAAGATCTACACCCGGACCGGCGATGCCGGCCAGACGAGCCTCCGTTGGGGCGAGCGGATCGCGAAGGATGCGCTGCGGGTTGAGGTCTACGGCACGGTCGATGAAGCCAACGCCTTTGTGGGGCTGGCGCTGTCGCACCTGCACGCCGGCACGGCCGATGACCTGCGGGCCATGCTGTTCCGGATTCAGCGGGAGCTGTTCGATGTGGGCGCCGACCTGGCCACCCCGCCCAACAAGGAGAAGGGCGAGAAACCGAAGGTCAACGAGTCGCTGGTCGCGCAGCTGGAGCAGAACATCGACCAGCTGGAGACAAGCCTGGAGCCGCTGCGCTCCTTTATTCTCCCGGGCGGAACCCAGGCGGCCTCGGCGCTGCACGTCGCCCGGACCGTGGCCCGCCGGGCGGAGCGCCGGCTGGTCACGCTCATGGAGCAGGAACCGGTGGATCCGGTTCTGCTCAAGTACCTGAACCGGCTCTCCGACTTCCTCTTCGTGGCGGCCCGTGCCGCCAACCGGGCGATGGGGGCGTCGGACGTGAAGGTGGAGTGGAAGAAGTAGCAACCGGCGATAAGGAGTTGCTGTCGCAGTGGATGAAAGGCTCAAGGCGCTTCTACACGAACTGTACCGGGCCGGCGAGGCGAACGACGCCCGGGTGACCGACCGCTCCGGCAAGATGCTGAATATCACCCCAGAGACGGGGGAGTTCCTCTCGCTCATGATCCAGGCGGTCAAGGCCCGGTCGATCCTGGAGGTGGGCACCTCCAACGGCTACTCCACCCTCTGGCTGGCCGATGCAGCCCGCTATACGGGCGGGCACGTAACCACCCTGGAACTCTCGCCGGAGAAGGCGGAACTGGCCCGCGCCAACTTCGAGCGGGCCGGGCTGGCCGACCGCATCGCCCTGGTGGTGGGCGACGCCGGGGAGCACCTGCGCCAGGCGGTGAACGGCGCCTACGACCTGATCTTCCTCGACTCGGAGCGCACGCTCTACCTGGGCTGGTGGCTCGACCTGCAGCGGGTGCTGGCGCCCGGCGGGCTGATCATCGTGGACAACGCCCTCTCCCACGCCTCGGAGATCGCCCCCTTCCGCTCGCTGGTGGAGGCGACGCCGGGCTACGAGCACTCGCTCCTGCCGCTGGGCAAGGGCGAATGGCTGATCCTGAAGCAAGGGTGACGAAAGGGAGCAGGTGGGCATTGGAGTAAAGGTATGCAGCCGGGAGGCATGGCCCCCGGCTGCATTCTGCGCTCCGGCTGATGCAAGGAAGCGCTATAGACGCTGGTACCATCGGCCACCGCGCCAACAGCTGATGTTTCTCTCCGTCCGTTTTTCGTGCTTCAGCCGGGCGTGGAGAGACGAATTTTGGACGGAGAGGCCGGAAATCCCCTGGGTATCCAGGGTTACAGCCCAGCCCACCTCACTACATGCCCGCCTCCGTCCATTTTTCGCCTCCCAGCCGGGTATGGAGAGACGAATTTTGGACGGAAGCAGGCAACAACCGTCCGATGGCTTTACCCCTGCGTCCCCAGGAACCGAAGCCAGACGGTCTCGCCGGTCTCCAGGTCGATCTCCAGGCCGGTCTTGCGCGGCCTGATCGAGCTGATGTACTGGATCAGGACGACCAGCTCGCCCCCGTCGCCCTCGAAGCCCAGCGCCCAGCCGGCGTTGTAGACGATCGCAATGGAGTCGGAGCCCACGTCGGTGATCGTGTTGACGACCCCCTTGCCGTGGACGATGGCGTCCATGACGAACCCCTGCTCCACCTTGTCCATCAGTTCCGGGATCAGCATCAGCATCTCCCGGCGCTCGGCAATGCCCGGAATGGTGGCGCACAGGTCATCTAGAATCGCCACGTAGTGGTCCCGGGCCGACTTGCGCTCGGGGTACTTTTCCTTAAACGGCCGCGACAAATCCCCCACTCCCTCTAAAATGCCCCTAATCTGCCGCCAGCGCCCCGGGGCCGAGCGCCTCCTCCAGGAAGGGCGAGGGCTGGGCCTCCCGCCCCTCGTAGGCCCGGGGGGCGCTCAGCCAGAGCCGCTCACCGGCCCGGGTCATGGCGACGTACATCAGCCGGCGCTCCTCTTCAATATCCTCGCTGGACCGGTGGGGCAGAAGCTTGTCGATGGCCCCCACGACCACGACCCGCTTGAACTCCAACCCCTTCGCCTTGTGGCAGGTGACCAGGGTGACCGCCTCTTCCCCCTCGGCCACCCGCTGCCCGGACTGGGCGGTAAAGGACTCCACCTGGGCCAGGAAGGCGGTCAGCATCAGCCGGGGGCTGGTCCGCTCCACCTCGGCCAGCAGGCCCAGCATCTCATCGGCCGAGCCGCCCTCTCTCGCAGCGTATTCCTTGATGTAATCATCGTACCCGATGATGGTGCGCACGTATCCGATGGCGTCGGGCGCCTGCATCCGGATCAGGGCATAGAGGTGGTCGCGCAGCTCCTCCACCGGGCGCAGCTGCCAGGAGCGGAGCAGCCCCGTCTGGGGGATCGCCCCCAGCAGGTCGAGCCCGGTCGCCTCGGCGATGCGGCGGGCCTCCTGGACCACCGCCCGGGAGAGGTACCGGGTGGGGCGGTTCAGCACCTGCTCGATGGCGAAGGGCTCGCCGGTGGCGGCCCGCAGGTAGGCCAGCACATCTTGCACCGGCCAGCGCCGGTAGAGGTTGGGCAGCCCGCCCAGCGCCCGGTAGGGAATTCGCTCCCGGGTCATCACCTGGGCGATGGCGTGCGCCTGCTGGTTGGTCCGGTAGATGATCGCCCAGTCGGTCAGCGGGGCGCCGTAGCCCCTGATAAGTTGGACGACCGCTTCGGCCTCCTGGAGACTGTCGGCGGGGCTGATCACCTCCACCGGGAATCCGCCGCTCCGGGCGGGGCGGATCACCTTGCCGAACCGCCGGGTGTTGGCGGCCGCCAGCCGGTTGGCCGCCTCCACCACCGGGGGCGGGCAGCGGTGGTTCAGGTCCAGCGTCACCCGGACGGCGTCGGGGTAGGCCCCGGGGAAGGCGAGGAGAAAGTCGGGCGAGGCGCCCCGCCAGCCGTAGATCGCCTGGTCGTCGTCGCCCACCACGCAGAGGTTTCGCCGGGGCTCCGCCAGCAGGCGGATCATCGCCCACTGCACGGCGTTGGTGTCCTGGAACTCATCGACCAGCACGTGGTGGTAGCGTTCCCGATAGGCGGCCAGCAGGGCGGGGCGGCTCTGGAGCTGGGCCAGCGCCTCGTGCAGCAGGTCGTCGAAGTCGAGGCAGCCATGCCGCTCTTTGGCCAGGGTGTACGACTGCCAGAGCTGCCGGAAGTCGGTGAGTGTGAGGCCCCGGGGCCGGAAGGCGGCGGGCTCCGCCGTGGAGGCCCGCATGCGGGCGATCTCGGTCAGGGCGTCGAGCACGGTGTCGTCGTCGGTGTTCAGCCCGATCTCCCGCATGATCTGCCGGATCAGCTGAAGCTGCTTCTCCTCCTCGAGAATCCGCAGCCGGCGGCCGGGGTCGGCCTGGCGTAAAATGCGGTAGGCCAGGCCGTGAAAGGTGGCGAAGGTCGCCCGGGAGGCCACCGTGGCGCCCGCCGTCTGGGCGGCCCGCCCCTTCATACCATCGGCCGCCGCCTTGGCAAAGGTGACCACCAGGAGCGCGGCGGGGTCGACCCCCAACTGCTTGGTAAGGTAGGCGACCCGCCGGACGATCACGGTCGTCTTGCCGCTGCCCGGCCCCGCCACCACCAGCAGGGGACCGTCGCCGTGGGTCACCGCCCGGACCTGCTGCTCAGTCAGGCCCTGCAGGATCGTCTCGGGTCTGGAGCGCAACCGGTCCACCATCCTTCGTCGTGTTGTCGCGTTTCGTCAGGCAACCCCTATCCATTCGGTCTGCGCGCGCCGCATCCCTCCCCTCGAATCTTCAGGCGCCGATCCTCCCAGGAATGTATCAGGTGTGAAGCGAATTCCGGTTGATGAGGTGAAACAGCGCGTGGCCCTGATCTCGTTCGATCTGGATGGTGTCTTGCAGCGGAATCCGTTCTACATGGGCAGCCCCCAGGGGGTCTTCGGCCATATCCGGCGGGAGCTGGCTCCGTACCTGACCGACCCGGACCCGGAACGTGCGGTCCTGGCCCGGATCGTGCAGGAGCACACCCGCCTGATGGAGGCGGGGCAGATGGCTCCGGCCCATGACTGGGATGCGATCGTCTCCCTGGTGGCCCGAGAGCTAGGTTTCCCCAACCCGATCGATGTGGGGGCGCTGGTGGAGCAGTACTGCCGGGTGGAGGGGCTGGTCTGGTCGTACCCCGGGTCGCACCAGTGCCTGGACACCCTGCTGGAGCAGGGGCACACCCTGGTCTCCATCACCAACGGCCTTCGGCGCTACCAGGAGCCGGTGCTGCGGACGATCGGCCTGCTGGACCGGTTCACCGCCCTGATCACCCCCGACTCTGCGGGGGCGGGCAAGCCGGAGGCGGCGATCTTCCGGGCGGCGGAGTCCTATGGGTCCCCCCGGATTCACATCGGCGACGTGCTGCCGCACGACATCGCCGGGGCGAAGCGGGCGGGGTGGATGGCGATCTACGTGGTGCAGCCCAAGGCACCGGGCTACACCGAGATGGAACCTGAACTGGCGGCCCGCAAGCCCTGGGAGCGGCCGGGGGCGGGCGTGGAGTGGCTCCAGCACCGGCTGGAGCGGGACCGGCGGTGGCACGGGCACCCGCATGCCGAGCTGCACGAATGCACCCCGGACGCTGTGGTCCACAGCCTGCTGGAGATCCCGGAGACGGTGGCCCACCTGCTAAGCGTATAAAGAGACGGAGACCGGCCTGAAACCTCGGGCCGGTCTCGTTCGCGTCTTACACTACAAGTTTTTTTGAATTACCTCTTGACGCTTCAAAAAATCTTGTAGTAAGATGCGATCAAGGAGGTGGTGGTGATCAGCACGATCTCACCCGTGACCGATTTGAAGCGGTTGGTATCGCCGGACTTCGGCGGACGCTTTCCCGGGTCGGAGGGGGCAGCCAGGGCGGCGGCCTACCTCGCCGGTCGGCTGGCGGAGCTTGGTTTCGGGCCCGCCGGCACCGAGGGGTACTTCACCCCGGTTCAGGTTCCCGCCGCCCGGCTGACCGGCCCTGTTACCCTGATGGTAGGGAAGCAAGCGCTTGCTCACCGCCTCGACTTCGGGGAGGTGGCGCCGCAGTCCCGGGGGGCCACCGTACAGGGCCCGCTGCTGGTCCTGACCGATGACCGGGCGGTTCCGGCAGAGGCGCTGGTGGGGGCGGTGGTCCTGGTCCCGAAACGGCCGGATGGCTTTGACCAGCCCGCCACCGTGGCAGCCGCCGCCGAGGCCGGTGTGGCCGCCCTCCTGGTGGAGCGGGGGGAGCCAGAGTGGTTTCACAAGACGATCTTCGGCAGCGCCGCCAACCGAATCCCGGTGATCGCCCTGCGCAAGTCGGTGGCGGCGGAACTGGCCCGGCAAGAGGACGAGCGGGTCCTCCTCGACCTGCCGCTGGCCTACGGTTCCTGGAGCTGCCAGAACGTGCTCGGCCTTCTGCCCGGCGCCAACCCGGACCTGACCATCGCCCTGACCGCCCACTACGACCACGTGGGCGACGACCCCGGCGGCTTCCGCTTCCCCGGTGCCGGCGACAACGCCTCCGGCGTGGTGACGATTCTGGGAGCGGCCGAGATCCTCGCCCGGCAAGGGGCCCCCCTCCCGTTCAACCTGCTGGTCGCCTTCCTCACCGGCGAGGAGGCAGGGCTGATCGGCGCCCGGGCGCTCACCGCCAACCCGCCGGTTCCGATTGCCGCCGCCATCAACGTAGACGGCATGGGGACCGAGCCGGCGATTCGCAAGCTGGTGCTTGGCCAGACCCGGCCCGGGGATTGGCTCGCCAACCTGGGCGCCTCCTACCTGATCGAACGGGGGATTGAGCCGGTCTGGTCCAGGGGTGGCACCGACGCCATCGCCCTGCAAGAGGCGGGAATCCCCGCCCTGGGCCTGGCCCACGCCCGGACCGCCGGGCGCCCCGCCCCCCTGCACACCCCCGCCGACGACCTGTCTGCCATCGACCCCGGGGCGCTTGCCGCCGGCTCCCAGCTGGTGGCCGACCTGGTGAACCGCATTGCCCAGAACCCCATGTTTATTAGAAAGGATGAGTACCAACATGCATGACTACTTTGCCATGGAGAGCCGCGTACGGGCCCATCAGGCCGAAGTGAACCAGTTCCTGCAGCAGCGGGCGCTCCTGGCCCGGATGGCCGAACCCCAGCCCGAGCCCGCCCGGCAGGCCCCTGCCGCCACCTGCATCCCCTGCAGCGCCTGCCCCGCCTAATACCACCTTTTGAGGAGGAACCCCCATGTCTGAGCAGAAGTCCAACGCCATCGTGAACCTGCTGAAGAAGTCGGTCGGGATCCGGGAGAACGCCTCTGGCTGCTGTGGCACCGAGAACCTGGCCGGCGCCAGCGAGGCCAGCAGCTGCTGCGGTACCGCCAGCGAAGCGAAGAGCACCCAGGCCACCAGCACCGGCTGCTGCGGCTCCGACTCTGCCTCGTCTGGCTCCTGCTGCGGCTAGAACGGCCCCCGAAAGGCGACGCCCCACCCTCGCAGGTGGGGCGTTGTTTTGTTGTCCGGTCATGTGCGCACATGTCTGGACAACTTTGGACAGTCCGGGCTCCCACCCTGGCCTTGAAGAGCCGAAAGAAAGGGAATCTTGCCCCCGAACTCACGCTGGCATGACCCTTGCTTACTGATCTCCTTAAAGCCAGTTTTTCGTTATCGGCAGAAGAAGGGGGCCACGGTCCAATCTGCCACGCGCCATTGACCATAGGGTGAACCCCCTAGTCTACCCACCCCGGATTAGGCCATCGTTGGCCCATGGAATCATTTTAGTCCAAGATAATAAGAATGCAGGTCGCTGTTAACCATAAGTCCGGTGCAGCGGAGTATGATTGCTGGTGATGACCCCGCAGTGGAGGCATGATCCATGGCTGCTCCTCATCTACGTAGCATGCGAAGGCCGTACCACTTGGGGATACGGGCACAGCTGACCCTGCTGGTGGCTGCGATCTTCCTGCCCCTGACCGCCCTGCAGACCTACACCCTGTCTGTCGACTACAGCCAAGCGACAGCGCGTGAGCTGAAGGTGAATGAGGAGCTGGCTGGAGCGATTGGCTCCACCTTTGACCTGTTTATCCACTCGCTGTGGAACCAGGGGCTGGCCGTGGGCACCCTGATGGCCCAACAAGATCTCTCCCCCGCTGAGATTGAACAGCTCTTCGCGGTGGAGCGAGCAGCTCACCCCTCCATCGAGTCCCTGTTCTGGGCCGACCTGACCGGCCGCATCATCGCCGGGGACGACCCGCGTGCACGCGGCCTTTCGGTTGGTGACCGACCATATGTACAGGCAGTTATGAACGGAGCAGAGAGGTCGGTCTCGGATCTGATCACCAGCCGGCTCACGGGAAACCTCACCTTCGCCCTGGCCATACCCGTCCATGTGAATGGCCGTCGGATCGGTATACTGGGCATGACCGTCTCCCCCCAGGAACTGGACCGGATCTTCAATCTGCAGCGGCGAAGCACTCAGGGCAGCTTCGGGCTGGTCGACCGGAGCGGGTACGTGGTCTATCTGCATGGGGGCCCTGATCTCCCCTACGAACAGCGGCGGCTCGCCGCCAACTCTCCCGCCTGGAGGGCGCTGCGGGGCGAAAGGGTGATCATGCAGGGGACCGAGCGAGCGGACCAGCCGCGGATCGGCAGCATCATCCCCCTGCCGAAAATCGGCTGGGCGGTCTTCGCCACAACCAACCTGGAGGCGCTGAGAGGGCCGGCGCTGGCGCAGCTGGTACACTCCCTGAGCCTTGTGGCGCTGGCTGGCCTGGTGTCGCTCCTCGCCGCGATGGGATTGGCAGGAGAGCTGATCCGACGCATCTCCGGGCTCGGTGCAGCCGCCCGGTCGGTTATGGAAGGAACCTATGAGATCCGGCTCCCGGTGGAGAATCGCGACGACGAGGTGGGCCTGGCCAGGATCGCCTTCAACCAGATGGCCGACCGGATCCTCCATACAGAGGAGCAGTTGCGGCGACAGATCAAGCAGCAGGCTGCCATCGTCTGGTTGGGACAGAAGGTCTTGACCCATCACGATGTGGACAAGGTCCTGCAGGAAGCGGCCCAGACCGTGGGCCAGACCCTGGGAGCAGACCTCGCCATGATCCGGGCGGTCTCACCCGAGAACGGGAGCTTCGTTGTGCAGACCGTCTGCGGCCAACTGCCGGATTCCTTTGTGAAACCCGGCACGACTGGTCCGATCAACGCTCTTCTGGCCCATGCCCTCGCCTCAGAAGCGCCGGTCCTGATCGACGACCTGCCCCCCGACAGCCCCCTGAGGAGCGTGGAGGTGCTCCACGATCTCGGCCTGGTCAACGGAGCGCTTGTCGCGATCCGTCCGTACGGCCAGCCAACCCATCTCCTCTGCGCCTACAGTTTGGCGACGAGGCGCTTCCTGCCCTCCGATATACAGTTCCTCCAGGGCGTGGCCAATGTCGTGACCGCAGCGCTGGAGCGGGCTGAACTGGAGCAGATCCGAATCACCCGAGATCTGTCGGCCAAGATCCTTAGCGCCTTTGACTCCCCGATGGAGGCGGTGCCCCGGCTCCTGCAGATCCTCTGCGAGCGGTTCCGGTGGGACCGGGGCATCTTCTGGAGGGTCCACGGGGAGGGCGAGCAGCTGGAACCCTGGGCCACCTGGGGGGATGGGGGCGAGACCCAGCCCGGGGCGCCCGAGGAGGTGCTCCGGAGCCGGGAGCCCTTGTGGGTGAAAGATGGGGGCCTGGGCACCCTGGTGGCGATTCCCGTTCTGGCAGCCTCATCGGTACGGGGCGTTGTCGTTTTGTCCAGCCGCTCCGGGCGAGTGCACAACCAGCTGCAGAGGGAGACCATGGAGACGGTCTGTCGCTATCTGGCGCAGTACCTGGAACGGGCAGAGACCTCCGAAGAGCTCTACACCAGTCGGGACCGACTCCGGGCGCTGGTAGACGCCTCTCCCCTCCCGATCGTGATGATCGAGCAGAAGCGAGTGGTGGCCTGGAATCCGGCTGCAGAGTGGTTGTTGGGCTGGACTCGGGCAGAGGTGCTGGGACAGCCAATCCCGCCGGAGCTACAGCTCGATGAATCGGATCGCAGGAGAGCGGGAGAACTGCTGGCAGCACACCGCTCGGTTACCGACCTCAACTTTCGACTCGTGCGGCGCGACGGCAAGTCGATTGACGTGCGTATGGCCATCGCCCCGACCTATGACCAGCGAGGGGAGCTAAAGGGGTACGTTGCGGTAGCCGCCGACGTCACCAACCGCACCCGCTTCCTCCAGGTGGCCGCCCATGAACTGCGCAACCCGATGGCTGGGATCAAGGGGCTCCTCTCCCTGCTGCGGCGGCGCTACACCACCGGCAAACCGCTGGGCGATTTGGTGCAGACGACACAGATCATGGAGCGGGAGATCGACCGCCTGTCCACGCTGTTCAACGAGATTCTCGAGGCCTTTCAGGTACAGGAGGGCCGGCTCAGGCTGAACCCGGCCCCTGTAGACATGAACACCATTGTGGCCGCCGCTGCCGCCTCTTTTGGCGGGGCGCTGCACCCCATTCACCTCTCCCTGCCACCCGAGGCGACCCTGATTTACGGGGATGATCAGCGGTTGGAAGAGGTGGTCCGAAACCTTATCAACAACGCCGTGAAGTATTCGCCCACAGGCTCTCCGATTGAGCTGGCCGTTTCGGCCGGAAAGGGCCGCGTTCAGTTGACCGTTCGGGACAGGGGCATCGGGATCGCGGCGGACAGCCTCAACCGTGTCTTTGAGCCCTTCTACCGCGGCAAGAACTTCGGCGGGAAGGATCCGGGGGGGATCGGCCTGGGCCTCTTCATCTGCCGGGATATCGTTCAACGCCATAGTGGGCAGATCTGGGTGGAGAGTCAGCCGGGGAGAGGGTCCACCTTTTATGTGACACTCCCCCCTTACAAACGAGGTGAAGCAGATGGCTCGGATTCTGGTGCTTGAAGATGAGCCCACCGTGTTGTTAGTGCTCAGTGAGGTGCTGCAGGATGAAGGCCACGAGGTGGTCACGGCGGACAACGGGTTCGAGGGACTGGACTGGCTGGACCGCTCTCCCCCGCCCGACCTTATGCTGCTCGACCTCTTCATGCCGGGCATCGGCGGGCGCGCCCTGCTGCAGCGGATTCGCCCGGACGAGCGGTTCCGTGACCTCCCGGTGGTGCTGATCACGGGCGCCGTCCAGCACGATTCGGACTTCCCGCCACCGGGCAGCTACCAGGGTATGGTCCGCAAGCCATTTGACGTCGAAGAGGTCATCGCCATCGTTGCGCGCCTGACCCAAGGCCACCAGGCGAGGCCGACATGAATACGCATCTCCAGGCCATCGCCACGGCCTTGCGTGAGGCCTTTCCCACAGCCGAGTGGGGCGGCGCCTGCCTGATCCTGCCCGGAAAGGGGAGGAACGTCGCATGCGCATTCTGGGGCACTGTCCCGCGGCTGCCGGCGGCGGAGGCGTCTCCCTCCCGCTGGGCCGAGTGGCTCCTCCAGTTCACACCCACCGAAGACCTCTGGCCCATTTTCCTGCAGGGCCAACTGCGGGGTGGGGTCCTGCTCGGCGGGCTGAACCCCCGTCCGGAATGGGCGCCCGCTGTGATGAGCGCTCTGGCTTCGAGTCTCCACACCGCCGCCGCCTGCCTGGAAACCAGCAGCGCAGCGATCAGCCAACAGGCGGAGTTGGCGGCTGATATCGCTTCCGATGCTGTCCACGGCTGGAACAACATGCTCCAGGGGATTGCCATGCACGCCGACCGCCTCGCTCGCCGGAGCCCGCCCGAGGCCAGGCCCAGCCTCGATGCCATCGGACGGCTGTGCGAAAAGGGCCGGCAGGTGGGGAAGAGCCTGGTCTCCCATGGGCTCAACCGCCCGGGCGCCGCCACCCCACTGGAGGAGATGTCCTGGCGGCTGCGCGCCGCCCTGCCGAGCCTGAAGGGGGGCCGGATGGTCCGCATGGAGGTGGGCCCACTTCCCCCCCACCCCGTATGCGCCTGGACGCTACAAACCTCGGTGCTTCTTCTGGTCAACGCCGTGGCGGACCGCTGGGGACCGCTCTGGCTGGTGCACATCTCCGGCAGCGCCCACTCGGAGGGCATGGTCATGCTGCGGGTTGAGCTGATGCCGGAATGCCCCACTGCCGCTGGTGATGGGCACCTACAGCGCATCCGGCGGGCAGGGATGGCGGTGGAACAGGTTATGGCGCAGGCTGGCGGTGGAGTCCACGGGCACGAGGGGCCCGAAAGCCGGTTTGTCTTCTCCCTCTTTACCCCACACATCGACATGCGAAGAGAAGGTGAGTCCCATGAGGCCGCGCCTCTTGCTGGTAGAGAGTGACCCGACGTTTGCGCAGGCGCTGCAAGATGATCTCGCCGACTCCTTTGAAATAGCGGCCACCGATCAGATTTCAACGGCGCTGGAATACCTTCACGCCTTCCGCCCCAGCGCCCTGGTGCTTGACGCTGCCCTCGCCCGGCGGTCTGGAAAACCCCTGCTGGACAGACTGTGGCTGGAGCACCCCGTGGAGTCGCTCGCCCTGCTCATCTCCGGTGAGGCGCCCATGGATGACCTGCTCCCCCACCCGGGCATGGCCGCCCAGCGACTCCCCCGCCACCCCTCTTTGGCCGCTGCGGTGATCCGACGGGTGGTGCGTGCGCTTCCGCCCGAGGTAGAGACCCGGGTCGCCCTTCACTCGGACCTGAGACGGTCTGTTCTGGTGGTCGACGACGATCCGGACCTGCGCATGGTGATTGTCGATCAACTGGTGGACGACGGCTTTCAGGCGGTGGGGGTCGGCACGCCCAAGGAGGCCATCGCCCACCTGCAGGAGGAGCACTACGATGTCCTCCTGACCGATTGGATCCTGCCGCAGACCAGCGGCCTCGATCTCCTGCAGGCGGCCCGAGAGTTGAACCCGAGGATCGCCGGGATCCTCCTGACCGGGTATGCCACGCCCGAGTTCATGCAGAAAGCAATCAGCCTGGGCGCCGCCGACGTGCTGGTTAAGCCCGTCTCAGCCGCCAGCCTTCCCCTGACCATTCAGAAGTGCCTGCAGGTGGCCCGCGACAGGCAGGGATCCAGTCCGGCCGGGAGAGCCACCAGTGCCAGCCCCAGGCGCCCGCTGCGCTACAGCCTCGAGTCCATCGTTGGGCACTCCGGCGCCATCGAAGAGGCGCGCCGCCGGTTGGCCCTGATCGCTCACCTGGACTCCACTGCCCTGCTCCTGGGGGAGACCGGCACCGGGAAGGAGCTGTTCGCCCAGGCGCTGCACGGACTCAGCCGGCGTGCAGGCAAGCCCTTCGTCGCCGTCAATATCTCGGCGATCCCCGACTCGCTGATCGAGGCGGAGCTGTTTGGGTACGCTCCCGGCGCCTACACCGGAGCGAAGCGGGAGGGGCACCCGGGCAGAATCGCCCAGGCCGACGGCGGAACCTTCTTCCTAGATGAGATCGGCGACCTGGCCCCCTCCCTCCAGGCCAAGCTGCTGCGCGTGTTGCAGGAGGGCGAGATCACCCCGGTCGGGGGGCCGCCCCGCCAGGTGGATGTCCGCTTTGTGACCGCCACACACCGTGACCTGGGGCATCTGATCCAGCAGGGCGCCTTTCGCAGCGACCTCTTTTACCGGATCAACGTCCTGGCACTGCGGCTGCCCCCGCTCCGGGAACGGCTGGAGGATGTGCCCATCCTCGTTCAGCACTTCCTGTCAGATCTGTGCCACCGGTATGGCGGAAGAGCGCTCCCGGTGGCTCCCGAGGTACTCGACCGCCTCGGAGCCTACCACTGGCCGGGGAACATTCGGGAGCTGAAGAACGCTGTCGAGCACGCCTACGTCACCGCAGGCGGGTGTCAGATCCAGGTCCATCACCTCCCGCCCACCCTGCAGGAGCCGCAATCATCTTCCGCATTCGCACAGATCCTCGCCACTCCTGCGACGGAGCGGGAACAGCTCCTGACCGTGCTGAAAGAGACCCGCGGCAATAAGGTGAAGGCCGCCGCCAAGATGGGCATTTCCAGAACGACGCTCTACCTGAAGCTAAAGATCTACGGCCTGATGTCGTAGCCAAAGCGAGGTGCCTCTAAATGAAGCCCCCCAGCAACAAGGCCAGGCCAAGCGGATGGCGCACCATGGCGGTCCTCTATGCCCTTGGGTCATTGATATGGATCGTCCTTTCCGACTCCCTGCTCGCATCTTCCGAAACATTCCCCACGTTCTCCATGCTCGGGGTCGCAGGGAGCCGCTGGCTCGTTGCGCTGGTTGGTGGTGGGCTTCTCTACTGGTTCGGCTGGCATCTTGACAGGATGGGCTGTACCCCCGCAGAGGCTCTTTCGGGCCCCTGTACGGCGCGGGATGTCGCGGTTCTGCGCGCCGAAGCGCTCGAACTCAACCGGGCCAAGGAACAGCTCGAGGCGATCGTGGAGGCTTCGCCCTTTGCACTGATGGTCGGGGACGTGCAGGGGAGGGTCCTCTTCTGGAACAACCAGGCCACGCGGATCTTCGGCTGGACAGCGGAGGAGGTGCTGGGATCGACCCCACCCTTCGTGCCCCCGGAGAAGATGGACGAGTATCAGGAGTTCATTCAGAGCGCAGCGGCTGGCAACCGGCTGACCAACATCCCCCGGCTGCGGCGGCGGAAGGACGGCAGTATCCTCAAGCTTCGTGCCCACGCCGTTCCGCTCTACTTCACCGGCACCCAGTCCCCCCAGATTCTCGCGATCATTGAGGACCTGACCGAGGCCACCGGCTGGCAGACGCAGGGCCGCAAGTACGAACTGCTGGCGCAGAACACCCCGGACATCATGCTCTTCATGGATGATGAAGGGCAGATTCTTGATGCCAACCCGGCGGCTCTGGCCGCCTACGGGTACTCCATGGAGGAGCTGCGGTCCCTGAATATCCGGGACCTGCGCTCGCCGGAGACCCTTGAGATTACCGGCAAGCAGTTGGCCAAGCTTGACGAGGGGCCGATTCGCTTCGAGACCGTTCACCTTCGGAAGGATGGATCCGCCTTCCCAGTCGAGGTCAGTTCGGTGCGAGCGGACCTCGACGGATCGCCGCTGGTACTCAGCCTCATTCGGGATATGACCGCCCGAAAGCGGCGCTCCCTCCTCACCAGCCTGCTTGCCC
>JBMONB010000083.1:75137-285998 GCA_049325315.1 Bacillota bacterium | reverse complement strand
CGTTGATGCCCAGGGTCCGGGCCTGCTTGGCGATCAGGGCCGCCTCGGTGTAGAGGCCCCAGAAGAAGAGGCTGTCGGCGCCCTTCTCCTGAATCTTGAGGAGCTGCCCCTTGAAGTCCTTGTCGCCATTGGCGAAGTTCTCGGCGGTGACCACCTGGAGCCCTTCCTTCTCGGCAGCGCTGCGCAGGAGCTTGGCGCCGGACTGGCCGTAGTCGTCGGAGGCGGTGATCAGGGCCAGCTTCTTCAGCCCGCGGGCCTTGGCGTGCTTGACCAGCGCCTCGGCCTGGAGGGCGTCGTTCACTGCGGTGCGGAAGATGTAGGGGTTGCCCTGCTCGGTGATCGAGGCGCCGGTGGAGCCGGCGGTGATCTGCGGGATGCCGGCCTTCTGGGTGACGGCCATGTCGGCCAGGGTGGCCGAGGAGTGAATCGCCCCGATGATCACCGAGACCTTGGTCTCGTGGATCAGGCGGGTGGCGGCGTTGGCCGACTTGGTGGGGGAGCCCTCGTCATCCTCAAAGAAGACCTTGATCTGCATGCCGTCCACGCCGCCCTTGGCGTTGATCTCCTCCACTGCCATGGTGACGGCGTTCTTCTGGGCCTGGCCCAGCTGGGCGGCGCCGCCGGTCTCGGGGCCGATGACGCCAATGCGGATCTCACTGGGCTTCTGGGCGGCCGGGGTGCTGGGGGCCGGTGACGGGGCGGGCGCTGCGCCCTGCTTGGCACAGGCCACAAGCGACAGGGAGATGAGGCTGACGAGTCCGACTGCGAGCAGGCGCTTCCATGATTTCTGCATGCGGTTGCTCCCCCTTTGTGTGATGCTTACTCATGCCGCAGATAGCCGGCGGCTTTTTCGATGTCAGCAGCGGATCGTGTCAGCAGTTCCACCAGTTCAGGGAATCGCTCATCGGGGATCCGGTCCGCCGGCCCCGCCACCGAGAGGGCGGCCATCGCCCGGTTGCCGGCGCCCATGATCGGCACCGCCACGGCCACCGAGCCCTCGGCCAGTTCGCCCCGGCTGACCGACCAGCCGGTCCGGCGAATCTGGGCCAGCAGCTCCAGCACCCGGGCCGGGTCGGTCACCGTGGTGGGCGTGTAGGCCTGCCAACTGTGGCTGGCGGCCAGGACCCGCTCCCGCACCTCGGGGGGGCCGTAGGCCAGGAGCACCCGGGGACAGGCCGCCGCGTGGAGCGGGGCACGCCTCCCCACCTGGGTGTAGAGGCGGATCGGCCGGTGGCTGTCCACCTTCTCGATGTAGACCGCCTCGTCGCCCTCCAGGACGGCGAGCTGAACCGCTTCATCTACCTCGTTTCGGAGGCGCTCCATGATCGGGAGGGCGACCCGGCGAAGCACCAGGCGCTGGTCGACGCGGGCGGCGAACTCCAGGAAGCGGAGGCCCAGGCTATAGCCACCCTCGTCTTTGACCAGAAAGCCGTAGAGCACAAAGGGCTCCAGGAGCCGGTAGGCGGTGGCCTTCGGCACCCCGGAGATGCGGGAGATCTCGGCCAGCGAGAGCCGCTCCCGGTGACCCAGGAAGTGCTCCAGCAGATCCAGCCCCTTCTGGAGGCTGGCGTTCATCGCATCACGCCCTTCCTACTCTCGTCGTTTCACTATGTGAAACAGTGTTTCAACTTGGGAGATTTCATTTGACGGACATTACGAGGAATCCTTCTTTTTTATCGGGATTGAGAAAGGATTTTGTGCGCGTAAGAGGACGCCCCTCTTGGACGACGTCCTCGGAGTGATGGCGAACCTCTGCTGGAATAGAAGGGCCTCCACTGGTCAACAATGAGAGCAGGCGCCCGCGTAGACGAGCGCCTGAGAGCCTGCGTCGCCGTCCCATGATGAGAACGGCGGTCGCCTGATAGGTAACCTACGGGATCGACCGCTAGCGAGTAGCGGAGACTGCTAATGCGAGGATCAGCGCGACCAAGATGATGATAACTCGATCGACTTCAATCGTGATCTTCACGCCTAGCACCCCAATATTCGGGGACACTGGCCGCCAGGCTCTTTTTCCATTATACACCAACCGAACCTCGTATTGGGGTTCGGTTGGTCGTTTCAGCCGAACTTTCGTTCGTCATGATTCGACTTCAACGGGATCCGTCGCCGGCACCACGACCACGATCAGCTCACCCGGCCCGTGCACCTTCCGCACCAGAATATCCTCAATGTCGCCGGAGCGGCTGGGGCCGGTGATCAGGTTGATCGCCGAGGGCACCGGGCCGGTGAGGGCGAGCAGGCTCAGGTGGGCAAACAGGGCGCTCTGGCTGGAGAGGAGGCGCTCTTGCGGGACGACAGCGATGTGCAGGGGCGGCAGTACGGCGGCGCTGCGGGGCTTACCCGGCCCGCTGGTGATCAGCAGGGTGCCGGTCTCCGCCACCGCCCGGTCAGCCGTGGTCACCCCGGCCCCGGCCCTTGCTGCCGTGGCCCGGACCGCTGTGTCGGCGGTCTCGGGCGAGGCGGTCTCCCAGGCGATGCCGGCTTCGCGGGCCAAGTCGGGCAGGCCAAGCTGCTCCAGGACCGGGTCGGCCCATGCCACGACCTCGCTGATTGACCGCTCCTGCAGGGCGGCGATCACCGCCTGCGCCGCATCCGCCGGCGTGGCGGGTAGGAGGCAGGGGCTGTTCAGGGCGTGGAGCGCTGCGGCGAAGCGTTCCAGCAGGGGGTTAGTCATGCTCCTCCACCTCCTTGGCCAGCTCGGCCCAGCGCTGGTGCAGGGGCCGGGCGGCCGGGGCCGGGAAGGTGCGCCCCTCGCCCCAGGCGGCCAGGGGGCCGGGGGTCCAGGTGAGCCGGCCCGCCCGGCTGAAGGGGAGGGCCAGCCAGCGGAGCAGCCAGGCGCTGAGCCGGTAGCGGCGCGGGTGCGACCAGGCCCAGGCCCAGAGCCTGAAGAGAAGCCGCTCGGCCCGGGAGGCGGTGGCCGGGTGCCGGGTGCGATCTTCCCGCTGCTCGCGGATCAGCTCGTGCAGGGGGATCCGGACCGGGCAGGTCTCGGTGCAGGCGCCGCACATGGAGCAGGCGTCCAGCAGCTCCCCGGCCTGGTCGAGCCCCTTCAGCAGCGGCGAGATCACCGCCCCGATGGGGCCGCTGTAGGTGGTGCCGTAGCCGTGCCCGCCGATCTGCTGAAAGACCGGGCAGGCGTCGAGGCAGGCGCCGCAGCGGATACAGCGCAGGGCGTCCTGGTAGGGGGTACCCAGCAGCCTGGAGCGGCCCCCATCGAGCACGATCACGTGCAGCTCATCGGGGCCGTCGGCCTCGCCGGGCTGCCGGACCCCGGTAATCGCCCCCACGTAGACGGTCATGGTCTGCCCGGTCGATGTGCGGGGCAGCAGCGTGAGGAGCGGCTCCAGGTCGGCCCAGGTGGGGACCAGCTTCTCCAACCCCATGATGGCGATCATCACCCGGGGCTGGGTGGTGATCATGTCGGCGTTGCCCTCATTGGTCACCAGGAGAATCGAGCCGCTCTCGGCCACGCCGAAGTTGGCCCCGGTCACCCCCACCTCTGCGGTGAGGAACTTCTCCCGCAGTACCCGGCGGGCCAGGGCGGTCAGCGCCTCGGGGTCTGGCGAAATCTCCTCGCCGTGATGGCGGGAGAAGAGGGCGGCCACGTCGTGCCGGCTCATGTGGATCGCCGGGCCGACAATGTGCGAGGGCGCCTCGCCGGCCAGCTGCACGATATACTCGCCCAGGTCGGTCTCCACCGCCTCGATCCCCGCCGCTTCCAGGGCATGGGTCAGGCCGATCTCCTCGGTGGCCATCGACTTGGTCTTGACCACCCGCTGCGCCCCGTGGCGCCGGGCGATGGCCAGCACGTGGGCGACGGCATCGGCGCCGGTCGCGGCAAAGTGGGCCTGCCCGCCCCGCTCCTGAAGCGCCCGGGTGAACTGGGCGAGGTAGGCGGCGTGGTCGTTCAGGGCGCGGTTCTTGGCGTCTCGGGCCTGGTCCCGCAGGGTGTCGAGCCGCCCTTCGGCCTCCAGCCGGGCCCACTGGGCCAGCTTGGAGACCACCCCGCCCCGGGTCGCGCCAGCCACCGCCTGCCGCTTGGACAGGTTGGCCAGCTCCCGCCGGGCACGCTCCCGCAGGCTCATCGGCCCGCCCCCTTTCGGGCGGGCCGGGTCGCCTCTTCCAGCACCTCGGCCAGGTGGCGGACCCGTGGGCCCCCGCCCTGCTGCTCCAGCCGGCCCCGCAGGTGCATCAGGCAGGAGCAGTCGGCCCCCACCAGGGTCTTGGCCCCGCTGGCCCGCAGGTCATCGAGCTTGTCGTCGGCCATCGCCACCGCCACCTCGGGCAGCTTGACCGAGAAGGTCCCGCCGAAGCCGCAGCAGAGGTCGGCCCGCTCCAGGGCACGCCGCTCCAGCCCGGCCACCTGGTCGAGCAGCGCCAGCGGCTCCCGGCGCAGCCCCAGCTCCCGGGTCATGTGGCACGATGTATGGTAGGCCACGGTATCGTCGAGGGTGGCGCCTAGCTGGCGGAGGTCGACCTTGAGCACCTTCACCAGGAACTCGCTCAGCTCAAAGGTCCGGGCGGCCAGCGCCCGGACCTTCTCCTCCCACACCGGGTCGCCGGCGAAGAGGGCCGGGTAGGCGGTGCGAATCATCCCCACGCAGGAGCCGGAGGGCGAGACGACGTAGTCGCTCCCCTCCAGGGCGCGGACCAGCGCTTCGGCCATCTGCCTGGCCTCGGGCCGGTGCCCGCTGTTCCAGGCCGGCTGCCCGCAGCACGACTGCCCGGCGGGGAGGTCGACCTCGCAGCCCAGGCGGCGCAGGAGCCTTACGGTGGCCACACCCACCTCGGGGAAGAACATGTCCACCAGACAGGTGGCAAAGAGGGAGACGCGCAGGGGAATCCACTCCTCTTCGATCTCCTGTTACGGTCGCAGGAGCCGGGCGAGAATCGCCACGCCCCGCTCCATCTGTTCGGGAGGCAGGTAGCAGAAGGAGAGCCGCAGGTACTCCCTGCCCGCATCCCCGCTGAAGAAGAAGTACTTGCCGGGCACGTAGGCCACCCCGGCCTCCAGGGCGCGTGGCAGGAGCCCCGCGGTATCGACGCCCGGGGTGTGCACCCAGACAAAGAAGCCGCCCTCGGGCTCGGTCCAGGTGACCCCCTGGGGCATGTGGGTGCGCAGAGCGTTCAGGAGCACGTCACGCCGGGAACGGTACTGGGCGCGCAGGGCGGCCACCCGCTCCTCCATGTCGACGCCGGACAGGTACCGGGCGGTCACCGCCATGGCGAAGGGCGCCTCCAGGTCCTTCTTGAAGAGCGTCATCGCCGTGATAATCGCCGGCGGCGCCACCGCCCAGCCCACCCGGAGGCCCGGGGCCACCACCTTGGAGAGCGACCCGATGTGGATCACCCGCTCCGCCCCGCCCGCCATCGCCCGCAGCGGGGTCGGGGCCGGGCCGAAGGCCAGCTCGCCGTAGGCGTCATCCTCCAAGATGAGAAAGCCGTACTCCGCCGCCAAAGCCAGCAGCCGCTCCCGCCGCTCGGGCGAGAGCGTCGTCCCCGTGGGGTTCTGGAAGGAGGCGATGGTGTAGAGCAGCTTGGGCAGGGGCGCCCCCGCTGCCCGCCGGGCGGCCAGGTCGGCCGCCAGCGCCTCCACCTGGAGCCCCGACCCATCGACCGGATAGCCGGCGATGTGGGGCGTGTAGTTCCGGAAGATTTCCAACGCTTCCATATAAGTAGGCGCTTCCACCGCCACGAAATCATCGGGCCCCAGCAGGGCGCGGGCGGCCAGGTCCAGCGCCTGGGCAGCGCCCAGCGTCACCAGAATCCCGCCCTCCTCCGGGCGCATGCCGCGCCGGGCCGACCGAGCGGCCAGCAGCCCGGTCAGCTGATCCATCGACGGGCTGCCCAGGTAGTGGAAGGGCAGGTCACCCTCCGCCTCCACCAGGCGGGCCGTCGCTGCCGCCAGCTCCGCCGCTGGCACCGACTCCTTGAACGGATAGCCGGCGCTCAGCCGGATACAGCCCGGCGGGAGCGGCGGCATCCAGGAGCCGGGCGGATCATAGGCCAGGGCCTTCTGCACGTGCAGGGGAAAGAGCGTCATGGCAGACTACAGCACCTTTCGCAGGAAGGATCGGGTCCGCTCCTCCCGGGGCTCCCGGAAGATCTGCTCCGGGGCGCCCTCCTCGACGATCCGGCCCTCGTCCATGAAGATCACCCGGTGGGCCACCTCGCGGGCGAAGCCCATCTCGTGGGTGACCACCATCATGGTCATGCCCTCGCGGGCCAGGGCCTTCATGACCTCGAGCACCTCGCCCACCAGCTCGGGGTCGAGGGCCGAGGTGGGCTCATCGAACAGCATCGCCTTGGGCTGCATCGCCAGGGCGCGGGCAATGGCCACCCGCTGCTGCTGGCCGCCCGAGAGGTGGGCTGGGTAAGCGTTCGCCTTATCCGCCAGCCCTACCTTCTCCAGAAGCCGCAGTCCCAACTCATTGGCGCTGGCGGAATCCATCTTGCGCACCTTAATCGGCCCCAGGGTGACGTTCTGGAGCGCCGTCTTGTGGGGGAAGAGGTTAAAGCGCTGGAAGACCATGCCCAGCTCCTCCCGCACCTGGTCCAGCGCCTTGCCGCCGCTGGGGACCTGCTTGTCGGCCACGGTGATCACGCCCTCGGTGGGCGGCTCCAGCCGGTTGATACAGCGCAGCAGGGTCGACTTGCCCGAGCCCGACGGCCCGATGACGCAGACCACCTCGCCCTGCCTGACCTCCAGGTCGATGCCCTTGAGCACATGGAGCTTCCCGAACTTCTTATGCAGACCCTCGATCTTAATCACTGGCCTGCAGCCTCCTCTCCAGTGCGTTGGCGACCCGGGAGAGCGTCAGGGTCATCACCAGGTACATCAACGCGGCCAAAATGAGCGATGGGAACGGCTTGTAGGTGCGGCTGGCGATCATCTGCGCCGTGCGGGTCAGCTCCACCAGCGAGATCGCCGCCACCAGCGAGGACTCCTTGATCAGGGAGATCATCTCGTTGACCAGCGGGGGGATGACGCGCTTGAAGGCCTGCGGCAAGATGATCTCCCGCATGGTCAGCCCGTGGGACATGCCCAGGGAGCGCCCGGCCTCCATCTGCCCCTTGTCGATCGACTGAATGCCGGCCCGCACGATCTCGGCCACATAGGCCGACGAGTTGAACCCAATGGTGATCACCGCTGCCGGGAACTCCTCGTAGTTGATGCCCGTGATCTGCGGGATGCCGAAGACCACCAGCAGCAGCTGGGTGTACAGCGGGGTGCCGCGGATCACCTCAATGTAGACAGCCAGGGGGGCCGAGATCCACTTCACGCCCGACATGCGGCCCAGGCCGATCAGCGTACCGAGAATAATGCCCATGATGCCGGCCAGGGAGACGATCTTCAGGGTCATCCCGGCGCCCTTCAGCATCAGCGGAAACGAGTCTACCATTAACTCCAAGGTCGTCATACCAGCACGCTCCCTAAACGGAGGCGGAGGGGCCGGCCAGGCCGTCCCCCCGCTGAATTTCTATGAGGTCGGGTTACTTGAACCACTTGTTGACGAGCTGGTCCATCTTGCCGGAGCTCTTCAGCTCGGCCAGCACCTCGTTGACCACCTTGGTCAGGTCCGGGGTGTCCTTGCGCAGGGCGTAGGCGGTGTCGTCGGCCTTGACCTCCCAGACCACCTTCAGGTTGGGGTCGGCCTTCACGAACGACTTGGCCACGAAGCCGGAGATGAACATGCCGTCGGCCTGCTTGGCGCTGACAGCGGAGGCCGCCTCGGTGAAGAGGTTGTACTCCTTCACGGTGATGCCCTCGATCTTGTTCAGGGCGTCGGCCTGGACGGTGCCCATCTGCACGGCCATCTTCTTGCCCTTCAGATCCTCGAGCTTCTCCACCTTGCCGGTGAAGTCCTTGTGCACGATCACGGCGTTGGAGCCGACGATGTAGGGGTCGGAGAAGTCAACGGACTTCTTGCGCTCCTCGGTGACCGAGACGCCGGCGGCCATGATGTCGAACTTGCCAGCCTGCAGGGCGGCCAGCAGACCGCCGAAGGCCATCTGCTCGATCTCGAGCTTGACGCCCAGCTTGTTGGCGACTTCCTGCATGATGTCGATGTCAAAGCCGACAACCTTGTTGTCCTTGTCGAGCGACTCGTAGGGCGGGTAGTCCGGCGAGGTGCCGATCACCAGCTTGCCTGCCTTCTTGATCTTGTCGATGGTGGGGGTAGAAGACTTCTGCTCGGTCTTGGGGGCCTCGGACTTGGGAGCCTCGGCAGCGGGCTTGGAGCCGCCGCAGCCAGCCAGAATCGAAAGGGCCAGAATGGTAGCGGTAAAGGCCAACGCAAAGCGCTTCATGCTTGTTTCCTCCACGTCTGCAATCAGGTTCATGATGCATAATTATACACTCATACGCATGTTTGTCTATAGGTTTGGGAGAAAAACTTTTCGTGTGTAGTCGGGTCGGTAATTTTGCCGCGGATTGCGCGGATTACGCGGATTTCCGGACATTCGCGGATTACCTGGTGATCCCTCTGTGGGTCTCACTGGACAGGTGTTTCGAGATGTATATTTTCACATTTGTTACGAATGAATCCGGGCCCGCACAGGAGTCGCCGGGTAATCCGCGTTGTATTGAAATCCGCGTAATCCGCGTAATCCGCGGCCAATAAAAAAGGGCCCGCGCCAGCAAGGCGCGGGCTCTACCCCTACTTCATCAACTCGGCGGCGTTCAGCGCCAGGGAGATGTAGTAGGCGACGCCTACCTCGAAGGAGGCCTCGTTGATCACGAACCGGGGGTTGTGGGCGGGAATGGCGGCGGTTCCGGGGGTGCCGGTGCCCAGGCGGGCGAAGCTGGCGGGGCGGGCCAGGGCGAAGTAGGCGAAGTCCTCGCCGCCCATGCCGGCGGGGGGCTCGGTGGTGTTCTCCTCGCCCAGCACCAGGGCCGCCGCCCTCCGGGCGACCTCTGTCGCCTTCTCGTCGTTGTGCAGGGCGGGGTAGCCGTAGGTGGAGATTACCTCGGCCCTACCGCCGTGGGCGGCGGCCACGCCCTCCATCGCTGCCTTCAGGCGGGCGTGGACCAGCTCCTGCACCTTGGGATCGAAGGTCCTCACCGTGCCGCCAAACTCCACCTGCTCGGGGATGATGTTGTCCGCCTCGCCACCCCGCACCCAGCCGATGGTCAGCACGGCGCTGGCGGTGGGGTCGACGTTCCGGCTCACGATCGACTGCGCCGCCTGAATCGCCGCGGCCAGCATCACCATCGGGTCGACGGTGTTGTGCGGGTAGGCGGCGTGGCCGCCCTTCCCGTAGAGCGTCACCTTGAAGGTGTCGGACGCGGCGTTGACCGGGCCGGCCCGGAAGCCGATCTTGCCGGTCTCCACCGGGTTGGAGACGTGCAGGCCGAAGACGGCGTCGACGCCATCGAGCACGCCGGCCTCCACCATCCCCTTAGCGCCGCCGGGCGGCTTCTCCTCGGCGGGCTGGAAGAGGAAGACCACCCGGCCGGCGACCTCGCCCTGAATCTGCTTCAGCGCCTTGGCGGCGCCCAGGAGGACCGAGGTGTGGGCGTCGTGGCCGCAGGCGTGCATCTTGCCGGGGCGGGTGGAGGCGAAGTCCAGGCCGGTGGCCTCGTGAATCGGCAGGGCGTCCATGTCGGCCCGCAGGGCAATGGTGGGGCCGGGCTTCCCGCCCTCCAGCACGGCCACGACGCCGTAGCCGCCCCCCACGCCGGTCCGGGGCTCGTAGCCCATCTCGATCAGCCGCTCGGTCACAAAGGAGGCGGTCTCCTTCTCCTCGAAGCTCAACTCCGGATGCTGGTGCAGGTGGCGCCGCCAGGCGGTCACGTCAGGCGCGATCGACGCCGCCAGGGCCCGTATTGCGTTCCGATCCACGAAATCCCCTCCCCTATTGATGCTTTATAGGATTAACTTGTTTGTCGAGATACTCCTGCTTGCGGGAGACGGAATCGTCTCAGCTGTCACGGCGGATGCGCCTGACGCCCCATGCACCGGCCCCAGCAGCACAACGAGTCCGGCGGGCCGTTCGATGCACGGTGACGCCCCCTTCCTACTCCCCGGACGGGTAACCTGACCGATCCGTTCCGCCCATGTGGCTAAATTCGGACAGCGGTTGACCGCTCTGCCACCCTCCGAGGTTGTACACTGGAGATGGAAAGAGAAGGACTTCACAAGGAGGACGTCAGATGGCAGAGCTGCACGTGGTAACCGGGGCCTTCGGCTACACCGGGAAGTACATCGCCAGACTCCTGCTTGCCAGAGGCCACAGGGTGATGACCCTGACCGGGCACCCCGACCGGCCGAATCCCTTCGGCGACCAGGTCCGGGCGCTCGCCTTCCACTTTGACCGGCCCGACCTGCTGGCAGAGAGCCTGCGGGGGGTTGACACCCTCTACAACACCTACTGGGTACGCTTCGCCTACGGCGAGGTGGACTACGACCTGGCGGTGCGCAATACCAAGATCCTCTTCCAGGCAGCCCGGGAGGCCGGGGTAAAGCGGGTGGTGCACGTCTCCATCACAAACGCCTCCAGCGAGTCGCCCCTCCCCTACTTCCGGGGAAAGGGCGTCCTCGAGGAGGCGCTGCGGGAGTCGGGGCTCTCCTATGCGATCATCCGGCCCACGGTGGTCTTCGGGCCGGAGGACATCTTGATCAACAACATCGCCTGGCTGCTGCGGCGCTTCCCGCTCTTCATCGTTCCGGGCTCCGGCGACTACCGGCTCCAGCCCATCTTCGTGGAAGATCTGGCCGAGCTGGTGGTCCGGGCGGGGGAAGCCGGCGGGGAGAACATGGAGATCGACGCGGTGGGGCCGGAGCGCTTCACCTTCGATGAGCTGGTCGCCCTGGTCGCTCGCACCGTGTCCAGCCGGGCCGCCCGGGTCCACCTGCCGCCGGCGGTGGCGCTGGCTGCCGCCAGGGGGATCAGCCGCCTGCTGGGCGACGTGCTCCTGACCCGTGACGAGGTCGATGGGCTGATGGCCGATCTGCTGATCGCCGACGGTCCCCCGCCGGGAAAGCGCAGGCTGAGCGACTGGCTCCGGGAGAACGCCCCGGGCGTGGGCGCCCGGTACGCCTCCGAGGTGGCGCGCCACTACCGGTAGGCTTAGTCCCCGGCCGCCAGCTGGGGCTGCGGTTCCACCGCCCGACCGGGCAGCCGCAGGGAGAGGTAGGCCGCCCCCATGAGAATCAGGGTGGTCAGGCCGAAGGGGAGCAGGTAGGAGCCGTAGGTGTCGTAGCCCCAACCGCCCAGGTAGGAACCGGCGGCAGCGCCCACCTGGTGGCCCAGGAAGATCAGCCCGAAGAGGGTCCCCACCGACCGGGCGCCGAACAGGTCGGCGGTGATCGCCGAGGTCATGGCGCTGCTGCCCGCCCAGACCAGCCCGCCCACCGCCGCCACGGCGTACAGCTCCCACTCCCGGCCCGCGAAGAGCAGGCCCAGAAAGCCAATGCCGCGCACGCCGTAGATCAGGGCGAGGAAGGTGCGGCGTCCCACGCGATCGGAGGCAGCGCCGATCGCCAGGCTGCCGAAGACGCTGACCAGGCCGATCAGGCCGACGCCGAAGGCGGCGGTCATGGTGGGGAAGCCGTGGTCCTCCAGCATGGGGACGCCGTGGGTGCCCAGGATGTTCATGCTGAAGCCGCAGGCGAAGAAGGTGAGCACCAGCATCCAGAAGGGCTGGGTGGTGAGGGCGGCCGACCAGTTGGGCCGCGCCGCGGCCCCCCCTCCCTCCTGCTCCCCGTCTGCGGGTGGCGCACCCACGGAGATGGCGCTGAGCACCACCGCCACCAGGATCACGCCGGCGAAGACCAGCAGGGTTCCCCGCCAGCCAATGCGGGCGATCAGGGCGGCGCTCAGCGGGACCATGACGGCGATGCCGCTCATGCCGCCGGACGACAGGAAGGTCATGGCCAGCCCTCGGCGCTTCACGAACCAGCGGCCGATGACCGCCGAGAGAGCGACGTGGCTGGTGGCGGCGAAGCCCAGGGAGGCCAGGCCGGCGAAGGCGAGGGCGAAGAGCGTCGCCGAGGTGGCCAGGGCCGACAGCACCAGCGACAGGCTGAGGATGATGCCCCCGGCCATCAGCACCAACCGGCCCCCGAAGAGGTCGGCCAGGCGCCCGGCTACCGGCATTAGCAGCCCGTAGATCAAGAGCGAGGCCGCCACGATGGAGGAGAACTGGGTGTGGGTCAGGTCGTACGCCTCCATAATCGAGGCCATGAAGGGCCCGGTGGCAAAGCGGGTGCCCACCGTCAGCAGGCTGACCACGAAGCCGGCCGCTACAATGTGCCAGGCGTGATCAATGCGGGCCGTTCGGGTTACGAACACGGGCATGGCCTCCTATCCGACTGGAAACTTGATACACGCTATTGTAACAGAAATCCCGGCCCCCCTGCGAGAGGGAGGCCGGTTTCGATTTTGCTTTACATCAAATCGATCTCCGGCGGCTCATAGCCGAGCTGCCGGGCCAGAGTCGAGGCCTGGCCCCGGTGGTGGGCGTCGTGCAGGATGACGTGCATGAGCGCCTTGGCGATGGTGAACCGGGTCTCGGCGCCGCTCGAGTAGGTGATCGCCGCCTCCCGGCCCAGGTCCGCCTCGCTCAGGGTGGCCAGGTAGGCCTCGGTCTGCTCCCGCACCCGGGCGGCCTGGCGCCGGATCGCCGGGATATCGGGGAACTCGCCGAAGTCCCAGTCGGGCCGCTCCCGCTTCTGGAGGGCGTACTGCACCCAGAAGGCCTCTGCCTCCAGGGCGTGCAGCAGGATCCCTTGAATCGATTGCCAGCCCACCTTGACGTCCCGGGTCAGCTCCGCGGGCGACAACTCCTCCAGGAAGCGGTAGAGCCGCTCCCGCCGGTCGTAGTGGTAGTTCAGCAGTTCACGGATTGTCGCCATCGACACGATCATGACGTGCCCTCTCCTCTCCTACCTGCCGCTTCAGCTCCAGGTGAATCGCCTGCGCCATGGCCAGCGATTGCTCCCAGCTGACCTTGCCCGGGTAGAACCAGCGAACGATCTCGTCAACCTCGGCCCCGTACTCATCTTCGGGGGCGCCCATCTCCAGCAGCTGAACGGGATCGGCCTCGTTCACAGCGCGGCGGACGATGCGGCGCAGCTGTTCCAGCATTCGGTATCACCTGATTTCAGATCTCGGGCGGCGCGATCCCCTGCATCCGCATCAACATGAAGATCTGACCGCGGTGGTGGATCTCGTGCTCCATCACGTGATAGACGATCCAATTCATGGTGGCCCCGGGCAGGTCCGGGTAGGGCATGGGGTACCTGCTGGACAACTCGGTGATCGGGTTTTCACGCAGCCAGTCGATGGTGACGCGGTGAATGTCGGCCCAGTAGCCAAGGAGGTCGTCGAGGTCCTCAAACCGACCACGCTGCCACCGGTGGTCCCAGGGGGCCCGCTTCAGAGCGTTCCGGTAGACCCAGATCCACTCGGTCTGGACCATGTGCTCGGCCAGGTCGAAGGCGCTGGAGTGCCATCCCTCGGGCTTCCAGCGAAGCTGCTCGGGGGTCATCCGCCGGAGGGCGTTGACGGTGAAGGGGCGCAGATCGGTCTCCCAGTGCCGGTAGAGATCGAATGCCAGCATGCACGAGCCTCCTTGTGTGGGCTGTCTGCATCTGCTTCCTTGCTTTTCTGTGTCGCCGGACGATTCCTTGAACCGATGGTGCCATTTTGCCTGGGCCCATTGACCCTACTGCACCAGGCTGTCAAATCGGTGCAGGACCGCATGGTCCCAGATGCGCTGGGCCTCCTCTTCCAGCCGGTGCAGCCGGGTCAGGTAGAGCCGGGCGATCTCTGCCTTCCGGGGCGGGCCACCGGCTGCCTCCTCCATGAGGTAGGCGCCGGAGAGCGCATCGGCGGCCCGGTTCAGGATCCGCAGGGCGTGAAGCTGGGCCTGTTCGGGGTCTGAGGTGGCCGCCTCATTGATCAGGTGGATGAGGGCGTCGCGGTGAGCGGTCACCTGCTGCCGGATTTCGTCGAGCGAGGCGGCCCCCTTCAGCCGCCGGTCGATCTCGGCCAGCAGTCCATCGGGCCCCTCTTTGGCCAGGACCCGCATCAGCTCCAGCGCCAGGATATGCTCCGGCCCCTCCCAGACCGTCAGTACCTGGGCGTCCCGCAGGAGGCGGGGGGTGACGTATTCCTCGATATAGCCGTTGCCTCCCAGGCACTCGATCGAGGCCCGGGCCAGCTGCAGCGCCACCTCGGCGGTGCGGGCCTTGGCGATGGGGATCAGCAGCCGGTAGCCCGGCTCCCCCTTCTCGTAGGCGTCAGCGGCCCGGAAGGCCAGGGCGGTCGCCGCCTCCAGCTCCACCAGCATCCGCAGCAGCTTGGAGCGCATCAGCGGATGCTGTGCTACCGGCTTGCCGAAGGCGATGCGCCGGGAGGTGTAGATCACCGATTCCAGGAAGGCCCGCCGGGCGACCCCGCAGGAGCCGATGGCGTTGTAGACCCGGGAGAGGTTGATCGCCTCCATCATCATCTTGAAGCCCTGACCGGGGCCGCCGATCAGGAAGGCCTCCGCCCCCTCCAGCAGCACCTCGCCCGAGGGCACGGCGATCACGCCCAGCTTCTCCTTCAGCCGCCGGATGCGATACGAGTTCTGCCGCCCGTCGGGCAGCGTCCGGGGGATCAGGAAGAGGGCGAGGCCGGCGGTGCCGGGGCCGGCCCCCTCGGGCCGGGCGAGGGCGAGGGCGACCGGGGCGTCGGCGTTGGAGGCGAACCACTTCTCGCCGGTCAACTTCCAGACGTCGCCCTCCTGGCGGGCCACGGTGGTGATGGCGCCCACGTCGGAGCCGCCGGTCTTCTCGGTCAGCCAGGTGGCGCCCTGGGTCAGCTTCTCCGGGTCGGTGGCGATCAGCCCGGGCAGGTAGCGCGCCCTCAGCTCGGGCGGGGCAAAGCGGTCGATGGCCAGGGCGCAGGAGCCGGTCAGCGCCACCGGGCAGTAGAAGCCGGTCTCGGCCATGCCGAGCATGTAGCCCATGGCCCAGGTGATCACCGGGTCCACCGGGCCCGGGGCGCCCTCGGGCACGGTGTGGCGCCAGGCCACAATGCCCGCCCCGTAGGCCTCGGCGACGGTCTGGAGGTAGCCGGGGTTGTAGATCACCCGGGAGATCTCGTTGCCCTGCCGGTCATAGGAGAGCAGCCGGGGCCGCCCTTCCGCCTTGTCGGTGTAATCCGCCCGCAGGGCGATGCGGGTCCCGCACAGCTCGCCGAAGCGGGCGAGGTGGGGCCGGGCCCAGGCCAGCATCGCCGGGTCGGCGTACCGGGCCACCACCTGCTGAAGGTTCGGGTCGGTCTCCCACCAGTTGAGCCCCTGCCCCTGTTCATAGGAAGCGAAGCGCACCTGCTCTCCCCCCTCTGCTTCTTGCATCTTGACAATACGGAATTTCTCGACCTGCTAGACCTTTTCCTCTGCGGGGAAGCTGGGTGCTTCAGGATCAAGATTGTCACCGTGGCAATCGTTCCGAATAGAATGGAGGGGGTCACTCCCCGCACCGCCATGCTGGAGGGATGCCGCAATGGATCTGGACCGCACCAAAGCCCACCTTCTGGGCTTCAGTGGCGATGACAGTGGTGAGGAGAGCAGTGGACAGAGTGGTTGCGATTGGAAGCACAAGAAGCACAAGAAGCATAAGAAGCACAAGAAGCACAAGAAGCACCAGAAGCGTCAGCGCTGTCTGGGTCAGAAGGTCGACTGTGCCAAGGCTTTCAGCCTGAAATCCCGCCTCCAGCTGAAGCGGCCCGCCAACTCCATTCAGGAGGTTCGGGTGGACTTCGAGGACATCCTCGCCACCGCTGAGGCCGGGCAGGTCCGGGTAGATGCTGTTATTCTGAAGCGCGTCGTTTTTATCACCGTCGACGGGATGCAGCGAACCCAACAGGAGCGGATTCCGTTCACCGTGCGGGTCGACTGCCCTGAATCCGACCCGGGGGCCAACGTCAACCTGAATGCGGCTGTCGGGCTGATTGAGTTAGCGCTGGTCGATCGGCAGAAACTGCTCCAGAAGTTGAGGGTCACCTTATGTATTGAGGTCACCGATAGTTGATCTGACAATGTTTGAGGGCAGGCCATCGGCCTGCCCTCTTACGTTCCAACGATGCTGGCTGCATACCGTGTGTGGAGGTGACGTTGGGAGGAGAGGCTCATGCACCTGCGCTCCCTGATCTTTGCCGGACTGATGGCCGCCCTGGGCGCCCTGCTTCAGACCGCCCCGGTCTGGCTCGGGCAGCCACTTGGCTTCGCCCTGGCGGTCCTCGCCTGCCTGCCGCCGGCTGTCAGCGCGCTCCAGAACCTGCGCGCCGCGGTGATGGGCGTGGCCGCCGCAGCGCTGCTCTGTGGGCTGATCAGCCCGGAGGAGGCATGGGTCTTTGGACTGACCAACGGCCCGTTCGGTGTGGCCCTGGGCTACTCCGCCCGGGCCGGCTATGGTCTGGTCCGGGCGGTGATCCTCGCGGCGGGGGTCCTGCTTGCAGGGATACTCCTGCTGACCTGGGGCCTTGGCTTCGCCGCCCTGGGGTCGGCGGTGCTGGCCTGGGGCGTCCCCGCAGCAGGAGCGGTCTTCACTCTCTTTGCCCTGGTCTGGGCCTTCCTCTTCACGGGCGTCGTTCGGTTGATCTGGCGCAGGCTCCTCCCGGCCATGCGAGACGACAGCCAGGGCTAACGGCGCCGCAGTGCCTGCACCACCTGCGCCCAGGCCCGGCGGACCAGCGAGACCTGCTCGGGCGCGATCTCCTCCTGGCTGTAGCGGGCCCGCTCGTAAGCCCGGGTCAGCCCGCCCACCGCCTCCGCGCCCTCCGGCGCCTCCTGGCTGAGCCGGGCGGCGAACTCTGCCGCAGTCGAGCCCGGTCGGCGGCGCAGACCCCGCCGGGCCGCATCGGCCTGGAGGCGGGCGAAGTAGTAGCGCACGGCGGCACGGGGCTCCCGCGGCGGGCGGCCCAAGCCCCCGGCGGGCAGGTAGCGGCCCAGCAGGCCGGCCTGGCCAAAGAGCGCAGCCCCCGCCTCGGCCGTGGACCGCGCTGCCATCTTCGCAGCCCCCCGCAGCCCCTCCCAGAGCGCCTGCCAGAGCGCCCCGTACCAGCGCAGGAGCGCCCGCAGGAGCGGCAGCAGCCCCCTGGCGCCGCCCCAGCCCAGCCGCTCGGCCAGCTGCACGTAGGCCACGTGCAGGGCCAGCCCGACCAGCATGATCAGGCCAAAGACGAGCAGGGCGACCAGCGCCGACTTCAGCCAGCCCGGTAGGGTGAAGGCCTGCCCGGTCGCCCGCTCCAGCAGCGCCTCCGGGAGCAGCCACTCCCCGCCGCCGGAGGCGGGCTGCATAACCGGGTTGAAGTCCAGCCGTTCCCCCGCCTTCTCCTGCCCGACCAGCCGCTCTACCGGCAGGCGGGGCCCGGCCGGCAGCAGCAGGGCCAGCAGGAGCGGCAGGAGCATCAGCGCCAGCGCCTGGGGCGCCCAGCGGCGCAGCACCCCCTCCGGCGGGGTGAGCCGTTCCAGCTTCCAGTTGATCTCCTGGCGCAGCCGTGCACCAACGAAGAGCGCCCCAGCGCTCAGCACCGCCAGCCCGATCAGACCCGGCCCCAGCCAACCGCCGCCCGCCGGGGCGGTCCAGCCGCCGGGCCCGGCGGCCACCGGAACCACGCCGCTGAGCAGGGCCAGCAGGCCCGTCAACCCCAGCACCCGGCTGCGCAGGCTGTCGAACGCCTCCCCGTGATCGTTCCGCCGGATTAACTCGAGGGTCGGGTCCGGCATCAGCCCCGGGTGGAGCGCAGCGGCCAGGTGGGCGACCCGCTGGCCCATCACCCAGGCCCAGGCCAGAACCAGCAGGCCCACCCACGGTTGCAAGGCCTCGACATGCAACATGGCGGAAAGCCCCCACCCGGTCAGCGGGGCGGTCATCGCCACCTTGGCCAGCAGGAGCATCAAGGCCGCCTCCACGCCGCGGAGCACCCAGGGCAGGTCGATCTCCCGCACGAAGAAGTAGGTGGTGAAGAGGTACGACTCGACGCCGAACAGGAGCGCCCACCAGCCCAACCCCGGCAGGAAGGGACGGCCCGCCAGCCCTTCGAGCAGCACCGAGACCAGACCGGCGGCGAGCGCTGTCTGAAGCGTCAGGAGCAGGGGCAGCGCCGCGTCGGCCAGGGGGTGGACCTCTACCCCTCGCAGGAGGAGCGGCTGTTCATCGCTGCGACGACTCACCCCACCTCCACCTCCCCCGCCCGGTTCTCCGCCAGCGCCCAGACCTGGTAGGACTCCCGCCGCACCGACTCGCCCTGCATGACAAAGAGCAGCACCTGCTGCCCGCCCCGGGCGAGGCGGGCGGAAAGCTCGGCCAGCGCCGGGGTCTCTCTCGGGGTGACCAGGCAGAGCAGCGTGCCCCAGGGCAGCAGCCGGGCCTGCTCCATCACCGCGGTGACAAAGTCGACGGTGACGCCGCCCTCCACCCGGGCCAGCACCTCCAGGATCTCCGCCATGGCCGCATCGCCCTGTCGCAAGGGCAGGGCGACCTTCAAGGAGGCGGCGTCGGGGTCCACCCCCGTGGCCAGCAGCGCCACCTGCTGCTTCCGCTCCAGCAGGTAGTGGCAGAGCGAGGCGGCGGCGCCCACCGCCACCTCCACCTGGGTGTAGAAGCGCCGGGCGTCGTACTCCTCCCGGTTGAGGTTGATGCAGACGCAGGCCGGCAGGAGCATGGCATGCCGGAACTGCTTGACCGCCAGCGCCCCCGCCTTCGCCGTGGCCGGCCAGTGGATCCGCTTGAGCGAGTCGCCCTGCTGGTAGGGCCGGGTACCCGCCAGCCAGGCCGGGTCCTCGAAGAGCCGGCGCCGGGTGGCCAGGTCGCCCAGGGGCAGGCGGGCCGGCAGCCCCAGTTCCGGCAGGGGGGAGACCCGCGGGTAGACCGTCACCCGGGTCGGCTCCTCCAGCCGCCCCTCCACCCGCAGAAAGCCGAAGGGGTCGCCGGCGGCGTAGGCCAACGGGCCAATCAGGTACCGCCCGCGCCGGTGGCTGAGCATGGTATAGGAGACCGAGGCCGCCCCACCCCCCTCCACCGCCACAATCCCCGAGAGCGGCGTCGGGTCCAGCCCGGTCGGGCGCGACTCGATAAACTGCACCCAGGGCAGCGGCGCCCCGGTGGGGTTGGAAAAGCGCAGGGTGACCGCCACCGGCTCCCCGGCGAAGAGCCGCTCCTCGGGCAGCAGCCGCTCCACCGTCAGCCGGCGCATCGCCCAGGTGAGCGAGAGCCGGGCCAGCAGAAAGAGGCCGCCCAGCAGGTAGAGCACCCCATAGAGCGGCCGCCCCGGCAGCAGGAGCGCCCCCGCCAGGTAGAGCCAGAGCCAGAGCGGCAGCCCGCTCATCGCTGCCCGGCCTCCACCGGCACCTCCACCGCATCAAGCACGGCGGCCAGCAGCCGCTCCACCGACCGGCCCCGGAGCCGGCTCTCGGGCTTCAGCACGATCCGGTGGCCCAGCACCGGCAGCGCCATCGTCTTCACATCATCGGGGATCACATACGCCCGCCCCCGCACCGCCGCCAGCGCCTGCGCCGCCCGGAAGAGCGACAGCGAGCCCCGGGGCGAGGCGCCAATCGCCGCATCCTCATGGCGGCGGGTGCCATGGACAAGCTCGGCGATATAGCGGCGGACCTCATCCGCCACGTGAATGGAGCGAACCGCTCCCTGCGCCGCCAGCAGGTCGGCCGGCGAGGCCACCGGCTGAATCTGCTCGATCGGATGACCGTGCTGCAGCCGGGCCAGCATCGCATCTTCCTCTTCGAGCGATGGGTAGCCCAGGGCCAGCTTCAGGAAGAAGCGGTCCAGCTGCGCTTCGGGCAGCGGGAAGGTCCCCTCCTGCTCCACCGGGTTCTGGGTGGCAAAGACCAGGAAGGGGCGGGGCAGGGGGCGGGTGACGCCATCTACCGTCACCTGCCGCTCCTCCATGCACTCCAGCAGCGCCGACTGGGTCCGGGGCGTCGCCCGGTTGATCTCGTCGGCCAGCACAATGTGAGCGAGAATCGGGCCGGGCCGGTACTCGAACTCGGCGCTCTTTTGGTTGTAGACCGAGACGCCGGTCACGTCGCTGGGGAGCAGGTCGGGTGTGAACTGAATCCGGCTGAACTGAACGCCGCAGCTGAGCGCCAGCGCCCGGGTCATCATCGTCTTGCCGGTGCCCGGCACATCTTCGGCCAGCAGGTGCCCCTCGCAGAAGAGCGCCACCAGCGCCATCTCGATCACCCGCTCCTTGCCGATCAGCACCCGGGCCACATTCGCCTGGATCCGCTGCGCCAACTCCTGTAGCTGGGCCGACATCAGTGGGTTGCCTCCTTGTTGTGCAACGTCCCGCCGGGGGTGTCAACTCAATGCGGGGTTCCTTCGGCGCTGCTGCCCGGAAAGCCTGCAACTCCGCAAGAATGGTCAAAACCGCCACCGTCCGGGATGGCATGATCGTTCTGTGAGAAAGGAGGCGCAGCACATGGTCATGACGATCGCAGAACGAATGGAGCGCCACAACGTGCACGGGCTGAGCCTGGCGGTGATCCAGGGCGGGCGGCTGGCCCGGGCCGAAGGCTACGGGCTCCTGGAGGGAGGCACCGAGCGCGGCACAGAGCCGCACCACCTGTTTCACGCCTGTTCCATCAGCAAGACGGTCACGGCGATGACAACGCTCTCCCTGGCGCAGGACGGTCTGATCTCGCTGGATACGGACATCCGGCCGTGGTCGGGCTCCTTGCCCCTGCCCTCGGAGCCGGTCACGCTCCGCCACCTGCTCAGCCACCAGTCGGGGCTGGTGGACGCAGAGGGGGGCGCCCGGGTCGCCTTCGCCCCCGGCGCCCGGTTCGAGTACGCCGACGCCGGCTACGCTGCGGTAGAGCAGGCGCTCACAGCGGTGACCGGTCAGCCCTTTGGCCGGCTGGTGGAGGAGCGGGTTCTCCAACCGCTTGGAATGGCCCAGTCCACCTTCGCCCCCGGGGAGGATGCCGCCTGCGGGCACGACCGGCAGGGCCGGGTCATTCCCGGACGGCGGCCGGTCTCCCCCTGCCAGGCCTCCTGCGGGCTCTGGAGTTCGGCCCCCGACCTGGCCCAGGTGGCCCTGGAGCTCATGGCGGCGCTGCAAGGCCGGGGTCGGGTCCTGTCGCAGCGCACAGCCCTGGAGATGACCACCCCACCCTGGCACCCCCGGATCGGCCTGGGCATCTTCCTCGATGCAGACAGGGCGGCGGAGCCCTGGCACTACCACTACGGCTGGGGTACCGGCTTTCAGGGGGCGCTCAGTTTCTCTCCCGGCCTGCAAAGCGGCCTGGTGATCCTCATGAACGCCGACCCCGGCGTGCCCCAGTGGCGCTCCCTGGTGGGCGAGGTGGCCGGACAGATCGCCACCGAAATGGGCTGGCCCCGCACCCCAACCCCTGCCCTCTGGTAATTGCTTCATGGTATACTGGTTCCGGGTGATGAGGCAATGTACTACCGCAGATGGGTCCAGCGGGCGCTTGACCATATCGAGGCGAACCTGACAAACCCGGTGGACGCCGCGGCTGTGGCACAGGCGGCCGGCTTCTCCCTCTATCACTTCCACCGCATCTTCCAGGGCGCCACCGGCGAATCGGTGGCCGATTATCTAAGGCGGCGACGGCTGGCCGAGGCGGCGAAGATGCTGCTCCACACCCGGACCCGCATCATCGATGTGGCCCTGCTGTACCAGTTTGAGTCGCAGGCCTCCTTCACCCGCGCCTTCCGCCGGGTCTTCGGGGTCACCCCGGGCCAGTACCGGCAGAGTGGGCAGCCCCTGGTGCTGCTGGAGCACCCCCGCCTGACCGGCGGCGACCTGGAGCACCTCGCCGACCGCCTCTCCCTGCAGCCTGAGATCACCCGCCTGCCCGCCATGCGGGTGGTCGGTCTTCCCTACCGGGGCACCAACCGGCGAGGCGAGATTCCGGCGCTGTGGCCGGTCTTTCAGCAGGGAGCGGCACAGATCGCCCACCGCCGGGAGCCGCATATCACCCTGGGCATCTGCGAGCCCGCCCCGCTCCTGACGGAATCCAGCGAGATCGACTGGCTCTGGGCCACCGAGGTAGAGGCCGACCCACCCTCCCTCCCGGAGGGCTGGGTAGCCCGCACCCTCCCGCCCAGCCAGTACGCCGTCTTCACCCACCGGGCCGGATTCGAGCAGTTGGGCGAGACCTACCGCTACATCGTCAGCGCCTGGCTCCCCCGCTCCGGCTTCCTCCCCGCCAACTCCCCCGACTTTGAGCACTACGACGCACGGGAGCCGGGGGTGATCTCGATCCACATTCCGATTGAGGCGCCGGACCACTGAAAGGGGCGAGACCTTATCCCAGGTCTCGCCCCCTTGTTATCGCTCCTCGATCTCCACCACCAACCCGGTGGTGTTGCGCAGAATCTCCACCCCGCCGTGCCGGGCCACCAGGTCCAGGCAGCCCTGCCCGATCCGCAGGCCGGTCAGGCGGAGGCCGCCTAACTCTTCGGGCACGCAGGGGGCGAGCCGGACCCGCCCGGCGGGGACGTCTGGCTCCAGCCCTAGCAGGGCCCGGACCAACAGCAGCGGCGCCCCGGCGGCCCAGGCCTGGGGCGAGCAGGCGGACGGGAAGGGCACGGGCGGGCCATCTTCGGCAGCATAGCCGCAGAAGACCTCGGGCAGCCGGTACTCCTCGAAGTGGCGGCTCGCCTCCAACAGGGCCATCGCCATCGTGCGGAGCGGCGCCGTCAGGCCGTAGCGGGCAAAGCCCATGGCGATCAGCCCGTTGTCGTGGGGCCAGACCGTCCCGTTGTGGTAGTGCAGCGGGCTGTAGCCCGGCTCCTGCGCCGACATGGTCCGGATTCCCCAGCCCGAGAAGAGGTGGGGCTCCATGAGCCGGTCGGCCACCGCCCGCGCCCGATCTGGCGAGGCGATGGTGGACCAGAGGCAGTGGCCCGGGTCGGAGGTGAGCGTCTGCACCTGCGCCTTCTGCCGATCCAGGGCGATGGCGTAGCAGGCGGCGCTCTCCATCCAATAGGTCTCCTCAAAGCGGAGGCGGACCCGCTCGGCCCGCTCACGCAGGGCCAGAGCCTCCTCGTTCCCCTCCCCCAGCCGCTCCAGCAGTTGGGCCAGGGAGCGGTATCCCTCGTAGGCGTACCCCTGCACCTCCACCACGGCGATCGGCGGCTCGGGCAGGGTGCCGTCGGGCCGGATCAGCGAGGTGGGGCTGTCCTTCCAGCTCTGCACCGCCAAACCCGACTCGCCGGTTGGCTCGTACTCCAGCAGGCCGTCGCCGTCGAGGTCGCCGTGGCGCTGCATCCAGCCGGCGGCGGCCCGGGCGTGCGGCAGCATCTCCCGCACGAACCCGTCGTCCCCCGTCCAGCGGTGGTACTCCCCCAGCAAGACCAGGAAGAGCGGGGTCGCATCGACGCTGCCGTAGTACCGCCCGAAGGGGATCTCGCCCAGGTTTGCCATCTCGCCGCGGCGCAGTTCGTGAAGAATCTTTCCCGGCGCCTCCGCCCGGGCCGGGTTGACCGCCTCTCCCTGGTAGGCAGCCAGGGTGCGCAGCGTCCCCCGGGCCACGGAGGGGTCCAGGAGCAGCGCCTGGTAGGCGGTGATCAGCGAGTCCCGCCCGAAGAGGGTGGCGAACCAGGGGATCCCGGCCGCCGGGAAGGGGCCGTGGCCGATGTCCATCATCAGCGCCCGCAGATCGCGGATGGAGCGCTTCAGCACTCTGTCTCCGTCGGCGTGGCTCGCCTCGATCTGGGTCACCCGTTCGGTCCAGTCGGCATAGGCGGTCATCATCTGCCGGGTGGCCCGGGCGAAGTCGGTCACCGGGGGCGGCTCCTCCTCGCCCAGCACCGGGGCGACGGCGAAGGAGAGCACCTGCGTCCCGCCCGGCTCCAGGGTCAGCTGCCAGCGGGCAATCGAGTGCCCCACCACCTCGTCGGGCGGGGTCAGGAAGCGAATCAGCGTCCGCCGGCGCACCCCGTCGAGGCCAAGGTAGCCCAGGAGTACCGAACCGGACTGCTCCTCCGGTGCCTCCCCCTCCCCCCGCCGGTCCCGGGTGAAGCCCCGGTACTCAAAAAGATCGGCGAAGCCGGCGCCGAACTCCAGCGCCACCGGAAGGAGAACCCGCTGCGATCCGCGGTTCATCAGGCGGATTTCCTCATACAGCGCTCCGTCGGCGATTACCTGGCGACGGAGGACCTCCAGTTCGTTAGGTCCGATCCCGGGCACGCCCAACTCCTGCCCAGCGACCAGCAAGATCGATGAGCGCCAGACCTCAGCCGCACGAGCAGAGAGAATCGTCAGGGAACGTCCGGCCACGGTCAGCGTCCAGCGGTCGAGAAACTGCGTCTCCTGAAGGTAAAGCCCGAAGCAGTCCCCGGGGACATCGCCCCGGCGGTCCGCGAGGAGGAAGAGCTCTCCTTCTTTCAGTGTGAGCATCGTCATCGTCCGCTGCGTTCTCCTTTCGTGCGCGATCATACAGGCCCGTGCTGCCCCTCCCCCGAGCAGCAACGCGCACCTGAAACAGGGAGTTCGATTCGACACCTCGAGCCAAGACGCCTGCCAGGTGATGATCCTTCTGGTGTATACTAAACATTCGGTATATAATGAAGATTGGGCAACAGAGAGCCTTGACCGCGATGCAGTTTAGCCACTCCAGAGGATGCCGCAGGGTGTTGCTCAGAAAGGAGGCCCGCGGATGGCTCTGACCGACAACTGCGACGTGTTTGTATCGGCCCATGAAGACGGCTTCAACCGGATTGTGCAGCATGTGCAGCAGCAACGACCATCGCTCTTCCACTACGCCACCAAGTTTTTTGCCGACCGCCCCGACCTGCTCTGTGAAGTGATCAAGGCGCATGAGATCGTCAAGAAGCGTTCCAACCCCCTGGTCACTGTGGTCGACCCCCTTCCGGTTCCGGGCAGCAACTTCGGCGTCAACTTCGCCGCCCAGTTGGTCGAACTGAAGATCGACTTCCACCCCGGCAATCAGTTCACCCTGCCTCCTGAGTTCGCACCGCCGCTGGGGGAGCAGCGCTTCGCCCTGAAGCTGAAGCTCTGCGGCGGCATCGGCTGCCCCTCCCAGGACCTGATCGAAGAGCTTATCCCGCCTCCTGCGGCGCAAAAGCTGCCGCCCCTGACCCACGTCCCGCCCACCAACGAAGGGCCCATCGTTGTCATCGACACCCGCTCCCTGACCTGCTTCTGCCTGGAGGTCTTCGTGGCCGGCCACTTCGAGACCCGCACGTACGGCGCCAAGCCCTACCTGGAGATGCGGCTCGATGGTCTGGAGATCGTCGATATCAAGCCCAACGGGCTGGAGAACAGCCTGGAGTGCTATATCAAGCTGATGATCCAGTTGGTGGTGCTGCCGCAGCTGCGGACGCTGCTGGAGGCGTACACCCTCGACCTACCCGACTGGGTCCCGGCGACGATCAGCCTCGGAGCCACCGCCATTAGTGGCGCCGTGCCGCACAACCCGGCGGTGGAGAAGGATCAGGTCAGACTCTTCATCGATGTGGGGGTGTCATAATGGCGCACCTGACAGCAGCGGTATCGGAAGGAACCTTTGTCCGGCTGTTTGAGGCCCTGCGCGACAACTTCGCCTTCAGCAAGGCCGACAGCGGCAGCTTCGCCGGTTTCACGGCCGGCTATAGCGTTGCCGCCCACCTGGAGGGCGGCAGCGTCGACCTGCGGGCGGACAATACGGTACAGGTCAAGGAGCTGGATATCAAGTTCGACACCCTGGACCTCTCCCTCGGCATCGACATCCCTGAGATCTGCGTGGGCGGCTTCTGCATCATCCCCAACCCCTTCGGCGGATGCCTCCTGAAGGCGCCCAAGTTCTGCGTCTTCGACGACAACCCGGACATCTCGCTCACCCTGCCGCTGGGCGGGCTGATCACCTCCGAGGTCTCCTTCACGGGCTCCCTGCGGACCGAGTATGCGGTCGACCCGGCCCGGCTGGGCTGGATGAACGACTGGGACGCCCTCGACGCCGGGGTGCCCAACCAGTGGCATGTCCACATTGACCCCCAGACCATCGACCTGGACCTCTTCGACATCGCCGACATGGTGGGCGACCTGCTGGAGAACGCTGTCAACCTGGTGGTGGATGGCCTCCTGGGCTGGCTGCCCGGCTGGGCCCGGGACCTGATCAAGGCGATCTTGGGGCCGGTCATCGACCTGATTCGGGCGATCCTTGACATCGCCGATGACATTCAGGAGTGGATCTCTGACCTCCTGAACGTCAGCTTCGGGCTGATGGATCTGATCCTGACCTTCGTGGCCGACTACTTCGCGGCCAAAGAGCCCATCGCCAAGTTCGACGACCCCCTGCAGATCCTGGAGGCGCAGCCCACCAAGGTGGCGGTGCTGATTCCGGTCCGCGATCTGAACGTCTTCTGCAACGACGATGAGATGGTCCTTGAGGCCAATGTGGGGTGATGGTCATGAAAGCAAGGGTGAATCAACGTCTGTTCAGCGCCCGGGTCTTTGACAGCGGTTCGTTAGGGGTGCTGATCTCGGTCATGCACCAATTCCACCAGCCCGGGGAGTATAGCGTATCGATCCGGCAGCATGGCCGGGAGGTGGGTACCACCACCTTCCGGGTAGAGGAGGCCGCCACCGCCTCTCAGCTCGACATCGACCTGTCGCTCGTGGGCCGGCCTCAGCGGGACGAGTGCGGCTGCAAGTCGAAGCAGGAGAAGGTCCCCACCGTCAGCCCAAAGGGGTATGTGCTCTTCTTCGCCACCGGCGGCGCCGGCGGATACTCCGCAGTGGTCCGCCACCCCGAGGCGCGCCAGGCCGCCTTTCAGACCGAGCGGCTGGAGAAGGGCGACCTCTGCGCCGTCTCCCTCCTGCGCCCGGGACGGTACCGCATGGTGGACAAGGCCAGTGGCGCCCAGGGGGCGATCGAGCTCTTCTTCTCGCCCGATGGGGCCCGCAAGCTGCAGGAGATGCAGCCCGTCTTCGTCGAGGCGGCGGGCCGGGAGTTCCAGCCCGCCCAGGTGCGGGTCATGGCCGGCCAGGGGCTGGTCTTCCGGGTGGCCGAGTCCTCCCGCATCATCATTGAGCTGGAGAAGGCCGCCGATCAGGAGCCCGAACCCGAGCGGCCGGAGCGGCCCGGGCGACCGGGGCGACCGGGCAGGCCCAACCTGCCGCGACGCCCGGTGATTCGCTGGACCCGGCCCGACCGGTAATCAAGTAGCGCATGGCTGCCCCACCCCCGGCGTAAGTTGAGCCAGGGGGTGGGGCAGCGGTGGTTGAGCGGGCAGTGGTACTCGGCGCCGGCCGTCTGGGCGTTCCCATGGCCCAGGTGCTGGCCATGGCCGGATACATGGTGGAGTTAGTCGACCTGAGGGAGCGGACCGACCGGGACTGGGCCGAGTTGGTGATCCGGGCCCGAAGGGCCTGGGCGGCGGGGGCCCGGCTGCTGGGGGACTCCAGGGGAGACTTCTGGCGGCGGCTCCGCCTGCGGCGGGGCTACGGCCGCTGGCTGAGGACGGCGGCCTGCCTCTTTGAGGCGCTGCCCGAGGACCTTGCCCTGAAGCGCGCCGTCTACCAGCAGCTGGGCCGCTGGCTGCGGCCCGAGTGCCTGGTCGGCGCCACCAGCGCCAGCCTCGCCCCCGCCGACCTGGCCCCCTTGCTGCCTCACCCCGATCGCTTCCTGCTGACCCACTGGTCCCAGCCGGTCCTGGTCATGCCGCTGGTGGAGATGGCGCCGGGTGAGGCCACGTCGGCCGAGGTGGTGGAGCAGATGGATGGTCTGCTGCGAAGGTGCGGCAAGGAGCCGGTGCTCCTGAGCGGACGGCCCGGGCTGGTCTCCGCCCGCCTGACGTCGCTGGTGGAGAGCGAGACAGCCCGCATGGTCGACGAAGCGCTGGGCAGCCCGGAAGCGATCGACCGGGCGGTCCGGCTGGGTCTGGGCCTGCGCCTCCTGGCCGGCGGGCTCGCATGGCGCCGCGACGAGGAGGCGACGATGCGGGAGGCGCTCCGGCTGCGGGGTATCCTGGACCTGGGGGGCGAGTAGGCCCGCCGGCGCGCGCTTGCCACATCTTCCTACGGGTTGAATGCGACCAGCCGTCAACCCTATAGCGCAGGGAGGTAAGCGCTCAGATGAACCTGCACAAAGGCGTGGCTGTGGGCCTGGCCCTGCTCTTGATCGCCATCATGATCATCGCGGCAGCCTCTGACGGCCGGCCACCTGAGGAGGAGATCGAAGAGGTCGATCCCTTCACACAGCTGCCGGTGGAGTTTCGCGGCGGGTCCAAGCTTCGGGCCGGAGCACGCGCCCGGCCCCCCGCCGGCTCCATGTTCGTTAGCCTCGATGCCGGTCACGGCTTCCTCTACGGGGCAAGAATGGCAGCCGGGCAGTTCACCGGGGCGGACTACGGTATCAGCATTCCCCGGGAAGATGAGCTCGCGCGCCTGGTGGCCCAGCGGGTCTACAGGGTGCTCGACGAAACCCCCAGGATCTTCCCCGCCGTCAGCCGCTGGATCCACCAGAACCCGAACAGCGTGCCGGACTGGGACCGCTACGGCCCCACAGCCGGGGGCAGGCGGCAGACCAGCCGCCCCTGGTACGACCTCCCGCCGCAGACCACCGAGCCCAACGTGGGCTACAACCCCTTCCAGAACGAGCGCTCCTCCCTCTACGACCGGGCACGCCACGCCACCGCGCTCGAAGCTGGGACACACCCCTACGGGAAGGTGCTGGTCTCGATCCACTTCAACGCCGTCTCCGGTGAAGACGGCCCCTCCGTTCACCTGCAGAGCCCGACCAACGGCAGCACGGAGGCGCAGTACGCGATCAGCGCCAGCCTGGGGCTGGCGATCTGCGACGAGCTGTGGCGGCTCCGGTTCGGCTCGCCCTCCCGTTGCTCGCAGCGGCTCTACCGGCGGGATCTCGCGGTGCTGCGCGAGGTGCCGGACACCCTGCCCAACGGGCAGCCCTTCCCGGCGGTCTTAATCGAGGTGCTCGACCTCTCCCGCACCGCCGACCGGGACTGGCTGGGTACCGGTGAGGCGCTGACCGCCAACGTGGGGAGCCTGGGTGATGCGGTGGCGCGGGGCATCCAGCGCTTCCATGAAAATTACCGGACCGAAAATTACCGGAACGAACCCCACCGGGCCGGCCAGACCAGACGACAAGGAGGTTGGACGCCATGAGGAAACCCCACCGCTGGCTCCCCGGGCTTCTGCTGGCGATCGTGCTGCTCGGGACCACGGCAGGCCTCGCCCGGGCCACGGAGCCGCTGGACGACCCACGGCCCGCCGACTTCATCTGGGTGGAGATCGTCCACCCCCGGCACGGGCAGGTGCTGGAGAGCCCCAACACCACGGTGCGGGTCCGGCTTCACCCCCTGGGGCATGTCCTACCGGACAAGCTCTACCGGCTCCACCTGCTCCTCTCCCACCATGGCGAGGTCGAGGGAACGGTCCACCTCGACCGGCAGGGAAACCACTCCGCCGAGCCCATCGTGCTGCGGCCCGGTGAGCGGGAGGTGGCGGTGGACGTACGCCTGCCCGATTCAAGCGCCATCTACTCCCTCGAGGCGTACGCCGATGACTTCGTGCCCTTCTCCAACCGGGCGCACGTGATCTTCGGGGTGAACAGCTACCTCCGGCAGTAACCGGGAATCCTGCCTCTGACCGGGAGCGTCATATGGGCGTAGGTCGCTCCACGGGAGGGATGAGCGGTGGGTAGCCGGCGTACGCTCTTTGGTCTCGCTATCTTGCTGACACTGTTGATCACGGGCTGTAGGGGTGCAGATCCGGCCTCTGCCCCTGCCACCCCTCCGGCCTTTGAGGCTCTGGGGGCTTTGGCCTACCTCCACGACGGTGGTCTCACCCTGCTCGACGGGGAGAGCAACACCACCCGGGAGGCAGCCGGGGTCGGCCAGATTGGCTGGTGGTCCCACCGATTTGCGTGGCATCGCCCTCGTTGAGCCGCCCTCGGGGCGGCTCTTCTCATGTCAACACCCCCCACCATCTATTTCCACAGACGTACCCGACTCTCCCAGGGTGTCCCAGACCCCCCACACACACACCAAAAGGGTGCCTCAGACCCCCCATCTCCCTTCCCGCCCCCCCTTCCAGATCCCCTCGTAACCCCCCCACCCTTCCCGTTACACTCCCGTACACTCGTTCCTGCAAGACTCCCATCTATGCCACAACAATTACATATTTTTCCATACCTCTACCTGACTGCGCCTCGGATCGGTAAAAAAAGAATAATCATGTATTGACAGAAAGAGATGGCAAGTCTATAATTGGATTTAGTTACCGATAAACCTACATACCTCCAAAGGAGGTCGATTGGGGTGGCCGAGAAGAAGGCTCCCGAGATCCAGGCGGTACAGGCGATCAATGGCTGGCAGGAGGGAGTCCACGATCCCCGGGTGGGCGAAAACCGCCGGGAAAATGCCGCCTCCACCGTCACACCTTCGGGGTGGTTCGCGCTGAACGTCGAGGCTACGGAAATGTTCGACAGCGTCGCCAAGACCCGCGGGATCAACACCAACAGCTACTACCTGAAGTACTTCACGAATAAAGAGCAGGGCAAGGCCGGCTTCGCGCCGACCACCACCACCGGCCCCGGAATCGTCGCGATCCGCCGCTATGAGCGCAAAGGCTCCAGCCGCATCGTCTTCTACCACTCCGGTCCCTTCAAGGAGGTCCCGGACCTGCGTCCCCCGACCAGGGTGAAGGCGAATGTGGCGGTGGAGACCCTCCCGTTCGACGGCCTCCCCTTCATTACGATCGCCGTGAAGAAGGGGCTGGAGGTCAAGGCCAGGTCCCGGAAGAACAAGAAGAAGAGCGCCGCAGCCACAGCGGCAGCGACTACCAACGCCCCTGCTGCCGGCGCCCCCACTGCCGAGACCAAGTTGCAGGCAGCCGAGTAGTCCACCAACAACTTTGCCCCCGGGGGGTGGGCATTTCTCCAAACCCCCTCTCACCTCTGCCATGGGCACCACTCCGCAGAAGACGCCCTTCGGCCATTACGGCCGAGGGCGTCTTCTGTGTCGTCTGTCAGGAGTGCTGCCGTACCCCATCCACCACCTGGCGAATCGCCGCCACCACCAGCTCCGGCTGTGTCCAGTGCATCATGTGGCTGTTCCGATCGCTCACGTGGTGAGTAGATCGAGCGGACTGGGCGGCCAGTTCAGCATGCGCCCGGACCCATTCGACGCCTGCACTGCCCTGAATCCGCCCGTTCGATAATACCACCAGCTCCACATGGGCCAGCGGGGGGCCGTCCGATTCGGCCCGTACTGCCTGCGCCACGGCCCGCACAGCGCCAAAGTCCCGCAGCAGCCCGCCCCGCCACGTCCGGTAGATGTCGGCAGCCCACGCCCGCCGCTCGGCAGGCGTCAGGCGGGGCCAGAGCGCCCGCTGCTCCGGAAAGGCCATGGCGAACCAGTTGCCCATCAACCGGGGCAGGCCCACCGCCGAGGTGGCGCTCAGAAGCCGGATCACTCCTCCACCCACGCTCAACACCCGCTCCATCTGCGGCGAGTCAAAGAGCGCCTCGTAGGCCGGGTCAACCAGGACCATTCCGGCGATCTGGCCGGGGTGCCGGGCGGCGTAGAGCCGGGCCAGCAGCCCGCCAAAGGAGTGGCCGACCAGCACAAAGGGGCCCGTAAGACCGGCTCGCCCCAGCAGAGCGTGCAACTCCGTTACATATCGATCCGGACTGGCGGGCGGCCCGTCGTCGCTGCGTCCCAACCCGGCCCGGTCATAGGTGAGAATCTGGGCAAAGCGGGCCACCTCGGCCTGCACCGGCCCCCAGGAGGAGGACGGGTCACCGGCGCCGGCGATCACCACCACCGCCGGCTCGCCCGCGCCTGCCAGCCGCAGGTGGAGCCGATAGCCACCCACATCAGCCAACCGGCCCTCCAGCGGGGCAGAAGGTTCCCGCCGCCGGGCGACCCACTCGTACCCCGCCCCGATCAGCAGCAGGGCTGCGATCACGCCAAACACTGTGTACGCAACCACGGTGGGCTACCCTCGCGCCGCCAGGGCCGCTTCCAGCTGGGCAGCCAGGTCGGTCACCACCGCCCGCCGCGCTTGGAGCGCCTCCAGCGCCCGGTTCAGCTGCTCGGCGTTCCGGAAGAAGCCGCGCGCATCGGACTCCTGCTTGTGAATAAACTTCGCTAGCCGCTCCAGGGAGGCCACATAGGCCCGGACCTCCGCCTCCCGCCAGCCGTCCTCCGCCGCCACCTGCTCCAGGTAGCGGGAGAAGGCCTGGGCCCGCTCCAGCCAGTCCTCTACCTTGAAGCCGGTGCCCTGCTGGAACATCCGCCGGACGATGGGCCGCTGGAAGAGGGTCAGCTCGCTGTACTCGCGGATGTTCTCCTGCAGGATTCCCTCCAGCTTGCGGTTCAGGGCAAGGGCGGTGGAGAGGGCAGGCGGGGCGGCAGCCGCTGGACTCGCGGCAAACCCGGCGGCGACCGGCGCCGACGGCTGCCCGGCGGCGCCGTCCAGCCCGAGCAGGGCAAGCCCGGTGGCATAGCCCACCTCCTGGCCGTGGCACTGCCGGGCGTGCAGCACCACGCCGGCCAGACCAGCGGCGCAGGTCTCGGCGGAGACCATGGCCACGCCGCTCTGCTCAATGAACTCCGCCCGGCTCATCTTGTAATAGGCCGGCAGCCGCTCCAGCGCCTCGGCCAGGCCCGGGGTGTCGACCATGCCCGGGCCGAAGCAGAAGACCGAGACCCCGCTCGCCTCCCCCACCTCCGCCGCCAGCGACAGGGCAAGGGAGCGCAGGCCGGCCTTCGACGCCTGGTAGGGCGCCATGTACGGCATGCCGTCCGCCGATTCCATCGTGACCACCACGCCCTCCCTGCGCGCCAGCATCTGGGGCAGAAAGGCCCTGATACAGAGAAAGGCGCCCCGCAGGTTGACCGCCATCACCCGGTCCCAGTCGGCCACGGCATGCTCCCACAGCGGGCCGAAGGAGGTGACGATGGCGTTGTTGATCAGGATATCCGCCCGACCATAGGTGGCCTGCACCGTGTCATACAGGTGGGCGACACTCGCCTCATCGGCCACGTCGGTCTGGACAAAGAGCGCCTCGCGGCCCTCCGCCTGGATAAGCCCGGCGGTCTCCGCCCCGCTCTCCGCCCGCTCGGCAATCACCACCCGTGCGCCGAACCGGGCCAGGACCCGTGCAGCCTCCCGTCCGATCCCACGCCCGGCCCCGGTGATCACCGCCACCTTGGAGGTCAATCCGGTCTGGCCATTGGGCAGGTTGTCAATGAGCATGCGCCTCACCTCGCTCTGTTTGTGAGAGCCGGCGCCCCCGGCCCTTGTCCCTCATTCTATTTCGAAGCTCCTAAATCCGAAATAGTCACTTAAGGTCGTTTTGGAGGAACCGCCACGGCGAACCGATAAATACCCAGAAGATCAGATCAGAATGTGGAGGCGATCCGCCAAGATGACCATGCAAGCCGGGCTGCCCCTCTTCACCCGTGCCGCCGGCCACCCCGAGCGCCCTGCGATCACCGCCCCCGAGGGGCGCTTTACCTACGGCGACCTGCTTTCCGCCTCAGCCATCATCGCCGCCCGGCTCCTTGACGGCGCCCGGGACCTGGCCGAGGCCCGTGTCGCCTTCCTGGTCCCGCCCTCCTTTGCTTACGTCGCCGCCCAGTGGGGGATCTGGCGGGCCGGCGGGGTGGCGGTGCCCCTGGCGGTCTCCCACCCGCCGGGGGAGCTGGCCTATGTGCTTGACGACACCAGCGCCGCCGTTGTGATCGCCCACCCGGAGCTGGCCGACCGGGTTCGGCCCCTGGCCGAGGAGCGGGGGCTGAGCCTCCTGCTGACCACCGAACTGCTCGCCTCCGGACCGCCCGGCCCGGGCGCCGAGGCGCCCCTCCTGCCCCACCTGACCCCCGACCGTCGGGCGATGATCCTCTACACCAGCGGCACCACCAGCCGGCCCAAGGGCGTGGTCACCACCCACGCCAACATCGAGGCGCAGGTAACCAGTCTGGTAGAGGCCTGGGGCTGGCGGCCCGACGACCGGATCCTTCTGATTCTGCCGCTGCACCATGTGCACGGGATCATCAACGTGCTGACCTGCGCCCTCTGGAGCGGGGCGCACTGCACCATTCACCCCCGCTTTGAGCCCGACGCCACCTGGGCCGCCATCGCCGGCGGCGAGCTGACCCTGTTCATGGCGGTGCCCACCATTTACAGCCGGCTGATCACCGCCTGGGAGGCGGCCCCACCGGAGCGCCAGGCCGCCCTCTCGGCGGGCTGCCGGAATCTCCGGCTGATGGTCAGCGGCTCCGCCGCCCTGCCGGTCAGCGTGCTGGAGCGGTGGCGGGAGATCAGCGGCCACGTGCTCTTGGAGCGGTACGGCATGACCGAGATCGGCATGGCGCTCTCCAACCCGCTGCACGGCGCCCGCCGGCCCGGCCACGTGGGCGCGCCCCTGCCAGGGGTGTCGGTCCGCCTGGTCGATGAGGAGGGCAGCCCCGTGGAGCCGGGGACGCCCGGCGAGATCGAGGTGCAGGGCCCCGCGGTCTTCCTGGAGTACTGGCAGCGGCCCGAGGCGACCGCCGGGGCCTTCCGGGAGGGCTGGTTCCGCACCGGGGATATCGCCGTGCTGGAGGAGGGTTCCTACCGGATTCTGGGCCGGTCCAGCGTCGATATCATCAAGACCGGCGGCTACAAGGTCTCCGCCCTGGAGATTGAGGAGGTCTTCCGGGAACACCCGGCGATCCGGGAGTGCGCCGTGGTCGGCCTCCCGGACCCCGAGTGGGGCGAGCGGGTCGGGCTGGCGGTGACCGGCGAGGCGATCGCCCTCGACCAGCTGCGCGCCTGGGCAGGGGAGCGGCTGGCGCCGTACAAGCTCCCCACCCGGCTGCTGCGGCTCGACGAGCTGCCCCGCAACGCCATGGGCAAGGTGACCAAGCCCGACCTCGTGAAGCTCTTCCGGTAAAGAAAGGCCCGCCCGGCAAGCACAGCCGGGCGGGTTCGCTCTTTTCTGTCCTAACCGGAGGCCGTCCGACATACAGCAAGGACAGCCACCCATGCAAAGAGGAGATGACTGCCCATGCTGGAACGCTACCGCCACCTGGCCCAGGTCCCGCTCCGGCTCGCCCTTGGCGCCGTCTTTGTGCTGCACGGCCTGCCCAAGCTGCTCCAAACCCCCACCTACGCCGAGCTCTTCGCCCGGTTCGGCCTGCCCGCCCCCGCCTTTATGGCCCTTCTGATCGGAGTGATCGAGGTGACCGGCGGCCTGCTGGTGCTTACCGGCTACTGCCTCCGCATGGCCTCCCTATTGCTGGCTGCGGTCATGCTGGGCGCCATCGCGCTGGTCAAGTTCTCCAAGGGGTTTATCAACGGCTGGGAGTTTGACATGGTCCTCCTCGCCGCCGCCCTCTCCCTGGCGCTCTCCAGCTCTGCCGGGCAGGCCCGGGAAGAATAGGCCGCCCTGGCCATCGCAACACAAAAGGACGGCATCGCTGCCGTCCTTTGCATATGTGTCGCCGGACCGATTAGCCGGGCTTCACCCAGCTGTCGGTGTTCTTCAGCTCGGCGCCGGGGTGGATCTTGTTGAACTTGGCCACCAGGCTGTCGATGTCGTCCGGGTTGTCCTCGTCGGGGACGATGGACTCAACCGGGCAGACAGAGATGCACTGGGACTCGCCGTAGAAGCCATAGCACTCGGTGCACTTGTCGGGATCGATCACATAGATGGTGTCGCCAGCGGTAATGGCCTCGTTGGGGCACTCGGGCTCGCAGGCGCCGCAGGAGATGCAGGTGTCGATGATCTTAACGGCCACGGACGTGTTCCTCCTTCTAAGGCGGTCGCATTTTGCAGCCGGCAAAAGTCGCCAGCAATGGTCACCTTCTGATCTCGTTCGGCTCCTAATAGAACCGATTGACACTACTAGGATACCCTCGCAAATACCGATGCGTCAAGGGATGCAGCCCTGTTTTCCTGGATGAGATTGGATATCAATGAGAGTTGTTCTCAATGCGCCGTACTCATTTAGTCTACGCATCCCGGGACAAGCCTATGTGCGCGCTGTTCTCCTTATCCCCCTTCGGCCTGGCGCAAAATCGCCACCTGCGCCCCCTCTTGTAGGGGGGTCTCGGGAGCGACATACCGCCCCCCTACCAGGACCACCAACTCCGGTTCGGTCAGGCCCAGGTGGGCCACCAGCCCCCCGGCGGTCATACCGGTGGGCAGGCTCTCCTCCCCCACCCAGCGCCGCTTGCCCCGGAAGGGGAGATAGACCTCCAGGTGGATGATCAGGCCTCGCTCCATATCCGATCCATCTCCTCGTCCGGCACGTCGAAGACGGCGTTGTGAGGCGGCAGCGGGACCTCCCGCATCCACTCCGGCAGCCGGTCGGTCTCAGGACCCAGCCCGGCCCGCCGGTTGAACCTGATCTCCGCCTGAATCGTTTCGACCGCCAGGCGGCGGAGCTGCTCCTCGGTCACATCCACCCCGAAGCGGGCCTTGAAGAGGCCCCGGAGCGACTCGGCGGTGTTGGCATAGACCGCCCGGGCAAAGTTGCAGAAGCCCAGCATGTCGAGCAGGGTGGCCACGATCTGAATCTCCCGGCTCAGGGCCACCTTCTCCTGCGGGTCCAGGTGGTCGACCTTCGCCCCGATGGTGTTGCCGGCGGTGTGGTCCGCCCCCATGGGGCTGGTGGCGTAGGTGACGCCGTTGCCCTTGATCACCCGGGGGTCGTAGGCGGCCATCACCTGCCCCTTGACCGAGGCCACCTCGCGAACGCCCAGCACCCGGCCCACGGTGGCCGCCCCGGCGCCGATCAGCTTGCCGGTCAGGCCGCCCTCCCGCATCTCCCGGAAGATCGCCATCACGCCATCCACATCGCCGAAGGGGAGGAGACCGCCCTGCATGGCCACCCCGATGGCGCCGCCGGTCTCGATGGTGTCGATCCCCAGGTCGTTGCACTCCCGCGTGAAGCGGGCGATGGCGTCGAAGTCGAAGATCTCCAGGTTCGATCCCAGCAGGGTATTGGTCTCAAACTCCATGGAGGAGGCGACCTCCTTGCCCTCCCGGTCGACCCAGACGTTGGAGCACTGAATCGTGCAGCCGGTCATGCAGGAGTGCGACGGCTGGCCGCCCCGCTCCTTGATGATCTCCGCCATCTGCAGGCCGGTGATCGCCTCGGTCGCCGGGTCCTGGCCCCGGCTGAAGTTGGCGATGGGCAACCCGCCCAGCTTGTTGACCACCTCCAGCGTCCCCGCCGTGCCCACGGCCCGGTAGCGGGCGATGGTCGGGCTGGTCCGCAGCTCCTGCAGGTAGGGGCGGGAGTGTTCCCGCCACAGCGGCGGGTCGACCATCTCCGGCGTCGTGTTCGGGCCGGGGTCGAGCACCACGATCCCCTTCAGCCCCTTGGTACCCATGACGGCGCCCATGCCGCCCCGGGCGCAGATGCGGCTGGGCCGCCCCTCCGGGTCGGTGTTGGAGATGCCCGCCACGTTCAGCCGCTGCTCGCCCGCCGGGCCGATCACCGCCAGCGCCGCCTTCTTGCCGTACCGCTCAAAGAGGCGGGCCGCCGTCTCGTAGGTGCCCAGGCCCACCAGCTCACCGGCCGGCTCAAAGCGGCACTCGCCCCGGCCGATAACCGCCACGTACCACTGACCCGGCTCCGGCTGCCCCTCGATCACCACCGCCCGGATTCCCAGCTGGGCCAGCCGCCAGCCGGTGTTGCCCCCGGCGTTGGACTCCTTGATTCCCCCGGTCAGCGGGGACTTCGCCCCCGCCGAGATGCGGCTGGAACTGGAGAGCACGGTGCCCGAGAGCAGCCCCGGCGCCAGCACCAACTTGTTGTGCGGCCCCAGCGGGTCGCAGAGAGGGTCTACCTCCGCTGCGACGATGCGGGAGGTGAGCGCACGCCCTCCCAGCAGCCGGTACTCCTCCGGCAGCGGCTCGAAGCGGGCCGTCCGGCTCTTCATATCGATGCGCAAGATCTGTTCCATGGCGTAAGATTCCCCCTTCTTCTCGTAATTCTCCACCGCAAAGAATGGTCCTGCGCCGGTGTAAAAGAGCGCATGGCCCCGCCGACCCGGCGGGTATGGTAGAATGGGAACAGTACATAGTCTGAGGGGGAGACTTCTGGTGAGCGATAAGAATCAGGCGCCGTCCCAGCTTTCGAATGAACTGGTGGAGTTCCTGCAGGGGCCGCAGCTGGTCCTGGTGACCACCCTGGACGCCGAGACCAAGTGGCCCACCAACAACCTGATCACCTGGGTCTATGCGAAGGACAACGAGACGCTCCGTTTGGCCGCCGATGCCAAGGGCCGGGTGATGGGGAACATCCGGTCCGACGAGCGGGTCCTCCTGACCGTGATCGCCCACGGAGCCTGCCACACCGCCGAGGGGACCGGCCGGGTGATCGCCGAGGAGATCGAGGGCGTTAACCTGAAGCTGGCCGTGGCCGAGGTAAAGGTCCGGGCCGTGCGGGATGTCACCTTCTGGGGCGGCAAGATCACCGCCAACCCGGCCTACGACGTGACCTACGACAAGGCGCTGAAAGAGAAGCTGGACAGCGGGGTCTTCGGAGCGATGAAAGCCCTGTAGTCGGGTCGTTGCCTGTGAGCCCACCTTTCCCCTGTTGGGGCTGGTGGGCTTTTCCGTGCCGATCTTCTCCGCCGGCCGCCATCGTTGCGGAATGTTTTGACACTCAATATGCGCAAGCTGTATGCTCAGGGTGGAAGGGGGTCGACCTCCGTGGAGGAGCGGTACAACATTCGGGAGGTTGCCCGGCTGACCGGCCTGACGGCAGCTACCCTGCGGAAATGGGAGGAGCGGTATGACATTGTCCGGCCGCTCCGGCTTCCCAATGGGTACCGGGAGTATACGCGGTCAGACCTGGCCGTTCTGCTCTGGGTCAAGGCCAAGGTGGACGGGGGCGCCCTGGTCTCGGCGGCGGCATCGGAGTTGAAGGAGCGGCTGGAGCAGGGGTGGATACCCAACGGCGACGACCTCCGCCAGGCGCAGCTCGACAAGGCGGCCAATCTGCTGGAGGCCCGGCGGGAAGACCTGCTCACCGCCCTCCTGGAACGGGACCCTGCCCGGGTGACCACCGCCCTCGATGGCGCCTTCGGCGCCCTGGGCCTGGAGACCGTGCTGATCGATGTGGTGCAGGAGGTACTCTACGAGATCGGCCGGCTCTGGGAGACCGGTGTGATCTCCTCGTTTCAGGAGCACTATTCCACCGTGCTGATCCGAGACCGGCTGCTCTCGCTGCGCAGTGTCGTTGGCCCCCTGTCCGGGCCGACCTTTGTCACCGCCTGCCTCCCCGGCGAGCAGCACGAGCTGGGGGCGCTTACCCTGGGGCTCCTGGCCGCCCGGCACGGGTTCCAGGTGACCCACCTGGGCTACTCCCCCTCGCCCGATGGACTCCAGCGGGCGCTGCTCGACCTGCGGCCCGAGGTGATGGGCCTCAGCGTGGCCACCGCCGTGCAGCTGCAGCAGGCAGAGGACTGGATTCGCTCCATGGGCCGGCTCGCTGCGGCGGAGGCTCCCGGCTCCCTGGTGGTGGTCGGTGGATACGGGGTGCGGGAACGGGCGCGGTGGCCGGAGGGGATCGAGTTCATCCCCGGCAGCGCCCGCGAGGCGCTGGCGGAGATTCACCTGCTGCTGTATCGGCGTTCGGTCGGGGCTCACTAGCGACAGGTCATCAGGGCTCGTACACAGACAATGGAGGTCTCGGAGGCGATTGACTCATGCGCAAACCTGTTCTCTCCCTCATTCGCCCGCTCTTCTTCCTCCTCTTGCTCTCCTTCTATATGCTGAACACCGATTCAACCCCTCTCCTGGCGCTCCACGCGGTGAGCGCCGCCTTCTTTCTCACCAGTTCAGTGGTGCTCGCCGGCTGGATCCCCGGACCCCGGTTATGGCACATCGCCCTTCTCTACCTGGAGATTCTGTGGGGGACCGCCCTCCTCTTCCTGGTGTCGACCTATCAGCCCAATGGGCCGATGCCCGCCCTCTTCTCCCCCATCTTCGTCGGGCTCTTTTTCGAGCTGGAGCGGCGATGGCTGAAGCCTACCCTGGCCGCCACCACAGCGCTCTGGCTGCTGGCCTACCTGCCCGAGGCCGGCCAGAGAGCCCCGGCCATGGCCCTGTTCAGCATTGGGCTGTACGGCGCCTTCCACCTCTTTTCTGCTGCAATGGGCTCCCTCATGCGGGACCTGCGTGAGGAGAAGGAGCGCTCGGAGGAGCTGCTCACCCGTGTGCAGGGGTCCCAGGCCGCCCTGGAGCGGGCGCACCGGCAGCTGACCGAGTCGGCGGCCCGCCAGCAGGAGATGGCGGTCCTGGAGGAGCGGCAGCGGCTGGCTCGGGAGATTCACGACTCGGTGGCCCACAGCCTCACGGCGCTGGTCGTGCAGCTTCAGGCCGCCCGGCGCCTGGCTGACCTGGCGCCGGAGCAGTCGGCGGCGACGCTCCTCCAGTGCGAGGAGACCGCCCGCCACGCCCTCCTGGAGACCCGCCAGGCGGTGCGTGCGCTCCACCCCGGCGGGTTGAGCCAGTCGACCGAGCTGGAGGCGCTGGCCCGCCTCGGGCGGGACTTCGGGGCGGCCACCGGCATGACCGTCTCGGTCGATGCCGACGAGGGCGCCCGCGCCCTGCCGCCGGACCCCAACCGGCTGGAGCAGCTCTACCGCATCTTCCAGGAGGCGCTCACCAACGCCCACCGTCACGGCGGGGCCCGCCAGGTGGCCGGCCATCTCTCCGGCAGAGGGGAATGGCTGGAGTTGATCGTCACCAACGACGGGTCTCCCCCCGCCAGCCTGGAGCCCGGGGTGGGCATGCGCTCCATGGCGGAGCGGGCAAGGAGCCTCGGGGGCAGCATCGGCTATGAGCCGGGTGATGCGGGCCTCACGATCCGGGTGACAGTGCCGGTCAGGCGGGAGGCGGTCTCATGATCCGGGTGCTTCTGGTGGACGACCAACGGCTGATGCGCGATGGCATGCGGACCCTGCTCTCGCTGGAGCCCGACCTCGCCGTGGTGGGCGAGGCCGGCGACGGGCGGGAGGCGGTAGCGGCGGCCCTGGCGCAGCAGCCCGATGTGATCCTCATGGATATCCGCATGCCCACCATGAACGGGGTGGAGGCGACCCGGGAGATTCGCCGGGCACTGCCGGCGGTGCGGGTGCTGATCCTGACCACCTTCGATGACGATGACCTGGTCATGGACGCACTCCTGGAAGGGGCCTCGGGCTACTTGACCAAAGACCTGCCCGCCGAGGAGATCGCGGCAGCGGTCCGGAAGGTGCAGAACGGCGGGGTGATCATGCCCCCGCCCATCGCCGCCAAGGTGGTGGCGGAACTGGCCCGCCGGTCCTCGCCCCATCCTTTCCACCTGTCCGATGCGGGGCCCCTTGGGGAGCTGACGGAGCGGGAGGTCGAGGTGCTGCGGCTCCTGGGGCAGGGTTACTCGAATAAGGAGATCGGCGAGGCGCTCTTCATCACCGAGGGAACGGCCAAGAACCACGTCAGCTCGGTGATCGAGAAGCTCAGGCTCCGCGATCGGACCCAGGCGGCGCTGTGGGCGGTACGTCAGGGGCTGGCGTAGTTTTCGTCGCCGGGCGCCTCTTTTGGGGGCGTGTTGTTGGGCGTGACCAGCCTGGTGTTTGGACATGACTTTTGGCATAGGCTCATCATGCGGTCTGGCACATGTGCCGGGCCGCTTGTTGTTATACGCTGGCAGCGGAGTCTTCTGTGAGGAGTGTGACCCTTCTATGCTGGAGGTTCGGAACCTAGTCAAGCGGTTTGGGCAGAACGAGGCGGTTCGCGGCCTCAGCTTTTCGGTGGCGAAGGGGGAAGCCTTCGGGCTCCTGGGGCCTAACGGGGCGGGCAAGTCTACCACTATCTCGATGATCTGTGGGCTGCTCTCCCCTACCAGCGGCTCGATTCAGGTGGGGGGGATTGACACCCGGCGCGACCTCATGGCGGTCAAGCGGCTCATGGGGGTCGTGCCGCAGGATATCGCCCTCTATCCCGCCCTCTCGGCCCGGGAGAATCTGTTTTTCTGGGGACAGATGTATGGGCTTTATGGAACGGAGCTTTCCCGGCGGGTGGCGGAGGTGCTGGAGATCGTCTCGCTGACCGACCGGCAGAAGGAGCGGATCGACACCTACTCGGGGGGCATGAAGCGGCGGATCAATATTGCTGCTTCGCTGCTGCACCGGCCGGAACTGCTGATTATGGATGAGCCTACCGTGGGCATTGACCCGCAGTCGCGCGCCAACATTTTGGAGACGGTGCGGCGGCTTAACACGGAACTGGGGATGACCGTGGTCTACACCAGCCACTACATGGAGGAGGTCGAGTACCTCTGCCAGCGGGTCGGCATTATCGACCATGGGCGGCTGATCGCCCTGGGCTCGCTGGATGAGGTCCGGCAGTTGGTTGGATCGGGGACTACGATTCGGCTCAAGACGGCTAACCCGGATGCTCACCTGGTGGCGGCGGTGGCGGCGATACCGGGGGTTCGGCAGGCCCGGCTGGACGACGGGGCGGTGGTCGCCCTGGTGGGCGAGACGGCCGAGACCCTGGCGGCCATGCTTGCGGCGGTCAGCGCTGCGGGCAGGCGAATCCTGGGGGTTGAGGTGGAGGAGCCGAACCTGGAGGCGGTCTTCCTGCACCTGACCGGCCGGGCACTGCGGGACTGAGGAGGGACTACTGCATGCGCAAGATTTTCGCCATCGCCTATGCCAGCCTGCTCCGCATGGGGCGGGACCGGACGGCGCTCCTGGTCTTCCTGCTGATGCCCATGATCCTGATCGGCATCCTTGGCATCTCCCTTGGCGGGCTGATGTCCACCGGGAAGATCAGGCCGTTCGATGTGATCCTGGTCAACGAGGACCAGGCGAAGACCATCCACCTGGGGCGGATGCTCGCCGACGAGGTCTTCGGCAGCGAGCAGCTCAAGGAGATCATCGACCTGACGGAATCTGCCGACCTCGCCGCCGCCAAGCAGGCGGTGCTCGATGGCAAGGCGGTAGCCGCCATTCACGTGCCGGCTGACTTCTCCGCCGAGGTGCTGAGAGGGCGGCAGGGGCAGATTCAGCTCTTTACCGATCCGGGCAAGCCTACCCAGGCTGCGATCGTCAGCCAGATTCTCGGGGTCTTCACCGACCAGGTGACCGCCAACGTCGTCAGCGGGGTCCTGCTGGGGCCGGCGGCGTCGCAGGTGAAGATGGAACTGCCCCGGATCACGGAGGTGCAGGCGGGGGCCCGCACCGTCGGGGCGATGCAGTACTACGCCGCCGCCATGGCGGTCATGTACATGCTCATGTCGGCGATTCAGCGGGCCGGCACGATCCTCCAGGACCGCCAGAACGGCACCCTGGCCCGGATTCTGGTCAGCCCGACGCAGCAGTGGGTAGTCCTGACGGGCCAGACCCTCTCTACCGCCCTGCTGGTCTCCTGCCAGTTCCTCATTCTTTTGACCGGCTCCACCCTGATCTACCAGGTCGACTGGGGCAACTGGCTGCCGGTGCTCCTCATCGGCTTCTCCTTCGCCCTGGCGGCGGCGGGTGTCGCCACCGGCATGGCCGCCCTCTTCCGGGACCCGAAATCCGCCGATGCGGCGGTGGGGCTGCTGGGCATGATCTTTGGCGCCCTCTCGGGCTCCATGTTCCCGCTCTACATCTTCCCCGAAACGCTGCTGAAGGTGGCCAAGGCGATCCCGAACTACTGGGCGCTCCAGGGATTCCTCGACCAGATGGCCGGCGTGGGCATTGCGCACGCCTGGCTGCCGGTCTCCATTCTCTGCATCATCGGCGTGGTCGCGGGCGCCCTGGGCTCCTGGCGGCTCGCCATCCGCTAGGAGGTGCGCAGCCGTGCGCAAGGTTCTGGCCATCGCCCTGACCCAGTTCCGCATGACCCTGAAGAACAAGGCGGCGCTGGGCACCATGTTCGCCATGCCCCTTGCCTTCATTATTATCTTCGGCCTGCTCCTGGGCGGCGGCGGGGGCAACTCGACCCCCTCCACCCCTCGGGCGTTCATCTACCCCATCGCCCTGATCGACGAGGACCAGTCGCTGGCCTCCACCCTCCTGGTCGAGCGGCTCCACCAGGAGCGCGACCTGAAGGTCCGTGCCGCAGAGCGAACCGAACTCGACAAGCTGATCGCCGACACCAAGGTGATCGCCGGTTTTGTGATCCCCAAGGGGTTCGGGGCGGCGCTCTCCGCCGGCGAAGCGGTGACGCTGGAGCTGATCACCCATCGGGGGACCAACATGGACCGGGGCATCGACCCGATTCTCCAGCGAAAGGTCAACCAGTTGGCCGGCGACTACGCCCTGGCGCTGAAGCTGATTACCACCACCGAGGAGGAGCAACTGCGGGCGGCGCTCGACCGTGTGGCCGGAGAGCGCGAGGGCCGCGGAGCCAGCGTGGTTGCCCAGCCCATGGTGCGAGAGGCGGCGCCGCGGGATGCAGATGGGTACAACGCCCTGAACTTCTCGGCCATCGGCTTCACGATCATGTCGGTGATGATGTCGATTCTGATGATGGCCGGCATCATTCTCTTCGAGCGTCAGCACGGCACCTGGGGGCGGCTGCTCACCAGCCCCACCGACCGGGTCAGCCTGCTGAGCGGCTATCTCCTCTCCTTCTTCGTGACCGGCATCTTCCAGTTCTCGGTGCTGGTCCTCGGCACCCGGCTCCTCTTCCGGATGAACTGGGGCCCGCTCCTGCCGCTCTTCGCGGTGGGTGCCGCCACGGTGCTGGCCGCCGCCGGCATGGGGCTCTTCCTGGCCGGCCTGGTGCGCTCCTTCGAGCAGCAGCAGGCGGTCGGGGTGATCTTCGTGATCGCCAGTTCGATGCTGGGCGGCCTCTTCTGGCCGCTGGATCTGATGAGCCCGACCATGCAGCGCATCGGCCACCTGACCCCGCAGGCGTGGGCCATGAAGGGGCTGACCGAGGTGGCGCTGCGGGGCGGCTCCTGGGAAGGCCTCATCTGGCCGCTCCTGGTGCTCCTCTCCCTGGCGGTGATCTTCTCGACCGCCGGGCTGCTGCGAGTCCGCTACGAGTAAGGAGGTCGTATGAGCCACATCCGCCCCTTCACCGCCGATGACTGCCCCGCCCTGACCTTCGGAGCCTGAAGGAGCTGGAACGGAGCTGAAGAGATGGAAAAAACCTGATTAGCAGGAAATCACATGGCGAATGATGAACCACCTAGGAGGCAACGCTTGTAATCAAGGATTCAAACAGGGGCTCTCTTCGTGATTGGCCCGGAACCGGAGGGATAACGCAGATGCGAACCACCGAAGGACAGACCTGGTCCGTTCAGAGCGACCTGCCGTACCACGTCAACTTCGCCTGCTGGGTCAAGCGGCGTTGGGGGTCCACCTCCCCCTTCCCCGAAGAGGCCTGGTCCCAGTGGGTGGAGGCGCTTGTGGAGCAGAACCCCATCCACGACGCCGCCGTGGTGGGGCTCGCCCGGGACCGGGAGCTGAACGACTTCGCCGCCCGGGAGTGGTACCGCTTCGTTCGGGAGTGGGGCGCCGCCAAGCCCGCTCTCGCCAGGCGGCTCCAGCAGGCTCTGAACGAGGCCGGGTTCAATGACCTGATGCAGGGGCAGAGCGAGGCCTTCACCTTCTGGCATACCGATCATCCCGGGGACCTCTGCCTTCAGGTGGGGTCGGTCTGGGTGCTGGGCGATGCCTACCTCGAGCCCGAGCCGCTGCGGGCGCTGCTCACCCGGCTGGTGGGCGAGGCGGAATGAACCCTTCACACAGGTCCACACCGAGGGGGGTACCCCAGCCTGAACGGTGTTCAGACCCGCCTCCATCGGCATGAAGTCGGTCTTCCGCCAGTTTTTGAACAGCCCCCCGGCGAGTCTGGTGTGCAAAAACTGACGATAGGGCGCCCAGACCCGCCCGATAGGGTGGTCAAACCGCCCGATAGGGGTGCTCAGACCGCCTGTGACTGCTATCAGCTACCCCACAGGGGTATTGCATTGCCCCTCTACCCGTAGGGCATAGCTTCTACCAGTCAGAATTTGCACATGGTCGTCCCCGGGTGAGGTGTCAAAAACTGACGATCAGGCCCCTGCCTGCTCCACAGCGGAGCGGCAGGGGCCTGCACCATACTATTTGCCCGCCAGCCGGGGGCTTGTGATGCGCTCGGGCAGTAGGACCCGGGCCGCCTCCAGAATGCCGGTCACCTGGAGGAGCGGCAGGAGCATCGACGTGGCGAAGAAGAGCGTCTTCCAGGGCGACGAGGCGGCGTGAAAGGCGGTCTCCAGGAAGCCCAGGCCCAGATGGCCGAAGAGGGTCAGCCCTGCGGTCCCCACGAAACTGAGGCCGAAGAGCAGGGCGCCCAGCCAGCGATGGCCGGCCAGAATGGCCAGCACGGCTGTGGCCGGCGCCACCAGGAGGAGTGCCGCCACCAGGGCGGTGTAGGCCGGTCCCAGGGTCGCGCCGATCGCCGTGATCGCCATGAGGTGAACGGCGGCGGCGGTCATGTGCATCACCACCGTCGGCACCGCCTCCCGAAGCGTCTGCCAACCCACGAAACCGTCACCTCCCGCATGCGATACCCGTTGATGTCCCGAGTATAGCAGGCAAAGGGGGGCGACTCCTATCGGGAGGGTTGCCGATTCAGGGTGGACAACGCCTGGGGCCTCCACCCTAGTGCCGGGGCAGTAGAAGGGTAGACCGCCCAGGCCAGGGCGGTGGCCGAGAGGAGGCCCGCCCAGAAGGCGACCTGGTAGAGGAGCTGCCCCAGCGCCAGGTCGCCGGCGGCCCAGAATCCGTGGGCGGCCAGCGCCGCCACCATGGTCCCGGTGCCGAGTCCAAAGAGCCAGAAGGAGTACCGGCTGGCCCCCCGGCCCACCCGGACCAGCCCGCCGATCATGGCGGCACTCACCACCAGGAGCAGCTTCAGGTGCAGGAAGGCGATCACCAGGTTCCGGCTCTGGGCCATGGCCACCCAGCCGTCGAGCAGGGGGACCGCCTCCAGCAGCGCCTTCACGGCGAGGGCGGCGCCCGCCAGGAGGAACCAGAGCCGGGCAGCTTCAGGCAGCGCGGCGTGGCGCATGTTCCACAGGTAGGCTAGCTGGGCCACCCCCAGCCCTACCCCGGCGATGATCCCCGCCGTCAGGAGCGGGCCGGAGAGGCCGAAGGGGACCAGCAGCCGCAGGGAGGCCGGGGCCATGAGCGCCAGCATCGCCACCGCCTGCCAGCCGGCCAGGCGCCGGTCGGCCAGGGCGCCCGGGGCCAGCGCCGCCGCCACGCCCATGAGCCCGACCTCCAGCCAGCCGTCGCCGTAGGCCTGCAAGAAAAGGTAGATGCCCAGGTTCGCCAGCACCGGGTCGCTGGTCTTCAAGATCACCTCCGCCACGATCACCACCAGGGCGCCCAGGGAAGATAGCAGGAGCAGCAGCACGGCGGAGCCCATCAGCCAGAGGGCGGGGTGCCAGCGCCGGACGGGCTGCTCCCGCACCTCGCGCCAGAAGAGGGCGGCGAAGAGGAACCAGAGCACCTCGTTCAGGGTGGAGAAGGCGATGGAGAGGCCGCCATAGCCCTGCCAGGCGAAGGTGACCAGGGCGCCGCCCACCGCCCACGGCGCCAGCCGGAGCAGCCACCGCAGGGGGGCGGAGTCGGCCACCGCCCGCCCGGTCAGGCTGGGCAGTACGGCGAGCATCAGGCCCATCAGCCCGAGGCCGGCCCAACCGAAGTAGGCGGTGTGGCTGTGGGCATGAATCAGGTTTGCCCAGGTGAAGGGGCCAGGGGTGTGGGCCCAGACGAAGGCCGAGCGGAGCCAGACCCCCAGCGGCAGGACCACCAGGAGCCAGCGGGCAGCAGAGCGCAGCAGAGCATCGGCAGCATGCATGGCAACAGCCCTCCTTGCGGCCAGGGGATGAAGATCTCTTGTTCTCACCATAACAGAAGGATCCGCCGGCCTCTGGTGACGTCTGTCACAGTGAACGGCGGATCTTCGTACATCGGGCCTACGCCTGATGAAAGGGCCGCAGCAGCACCGTGCCCGGCTGCCCGTCGGGCGGGGCGGCCAGCATTTGGAGCGCCTGCAGCGCCACCGTGTCGGCCCGCAGCGCCTTCGCCTTGGTCTCGGCGGCGATCCCGGCGAAGTCGGTCTGCACCTGGCCCGGGCAGAGCGCCATTACCCGGATTCCCTCCTTCTGCACCTCCAGCCGGAGCGACTCGGTAAAGCCCATCAGCCCCCATTTGGTAGCGCAGTAGGCGGTGCCGCCCGCCCGGCCCACGGTCCCGAGAATCGAGCCGATGTTCAGGATCTGCCCGGCGGGGCGCTCATCGGTGGAGCGAGCCCGCTCCAGCAGGTGGGGGAGCACCGCCTTGCAGCCGTTGAAGAGGCCGGTCAGGTTGACGTCGAGCTGCCACTGGAACTCCTCGGCGCTCATCTCTACCAGGTGGACGTACTTGGCCACCCCGGCGTTGTTGACCAGGGCGTCGATGCGGCCCCACCGCTCCAGGGTCTGGCGGACCGCCGCCTCCATCTCCGGCAGACGGCGCACGTCGGCGGGCAGGGGATGCACCCGGTCGCCATCGACCTCGGCCGCCAGCGCCTCCAGCACCTCCCGCCGCCGGGCCACCGCTGCCACTCGGGCGCCCTCCCGGACGAACAGCTTCACCATCTCCCGCCCGATGCCCTCGCTCGCGCCCGTCACGACGATGACCTGGTCCGCCAGCAGCCCCATCGCTAAAGCCCTCCCTTACGCCAAGACTGGGGGATTGTACCCCGCAAACGACAGGGTGCGGACCTGCCCCGGCAGGTGCAGCTCCTCCAGCTGCCGCAGGGCGGTCTTCAGCACCTCCATCTGCAGCTCCTTGTTCGCCGCCGTGCCCAGGGAGTGACCCCAGGTAAAGCCCTCCGGGTTGATCGCCCGCGGGGGCCGCTGCTGCTCCGACGACTCCTTGTCGGTGGTGATCAAGATCGTCGGAATCCCCGCCATCTCAATGGCCCGCTGAACCGCCACGACCGTGCGGTGGCAGAGCGGTCAGCCGGCGGTCAGCAGAACCGCATCCACCGGGGAGCGCTCCACCTCTTTGCCCACCGCCGGGGCGGTCTCGTCGTAGTACTTGCGCAGGCGGAGCGAGTAGCCCATCAGCGACCAGTGCCGCTCAGCCACCCCGCCGATAAACCCCTCCGCCTGCAGCTCCCGCAGCCGGTCCAGGGGAAAGATCACGTTGATATCTTGCTGCGCCTGGCTCCGATCGTAGTGCTCCTCCGGGGCGCCGTGGGTGATGACCAGGTTCCCGGTATCCAGGTCGCCGGGCAGGTGGCGCCAGGTATCGTCGCCCTCCTGGTTGAAGGGCTCCTGGTCCCGCAGGTGGACCCCGGCGGTGGAGACGATGGCAATGGTCATCTCCGACAGCTTCCGGGTGACCGGGGTGTAGGGAACACAACGCCGTGATAGTTCTACGGGCATGAACAGACCTCCTCTTCTGCGCGGCCGGTCGCGCCTTGGGCGGGGCATTCGCCCCGCCCCGGTCCGATTACATTTTGCGAAGGATCTCGAACAGCTCCTCATTGTCGGGCTGCTCGCCGATGGGGTGGACGTCGATCCATTTGACGACGCCCTCCTTGTCGATGATCAACAGCGCCCGCTCCGAGGCCCCGTAGGCGGGGGAGCCGTCGTCGGTCCGGAGCACGCCGTAGTCCTCGCACACCTTCCCGTGCGGATAGAAGTCGGAGAGCAGCGGGTAGCTGATCCCGCCGATCGACTTGGCCCAAGCCTTGTGGCTCGGAATCGAGTCCACGCTGATACCCAGCACCTGGGTATTGTACTCCTCGAAACGGGACAGGTCGTCCTCGTACGAGGGCATCTGCGCGCCTCAGACGGGGGTCCAGTCAAGCGGATAGAAGGCAATAAATACGTTCTTGCCCTTCAGGTCGGAGAGCGTAATCTCCTTGTCAAGGTGGGACTTCAGGGTGAAGTCCGGCGCCTTGTCCCCCACCTTCAGGGTCTTGGTTTTGGTCGCGCCCTTCGGCATGTGCGTCCTCCTTCGCGTGAAATGGGGTCCATCCCCGCTGGGGTAGGATCACCCAGAGGAGCCAGAAATATTCCGTCCACACTCTTCTGAAACAAGCGGGCTGCCCGCTGCGTCCAGTGGAGCGAAATGGCTCCGGGCCGGAGGAGAGAACGATAGACGCCGGAGCAGGTAGAGTGACTGCGCGCAGATTGGAGGAATGGTCATGGCCCTGGTTTCGGTGATGGTGATGCCGGCGCTGCCCCGTGAAGTGATGGACGCGCTCTCTGCCCTTCTCGACCAGGAAGGGCATTCGGGCGCCGCTCTGCCCATCCGCCTGCGCCCGCTCTTCGGCGGCGCCACCGGGGCCAGGGAGAAGCAGCCCATCTAATCCTGTAAAAAGAATTAAGTCCAGCTATTGCCATTTCATACTTCTTCATGGTATATTCTGAATAGATCCATGAAGGGTTGCATATGGGGAGGATGGATGATGGCCGGAACCGGACCGAAGGGCAAGGGCGTGGAAGGGGCTCCCAACGTTCAGGAGCTGGTGGCCGCCGGGCAGCTGGCGGCCAAAGAGGTGGCGGGCAGGTCGACCTTCTTTGACCTGTCGGTCGCTCCGAAGGTGACCCGGAACATGGTGGGGCCGCAGTTCAGCATTCCGCATCGGGGGTACGTCGGGAAGGGATCGACCAAGGCCATCGAGGCGATCCGTGAAGCGGTCAAGGCGCGCCGCATGACCTCCCCCACCCCCGGGGCGCTGGAGATTCACTTCGACGAGGCGGAGCCCACGGTGATCTACGGGGTGCCCCGGGCAAAGCAGAGCCCGTCGTACATGGCGCTGGACTGGAGCGAGCAGGGCCGGGTGGTCAGGGCCAACTTCCAGGCGATCCTGCAGGCCAAGGAGGTCGAGATTGCCCAGGGCCTGCGGCTGGTGCTCCAGGTCGAGCACGTCAAGCATGCAGAGCTGGGGCACTGCGTGAAGCTGAGTTGGGACAACCGGAGCTTTGTGCCGATGAGCGAATCGGCGGAAGAGGAGCAGCAGGGCTAGCGTAAAGGGCCCCCGGCCCGCCACGGATGGCGGTGCCGGGGGCCTTTGCTCTCACGCCCGATCATGCAGGATCGACAGGTACTCGCGCCACGGACCGACCGCATCGCCGTACACCTTGGCCATCGTGCGGACGATCTGTGCCACGTGGGTCATGTCGTGCACCACCCAGGTGGCCAGCAGCTGTCCCAGCGTCACCTCCCCGAATGCGGGGTGCTGCCCCGTGCGGGACAGATCAGCAGGGGTCAGATTCATGGCCGCCAGGGCAGCGAGGCTCTCTCGCCGCAGTTCGGCAAACGTCGCCAGCAGTTCGCCCAGGCTCTTGCCCTGGCTCTCCGTGAAGTGGGCGGTTCGGTCAAAGGGCTTGAACGGCCGTGTCTCACCGGCCAGGATGTGCCGGGCCCGCGGGATCCAGTCGTCCTTCTCCCCGTGGATCAGATGACCGATCACGTCGTACGGTGACCAGGTGGACTCCCCTTCCGTCGCCCTCACCCAGCGCTCGGGCAAGCCCGTGAGCAAGGCGCTCAGGCTCGCGGGCGTTCGCTCCAGAATCGCCACCGCATCCTCCAGGTTGAACCCGTCATGTCGCATCGCCGTCATTCCCCTCGCTTGCGATTTGGGAGTCTGCACGCCATCGGCAGCTAACCTATTCTTCTTTGTGCGAACTCATCCTTCAACCCTTGTAGCCCAGACCGGTCCCCTTGTAGCCCAGACCGATCCCCTTGTAGCCGAGGCCGGTTCCCTTGTAGCCGAGGCCGGTTCCCTTGTAGCCGAGGCCGGCCCCTTGTAGCCGAGGCCGGTCCCCTTGTGGCCGAGGCCGGTCCCCTTCTAGCCGAGGCCGGTCCCCTTGTAGACGAGGCCGGTCCCCTTGTAGCCGAGGCCGGAGCGAACATGAGCGGAAGCCCCCTCACCCGTTGCTCAAAGGCTCTACACTATTCGCCATCAACCAGGGAAAACTGACAAAGTAAAACAACGGGGGAGGGCATCACGTGCAGACAGGGGCGCGCTACTTCAGCTGGAGAGAACTGGCCGCCATGATTGTTGCGGTCAAACTCTCCATGCTTACGACCTACGCGCCCATTCTGACGGGCGCCCCAGCCACGCGAGACGCCTGGATCTCCGCGTGGCTGGCGGCAGGCACGGCGTTTCTCATTGCGCTCGTCCCCTATCACTTGCTAGCGCGCTTCCCCGGTAGGACGCTCTTCACCGTCAATATGAAGGTGCTGGGGCCGTGGGTCGGACGCGCAGTCAACCTGATCTACGCCCTTCTCTTTCTCCACCTGGGCGCGATTGCACTGCACGTCTTCACCGAGGTATTTCTCCTGACCATGCTGCCGGATACCCCTGCACTCGCCATCAGCCTCCTCATGATTCTCCTGGTGCTGAGCGGCGTGCTTGGCGGGATGGAGGTACTGGGACGGCTCGCTGATCGCCTGGACGGTCATGCCGGCCATGCCCTGCCTGCGGGAGCCGCAGACGGCTCTGAAATCCATGTGGGTAGCCACCGTGATTAACGCCGCGATGGTCAGTTTCGGGGCGGCCATGCTCATTGCCATGATGGGACCGCACCTGATTGACCGGGAGATCCTTCCCACCCTCACCGCCTTCCGCATGGTCAGGGAGGCTGAGTTCCTGACCCGTGTGGAATGGATCCTGGTGGCGCTCTGGTTGGGCTCTATGTACGTCAAAATTAGTCTGCTGTCTGGGGAGCCGCACGCTCCATTCGAGTAAGCCTCGGGTTGAAGCGGCGCAAGCTGGTGATCGGACTGCTGGCAGGGGTGATTCTGATCTGGTCCAGATACGTTTTTGCCGATATCACGCAGTTACTGGAAGTCGCCATGCTGCGGGGTCTCCACGAATATCGCCCTGCAGGAGGCAAGGCCCATGGCTAAACTTCCGGGCCAAGGCCGGCAGGAATCAGGACAACCTCTTGGCCCCCGCCTCGAAGAGAATCTGCAGGCGCTCCAGCGGCTTTACCATCACACCGAAGATCTGGTCATCCGGCGGTTTCGCCTCGGGCTTAGCGCCGAGCAGGCAGCGGCTGTCGTTTACCTGCAGGGGAACGTCGACGAGAACGCCCTGGACAGGCAGGTGATCGAGCCGCTCGCCCGCGGCTCGGTGGCGTTCACCCTCGAACCAGACCCGAAGCGCTGATTCTCTCGCTGCCCACGAACGACATCGGCCGCTCTGTCGCCGAACCCGAGTCCAGCCCGGTGGTAAGGGGCTCGCGTGAAGGCTTTGTGGAGAACCTGGAGCGGAACTTAGCACTGCTGCGGAGCCGCATCCAGACACCTGCGCTCCGGGTCAGGTACGTTTCACTTGGGAAGCGCACCCACACTCGGGTCGCCGTGCTCTATCTGCAAGGGGTGGCAGAAGAGGCAACCGTACAGGAAGTGGTTGCCCGACTTGAGCGGATCGACATCGATGGTGTACTGGAAAGCGGCTATATCGAGGAGTTCTTGAGAGATAATCCGTACACGGTCTTTCCCACCGTCCAGGCCACCGAACGGGTCGACATAACCTGCGGCAACCTGCTGGAGGGACGCATTGCCATTGTGACGGACGGAACTCCGTTTGTCCTGAGCGCTCCCATCACCCTTACCCCCTATTGCAGGTGAGTGAGGACTACTACCAGGGATGGCCCCTGACCACCTTCATCCGATGGGTCCGTTACCTTGCTACGACCATTTCATTGGGCCTCACCGGCTTCTACGTGGCTGTGCTCAGCTTCAACCACGACGCACTCCCGACTACACTGACCTTGCGCCTGGCAGGGGAAGCCAAGGCGCCGGCCCCTACGCCGGGCTAATCCAGCGCTTTGGCGCCAGGTTCAGTCGGACTGGAATGACCGGTACCCCGACCTGTCTGTGACCGTGACCGTAGAGGTGAATCTGACCCACACAGGTCTGATGCGGTAACGCCCCTGCCCCCCAGGGTCTACCCCACAAATGGCTCTTCCTGTGGGTGTCCACCCCTCCCCCTGCCTGCTACAATCGAACTATACCTGGCAGGGTATCATATAGCGAGGGAGGCGCCACCATGCGGGAGATACAGGACCTGACCCGGGAGGAGCTGCTCGACCTGCTCACCGACTTCGCCAAGCGGTGGCTGGCCCACGACGGGCTCTGGTTTCAGGCGGTGGAGGCTGCCCACGGCATGGAGGAGGCGATCCGGCTGGACGCCCAGGCCTGGGAGCGCTTCACCGTGATCGAGGGCGACCGCATCCGCCGGATTCTCAACCTCCCGGCTCAGGCCGAACTGGACGGCCTCGCCCAGGCGCTCCGGTTCCGGCTCTACGCCCTGGTCAACGAGCAGGAGACCGAGCGGCCCGACGACCGGACCCTGATCTTTCGCATGAAGCGGTGCCGGGTGCAGGAGGCCCGGGAGCGCAAGGGGCTGCCCCCCTTCCCCTGCAAGTCGGTGGGGCTGGTGGAGTACGCCGGCTTCGCCCGGACCATCGATCCCCGGATCAAGACCGAGGTGATCTCCTGCCCGCCGGACCCGCATCCGCCGGAGTACTACTGCGCCTGGCGGTTCACCATCGCGGAGTGAAGGAGGGAGCCACCGGCCTTTTGGGGTCGGTGGCTCCTCTGTCCTGCTTGAGCAGGCCCCGGTTGTCGTGCTATTCTGATACCACCTGATCCAATTCATTCCCAGTGCAAGAGGAGGCTGCGGGTGATGGCAAGGCGAGCGGTGGTCCTGGGGGGCGGGGGAACGCTGGGGATCGCGTGGATGACGGGGCTGGCCGCGGCGATGGCAGAGGGCGGAATTCAGCTCAGCGATGCGGATCTGTTCGTGGGCACCTCGGCCGGCTCGGTGGTCGGGACACAGCTGGCCTTCAGCCTCGACCCCAAGCTGATGCTGGCCGCCCAACAGGCCGAGGGAGACAAGCCCTCAGGCCTCGACCAGCACACCGACCCGGCCACGGTGACGGCGGTGCTGGAGAAGTGGTTCACGGCGCAGACCGTAACCCCGGAGCTGCGCCGGGAGCTTGGCGCCATCGCCCTTGTCGCCCGCACCATGGACGAGGAGCGGTGGCTCGGGGTCTTCACCAAGACCCTGGGGGGCGTCCCCTGGCCTGCCAAACCGCTGAAAATCACGGCGGTCGATGCGGTGAGCGGAGAGCTCACGGTCTGGGAGAGCGGCTCAAACGTGGAGCTGCCGAAGGCTGTCGCCTCCAGCTGCACCGTGCCCGGCCTCTTCCCGCCGGTCACGATCAACGGCCACCGGTACATCGACGGCGGGGTTCGCTCCGGCACCAACGCCGACCTGGCCGCCGGCTATGAGAAGGTGCTGGTGATCGCCCCCATGGCCTCGGTGGGACATCCGCTGGGCCACCGGCAGCTGATCGCCGAGATGGAGCGGCTCCGGGCCGCCGGGGCCCAGGTGGAGCCGGTCCTGCCAGACCGGGAAGCGCTGGAGGTCTTCGGGCCCAGCATGATGGACGCCACCCGCCGGACCGCATCGCTGGAGGCGGGCCTGCGGCAGGGCCGGACCGCCGCTGACCACCTGACCGCCTTCTGGCACTAGGAAAGAGCGAGCCCGCGGGGAGTTCCCCACGGGCTTTGTTGTTATGTGCGGAGCACGGAGGGCCTGTAAAGATCCGTGTAGGGGAAGACGCCGGACGCCTTCAGCGCAGCTTCCACCCGCTCCTGCTCGCCATTCATGCACGCGTCCAGCTCATCCGCCGTGATCCCTATGCAGAGCAGGAGACCGGCGGCCCGGTCACGCACCTGGAAGCGGCCAAAGGCGGTGAACATGAGGGCCGTGATGGTAGCGCCGTCGGGGGCGGCCGGTCCGATCTCCATCGTCTCGCCCGGATTCAGCTCCGCCTCCAGGGTGTAGTAGGCAAGGCGGCTGATCAGGTCCGGCCCCCAGACATCATCTGCGTCGCGGTGACAGATCGCCAGCTCGTAGTTGCCCAGAGCGTTAGGCACTTGATCATCCCGACCGATCAGCTCAGCAGTGACGGCAACAACACCGGGGATCCCCTCTTTGAAGTAGATCACATCGGCTGCGCCACCCTCCTCCGGTCCCAATTCGAAGGGGATCGGTGCATGGCCCACCAGTTCCTCCGACTTGCCGAGGAGCGATTCGATGGCTGAGAGCCTCGCATCCCACCACAGCTGCCTCACATACTTCCCTCCTTACGCAAGAATGGCGCAGGGTGTGGGCGGGTCTCGTTTCCTTACGCCAGGGTGATCTGGTTCCGGGCAACCCCCGCCCGCTCATGACGAGCGGTAAGGTTGACGGCCTGGCCGGCCTGCCCCCGCACCACGAAGATGACCCAGCGCTGGCCGTTCTTCCCCCAGCCCTCGATCTCGCCCAGCTCGTAGGCCCCGTTCTTCACCTCGGCCCCCCGCTGGGCGACCACAGCGGCGCCCTGCAGGGTCAGCTTCACCCCGGTGGACCGCTTCTGCTCGACCGCCATCTGGGTGACGTTGGTGGGCAGGAAGCCGGTGTTGCAGACCTCCACCGCCAGCTCGTAGAGGCTGGGGCCCAGCCCCTTCGCCTCCACCTTGCCGAAGGCGAGGCGGGGGGTGGCGAGGCAGTGCTCGAAGGTGAAGGCGGCGGCCCTGGTGACCTCCTCCACCAGGAGCGGCCCCTCGGGCGGGTTCTGCACCGCTCGCTTGTGGTCCCAGCCGCCGATCTCCACCGGGCCGAGCTGCGGGTGCTCGAAGGGCATCCAGTTGATGAACCCCTTCCCGCCCAGCGCCTCATCGTTCCACTTGAGCAGCTTCCGCTCATCTTCGATGATCTCGGCCTCGGTCAGCTTCAGCAGCGCCTTGACGCCGCCCTGGGCGTAGCCGCGGGCGCCGGCCCGGCCGTCCCGGTCCCACAGCTCGAAGCAGTAGGCCTGGATTCCCAGGTGCTCGTAGGCCCAGTCATCGGCCCCCTTGACCAGCGCCTGCTGACCGGGGTAGTGGAAGGCGTCGTAGGTCGACTTGCAGGGGTAGCCAGTCACCCGGGTGCAGATCTCGCCGATCCGCTTGAACCCTTCCAGGTCGGCCTGGCCGATCTTGTCGTCGCCCCCGTTCGACGGCGGGCGCAGCAGGACGCCGCCGGTGGTGTGGTAGGCCACGTAGGCGCCAATGTTCGGATGGCTGAGAATGAAGGTCGCCACCGCCCGGGTCTCGGGCTCCGAGAGCGGGTAGCGCCCCGCCCCGGGCTGGCTCCCCTCGGGGTTCCAGAACGCCGGGTAGTTCCGGTTGAAGTCGAGCCCCATGGGGCGGCGCTGGGGCGGAATCGTCCTCCCATCCCAGCCCTTGATCTCGCCCTCGCTGAAGAGCCGGTAGAAGGCGCCCTCCCTGTCATTGGGCCGCCGGCGGACCATCAGGCGCGGGTCGACCTCATCGACCTTCCAGTCGCCGTCGGGATGCGCCATGCGCATCTGCAGGATCATCCCGTCGCCGTTGATGTCCTTCGGGTAGAGGCCGGGCAGCTCCTCGGGCTCGGGGTAGCGCTTGGGGCTGGAGCGCAGGGTGGCGGGGTCGGTCAGGTAGAGCTCCACGCCATCCACCGCGATGCGGGGGATCACGTAGAAGGCCCGGGTGTCCAGAATCTCGGTGGCCTCCGGCTCCTGGCCGTACCGGGTCAGCAGGTGGTGAATGGTATAGAGCGCCGCCGCTCCGCCGGTCACCTCGCCGGCGTGGGTGTTGGCGTCTACCAGGTAGCCGGGCTTCTCGGCGGCCGGGCCGGTGGCGGCGTTGGTCAGGGTGACCGCGAGAATCGCCCGCCCCTCATCGGAGCGGCCGATCTCCTCCAGGGTGCAGAGGGTCGGGTAGGCCGCCGCCAGCTCCTGGAGCAGGGCGGTCATCTCGTCATACCGGAGGTAGCGCCCCGGGTCAAAGGAGTCGATCAGGGACATGCTCATCCCTCCAGGGTGATGGTGCGGCTCACCTTGCCGCCCCGGTCGTGCTCGACGGCGATGGTCACCTCGGAGCCCGCGGGGGCTGCCACCACCCACTCGGCCCAACGCTCGGTGGACGGCGAGATCCCGTTGCCCCAGAAGGTGAGGGCGCCCTCGCCGCGCCCGGCGATCTGGCCCAGCTCCTGCTTCGGCCGGCCGCCGGCGACGCGGCCCGCTGTCTTCAGCTCCACGGTGACGGGCTGGGTCGCCTTCATGTTGACCGCCACCTGGGTCACCTGGGTGGGCAGGAAGCCATGGTTGCAGACCTGGGCGGCGACGGCGAAGAGCGACTCACCCAGCCGCTTCACCCGCACCTCGCCGATCCGCAGCAGCGGCAGGGCCAGGGCGTGCTCGATGGTAAAGAGGCAGTTCTTGTGGCACTCCTGGTGCAGCAGCTTCTCCGGCGGGTTCTGCCCCACGTACTTGGGCTCCCAGCCGCCGATCTCCACCGGGCCGAACTGCGGGTGTTCGAAGGGAGTCCAGTTGATGAACCCCGCGCCATCCAGCTCCTTGTCGTTCCACTGGAGCTGCAGGAGCGCATCCTCCTCCCGCTGCTCGTCGGTCAGGTTCTTCAGCTCTTTAAACGGCCGCTTCTTGACGCCGCAGATATAGGGGAAGTCCCACAGCTCCATCTCAAAGCCCTGGACGCCCCGCTCGTCGTAGCACCACTCCAGCCAGGAGCCGACGTCGAGCCGGTCGGGGTTGTAGTCGAAGGTGAAGTACTCGTAGACGGAGACGGTGGGGTAGCCGGTGATCCGCTCGCAGACCTCGCCGATCCGCTTGTACATGGCCAGGTCGAACCCGTTCATCTTGTCGTCGCCCACCAGGGGCGAGGGGCGCAGGTTCATGCCCGAGCGGGTGTGGTACGACATGGCGCCGCCGATGTTCGGATGGCTCAGCCAGAACTTGGCCATCGCCCGGACCTCTTCCCGGTCAAACGGGTAGCGGCCCGAACCCGACTGCCGGTGCTGGGGCTTCCAGTTGGTCGGGTAGTTGCGGTTGAAGTCGAAGCCCCGCTCCCGGGCGTAGGGGCCGCCGGGGTCGCCGGTGATCGCCCGGCCGTCGTAGGCGACCTCCAGCCCCTTCTCTGTCCGCTTCTGCATCAGCCCCTCGGTGTAGAGCCGGTAGAAGGTGCCCTCCCTGTCCTCGGGCCGCCGGCGGATCATCAGGCGCGGGTCCTTGGCGGAGATCTTCCAGTCGCCCTGGGGGTGGGGAATCCGCATCATCAAAATGTGTCCGTCGCCGTTGATATCGGCAGGGCGCAGCCCCTCGGGCTCCTCGGGGTGCGGGTAGAGCAGCGGGCTGGAGCGGACGAGCTGCGGGTTGTCGAAATACCACTCGGCGCCATCAACCGCAATGCGGGGCAGCACGTAGACCGCCCGGGTGTCCAGCAGCTCGGTCACCTGCGGGTCGGAGCCGTAGTGGGTCAGCAGGTAGTGGATCGTGTAGACCGCCACCGCCCCCGCTGTCACCTCGCCGGCATGGTGCTGGCCGTTAATATGGTAGGCTGGCTTGGCGAGGTCGTCGCCGGTGGCGAAGTTGGTCAGGGTGACCTGCCAGACGTCGCGCCCCTCGGGCGACTGGCCCAGCGACTCCAGCTTGCAGAGGTTGGGGTAGAGCGCCGCCCAGGCCTTCAGGAAGGACTCGATCTCGGCGTAGCGCTGGTACTTGTCGGAGCGGTAGGTGGCGAGAATCGCCCTCGCCTCTTCCTGCGTCATGGTGGTCATTGGCTACACCTCCGCCCGCAGCGCCAGGGTGGTGGCAGCCTTGCCGGCCTTCTCGGAGACCGCCTTCACGGCCAGGTCGCCGCCATTGGGCGCCTTGACCACCCACTCCAGCCGCTTCTCCTTGGCGGTGGAGAGGTTGCCGGGGTAGAAGTTCAGGCCCGGGGCGATCACACGGCCGTCGAGGTGGCCGGCCTCCTCCTTCACCTTGCCGAGAATCAGCTCCGCCCCCTCGGGCAGCGACAGCTCGACGGTGACGGGCTTGACCGTCTTGTTCTGCTTGGCCATCTCGGTGATGTTGGTGGGCAGGTAGCCCTTGTTCTTCACCACCACCTCGATCCGGTAGACCCCGTCGCCCAGGTGCTCGGCCACCGCCTTCTCGATGGCGATGCGCGGCACGGCGCCGGCGTGCTTCAGGGTGAAGACGCAGTTCTTGTGCGCCTCGGCCTTCAGGAAACTGGGCGGGGCGTTCTGGAGGACCTCCTTCATCTTCCAACCGCCCAGCTGCACCTTGCCCAGCTGCGGGTGGTCGAAGTCGTACCAGTTGACAAAGCCCTCGCCGGCCAGCTCCCGGTCGTTCCAGGCCAGCATGTTGAGCCCTTCCTGCTCGGGGTCGCGGTTCTTCCAGGGGTCAAGGAAGGGGACCCGGTCGTTGCCCGCCCGGACTCGCAGGTCCCACAGCTCGGTGGAGTAGAGGATCAGCCCCAGGTTGTCGTAGGTCCAGTCGAGGAAGACGCCCTTGATCGGGTTGTCGGGGTTGTAGGCGAAGCCGTCGAAGACCGAGGCGCAGGGGTAGCCGGTCACCTCTTCGCCCACCCGGCCGATGGCGGTGAAGGCGGCCCGGTCCCGGGGGTTCATCTTCTTGTCGGAGCGGAACGAAGAGGGCCGCAGGATGATGCCGGTGGTGGTGTGGTACGACTGACCACCGGTGATGTTCTTCTGGTTCAGGAGGAACTCGGCCACCGCCCGGGTCTCGGGCTCAGAGAGCGGGAAGGGACCGGCGCCGGGCTGCTTCGCCTCGGGCTCCCAGCCCACCGGGAACTGACGGTTCAGGTCGAGCCCCCACTTATGCGGGGCCGCCTTGATCTCCGCCCCGTCATAATTGCGGATCTGACCCTCCAGGTAGAGCCGGTAGTACTGGCCGCCGAACTCGTGCGGCAGCCGGGGGATCATCAGGCGCGGGTCCTTGGCGGAGACCTTCCACTCGCCATCGGGGTCGGGCACCCGCATCTGAAGGATCAGCCCGTTGCCGTCGATATCGTCGGCGTAGAGGCCGTCTTGCTCCTCCTCGAAGGGGTAGGGCCGGACCGAGGAGCGCAGGAAGTAGGGGCTGGTCAGGTACTTCTCGGCGCCGTCGGGGCTGACGCGCGGGATGATATAGAACGAGGTGGTGTCGACCAGGCGGGTGATCTCCTCGTCGGCGCCGTAGCGGGTGAGCAGGTGATGAATGGTGTACAGGGCGCAGGCGGTGCCTGTCACCTCGCCGGCGTGCAGGTTGGCATCGATATAGTAGCCCGGCTTGTCGTTGTGGTCGCCGGTCTCGTGGTTGGTGATCTCGACCACCCAGATGTCCCGGCCCTCAAAGGACTTGCCGATCGAGTAGATCCGGGCAAGGTTGGGGTAGGCTTCCACCAGCTCTTGCATGTGCTGAACCAGTTCATCATAGCGATGGTACTTGGAAAAGTCGATGGCGACGGTCACGTGCAATCCCCCTTGTTCGCGATGGTTCACACCATAAAGTTCTTGCCTGCCGGAAGAAACTCCTTTTGCGAAACAAGCAACCCCCTTCATCCGGCAGGGGAGACCGGAGGAAGGGGGCTCTCTCATATTGCCACGCTCCCGGGTGGGAGGGGGTTACCGGACCACCAGGACCGGGCAGGGAGCGGTGTGGAGCACTCGGTTCGAGACGCTGCCCAGCAGCATCTCCCTGAGCGGGCTGAGGCCGCGGCTGCCGATGACGATCAGGTCGACATGCTCCAGGCGAGCCAGGTCGACAATCTCCTCAGCGGGCTCGCCCACCTGCACCTCGGTGATGACCCGCTCCTCGGGCACCCCGAGCGCGGAGAGCGTCTTGCGGAGGATCGGCTCGGCCGTCCGACGGATCATGACATCCATCGGAACCTCGGGGGTCACCTTGTTGCCGAACTCGTCGGTGAAGTAGTAGGCACGCGGAATATGGGCGACATAGAGGACGATCACCTGTGTATCTTGCATGCAGCAAAGCTCGCCTGCCATGCGGGCCGCATGCAGGGAACCCTCGCTGCCATCAGTCGCCAGCAACACCTTTTTCACGGACCGTCGCCTCCTCTACGCTAACCATCGCCCACGGAATGGGTTTCCTACACTTGCATCATAGCTGTGGTTTCCATAGACCGGGAATCCCCCGTTTACCCGATTCTATGGTAGACCTTTTCGCACAAGTGGGCGCGAGAGTGGGGTCTTTTGCCGAGAGTCTCGGGCGGGAACCGAAAAGACCACCCGCACGCGCGCGGGTGGTCTTGCTTACAATGGCTTTAGGGATCCCCGGCCAGGCCTTCGCGGATCGCGTAGCCCACCGCCTCGGAACGGTTGCGGAGGTGCAGCTTCTCCAGGATATGCCGCATGTGGTTCTTGACCGTGGACTCCGCCACGTAGAGCTTGGCGGCAATCTCCTTGTAGGTGAGGCCGGTAGAGGCGAGTCGCAGCACCTCGATCTCGCGGGGTGAGAGCTGCTGGCCGTCCTCCTTGCCGGTAGGACCGGTGCGGGGCTGACGGAACTCCTTGAGCATCTTGGCCGCCATGACAGAGGAGATGGGAGCCTCGCCGGCGACAGCCGAGCGGAGACAGGCCACCAGTTCCTCGGGCCCGAGGTTCTTCAGGAGGTAGCCGTCGGCGCCGGCCTTGATCGCCTCAAACAGATCCTTGTCAATCTCGGAGACGGTCAGAATGACCACCTTGAGATCGGGGTTGGCCGCCTTCAGCTTCTTCGTTGCTTCGACACCATCGAGGACGGGCATGTTAATATCCATCAGGACCAGGTCCGGCTTCAGCTTGGGGACCAACTCCAGGGCCTCCTGGCCATTGGACGCCTCGCCGACCACCTCAAGGTCGCTGTTAGAAAGGATACTCAACACGCCCTTCCGAAGCATCAGGTGGTCGTCAACAATCATAACTTTCATGGCTTAGGGCGCCTCCTCTCCTCTTATGCAAAACTGTACCATGGGTCTAACATTTGCACAATCCACTCCGCACCCTAGTACCCGTATACTTTGGCATTATTCATGGACATTCGGATATCCAGCCCTGCAAAATCGTGCGGTCGCCTTGCATTCCATTATATCCGGAATCGACAAAGACTGAAGACCAAAGAGCAAGAAAATCTTTCGCACAACGCAATAGGCGGGGAAAGAGGGACTCACACCGGAGACTCCCCCTCTTCCCACACACCTATGATGCCCGTCTTTACCGGCGACTTGCCTCGATCACAAGCCTTCCTGCTCCTGGCAGGAACGGGTGTTGGTCGAAGTCGCCATAGGTGACGGTGGCAAAGCCGCACCCCTCCAGCAGCAGCATCACCTCGGCCGGCGTGGCAAAGCGGCGCGCCTGGCTGAGGTATTCCTTGCGGACCACCTCGCCCTCCTCGACGAACTCGCACGCCACCAGTTCCTCCACGATCTGCCGGGTGGGATCAAAGTGCCGGCTCCGATGGATGATCGCCTGCCGCGCCTGTGAACCCGGCAGCTGGCGTACCACTGGCGGCTCCTCTTCGGTGAAGCTGGCCCGGTCCAAGATGGGGAGGTCCAGCAGCAGTTTGCCGCCGAGGGCGAGCCCATTGCGAGCGGCGATCAGGCAGGCGCGCTGATCTTCCACGGTGAGCAGCCGGGAGAGCGCCCCGTTGGGAATCATCACCAGGCTGTGCTTGGAACTGCTGAGAAAGCTGGTCGGATCGCCCCGGACGAAGAGGGCCTTGTTCGCCCCGGCCTCCTGCGCCTTCCGTTTTGCCCGTTCCACAATGGCAGCATCGGTCTCCATACCCATCACCGGTATGCCCTGTCGGGCAATCGGCACCACAATTCGGCCCGTTCCACAGAACAAGACCAGGACGGGTCCACCGCTCAGCCGGGCATACTGTGTATAGAAGTCCGCGTCACCCGGCACCGGAATTTCCACGAGGTCCCACAGTTCAGCGTGCACCTTCTGTTCCATCATCGCCCAATCCCCCCATTTCCTGTACAGGATCATTCGGCACAGGAAATGGAAGTTCCTGCCATCCTCAGAAAGTCTGATCTGATTTTCCTGATGGATTTGCACGCACAGGGGGGTAAGCGAACGGTGTATAAGGAAATCCACCTGAAGTTGCTCAACGGTCGAACCGTGGCCATTGGCGTGGAACCCGGGTTTGACGTGGACGATCTGGAGTATCTGCCGGGGGTTCGGGCCGTCTCGTTGGGGAACCTGACGGTGCTCTACGAGGGACTGGTCTACGATGTCCGCCCATCGCGGGGCCCAGGGCCTACCGCCTATGCCCGCCCCTGGCGGACGCTCTAGCTGTGCAGGCCTGTCCAGCGCTTGAAGAGCGAGGCGTCCAGGCCGAACTGGTCGAGCGCCTTGCCGACCGACTGATTGACGATGTCGTCGAGCGTCTGGGGCTTGTGATAGAAGGCAGGCATGGGGGGCAGCACCACAGCGCCCATCTCCGTGACCGCCACCATGTGGCGCAAGTGGCCCAAATGGAGCGGGGTCTCCCGCACCATCAGGACCAGCTTGCGCCGCTCTTTTAGCGACACGTCGGCTGCCCGGGTCAGGAGGTTGTCGTTATACGAGTTGGCGATGCCCGCCAGGGTCTTGATCGAGCATGGCGCAATGATCATGCCGTCTGTCTTGAAGGAGCCGCTGGAGATAGCGGCGGCCACATCGTGGAATGGGTAGACCTTCGTTGCCATGGCGATTACCTGGTCCACCTTGTAGGAGGTTTCAAACTCAATGGTCTCTCCCGCTGTCTGACTCATAACCAGGTGGGTCTCCACCCCCACCCGCGCCAGTGTTTCCAGGATGCGAACCCCATAGATGGCGCCGGAGGCGCCGCTGATGCCTACGACAATGCGCATCTCAATTCTCCTCCGCCAGCGTCTCGAGTTCGTCCAGCAGGGCGCCGATTACCTTGATATAGTCCTCATGCATGACCCCATAGCGATAGCTGATCCCGCCGGTGATCGTCACGAAGGACTCCATGTCGGAGAGCACCTCGGTAATCCGGACCAGCATCGCCGCCTCCTGCGGGATCACATTCATCTGCCGGCGAAGCACCTGGACCTGTCCCTTGACGTAGTAGAGGGTATCGGGACCAGCCACGAGTAAGGTGACCTTCCCCTCCCGCTCGGCATACCGGAGCGACCGGGAGGCGCCGCCCAGGGCCACTACGAGCCGTTCCGGGCGGACCGCTACGGCCCCCGGCGCCAGCGCCACGTGAGGCCAGCCGGTCTCGTCCACCGTGAGAACGGCAAGCCCAAGCCCGCCCTCCCGGAAGAGGCGGCCACCCTCCAGCTTCTGCAGCAGATCCTCGTTTAACTGAGCACCCAGCGACTTTGACATGAGAGCCTCCTGTGAAGAACCCCGCCGGGTGCCGGCGGGGCATCTCTTCTAGATATCGTCCCTACATATCGTCCAATGAAACCAGACCGGTCTTGATGGCGAACTTGGTCAGTTCCACGGCGTCGTGCAGGTCCAGCTTCTCCATAAGGTTGGCCCGGTGGGCCTGGACCGTCTTGATCGAGATGAAGAGCTTCTCGCCGATCTGCTGGTTGGTGAGGCCCTGGGCAATCAGGGTGAGGACCTCCCGCTCCCGGTCGGTCAGCTGCTCCAGCGCCGGGTGCATCCCCTCGTGCTTCTCGGGCTGGGCCTGCTGCTGGCCGCTGCCCTGCCCCTGGTGCAGATTCTCCATCACGGTCTTGGCCACATCGGGGTGCAGGATCACCTGCCCGGCCACGACCGCCTTCAGGGCGGAGACCAGCTCCTGCGCAGCGGCCCGCTTCAGCACGTAGCCGGAGGCGCCCGCCCTCAAGATCGGCAGGACATACTCCTCGCTGTCGTACATGGAGAGGATCAGAACCGGCAGGTTCGGATCCCGCTTCTTCAGCTCGGTGGTCGCCTCAATGCCGTTCATGCGCGGCATGGCGATATCCATCAGCACGGCGTCGGGCTTCAGCCGTTCGACCATCTCCAGCGCTTCGACACCATCTTGCGCCTCGCCAACCACATCGACCTCGCCGCTGGCGGAGAGAAGATAGCGAATCCCTTCCCGCAAAATCGCATGATCATCGACCAGTAGAACGCGAATATTCCCCACTAGTTGCTGCCCCCTTTGCGGTTGGGTACGCTGACCCGAACCGTAGTCCCCCGCCCTGGTGCTGATTCCACCGTAACGGTGCCCCCCACCAGCACTGCCCGCTCCTGCATGCCGAAGAGTCCGAGACCCCGGTCCTTGTCGGGCTTGCCCGCCACATGGACCGGATGAAACCCCTGCCCGTCATCGGCCACGACGCCCACGATCCGGTCATCCTCCCGGCTGAGTTGGACCCGGAGCGACTTGGCCCTGGCGTGCTTTACGCTGTTGGTAATCGCCTCCTGCATCACCCGAAAGAGCGCCGTCTCCAACTCCTCGGGCAGCCGCTCATCGAGCCCGCTGGTCTGGAAGTCGGCCTGCAGCCCCACCGCGAGCACCCGCTGGCTGATAAACCAGCGCAGCGCCGGTACCAGGCCCAGATCGTCGAGCACCGACGGGCGGAGGTCAAACATGAGCCGCCGGGTTTCGTCTAAGGTGCGCTGGGCGATCTCTTTGGTGTGGCGCAGACGGCCGAGCAGCGACTCGTCGATCGCCTCCGGGCCGAACTGCTGCTCCACCGCTTCCAGGCTGACCACGATCGAGGTCAGCGATTGTGCGGTCTCATCGTGCAGCTCGCGTGCGATGCGCTTGCGCTCCTCCTCCTGCGCCCGGAGGATCTGGGCGGCCACCGCCTGGCGATGCTCCGCCAGGCGATCGAGCATGAGGTTGGCCATCTCGGTGACCCGGGCGATGTCGGGGTCTCCCTCTGTCGCAGGAACGCGGGCGGAGAAGTCGCCCCGCCGGACCCGGTCCAGGGTGGCCTGCAGGGTAAAGAGCGGCCGGAAGGCCACCCGCAAAATAGCGTAGTTGACCCCCAGCGAGACCAGCAGCCCGATGCCGATCAGGGCGAACTCCCAGGCCGGCGACGGCGCCTCGCCCTGCCAGAAGTGGGTGGCGATCAGCACCGCCGACACCGCTCCGGCCAGAACGATCATGCCGTTCGCCACCAGCACCTTGGTGAAGAGGCTGGTCTGGTTGTGCAGGTACCAAAGCAGACGCATTTAAACCTCCACAATCTCGAAGGCGTACTCCGTCTTGGCAGTCTTGTTCACCATATGAAGCACGCCGCAATACTTCTCTTCGATGTAGTCCAGTGCCTTCTTTACCTTAGCCGGGTCGATACCCTTCCCATACAACTTATAGTGCGTGATCACATGGGTAAAGACCTGGGGATCGGTCTCAGCCTGCTCGGCCTCGACGCTGATCTCGATCTTCTCCACCTGCTGGCGCATCTTCTTCATGAGGGAGACCAGGTTGGTGCCGCTGCAGGCCCCGACCCCGAGGGCTACCAGTTCCTTGGCCCGTGCGCCTACCGGATTACCCTCGCCATCGATACCGATCTGCATCTCAAAGCCGCCCCCTGTGGTGGCGTCAAAGGAGTATCCGTTTCCGTTCCAGGTCATTGTTGCCCGATGCGGCATGCTTCTCATCCTTCCAGTGGTCTGCCGTGAGGCAGGGTGGCGCTCGTGGACCAGGAGTCTGATTCGCCCTCGCCCCTAGGGTTCCCTTTTGCTCAAGCAGCAGTTTAGACGAAAGGAGACGCGTTTGAGATATGACAAGTCGGCCCGCCACAGATCGTGGCGGGCCTGACAAGGTTCGGTTTAATCGACCCAGAGCGCCTGCTTCAGCACGTTCACCTGCGGCAGGCCGTAGCCCGAGGCGATGTCGTAGCCGGTTGTGGCGTCGTGCGCATTCGCCTGGCTCACCAGCCAGGAGCGGGTCTCGGCGGCGGTGCCCGCCCAGCCCTTGGCCGCCAGACCGGCGATGTGGGGGGCGGCCATGGAGGTGCCGCTCTTCATGGTATACCCACCCTTGTACGAGGTGGAGATGACATCGACACCCGGGGCCGCAACCTCGACCTCCCGGTCGGTGATCGACCCGTCGTTGCCGTCGGTGATCCCGCGGCTGGAGAACCAGGCAACCGATTCGTCGGGGTTGAGGGCAGCCACCGCCACCACCTCCTTGAAGGCGGCAGGGTAGGCGATGGTGTCCGGATCAGGCCCGGCGTTGCCCGCCGCAGCGATCAGCAGCACACCCTTGTTGTGGGCGTGCATGATGGCCTCCTGGATCAGCGGGACGATGGAGGAGGTGCCGAAGGACATGGTGATGATCTGGGCCCCGCGGTCAGCCGCGGTCTTGATGCCCAGGGCGATGTCGTCGGCATAGCCGCCGCCCTTGTCGGTGATCACCTTGTAGCTCCAGATGGAGGCGCCCGGCGCCACCCCGAAGATGCCCTGGCCGGTGGAACCGCCGGCAGCGGCGACGGTACCGGTCACATGGGTGCCGTGACCATGGCCGTCGCTGCAGCTCCCCTCGATGATGGGGGCCTTCTTAGACGTAAAGTCCACGCAGCCGGTGATGACGCTGGAGCCATCACCCCGGGTGAAGTCAGCGTGGTTCTCGCTGCCGGTGTCCAGCACCGCCACCACCACGCCCGCCCCGCCGTTGACACCGGAAGGGGTCAGGGAGGGGTCGCCGTAGATCGCCTTGACGCCCCAGGGGACCTGGGTGGGCGGCGTAGACTTAGAATCGGTCAGCTTCATCACCTTGGCGTCAAAGGAGGACACGCCGGGATCGGGCTCGAGCGCGATGATCTCGACCAGTTCGTAGGCGATCCCGCGCCGCTGCAGCGCCTGCAGCTGGGCCTGCGTTACATGGGCCGAGACCTTGGCGCCAAACTGGTTTCGGACAGCGACGCCGGCAGCCTTTGCGTTGCTGGCGGAGAGGAGGATACGGACGCCATCATCGGCGGGCTGCCCTGCTGAAACGGTGGCGGTCAGGCTCAGGAGAAGGACGAAAATCGTCAGGATCGCGAAAGACCTGCGCAACGAGACCCCTCCTTCGTTCATCCGTGGTAGTCGACTGCTTTGGCGACCCTGGTACAGGCAAACCGCTGAAAGCTTTGTTCACGAGAGCGTGACCATCCATAGCTCACGCTGAGGCGCCGCCAGGAACCGGCAGCCGTCAGCGGTAACCACCACCATCTCCTCCAGGCTGACAATCCCCCGGGAGGTCATCGCCCCGAGTTCGAGGGTGTAGACCTCCCCCTCCCGGACCGGCTGCTCCACCGTGCTCCCATACCGGGGCCAGCGGGGACCCAGCAGGGTGGCCCCATCGTGGGCGGTTCGCCCCACCTGATGGCCCAGGGCGTGCTTGAACTCGGGATACCCGGCCTCGGTCAGGAAGCGGCGTGCCACCGTATCCACATCGGCGCCGGTCCGTCCGGGGCGGAGGTACCCGGCCGCCGCCTGGATCGCGCCGGCCACCGCATCGAAGGCCCTGCGCACCTCGGCGGGGGGTTCCGTCTCGCCGGGCTGGGCCAGGTACCAGCACCGCTGCAAGTCGGAGCAATACCCGTGGCGCTTCACCCCGAAGTCGAGGTGAACCACCTGGCCGGGCGCCAGGGGGATCGGCCCGGGCATGGCGTGCCCAATCGCCGAGTCCGGCCCGAAATTGACCACCGGGCAGTAGGGGTGATCCCAGGCGGTACCCACTCCCAACTGCTCCAGCCTGTCGTGCATCATTCGCTGGAGCTCCTGCTCGGTCATGCCCCGCCGCAAGAGCCCGCCCACCTGGCCGAGGAGTTCCACCGCAAGGGCGATCGCTCCCTCGACACGCTCCACCTCCCCCGGCGACTTGACCGCCCGGAGGTGGCTGGCGAACCCGTCGGCGCTCACCAGCCGGTCCCGGAATGGGGTACCGTTCAGCCAGTCGAGCAGGCTCAGGTAGAGGCCCAGGGTAAGGCCATCGGATGTGTGATTGTCGCGGGAGAAGTTCAGGCCGATGCGCTGCGGCTGAAGCCGGGCCAGTTCTGCCCGCAGCGGCACGGCGATGTCGGCATCGTAGCCGATCACACGGGTGAACCCGCCGGCCAATTCGATGTTGTGTACATCGTAGCGTCCTACAATCGCTACCCGCTCGCCGCCAGCAGTGATCAAGAAGGCAGACTGCCAGGTGACCGCCGGCTCCAGGATCAGATGAAGACTGGGGTCGCAAAGCTCGCCGGTCTCCCGCCCGAGCAGAAGCCAGCAGTCCAGGTCAAACCGGGACAGGAGCGATACCGCCTGATCCAGTTTCTCATGGGGAATCGGGCGCACAAGGGCCCCCCTTTCCTTACATGGTAAGAAATTCTTCGCTCCGGCTCCCGAACCTCCTTTGATACCAAAATTGTTCGAGACAGAACCAATAGGGTGAAGACCCGAGACAATAGTTAGAAAGGACTATCTTGAGAGGTCGAGTAGGGCATCGGGCGCTCTTTCCTTGTGTGATTTTGCTCACAGTGTTCAGAATCTCACAAGGTTCGCGTAAGACCAGCACAATTCCTGACTGGTACCCTGAAAGTGGGCAACCACAACTCTCAGGAGGGATCTGCGTGAAGAAGCGCTGGTGGATCATCGGCACCATCGCCGCCCTGTTCGTCCTGGCCCTTCTCCTCGGGCCGGGGGTTCTGACCGCCTCCGGGGCCGAACCGGCGACATGTGCCAGCTGTCACAGCATGCAGGAGTTCTACGACGCACACCAACAGTCCAAGGCCCACGCTGAGGTCGCCTGCTCCCAGTGCCACCTGCCCCATGGCTTTGGTGACGGCCTGGCCAAGAAGTATGAGAAGGGCTTCGTCCACCTGTGGAAGACGGTCACCAACGGGACGCCCGAGAAGATCACCCTCAAGGACGCCGACCGGCAGATGCTCCTGGATAACTGCATTGCCTGCCACGCCAACACCGAGCACGTGAAGGCGCCGGAGAACCGGGGCTGCCTCAATTGCCACTGGACAGACCCGCACGGGGACCGGGAGGACCGGCGATGATCATCAGCGGGCTGGTCCTGCAGGTCAACCCAGCTCTGGAGAAAGGGGTAGCCGCTCAGCTGAGGGCGATCCCTTCCATCTCCGACCTGGTCGTCCTGGACCCGCCCGGGAAGATGGTCTGCGTGCTGGAAGCCGACAGCCCTGAAGCTTCTGCCGCCATCGTTGACCGGCTGGTCCAGATTGAGGGAATCTACGCGGTCATGCCGACCTACATCCACGAAGTTGAGGAGGAAGACAGATGGAGCTCTCCCGCCGTGCATTCGTAAAGGCATCAGCCCTGGCGGCAGCGCTGACCGCCGCGGGCTGCGGCACCACGAAGCCCGTCGCCCCCAAGGCGAAGCCCGAGGTCGAAGGGGCCACCTGGAGCAAGACGGTCTGCCGGTACTGTGGCGTCGGCTGCGGCGTCATGGTCGGCGTGAAGGATGGCAAGGTCGTCGGTGTCAAGGGTGACACCGAGAACCCGATCAACAAGGGCCTTCTCTGTGTGAAGGGGTACTACCTGGACCGCATCATGAACACCGAGGAGGGCCGGATTCTCAAGCCGCTGGTCCGCAAGGACGGCAAGCTGGTGGAGACCAGCTGGGACGAGGCGCTGGACCTGGTGGCAAGGACCTTTAAGGAGACGGTGGAGCAGCACGGCCCCGACGCGGTGGGCTACTACGGCTCCGGCCAGTCGCAGGTCGAGGAAGGGTATATCGCCAACAAGCTGTTCAAGGGCGCCATCGGCACCAACAACATCGAGGGCAACCCACGCACCTGTATGGCCTCCGCCGTGGCCGGCTTCGCCACCACCTTCGGCAAGGACGAGCCGATGGGCTCCCTCGACGACATCGAACATGCCGACGTCTTCTTCATTATCGGTTCGAACACCGCCGAGGCGCACCCGATTCCGTACTCCCGGATCACCACCCGCAAGCAGACCGGCACCGACGTGAAGGTGATTCTGGCCGATCCGCGCAAGCACCGGGTGACCGATATCGCCGACCTCTTCCTGCCGTTCAAGCCGGGCACCGACCTGGCGCTCCTGAACGCCATGGCGCAGGTGATCATCGCCGAGAACCTGCACGACCCGGTCTTTATTCAGAAGCACACCAACTTCATGAAGGGGACCGACAAGATCTCCTTCGAGGACTACGTGAAGTTCCTCCAGGACTACACCCCGGAGAAGGCTGCGGCGATCACGGGGCTTTCGGCAGATGACATCCGGGAGGCGGCCCGGCTGGTGGGCGCCAAGGGCAAGAAGACCATGTCGCTCTGGTGCATGGGCATCAACCAGCGCACCATCGGCACCTTCCTGAACAACGCCATCTACAACCTGCACCTGCTGACCGGCAAGATCTGCGCCCCGGGCAACTCCCCCTTCTCCCTCACCGGCCAGCCCTCTGCCTGCGGCACCGTCCGCGAGGGCGGCGCCCTCTCCCACCTGCTGCCGCTGGGCCGCCTGGTGGCCAACGAGGAGCACCGCAAGCAGGTGGCGGCGGTCTGGGGCGTCGACTACAAGAAGATGTCGCCCAAGCCGGGCTTCCATACCGTCGACCTGTTCAAGGCGGCGGGCGCGGGCAAGGTGAAGGCGCTCATGGTGGTCTGCACCAACCCCGGCCACTCCCTGCCCAACCTGAACTCGGTGCGGGCCTCCTGCGAGAAGACCTTCCTGGTCTGCCTCGACGCCTTCCACAACCGGACCACCGAGCTGGCCGACGTGGTCCTCCCCTCTGCCCTCTGGTGCGAGAAGGAGGGCATGTACGGCAACACCGACCGCCGCACCCAGCACATGGCCAAGGCGGTGGAGCCGAAGGGCGAGTCGAAGCCCGACGTCTGGATTCTGCTGGAGATCGCCAAGCGCATGGGCTACGCCGACCTCTTCAGCCGCTACACCTCCAACGAGGTGATCTGGGAGGAGTACCGCCGGCTGGGTCCGGGCACCGGCTACGAGTTCGCCCCCTACGCCCAGTACAAGAAGGAGCGGGGGATCATGTGGCCGGTCAATGACCAGGCGCCCAAGGGCACCCCGATCCGGTACCTGGAGGGCAGCGACCCGTATGTGAAGAAGGGCGAGGGGATCAGGTTCTACGGCAAGCCCGACGGTAAGGCGGTCATCTTCGCCCGGCCGCATGCGCCTGCCGCCGAAATGCCCGACGCCGAGTACCCGCTCTTCCTTTCCACCGGCCGCATTCTGGAGCACTGGCACACCATCACCATGACCAAGCGGGTGCCGGAGATCATGAAGGGCGCCGGCGAGTTCTACTGCGAGCTGCACCCGGAGGATGCCGCCGGCCTGGGAATCCAGAGCGGCGACAAGGTGAAGATGACCACCCGCCGCGGCTCGATCACCGTACCGGCGCGGGTCGGCGGACGGGCGGTCCCGCAGAAGGGCATGGTCATGCTCCTGATGCACGACGACGATCCCGCCCGGCTGTGCAACTTCCTGACCAACGACGCGGTCGATGCGACCTCCAAGCAGCCGGAGTACAAGATCTGCGCCGTGAAGGTCCAGAAGGCCTGATCCATGCAAACCCTGTTGAAACGCTTTGGGTGGCGGGGCCTGCGCCTCGCCACCCAGGCGCTGTTCCTGGCCCTGCTGCTCCTCCCCCTCGCCGGGATCACCTGGTTCACCGGCACCTTTGTCACCTCCCGCCTCTTCGGCCTGCAGTTGACCGACCCGTACGGGGCGGCCCAGGTGCTGGCCGCCGGGGGTGTGGTGGCGGGCGGGGCGCTGCTGGTCCTGCTGCTCTACCTGGCGCTGGGCCGGGCCTTCTGCTCCTGGGTCTGCCCCCTTGGCACCCTGCTGGAGTGGCTCGACCACTTGCCCGTGGCCCGGTTTGCCCGACGGGGGACGCTGCCCCGGTGGCTGCGCTGGGTCGTTGCGCTGGGGCTGCTGGGCCTCTCGGCCCTCTTCGGGATCGCCCTCTTTGAGTGGCTCTCCCCCCAGGCCACCCTGATGCGCCTGCTGCTCTTCGGCGCCGGGGCCGAGGCGCTGATCGTGGTCGCCGTGATCACCTTCGACCTCTTCTTGCTGAGGCGAGGCTGGTGCCTGTCGCTCTGCCCAGCCGGGGCCGCCTTCTCCGTCCTGAACCGGGTGGCCCTGCTGCGGGTCGGCCACGACCGGACCGCGTGCAACCACTGTGGCGAGTGCATTCAGGCCTGCCCCATGGGCGGGAAGGAGACCCTCCTGGAGACGGTGAGCGGCCGGGGGCCGGCGCAGGCCGACCCGTGGAACTGCTCCAACTGCGGCCTCTGCATCGACCGGTGCCCCAGCGGATCGCTCCACTTCACCCCCGCCTGGGCGGTGAAGTCCTTTGCGCCCGACGGCGCCCCGGGCCGTGGGCTGACCGGCTACGACCGGCGGCAGGCGATCACCCTGCTGGGCGGAGCGGTGGCCGTGGCCAGCCTCGCCGCGGCCCGCCCGCTGTTGGCCGCACCGGAGGAGCGCCCCCTGCTCCGGCCGCCGGGCGCCCTGCCCGAGGCCGCCTTCCTGGCGCTCTGCCTGCGGTGCGGCCAGTGCGTGCAGGCCTGCCCGCGTCAGGCGGTGAAGCTGGCCCATGTGGAGTACGGGCTCAGCCTGGGCACCCCGTACATCGATGCCCGCACCAACGGTTGCGACCTCTGCCTGAACAGCGTGCCCGCCTGTGTGCCTGCCTGTCCTACCGGCGCCCTCACCCTGGCGCCGGAGGCGCCGGTCCGCATGGGTACGGCCGTGATCGACACCGAGCGGTGCCTGGCCCACCTCGGCGACGTCTGCCGCACCTGCTTTGTCGCCTGCCCGCTCCAGGGTACGGCGCTCTTCCTTGAGGGGGCGCTTCGCCCCACCGTCAACCCGGAGATTTGCACCGGCTGCGGCCTGTGCGAGCAGCACTGCATCATGGAGCCAAGCGCTATTCTCGTTCAGCCGATCAACGAACACGCATAAAGTACAGGGCGGCAGAGAGAAGTTCTTCTGCCGCCCGAAACTTTTGTGGTAGGCTAAAACATGAGGGGGCTGATCGCCAGATGAACATCATGGCTGAACTGGCCGCACTGGCCACCGGGTTCTCCGGCACCATGGGTGTATGGGCCCAGGATCTCAACAGCGGGGAGGGCCTCTCCTTTGGGGCGGCCCACGAGTCGTTCCCCAGCGCCTCGACCATTAAACTGGCCATCTTGTATGAGCTGTTTCGTCAGGCCGGGGAGGGGCGCGTCGACCTGGACGCCCTCTGGACCATGACGGCGGAGGATCAGGTACCGGGCACCGGTGTCCTGAAGGACCTCTCCCCTGGGATCAGGCTGCCGGTCCGGGACTTGGCGACGCTTATGATGACAATCAGCGACAACACAGCCTCCAATCTCTGCATCGACGTGATCGGCCTCGACGCCGTCAACGCGGCAATGGATGACCTGGGGCTTCACGGCCTGCGGCTCTACAACAAGTTCTACAAGCCGCAGCCGGACCGGCCCAAGAACCAGGCGACGCCGGCCCAGCTCGGCTCCCTCATGACCAAGATTGTGCATCACCAGGTACTGACCCCGGAGGCCTGTGAGGCGATGCTGGGGATCATGAAGCGGGTACAGGGCCCCTTCGCCCGGCGATTCCTGCCCGAGGTGACGCAGCAGCCGGCGCCCGAGGGGGAGCCGGAGCTGATCATCGCCGCCAAGCTCGGCATCCTCGTTGGCTGCCGCCATGAGGTGGGTGCGGTCTGGAAGGGCGACCGGGGGTATGTTTACGCAATCATGACCCGCGACTGCAAAGATGAGCGCAAGATGGAGGACAACGAGGGCCACCTCCTGATCAGCAGGGCGGTGGCGGTACTGCATCGTCACTACCTGAGGGGGATTCTGCCATGACCGAGTTTCTGCTCCCAGAGGCGACAATTGCAGAGATGAGCAGGGCGATGGGCGCCGGCGCACTAACCGCCGAACAGCTGGTCCGCATGTACCTGGAGCGGATCGCGGCCTACGACCGGGCAGGTGTCACGCTGAACAGCGTTCTGGAGATCAATCCCGACGCGCTCCATATCGCCGAAGCGCTGGACCGGGAGCGGAAGCTGAGCGGGCCGCGCGGGCCGCTGCACGGCATTCCGGTGATGATCAAGGACAACATCGACACGGCCGATAAGCTGCATACCTCTGCCGGCTCCCTCGCCCTGGCCTCCTCTTACGCCCCGCGGGACGCCGCGGTGGCCGAGAGGCTGCGCAGGGCAGGGGCGGTGATCCTCGGCAAGGTGAACATGACCGAGTGGGCGAACTTCATGACCATCGGCATGCCTTCGGGCTACTCCTCCCGGGGAGGCCAGGTGCTCAACCCCTACCTGCCCGGCAAGCTGACCCCCAGCGGTTCCAGCGCCGGTTCCGGTGTGGCGGTCGCGGCCAACCTCTGCGCCGTGGCGATTGGCACCGAGACCTCGGGCTCCATACTCAGCCCGTCCAACAACAACTCGGTGGTCGGAATCAAGCCCACCGTGGGGCTGATCAGCCGGACAGGCATCATCCCCATTGCTTTCAGCCAGGACACCGCCGGCCCCATGGCCCGCACTGTGGCCGATGCGGCCACCCTGCTGGGCGCCCTGGTGGGCGTCGACCCCGCCGACCCGGCCACCGCCGTGAGCGCCGGCCGCGCCTACCGGGACTATACCCGCTTCCTCGACAAGGGCGGCCTGCGGGGCGCCCGCATCGGCGTGCCCCGGGGGCCGTGGGTCGAGCGGCTTGACGCCGACGAGCAGCGCCTCTTCGACGAGGCGGTCAGGGCGATCAGGGCGGCCGGGGCCGAGGTGGTTGACCCGGCGGACCTGAAGTACATGAAGTACTGGGATTCGAACGTGCTGGTCTACGAGTTCAAGCCAGCGCTCAACCGGTACCTCGCCTCCCTCGGCCCGGCGGCGCCGGTCAGGAGCCTGAAGGAGATCGTCGCCTTCAACGAGGAGAACCCGGAGGCGATGCTCCGCTACGGCCAGAAGCTGATGGCCCAGGCCGAGGCGACCAGCGGCACCCTGACCGAGCCGGAGTACCTGCTCGACCGGCTGCGGGACCTCCGCCAGACAAGGAGCGAGGGGATCGACGCCACCCTGGAAGAGCACCGGCTCGACGCACTGCTCTTCCCCGGAACCTGGGGCTGCTGGATCCCCGCACGGGCCGGCTACCCCTCGATTCAGGTACCGGCCGGCTACACCGGCGACGGCCGGCCCTTCGGCATCACCCTGACCGGCCCGGCCTGGAGCGAGCCCACCCTGATCAGGCTCGGCTACGCCTACGAGCAGGCAACCCTGCTCCGCAGGCCGCCCCAGCTGGAGCAGGCAGCCGTTGCCCCGCAGGAGCCGCCGCCCGCAGAGGATGAGGACTAAGAAAACCGGCTGCAGGGGTTGTCCCTGCAGCCGGTTTGTCCTTTACGCCTTCTTCCGCTCCCCGGGAGCGACCACCACATCGATCAGGCCGTAGGCCTTGGACTCCTCCGCAGAGAGCCAGCGGTCGCGCTCGCTGTCCTCCTTCACCTTCTCGACCGGCTGCCCGGAGTGCTTGGCGATGATCTCCGCGATCTTCTCCTTGGTGTGCAGCAGCTCCCGGGCGGTAATCTCGATATCGGTCACCTGCCCGCCGATGCCGCCCTGGACCCAGGGCTGATGGATCATCACCCGGGCGTGGGGCAGTGCGTAGCGGGTCCCGGTACCACCGGTCAGCAGCACCGCCCCCATGGAGGCCGCCAGGCCGATGGCGTAGGTGTTCGTCTTCGCCTTGATATGCTGCATCGTATCGTAGATCGCCAGGCCGGCGCTGGTGGAACCGCCCGGAGAGTTGATATACATGTTGATCTCCTTGTCCGGATCCTCGCTCTCCAGGAAGAGCAGCTGGGCGGTGATGGCGTTGGCCACCTCATCGTTGATCGGCGTGCCTAAGAAGATGATCCGATCCTTCAGCAGCCGGGAGTAGATATCGTACGAACGCTCACCTCTGCTGGTCTGTTCGATCACAATCGGCACGAGATAGCTCATAGAGATTCTCCTTTGCTCTGCACGGGTTTCAGGTGCATACCCTCCCCTTTATGACGCCGCCGGAGGCTGCCGCGATTTGGGCAAGGCGAAAGTGGAGGCGCCCGCTGTGTAAACGGGCGCCGTCGGTTGCTACGAGGTGGCTTCGTCTGCCTCGGGCCCCACGGTCACCACGGTCAGACGGCTCGGGTCGAGGTGGCGCCGGGCCACCTCCTGGAGCTGCCCCGCCGCCAGCGCTGCCACCAGCTTGGGGTAGCGCTCCACGTAGTCGAGCCCCAGGTTGAACCGCTCGACCTCCGCCAGGCGGGCGGCCACCCGCTCGGGCGACTCATGCTGCACCGCCGGGAAGTCCTCCAGGAAATCCTGCAGTGCCTGCATCTCCTCGCCGGGAATCGCCTCTTCAGCCAGCCGCTTCAGCTCTGCCGTGAGCGTCTCGACAGCAAACTGCAGGCGGGCCGGGTTGACCCCGATGTGGGCGGTCCAGGCGGCGGGGCCGCTGGAGCCGCCGAAGGAGGCGAACTGGTAGTAGCTCAGGCCGTACTTCTCCCGCACATCCCGGAAGAGGCGGCTGCTGGCCGGGGTACCGTTGCCGCCGAACAGGGTGGCCAGGAAGTCGAGCGCCAGGTAGTCCGGGTGGCTCCGGTCCACCAGCGGCCAGCCCAGGGCGATGTCGGTCTGGGTCTTGCCCTCCAGGGAAAGGTGCGTCCGGCTGCCCGCAGGCGGCTCCACAGCGGGAATCGTCTTGCGACCCTCCCCGCCGCTCCAGCCCTCGAACGCCCGGGTCAGCGCAGCCTCCAGCGCCGCCGGCTCCACATTGCCAACCACGGTGATCACCGCCCCGTTCGGCCCGTAGTGGGCGCTGTGGAAGGCGGCCAGGTCCTCGCCCGCAATGGCGGCCAGGCTCTCCTCTGTCCCGTTGACCGGATGCCGGTAGGGGTGGTTCTCCGGGTAGATCAACTCCGCCAGCTGCCGGGCAGCCACCGAGCGGGTGTCGTTGTTCGCCTCCCGGACGGCGACCAGCATGCGGTCGCGCATCCGGCCCATCTCATCGGCCGGGAAGGTGGGCCGCCGGATCACCTCCGCCAGGATCTCCAGGCCGGTCTGCAGATCCTCCGGCAGGCACTTCAGGGTCGCCACCGCCGTCTCCCGGCCCACGTCGACCCGGACCGACATGCCCAGGGCGTCGGTCTTGAGCGCCAGTTCCTCCGCCGTGAAGGCTTCAGAGCCCCGGGTGAGCAGCTGGCCGGTCAGCTGGGCCAGTCCTGCCTTGGCGGGCGGCTCATGCACCGCCCCGGCCTCCATCTGCACCCGCACAAAGGCGCTGGGGATCGTAGCCGCCGGGTAGACCAACAGGGTGGCGCCGTTCGGCAGCGACCGCCGCACGATCCGCTCCTGATCGAGAATCGGGTTCCGCTTGCCCGCCTCTGGACGGGCCACCTTCCGGTCAGCCGCCTTCTGGAACTCGGGGGTCGAGCCGGTCTCCACCGCCGCCTCCTGCCTGGAGGTGGCCTTCGGCGCAGCCGCCGTCGCCGACGCGGCCTTCTCCTCAGGGACAAACTGGCCCACTGTGCGGCGCTGCGGATCCAGGTACTGCTGCGCCACCCGCAAGAGGTCGTCGGGGGTGACCGCCTCCAACTCCTCCAGCGCCCGGTCGAACCGGTCCACGCCCCGGGTAAGGGCGGTGGCGCCCAGCATGATCGCCTGGTTCATGGCCGATTCCATGGCGTAGATATAGCTGGCCCGCACCTGCTTCAGGGCCCGCTGGAATTCATCTTCCGCCACCCGCTCCTGCCGGAGCGCCTCCACCTCGGCGAAGAGCGCCTCCTCCACCCGCTCCAGCGAGGTGCCGGGCACCGGGGTGGCCGAGAGCATGAAGAGGCCCGGGTACTGGAGCGTCCACGGGTAGCCGCTGGTTGAGGTGGCGATGCCCTTGTTGACCAGCCGCCGGTAGAGCCGGCTTGACCGGCCCATGGCGCCACCGCCGCCCATGGCCGAAAAGGACGGGCTCCCCGAGAGAACCGTCGCCAGCACCTGGAGCGCCGGAATGTCCGAATGGTTGGAGCCGGGAATCTTGTACCCCGCCATCACGTAAGGGTTCGGGCCCGGCCGCCGCACGGTCACCCGGCGTTCCGCCGTCTGCTCCGGCTCTGTCTGGGTCAGCGGCTCCACCGGGTCCCCGGCGGGCAGGTGGCCGTAGTACTTTTCGGCCATGGCCAGCAACCGCTCGGTCTCAAAGTCGCCCACCGCCACCAAAATGGCGTTGTTGGGCCGGTAGAAGCGCTGGTAGTGCTCCGTCAGCGCCTCTGCCGTCATCGCTCGGATATCCTCCTTGGTCCCCAGCACATGGTGCCGGTAGGGGAACTCCTGGTAGGCCTCCGCCATGAAGGCCTCCATCAGCCAGAAGGTCGGGCGGTTCTCATAGCCCTCCCGCTCGCTGACAATAATGCCCCGCTCCCGCACCGTCAGGTCCGGGTCGAAGCGCATGTTGACCATGCGGTCTGCCTCGACCTCCAGGCCGTATTCGATATGCCGGGAGGGCAGGACCTCAAAATAGGCGGTGTAGTCGTACGAGGTGAAGGCGTTCCACATGCCCCCCCGCCGCTTCACGCCCTCCTCCAGCACACCGTAGGGGAACTTCGGCGTGCCCTTGAACATCATGTGCTCCAGAAAGTGCGAGATGCCCGTCACGCCCGGGCGCTCATTCCGGCTTCCCACCCCGTACCAGACCATCACCGACGCCACCGGGGCGTGGTGCAGTTCCCGGGTGAGTACCTGCAGTCCGTTGGGCAACCTGTCGACACGCGTCGGCGCAAAAATGCGGCCCATTCGCTCCCTCCTTGGTTCCAAACCCTATTCGCCGCGCCTTCTCATTCTACGGTCCACCCACCAGGCCAGACCGATCACAGCGGCAAAGAAGGCCAGCAGCCACATGCCGGATGCGACGGCGGCCAGTACGTGTTCGTTGTCACCTGTCTGGCGGATGAACTGAAAGACCGCCACCCCAAACACCAACAGGATCAATATGCCAATCAGCTTGCGAAACGTATTCTTCAACATGGACGATCTCTCCCTTTCCCTAATCTTTCCCTGAAGGGCCACCGTAATCCTTCTACGTGTTGTACAGACGTTTAAGCAGGACGCCCCGTGATGGGCGCCCTGCTAAAGGTGCGGATGCGCTATCGGGAGAGGAGCTTACTGAGCAGTTCCTCGGGAGTCTGGGCGTACGCAAAGCTGCCGGAGACCAGTGCGAAGCAGCTGTTTTCGCAGCGGGTGCACTGGTCGAGGCACTCGACGATCTCGATGACGTCCCCTTCTTGCTCCAGCTGTCGCAGAAGGTCCGGACGGCGTGCCATTTGGTTAGCCCCACAGATCTGGAGCCGGCGCCGAATCTCGTATCCTGCCACGTGACGCCACTCCCTCTCTGCCAAGTCTCAGCGCGTCGGTGTTGGGACGAATCCACTCCCCTTATAGATACTTTTTCAACCTCTCGGTTGTGAATCCCTGCAAACCTGGACGGGGACCTTCCGATCCGGAGGAATCTCAGCAGCAGCAGAGCGCCCCCACCTGCTTGCGGATGGGCTGGGGCGGGAACTGCGGCGTCACCCGGGTCTGTGCAGGCTGGGCCGGCTGATCGCTCAGGCTCCGGGTCACCTCGGCATAGAAGGGCAGCCGCAGGGTCGTCTTCGCCCGCCTGGCCACCACCCATCCGTAGCATGAACCGTCCGGGGCGACCGCCCCGTCGATGGCAATGGAGAGATGGAACTGCGCCGGCATGGCCGGCGTGATCCTGACGGTCTTCGCAGATAGAGTGGCCACCAGCCCCTCCACCGGGGAGGCCAGCTCTACCGACAGCCTCCACTGCTGCCGCTTGGAGGCACCGGGCAGCGCCATCAACTGGAGCGCCTGTTCTACCTGCTTCTCCTTCCCCTCATGGGCGACCCGCCCAAAGGAATGGGTCGGCACGATGATCTCGGTGTCGGTCACCAGAATAGCGCCGGTGTCGATGGCCGCCTCCAGGTGGAGCGCTCCGGCGCCCTGGTCCATCACCGTGCCTTGCCCTGTCATGAACCGGGCCGTGTTGACCAGGGCTGCCTTGATCTGGAGCGGGCTCCAGTCGGGATGAGCCTGCCGGATCAGCGCCACCGCCCCGGCGATGTGCGGCGTTGCCATGGAGGTGCCGGATGCAGAGAGGTATCCGCTCGGGTCGGGCATACCGCCCCCCGGGCTCGGGGCCTGGGTGATGGTCGCCGAATAGATATTGACGCCCGGGGCGGTAATCTCGGGCTTGATCCAGCCGTCGTTGTTCGGCCCCCGGGAGGAGAACTCGGCCATGCGGTCGGGCTGGGGAATCCCCTCGGGCTCGAGGCGGAGCCTCCCCGCCGACTCCCCGTTCTCCCCGGCCAGCTCCCGCATGGCGAGGCCGTCCTCACGGCTGATCGCCACCACCGGCAGGGCGGGGGCTGGATCATCGCCCAGGGTGCCGAAGAACCCGCCGGGCTGGTTGTTGTAGATCAGGCAGGCCACGGCCCCGGCCTTCTCGGCGCCCAGCGCCTTGTCGCGGAAGGTAGCCTCGCCCCGCTCCACCAGGGCGATTCGCCCCCTGACGCTCTCGGGGAAGTCGGATTCCTTGCCCCCCCGCCCGCAGAGGACATAACCCGCCTCGATCGCCGGCGCAGGAAGGGCAACGGAGCCGTCCATCAGCCGCATCTCGATCAGCCGCTCTTCGCCCTCGGCCACCGTGAGCACCGCCTGAAGGGCGGTCACCCCGTCGTCGGTGGAGGCACCCACGGTGATTACGTGGTGGGCAGCCCCGGGAGCGCCAACGGTGCTGGGGGCAGGACCCGAGTTGCCGGCGGCCGCGCAGACCACGACCCCGGCCAGCATGGCATTGTTGGCTGCCGACGCCTCGGGGCTGTGGGGATCGCCCTGGGTGTCGCCCAGCGACAGGTTGATCACGTGCGCCCCCCGCTTAACGGCGTCTTCAATCGCCAGCACGATGTTGGCGGCAGAGCCGGAGCCGGCAGCGGTGAGCACCTTATAGCTCATCAGTTTCGCCCGGGGCGCCACCCCGTCGATCAGCGAGTCGCCCCGGGGGGTACCCTTGTAAGAGATGTCGCCCGCGACGACCCCGGCCACGTGGGTGCCGTGACCGAAGTTGTCCGTGGGCTGCTCTCCGGTCAGGGAGGCCACGTGGACCACCTTCTCGTTGGGCACCTCGGTAAAGCCGCCGAAGGCCGGATGAGACCAGTCAACCCCTGTGTCGATCACGGCCACCACCACGCCATCGCCCTTGAGCGGCAGGTCGTCGGGGCCCATGCGCTCCCATATCCGGGGCGCTCCCGTGAAGGGAACCGATTGATCAAGGGTGAGGTAGACCCGCTCCTGGTTGAGGGTCACCGCCTGCACCCCAGCCATGGCCGCCACGGAGGGCACGGCGCGGCCGGGCATCCAAACGCCGATGCCGTTGAAGGCCTCGGTAAACCGGTGGGCAATGGTCACCTGCTGCTGTCCGGACGGTCCACCGACGACCGCCTTCGACTCCCCTACCTGCACGTTCAGGCACTGGGAGGCCAGGAGTGCGAGAAACTGATCCTGGCGCTCCTCCAGTTCACGGCGGTAAGCATCGGCGTCCCCTTGCGGGTTCTGGCGCGTAAAGACAGCAACCGGCGGTTGCTCGAACTCCAGGATTACCGGCACAAGCGCCTCCGTCCGCAGCTCCTCTTGGGAGAAGCGGCAAAGCGGCGCTCCTCCGGCGCCGGGTTTCTGCGTCGCCATTGAACCGACCCCCTCCACGAAGGATACGAGTGGGCAAGCCACACATCATGCTGGTTAGCCAAATACTACCATATTTAGTATGTAAAGTCAACGGATGAGTACGGGAAAGCGGGCCCGAGGCGAGGGAATCGCTACATTTACGCTCCGAGCAGTTCGCGCAGGCTGACGGCCCGGAACGCCTCCCACCCCTCCACCGTGCCCTCCTCGACATCGTGTGCCATGGTATTGAACCCCACCCGCAGGTTCGGGATCTCAAGGGACTCGCAGATCGTCTCCAACATCTCGCTCCCGAGCCCTTCCCAGTCGGGGTCGCGCAGGGTCCGGGCGATGGCGAGGGCCGCCAGCGGCTTGCCGCAGGCGTCGGCCAGGATCGCCGGCCTGCCTTGCAACCGCTTCATCTCAGCGGTTGTGACGGGGCCGAAGTAGTCGGGGGCAGAGTGGTACCGGTCCAACAACCTCCCGCCACGGGCCAGCCAGTACCGGATGAACTCCCCGTCGTGCATGAGGAAGGTGAGGGCGACCGTCTGGAGCGAGGCGGAAAGCTCCCGGACCGCCTGCTCACAGAGCCGCTCATCTTGCGCCTCCATCAGCAGGTCGAAGATCCCCACCCACCCGCGGATGCTGGGCGCGACGTACAGCGCCGTGTCCTCGTGGTGCAGCCTGCTCTGGGTGTTGGCCCGCACGTAGGCCGGACGGAGGATGGGCTTGACCGCATCTACCACCGCATCGCGCTCTGCCGACCGGACGAAGAGGTTGACCAGAAACTCGCCCACGCCGCTTTCTCCCTCCTTACGGAAATCATGGAACCACCTGTCATACATTCGCTGGCAACAGCGGATTTTCCTCCCAGTTCACGCCTTCATCGGTGGAATCCGCAGGAGGAGGATGACGCCTTCCCGAATTGGAAAGGAACGCGAGCAGGGCAGATGGAGGCATTACAGCACATGCGCTTTTCGGGGAAGACGGTGGTGATCACCGGGGCATCGATGGGAATCGGCAGGGCGATGGCCAGGACCTTTGCGCAGGAGGGAGCGCACCTGGTGCTGGCCGCCCGGAGCGAGTCGCTCCTCTACGAGGTGGCCGCCGGCCTGCAGGCAGAGGGAATGGCGGGCCGGGTGCTCACGCTGCCCACCGATGTGACCGACGGGGAGCAGGTGACCCGTCTGGCCGAGGTGAGCCGATCGGTCACGGGCCAGGTCGATGTGCTGGTGAACAACGCCGGGGTCGGCATGAACGGACCGGTGGAGTCGCTCGACCTCGACCGATGGCGCGATTGCCTGGAGGTCAATCTGCTGGGGGCGGTCCGGGTGATTCAGGCCTTCCTGCCCGACATGAAGGCAGCCGGGGGCGGCACGATCGTGCAGATCTCCTCGGTGCTCGGCAAGATCTCCACCCCCTACACAGGGGGGTACAACGCCTCGAAGCACGCGCTGAACGCCATCTCCGACGCCCTGCGGCTGGAGGTGGCGCCCCATGGGGTGAAGGTGGTCTCGGTCTACCCCGGCTCCACGGAGTCGAACTTCCGGGCCAACGCCCTGGGCGGGCAGGATATCCGCAAGGTGAGACTCCACCGGGTCCCCGCAGAGGTGGTGGCCCGGCGGGTTGTCCGGGCGGTGGCGCGGGGCGAGCGCGATGTCTACGCCACGCTGCGTGACCGCCTGCTCTGCTGGGCCGGGACCCGGCTGCCCGGGCTGGCCGACCGAATCATCCGGCGGGTTTACGGCCTGTAAGGCAGCCGCAACAACGTTTCGGGGAGGAAAACGATCCAATGATGATCTGCGTCGACATGGGCCAGGGGATCTTCAACTTCCGCGCCGCGGGCATCGCTGTGGATGACGGCTACGTGCTGCTCTGCCAGTCCCAGGCGAATCCCTCCTTCTGGTTCCTGCCCGGCGGCCGGGTGGACATGATGGAGCCCACGCCCGAGACGCTCCGGCGGGAGATGACCGAGGAGCTGTCCACCGAGATCGAACTGGGCCCGCTCCAGATGGTGGTGGAGAACTTCTTCACGCTGGATGGGCGCCCGCACCACGAGATCGGGTTCTACTACACCGTAAGGTTCACCGACCCGGCGATCCTGGACAAGTCCCGAAACTGGCACGGCGTGGTGGACGGCACCTACAAGCTGAACCTCCGCTGGTTCCGCCTCGAAGACCTGGACGGGGTACCGCTCCGCCCCGCCTTTCTAACGAAGGCGCTGCGCAGCCCTCAGTCGGGGGTTCAGCACATCGTCAACCATAGCTAGCGAGCGCGGCAAAGGCCGGGGAGTCAGCCCCCGGCCTTCAGGTTGTCGGAAATGCTACGCCCGCTGTACCTGAATGTACGACCGCCACCGGCGGACGCGCTCGGCCAGGCGGTGGTTCTGGGTGTCGCTGTAGACCCGCTCCAGGTTGTTCAGCATGCGGTAGAGGATAAAGCGGTGGCTGCAGGGGGCGAGAATCTGATCGGGGTACGAGATCCCGCGGCGGGTGAGGAGGTTGTGCAGCGTTTCGTACCGGTAGATCTGGCCCCGGTTGAAGCAGTCGACATAGGCGGGCTGGTCGGCGTGCTCGTAAAGGGCGAGGAAGTGGTCGGGCATGGCCACGCCGTAGACCGGCAGGCCGGCCCGTTTCCCGACGATGATATAGACGGCCGCCAGGGCGATGGGCAGCCCCCGCCGCCGCTCCAGCACAGCGGGCAGGTAGTGATGGTCGGGGTTGTCGAAATCGCCGCCCCGGAAGCCCAGGTTGTCGAAGAGGACCTCCCCCAGGGCCTGAAGCCCGCCGGCGGCCACCATGTGGGCGCGCACGGTGCCGGCGACCACATCCAGAAAGGACTGGACCGACCGCTCGTTCACCTCGGTCCCGGTGATACCGGCCAGGAGCAGGCAGCCCCGCTCCAGGTCGATCAGCTCGCCCGGATCCCGGAGATACTGGCGCCAGCGCTCCTCCAGAGCCCCCAGCCGGATCTCCTCCAACAGGGCCCGGGCCCGGCCGCGCAGGGTGACATCGGCGGCGTTGAACGCCTCCTGCAGGTGGGGAACGGCGTCATCTCCCGCCTGCAGCAGGGCGTCCCAGGCCGCCCGGGCGATCCCTTCCTCCTCGTCGGCCAGCAGGCTGATCAGGGCCCGAAGTTCCCCCTCCGTCCGCAATAGCCTCAGCGCTCCTCCACCTCAAGGTTGAACTGCTCCAGGTACCGGACCACCTCGCGGGTGATCTGGGTAGGCGTCGAGGCGCCGGAGGTGACGGCGACCCGCTTCTTCCCCTTCAGCCACTCGGGGTTCACCTCGCTCACGTTGTCCACCAGGTAGGCCTCCCGGCCGGCAAGCTCACGGGCGACCTGGACCAGCCGGTTCGAGTTGTTCGAACGCTTGTCGCCTACCACGATCACCAACTCGGCCTCGGGCGCCTGCTTGGCCACCGCCTCCTGCCGGAGCTGGGTCGCCATACAGATCTCGTTGTAGACCTCGGTCTGTGGCCAGCGCTCCTTGATCTTATCCATGAGGAGACGGGTGTCCCACTGGGAGAGGGTGGTCTGGTTGGTGACCGCCAGCTTCTGGTCGGAGCCGAAGGCGAAGCGGTCGAGGTCGGACTCCCGCTCCACAAGGTGCACATGCGCGGGGGCAACGCCCACAGCGCCCTCGGGCTCCGGGTGCCCCTTCTTGCCGATGTAGAAGATCTCATACCCCTGCCCCACCAGCTCCTCGATCAGCCGGTGGGTCTTGGTCACATCGGGGCAGGTGGCATCGATGATATGAAGCCCCTTCTGCTTCGCCCGGACCTTCACGGCGGGGGAGACCCCGTGGGCGGTGAAGACCACGGTGCCGGACTCCACCTGCTCCAGCAGGCTGAGCCGGTCCTCGCCGTCCAGGGAGATGACCCCCAGCGACTCCATCTCCTCCACCACGTGGTGGTTGTGCACGATCAACCCCAGCACGTAGATGGGCCGGGGCGCATTCGGATCCCGGGCCACCTGCTTGACGAGCTGAATGGCGTCGACCACGCCATAGCAGTACCCGCGCGGTGAGATCTTGATAACATCCACCTTGGATGCAACTCCCTTGCCGGTTAGTGGGTCACTCGTATGAGGCAAAGCCCGCCGTGACGACATGCGTGACGGCGGGCGTCGCGATAGTCAGAACCGTGGGCTACGCTAGTGGTGCCCGTGCCCATGCCCATGGTCGTCGTGACCATGGCCGTGGTCGTCATGCCCGCCGGCATGCTCGACCTTGCCGTTGATGGAAAGAGCGTAGTAAACGATAGCGCTGGCGGCGGCGAGGGCAAGAATCCAGATCCAGAAGTTCACGGGTAGACCTCCTATCACGAAGAGGAGATAACGGCGTTCCTCCTCCCTATTCTGTCCCAGGAAGGGTTCTCTTGGCAAGCCTTAACCATCGGGAATACGCAGGAGTTGGTCCGGGAAGAGCAAACTTCTAAGGTACCATCGTTCCCCATACGGAAGGAGTTTATCGCATGTCCACGCCGCTGGGTGACCTGTTCCTGCGCATGCGCCACCACTTTCCCGCCCTGCAGGGCGACTCGATCCTCTTTGACAACGCCGCCGGAGCGCAGCTGCCCCGGGGGGCGATCGACCGGGTGACCGACCACCTGCTGCACCACAACGCCCAGAAGGGCTCGGTCTTCGCCCGCCAGGAGCGGATGCAGCGGCTGATCTACGACCTGCGGGCCGCGGTGGCCGACTTCGCCGGCACCCGTGCGGAGCAGATCGCCCTGGGGCTGAACGGCACCAGCCTGACCGCCCTGGTCGCCCACCACCTGGGGCGGGACCTGGAGGCGGGCGACCTGATCCTGACCACCGACCTGGACCACCAGGCCAACGTGCTCCCCTGGGAGGAGATGGCCAGCCGGGGGGTCGAGGTCGCAGCGGTGCCGCTGGGGCCCGACGGGCGGCTGGACCTGGCCGCCTACCGGGAGCTGCTGGCCCGGCGGCCCAAGCTGGTGGCCTGCGGCTGGGTCTCCAACGCCACCGGCGTGGTCAACGACCTGGCGCTGCTGGCCCGGCTGGCCCACGAGGCGGGGGCGCTGATCTTCGTCGATGGCGTCGCCGGGGCGCCGCATCTGCCCATGGCCTTCGATGAGTGGGACCTGGACTTCGCCGTCGCCTCGGCCTACAAGCTCTTCGGCCCGCACCTGGGCTTCCTCGCCATCAACCCGGCCCGCCTGGGCGGCTGGCAGCTGGGCGAGCTGGTCAGCCGGGAGGCGGGGCGCTTTGAGCTGGGCACCGCCCACGCCGCCAAGCTGGAGCTGGGCACCCAGAACCACGAGGGCGCCGCCGGCTTCCTGGGCACGCTGGAGTACCTGGAGATGCTGGGCACCGCCGCCGCTGCGGTCACCGGCGGCGAGGCGCCGGCCTCGCGGCGGGAGCGGCTGCGGATGGCCATGCAGGCGATCGGGGCCTACGAGCAGGAGTTGACTGCCGCCCTGAAGGAGCGAATCAGCGCCGTGGAGGGCGCCGTGATCTACGGTCAGCCCGACGTGCCGATCATCTCCTTTAACCTGAACGGCCGGGCGCCGGGCGATCTGGCCCGCCACCTGGAGGCGGCCGGCATTGAGGCCCGCACGGGGAACTACCTGGCCATCCGGCAGATGACCCGGCTGGCCGCTGAGTACGGGGGCGAGGCGGTCCGGGTCAGCCTCCTCCATTACAACACCCTGGAGGAGATCGACCGGCTGGGCGAGGCGCTGCGCCGGGCCTAAAGGCTCCGGAGGCGCTCTACGATTCCCGCCGGGTTGATGACCGGCCCGAGCCGGTGCGACTTGCCGTCGTGGGTGAACTCGGTGTACCAGCCGGTCTCCAGCGCCGCCTGGTAGAACTCATCGGGTGTCAGGTTCGGTCGGACCTGCAGCCCCATGGCGTAGACCCCAACGAGGTACGGGATCGACCAGCTCCAGCCGCCCTGCCGGTAAAAGGCATAGGCGGACTTTCCAGTGGGGGCGGCGGTGGTCCGCGAGTCCATCGGCACCAGGATCCGGCCATTCAGGAACTGCTTCTGGTATGATTCCGGGGACCGGTAGTACTGCTCCGCCCAAAAATCCCCGGGCCGGTAGGAGTTGTGGCGATCGGGGTCGGCCAGGGGGTGCCGGCCCAGGCCGTGGAACTTGAAGGCGTAGTACTTGTCCACACTGGAGGAGATGACAAAGACGCCCTCCGCCCTGGCGCGCCTGACGGCCTTGTCGATCTCTTCGTACCCCTCCTCCTTGGGACTCCAGCCGATCGCTGCCCCGATGACCCGGATCTTCTCGGCATCGGGGAGCTTGGCGTTCTCGTCCACGATTCGGTTGATCGCCTCGGCCAGGTAGGTGAAGGTCCGGCTCCTGCCCGCAGAAACCTGCACGGCGTAGTAGGTGATGATGACGTCGGGCGCCACGCCGGTGGACCTCCCGGCCAGCAGGGAGGTGACCGCCGCCCCGTGCATTGCCGCCTGCGTCTCGACCCGTCCGATCTCGTCGTAACGCAGGATGCGCCCGGCATACTCCTCGTGCTCCAGCAGCAGCGTCTGGTCCAGAAAGGCTACGTGAATCCCCCGCCCTGTCACGCCGTCACGGTGAAGCGCCCGCACACCCAGCCCGGGGTTCTTGCCCAGCTCCATGATCTTCGCGGGATCAAACTTTGCGGGCATTTCCGACGGCCATTTGGTATCGGTATCAAAGAGGGCGTGGTTGATCAGCACCTCGCCGCTCTGGCGGAGGTCCACGCCCCTGAGGTCGGCCAGCCGCAGATCGACGGCGAAGGGATTGCCCTTCTGCGCCGGCTCCCGGGGCGGCTCAGACCAGGCCTTCTTACGAAATGTCCAGTTCGCCACCGGAGGGGTTCGGCTGAAGGTCGGGTTCTCCACGGCGGGGGCGAGGACCGGGGCCGGAGGGGGTGGCTGGGCACAGCCGAACAGGTTGGCAAGGAGCAGCAGCAAGGCGAGCAACGCGATTCTCGGCCGACTCTTCAGGGTTTGCACAGGTAATCCCTCCTTCCTGTCTGTTGATTCAGACGACTAAAGGAGGTAAACCGTTCATCCATTGTGAAAGACCCGCACTGCCTTGCGCAGGCAGTGCGGGTCGTCCTTGCCTTTATCGGGGCGGCAGGGCCCGGCTCTCGACCCCATTCTCCGTGAGGAGCAGGAGGGTGTCGCCCTCCACCGCCACGCCCAAGGGCTGAGACGGGAGCTTCTCGGCGTACCGCTGCCCGCCGGCCCGGTTGAGGACCCAGACGGCTGCACCCTCGTCGACGCTGGCCAGAACCGCCACCTGGTCGCCGCTGTCGGAGGAGGCGACCTGCAGGGTCTGCCGGCCGCCGTGCGCAGCGGTCCAGATCTCGGTGCCGTCCTCGGGGCGGACCAGGGTCAGGCTCTTGCTGTCCCAGAGCACAACCGGGCCGTCGGCGCCCAGGGTGAAAACGCCCTGCGTGCGAATCGGGGCTCTCCAGAGCGGCTGGCCCGACCGGTGGAACGCCTGCCCGTCGGCCACGACCACCTCACCGCCGCCGGCGAAGGTGATGCCCAGGCCGTTGCCCGGTGGGGGCGCGGTCCAGAGAAGGGCGCCATCCCGGCTGAAGAGCCGGAACCCTTCCTTGCCGGTCACCGCCAAGGAGCCATCGGGGCCGAAGGCGGCGAACCCTGCACCCAGACCGTTCACCCGGAACCGGAGCTTGCCCTGTTCATAGACCAGCAGCTGATCGCCCACCAGGGCGGCGATGCGGTCGTCGGGGCTTAGGAAGATCCCCTCCGGCGCGGCGTGGAGGGTCACCCGCAACTCCTGACGCCCCTCGGTATTGAAGCGGTAGAGGTCGCTGCCGGCGCTGGTGGCGATCTTCCCGTTCAGGGTCACCACCGGACCCGGGCCGCCTGCGAGCGACTTTTCCCAGATCAGTCCGCCGTCACCATCCACCAACTGGAGCGTCTCACGGGTTCGGACCGCCGCATTCGCCCCGGTCCGGGCCATGCCAAGCACCTCGGGGCCCACGGCCATGATGCCGGGGCTCTGCCCGCCGGGCGCCTTCAGGGCGATTCCCACCTCGTCGGATGCCGTTGCCTCTGGAACCACCAGATGAAGCCGGGCCGGGCTTGCGGGCGCCGCCATGGCGGCGGACTCCGTCTCCTTCGCCTGGTCGGCAGCCGCCACCTTGAGTGTCGACGACGACTCGGTCGTTGCCGCCGTGTTGGCACCTTGGCCCGACTTCTCTTCCCCCTTGGTCCCGGGGGTCGAGACCACAGCATGCTCTGCCGATGGTGACTCCTTTGCCACAGGGGCGGCAGGCTTGGAAGCAGTCGACCGGGCAGCGCCGGACATGGGCGCCTCCGACTGCTTGGCGGCACCGCCGCCGAAACCGAGGTCCAGCTGCATCATGTTGAAGGCGACGACGAAGGCCGCGGCGGCGGCCGCCATCCACATCAGCGGGCGGGTCGGTACCGGTCGGGAGCGGCGGGCGGGAACGGGATCAGCGGGCCCCTCCTCCTCAGCGATCCGCTTCAGGACGGTCTGGCGCATAGCCGGGGTAAACTCCCAGCCCTCGAGCGACCTGGCGGTGGAATCCTTCAGCGCCTTCTTCAGTTCGGCATCAAACCGGTCGCTCATCGCGCCACACCTCCTTTCTGCAACTGCTCTTTGAGCATCGCTCTGGCCCGGAACAGCCGTGTCTTGATCGTATTCTCATTCTGCCCGGTGACCTCGGCGATCTCCACCGTGGAGAGGTCCTGGTAGTAGTACAGGACGATCGCCTCGCGGTAGGAGTCGGGCAGCTTCATCACGTGCTCCATCATCCGGTCCTTCTCATCGCTCAGGATCGCCGCCGTCTCCGGATCCTCCTCGGAGGTGGAGAGTTCGAGGCCGTCGTGAGCCGAGCGGGGATCATCGGACGGAACCAGCCGGCGCCACCAAGCGCTGCGGGCCTTGTCACGGCACAGGTTGACCGTGATCTTGTAGAGCCAGGTATAGGCGGAACTCTCACCCCGGAACGAGCCCCAGTTGCGGTAGGCCTTAATAAAGACCTCCTGGGCGACATCTTCCGCCAGATGACGGTCTTTAAGATAGTAATAAGCGAGGTGGAGTACCTTTGTGCCGTACTCCTGCATCAATAGCTCAATAGCGTCCGACCGATCCGCTGGCAGGGCGACCCTCTCGGAATGCGACATGCGGGCGTCTCCCTTCGCTTCGTCCATATCCCGTATAAGACGAAGGTTTACGCCACTTGGTTTCCGCAGACCTGCCATTTGGTTGGATCTGGGCACAGCAGGTTTTTCCAACAGGGCGCGGTCCCTGGGGGCGACATGGGCAGATTGCAACGGAACCGCCTCCTCCGGGGCCTCTCACCCAGACAGACGTGTGGATGTGGTCGTCCCGTTTCACCCGGGGACCGTTTCGCCCGGGGCAAAGGCTGTGGTATCCTATGGATGAGATGGATTCCATGCGGGAGGGAACCGCAATGAACCCGAAGGAGCGCGATCTGTCCGCCCTGACCCAGTTTCTAGACAAGCACGGCATGGGCGTCGATGACCTGTTCTTCGTTTTGCACCTGGGCGCCCAGCAGCTCTCGATGAAGCAAGATGTTCCCGCCCCGGTCCGGGCGCACTGGCGCAAGGTAGCCGAGGAGTGCCAGGACCTCTGGCACAACACCCTGCGCACGGGCACCCGCCTGGTCTAGCGCGAGCCCGGCCCTGCAGCGTTCCCAGGAAACGGATGGGCCCGCGAACCAATTCGCGGGCCCATCTGTATGTGTAAGTGGCGGCGCCTCGTTGATGTGAAAGCCCAGCGGTTTCATGTCAAGAGGTCAAGGTGACATAAGTCGCTGATCTTTTCAAGGTTTTTGAGCCTTGGGCCCCAGTGGGCTTTCTCCGACGGGCGCTGGTAGGCGTTGTATACCGTCGGGGGAGGCCCACCGTCTTTCTTCCAAACAAAAATGAACAGCCCGCTCCGGTTGTTCTTCGAATAGCTAAACATTTCCTTTAGGGTCACGCATTGTGGGCGAATCCGGGTCAAACAGAGATCGGTCGGCAACACCAGGACCGAGCCAGGGAGAAGGGCAGAACACAAGACCCGTAAGCATTCAATACATGAATAGAGCATTATATTGACACAAACCAGCAGGTAAGCTAGACTGAGACTAACTTGGCTGACTATTTTGAAAGAGGTGAAAATGTGGTGAAGCGCATGACCAGAACGGTGTTTCTTCCCATGGTGACCATCGTGCTTCTTGCGGTGGGCGCACACTCTACGGCGCAGAAGGGGCCAGAAAGGTGGGATGTGCAACTAGAGGAATGGTCAGGAAGCGAAGAATGGCGAGTGGCTGATCTTTCGGGATCACTCACGCTCTTGCACTCCACCACGTACATGGATCTGACTTTTACCCTGGAAGATAGCGGTCGATCACTATGTCAGGGTGAAGGGTGGTCGCCGGTTATCGGCAGGAACGGCACAGTCCTGTTCGTTGGCCGAGACCTATCCTTGCGGGAGATGAACTGCTCTGGGGAAGAACGTTTACTGGTGGCTGCTGGCGGGGTAGGTGGGGCGCTCACGGCAAGCCCTTCCAAACGCTATCTGGCCTACGCAGTGCCACAGGATCTACGGCCGGATGAGACTGAGATTGGAAAATACGGCATCGGAATCTATGACATGACCAAGGCAGAAGAGATTGTCTCGTATGTGGTTCCCGGTTCTCTGGCCAAGCCGGTCGGATGGCTGGGTGATAACCTTGTGTTTAGCGAATCAGAGCGTACACGATGGGTGCCCTACACAACCCTGAAGTTGTTGAGCGTGAAGGGAGACGTGCAGCCGTTCATGGACCGCCTCCCGAGAACGACGACGGAGATCGCCCAATCCTTCGATAGGAAGCTTCTGGCTTATCAGGCCTATGACAGCAAGGATACCGTTCTCGTTGACCTGCCTGGACGATCCCTCAGCGTAATCCCTGGGCTGGAGCGACCGATGTGGGTGGCTGATGGGCTTACAGGGCTGAAGGATGGGAAGCGGGTTCGTGTCAATCTGACTCCGGCACCGTAGACAGGGGGGTGAAATCATGCACAGACGCAGAGCAGCGGTTCGACTGATCCTCTACCTATTGGCTGCCACCATCGTGTTCCCAGGTCCATCGACGTCCCATGCAACCACAGCCTGGACACACTTTATCCACCCCGTCAGTGATATCTCGCGTATCGCGCCCAACTACTACTATGACCTGAATCGTGTAGAGAATCAGATGAAAGACTACACGGGCTGGTCCTGTACCAACTGTACGGACGTATGGGGACACACATATGATCAGCACAGCGGTGTTGATTACCCCATCGGTAAGCATGGTGCCATATATGCTGCACAGGCGGGGACGGTCGATGAAGTTGTAGTTGACTCCGTTGAACTGTGTTACTTTGACAGTCAGGGTAAGTGCACATGTAACTCCACGGGCAATTGGCAAGGGACCTACGTCAGAATACGGCACCCTCTTCACTATGGTGATAATAAGCAGTACTACACGTGGTACTTGCACATGATCCCAACCTCCCTCACGGTCTCGAAGAACGATACGGTGGGAAAGTACTCGCAGTTGGGGACGGCCAACAATACGGGGTACTCGTGTGGGGATCACCTGCACTGGCGGGTCGATGAGCCACTGGGCACGCGGGTCGATCCGTTCGACAGATCCCTTGTCTGCGGGTTCCTGAGTGACCCGTACTGCTCCGACGACATAACTCCAGAAGGGGTCATAGAGGGTGTCCCGGAATGAGAGAACGGTCTCTTCGGAGACGAGCGCTCATGGCTGGGCTTGGTTTCTCCGTATTGGTTCTAGTATGTGTGCTCCTGGTCCGAGACCGATTAGATCGCATCACGGGGTCGGAACACAATCTTCTGGTTCCCGCATCTGTGGGCATTCACTTTCGGACAGGCTACACTCGCTGGTCAGCTGCGGATACGCCGGAAACGAGAGAACTCATCCCGAGACTGGCTGAACTGATTTCGCTGATGTCCTTGGCCCAACAGCACCGGTTGGGTGAGCCGGAACGGGTCCATGCGGAGACCATGCCCTTAGCCCATGCGATCCTGCAGATCAAATCTGCAACCCATGACGATGAGTGGGCGCTCCTGGACTTGGCCAGCCCCGTGGACGATCGGACCGGACCGTCCCGCCATACTGTCGATCGGCTTCTCCTGGTGGTGCCCCCCTCAGGTAACCCCCGGTTATACACCCACCTCACCACTCGCAACGAGTGGGTTCAAGCTGAGACGGATCTGCCACGGGAGCTATGGGACAGGTGGAAGGAAGACTATCTACAGGACCTGCCTAAGGAGCTCTGACTATCGAGGCAGACTAGCCTCCAGGGAAAATCGGGTCCGTAGACTACGGGTAGCGGGACTTTGTTCCGGCTGCCCCTTTTCCTGTGCTTTCGGGCCGCCCTGGCAACGCGTCTCTGGGTGATAGAAGGGGGAGGTTCGTAGTGTGATCCTCACCACCTTCAACGCTCAGGAAATGTCTTTGAGCCGAATGATCGCTTGTTATGAAGCCCGCCAGCGCATCGAGGCTGGATTCCAGGAGTGGAAGGGTACCTCCCACTCCTGGAATCCCAGGCTGCGCAAATACGAGGCCAATGCCGCGTTCCTCCAACTTGTGCTGTTTGCCTTTCACCTCATCCTGGCTCCTCATGACCACCAACTCAGAGCGTTTTCGCCAGGCCGGGAGCAAGCAGCAACTGCACGTGGCGGCCTGCTGCCGTGCAACCGTCTGGTTCATGGGTCAGCACCTGAGACTCTTGTTCAGCCAGAACACGGGTCTCAGTGGTGGGATGGAGATCCGTGTCCTGCCGCCACCAACTGGTTTCTTGGACACGGGTGGCGAGTTATTGGCGCCAATGCTGCGCTAGACATCCTCCCGGTGGAGGACCGCCGTGCAGCAGTGGACGGCGCCCATGCCCTTCAGGATCTCGTCCATCTCCACCTCGATGCACCGGATCCCGTTCTTCTCCAGCACCTCCCGGGTCTCGGGGTTGCCGGCGGGCATCACCACCAGGCCCGGCTCGATGGCGACGAAGTTGACCGAGTAGCCGATTCTTGCCTCGGTGGGGTTCTGGACCTCGATCACCTTGAAGCCTTTTTCCATCAGCTTTTCAGCCACCACGTACGGCGTCAGCCAGGGGAAGACCAGCGCCACATCGGTGGAGGCCATGCCGAACATGCAGTCGAGGTGGGCGACGCCGTACGGCACCTGGACCACCGTCACGTCATCGACCCCCTGGTAGCGCAGCTCCTCGACCACCTGCTCGACGCCCTCGTCGTTGGTCCGGTTGCCCCGGCCGATAAAGGCGGAGTGGCGGTCGATCATCAGCAGGTCGGCCCCCTCGTGGATGCCGCTGCCGGTGATCGTCTTGACGATCGGGCAGCCCAGCTGCGCCACCGCCGCGGCCACGTAGCGCTCCTCGCCGCGCCGGGCGGCCATGGCGGGGCGGGTGATAATCGCTCCCTCGGGGGTAATCGACAGCAGGTCACGGCAGTAGACGGCGTTCGGGCGCTCCTCGTGCATCTCGTCCACGTAGTGGACCGCCACGCCGTGGTCCCGGTAGACCTGGGCCAGGGCGTCGTGCTGCGCCCGCGCCTTCTGCGGGTCCATCACCGCCCGCCAGCGTGGGGCTTGGGGATCATCGACCCCCTCGATCTCGGCCCCGGGCCGGCGCAGCAGCACCGCCCTCAGCCGGCCCACCTCGGAGGTAGCGCCCCATTGGCCCCAGTACCTGGGCATATCCTCCCGAAAGGTGCTTTTCTCTGCAAAGTGGCGCTCCCCAACGGAGCGAATCTCCTCGACGCGCAGCATGCAACTCCTCCTCCTGTACGGCAGGCCCTTCGGCCCTTCATGTCCAAATGGTAGGATACCCGAACCGCAACGGGCCATGCCCGTGATCGGGTTCGCAGTTCCACCCGAAAGGAGAGTCCTGCCTTGCCGCGTCGCATCACCCCCGAGGACTTGCTCGCCATTCAGCTCCCGGGCGAGCCCCAGCTCTCGCCCGATGGCAAGAGGCTGGCCTACGTGGTCGCCCGGATCGATAAGGAAAAGAACGAGACCCGGCATCAGATCTTCGTTATGGATGCATCTCCCGGCGCACGGCCGGCTCCCTTCACCAGCGGTCAGAAGTCGGACCGGAGCCCCCGCTGGTCGCCCGATGGCTCCCGGCTGGCCTTTCTCTCCAACCGGAGTGGCAAGAATCAGATCTGGGTGATGAACGCCCTGGGCGGCGAAGCCTGGCAGCTGACCCGCTTCAAAGACGGGGTCAACGGCCCGCCCGTCTGGTCGCCCGACGGCAAGGCAATCGCCTTCACCGCCTCCGTCAAGGCCGAGGGCCCCAAACTGGAGGATGAGAAGGACGAGGAACAGGACCTCTATACCAAGCATACCAAAGGTGTCAAGCGAATATCCCGGATATTCTATAAACTGGATGGCGTTGGCGTTCTCGATCCCGAGAAGCAGCAGCAGGTCTTTGTAATCGGAGTCGACGAGGAGCAGCCGCAGGCCCGCCAGGTGACCAGCGGGCGGTGGAGCCACAGCAGCCCCGCCTTCTCGCCCGATGGCCAGACCCTGGCGGTCGCCGCCAACCGCCGGGAGGATGATGACTACAAGGCCTACCTCTCCGACATCTACCTGGTCGACCTGACCCAGCCCGGCTCCGAGCCGGTACGGGTCACGCCGGAGGGGTACAGCCTGCGGGAGCCGGTCTGGTCGCCTGACGGCTCCCAGATCGCCTGCGTGGGCCACAACCGCCCCTTCCAGGGCTATTCCTCCCCCCGGCTCTACGTGGTGGGGCGCGACGGCGCCTCCTTCCGGCAGCTGGCGGCCCACTGGGACCGGGCCTTCGCCCCGGAGACGATCTACGACATGCCGGCGCCGGGCGGCGGCGCGATGACCTGGACCCCCGACGGCAGCGCCGTGGTGCTCCTGGGCTCCGACCGGGGCCGCCAGCAACTCTACGCCGTCGACGTGGAGTCTGACAGCCTCACACAACTGACCGCCGGCGACCACGTGATCACCGGCTGGTCCTACGATGCCCTCTGCCGCAAGCTGGCGGTGCAGATCACCCGCCCCGACCTGCCCAGCGACCTCTTCCTGGTGGAGGGGCCCGACCTGCTGCGCCTGACCGAGACCAACGCCGAACTCCTGCGGGAGGTCGAGCTGGCACCGGTGGAGCACTTCGCCTTCGGGACCGGCGGGGGCAGCAACCCCTTCGTGGAAACCCACGGCACCGACGGCCTGGAGGAGACCGACGGCTGGATCATGAAGCCCGCCGGCTTCGAGGAGGGGAAGCGGTACCCGGCCATTTTGGAGGTTCACGGCGGGCCCATGGGCATGTACGGCTGGACCTTCTTCATGGAGTTCCAGTGCCTGGCGGCGGCGTGCTACGCCGTGGTCTACACCAACCCCCGCGGCTCCCAGGGCTATGGCGAGAAGTTCTGCGCCTGCATCAAGGAAGACTGGGGCAACCTCGACTACCTCGATGTGATGGCCGGCCTCGATGCCGCCCTAACCCGCTACCCCTGGCTCGACCCCGACCGGACCGGCATCGCCGGCGGCTCCTACGGCGGGTTCATGGTCAACTGGGCGCTGGGCCAGACCGACCGGTTCAAGGCGGCGGTCACCATGCGCTCCTGCGTCAACGAGGCCTCCATGGTGGGCACCTCCGACTTCGGCTTCGCCGACCTGGAGAACTACCCGTCCGCCCCGTGGCAGGACATGACCTTCTACCACCGGTTCTCGCCGATCACCAACGTGGAGCGGATCCACACCCCGCTCCTGATCGAGCATCAGGAGAACGACCTGCGCTGCCCCATGGAGCAGGCGGAGCAGCTTTACACGGCGCTGAAGTTCCTGCGGCGCACCGTGGAGTTCGTGCGCTATCCCGACTCGAGCCACGGCATGAGCCGCACCGGGCAGCCCTGGCTGCGGGTCCACCGGCTGAAGACCATCGTCGACTGGTTCGACCGCTATATCGCCCGGTAAGTGCGAAGGGAGGGGCCAACACCCCCTCCCTCTCTCTATGGGCGCTGCACCGGATCGAGGCGAATTCTGCCGCGGCCCTTCACCGCCTTGGCCGCGGTGGCGTACTGGACCGATACGGAATCCGCCGGAATCTCGCCCAGGTGGGCGACCAGCCAGGCGCCATCCACCACGGGTGCGATCACGGTGATGCTCACCTTGCCGGGCATCTCCACCCAGACCTCGGTGATCTCGGGGTCATCCACCTCGCCGAAGAGTGCCCAGAGCGGCACCTTTCGCTCCCGGTCTGTCACCGGGTTGACCACCGCCGCTGTGGCAATGGGGCGGTGGGGCCCCAGGGCCACGATGGTGGAGCTGCCCCCGCCGTTCCACTCCCCACCGGCTGTCTGGAAGACGGCGGTCACCGCCAGCCGCTGTGGCTCGGGCCGCCAGAGCAGCACCTGGCCCCGGCTGAACTGCAGGTCGCCCAGGTGCCCTTCGCCCACCTCCGCCCGGTTGAGGATCTGCCCGGGCTCCAGGAAGACCGCCTCCGCCACCCGTGCCCCTTCTCGCTCCGCTGCAGGCGGACCCTCGGCCACCGTCGCCGGGAAGAGCCGGGTCCAGCCCAGGTCCCGGCCCCAGCGGCGCTCCTTGTGGGTGTAGGCCACAGCTGCCCGGTCTACCTGCGGCGGAAGACCGCCATCCAGGTAGAAGCGAATCCGGGCCGGGAAGGCTTCGCCGTGGTAGCGGAAGGACCAGACCTCAGCCCAGCGCTGTGCCCCGGGGTTGAGCCCCTCCGACTCCACAGCCCGAACCACCCCATCCCACACCGTCATGTCCCGCAGGACCACGAATCCCTCGCCGCCGGCCGGCGGGCTGCCCATGCTGGTGGAGAGTCCCTGCATGTGGTCCCAGAAGGGGGTGGCGATACCGCCGATCACCGGGGTGACCGCAAAGGACCATTCGTCGGCCCAGAGCGGCTGTTCCGTCTCCTTGTCGAGGATGATCTCCAGGGTCCAGGCCTCATGCCCGTACGGCAGCAGGTTCTCGCCGTGGCCGGGCGGGTGCAGAATCGCCTCCAGCCGCACCTGATCGGGCCTGATCGCCGGCCGCTGCATCGCCCAGAGGACAAGCAGAAGGGCAGCACCCAGGACAACGGCGGCCGCGGCTGAGATCACCGCCTTGCGCTTCATGCCACATCCCCTCCTTGTGAAAAGATGTTCGTTCATGCCGCATGCGAAACCTTCGTACAATTAATCCGACACAGAAGGTTTTTCAGACGGATTGCATGAACTTCCAAAGATGGGTTCAGAAAACCCTTGGGGGAGGTATCAGCGCCACGTGGATCTCTGGAAGCTGATGGGACTCGACGGCAAGCGGGCGATCATCGTGCATCAAGACGACCTCGGCATCACACACGCCCAGGGGATTGCCTACCAGCGACTGGGGCTGCCCACCGCCTCGGTCATGCTGCCCGGCTCCTGGGCCCCCTGGATCCGGGAGGGCGACCTGGGGGTCCACATTACGCTGACCAGCGAATGGCAGAGCCCGCGGCTGAGGCCGCTCACAGGGGGCGAGTCGCTGCGGGACCCCTTCGGCTTCTTCCCGCCCACCGTGGCCGAGGCCTGGATGCAGATGCGCCTGGGCGAGGTGTTGGCGGAGATGCGGGCCCAGATCGAGGCCGCCCACGCCCTGGGAATCGACGTGACCCACATCGACACCCACATGGGGGGCGTCGTCCGGCCCGACATCGCCCACGAGTATCACAACCTGGCCATGGAGTACCGCCTGCCCGCCCTCTTCCCCGACCGGAAGAGCTACGACCGGCTGCCGGCCACCTTCCAGGAGGAGCTGATCGCCCTCTGCGAGGGATCGCCCCTGCCCAAGGTGCAGCTGGTGGACGGCTACTGGGTGGAGGCGCCCGAGCGCCGCGCCTGGTATATCGACACCCTGAGCCAGCTGGGGCCGGGGGTCTACCACCTGATCCACCACGCCGCCGCCGCCACCGATGAGGGACGGCTGCTGCCCGACTGGGAGGGGCGCCAGACCGACCTCGACGCCCTTCTTGACCCCGAGGTCCGCCGGGTCCTGGGTGAGTTCACCCTCCTGACCTACCGGGAGGTACGCGACGCCATGAGGAGGTACATGTAGCATGAGGCGAGGGAAGACGGCCTGGATGTACGCGCTCGGCATGCTGGGCATCTCGATTCCGGTCATGGCCTTCGAGAACCACATCATGTTCCTCTATGTCGATGAGTTGGGCCTCGCCCTGGGCGCCGCCGGCCTCGCCCGCTCGATCAACTCGATCTGGAACGCGGCGAACGACCCGATCTTCGGCTACCTGTCGGACCGGACCCGCACCCGCTGGGGCCGTCGCCGTCCGTGGATGATGATCGGCCTTCCCCTCTTCCTCCTCACCTTCATCATGGGCTTCTGGGTGCCCGGCGCCTTCCAGAGCGGCATGCGCCTCTTCGCCTACTTCCTGGGGGTGCTGATCCTCCAGGAGACCTTCGCCACCATCATGTGGACGAACTACTCCTCCCTCTTCCCCGAACTGTTCAAGGGCCACGCCGAGCGGTCCGGGGCGGCGGCGCTGAAGCACGGCTTCCAGCTGGTCGCCATGGTGATCGGCATCGCCCTGGTGCCGGTGATCAAGGAGATGATGGGCCCGGTCGGCATGGTCCTCCTCTTCTCCCTCTTCTCAGCGATCCTGGTGCCGATCTCGGTGCGGGGCTGCCCCGAGGACCCCTCGGCCAGCGAGGCGGAGCCGCTGGGCTTCGTGGAGGCCTTCCGGCAGACCCTGGTGGACCGGGCCTTCTGGATCTACGCCCTGGCCGCCACCATGACCCAGTTCACCTTCGGCCTCCTGGGGGCCGGCATGACCTTCTACGCCAAGTACACCCTGGGGCTGAGCGTCGCCATGACCACCGCCCTCTTCGGCGCCGTCTTCCTGATCGCCATCCCCACGGTGGGGCTCTGGTCGGCGCTCTCCCGCCGCTGGGGCGGCAAGCGGGCCTGGATGGCCAGCCTCGCCGTGCTGATCATCGCCTCGGTGCTCCTGGCGCTGGGGACGAACCTCTGGACCGGTCTCGTGGCCGGCGCCGTCTTCGGCCTGGGCATGAGCGGGGTGCTGGTGCTGGGCGAGGTGATCCTCGCCTGGGTGATCGACCAGGACGCCGAGCGAACCGGCCGCCGCCGGGAGGGCGTCTACTACGCCGTCAATGGCTTCGTCACCCGCATCTCCGGCGCCCTCCAGGGCCTGGCCTTCGGCCTGCTGCCCCTCCTCTTCGGCTACGTGAGCGGCGACCAGCCCGGCCCCATGCCGCACCAGGCCTTCCGCTTCTTCATGAGCGCCTACCCGCTGATCGCCTGTACCATCGCCCTCTTGATCGCCCGCCACTTCCCGTCACCGGTACGAGAAGGGAGCACCGTAGAGGCGGCCTGACCGCATCCATCATAGAAGGAGAATCCCTTTGCACGATCTGCTGAAGCAACTGGAGGCCGGGTTCCGCTTCACCGGCGAGGTGGGGCGTGACGTCCCGGCTTTCCTGATCCACCATAAGTGCCCGAGAACCGCCGCCAGTTCTGCCCGGGTCGCCCGGGATCTCTTCGGCGTCACGGACGAAGCGGTGCTCAGCGCCATCGGCTGCCACACCACCCTGAAGCGGGATGCCTCTCTCCAGGACCAGGCGGCTCTGGCCTACCTGCAGTGGATGTGGGAGCAGCGGGCCAGCCTGCGGGTGGTCCACCCCTGGCTGCGGGAGGCCTACGAGCAGCTCTCCGGCAAGCGTTGGTCCGACCAGGAGCCCACATAGAGGTGAAAGCCCGGGGCACCCACGCCCCGGGCCTTCCTGTGTCCTCATACCGTTGCTGAGACCGATTCGCAAGAGACTTTCGGATCACTTACAGATACCCCTATGGGTAGCTTTGGTACCATACGAGGTATAGTACCTTATTAAGCCGCGCGACGAATGTGACGCGGCGCACATTCCTGTTACCCTAAGCATGAGAAGTGGAGAGGAGGAACCGCTCATGACGAAACACCTGGTTGTCATCGGCGCCGGCACGGGCGGGCTGATGGTGGCGAACCATGTGGCCCGCCAGCTGTCCCGGGAGATCGAACGGGGGGAGGTATCGGTCACCCTGCTGGGAGACCGGGACGAGTACCTCTACCAGCCGGGCCTGCTCTATGTGGCCTTTGACCTGATGCGCCCGCAGGAGCTGATCCGCAAGATTCCCAACCTGCTGAGCCCGGGGATCAAGTTCATCAAGGAGCGTGCCGCCCGCATTGATCCGAAGGGGCAGACGGTCCAGACTGAGAGCGGCAGGCAGGTCCCCTTCGACTACCTGGTCCTGGCCACCGGTTCGGACCTGAACCTGGCCGAGACGCCGGGGCTCAAAGAGGGCGGCCACTGGTTCTACACCCTCGACGGCGCCGTCAAGCTGCGGGAGGCGCTCAAGCAGTTCCAGGGCGGCAGGGTGGTGGTGGCCATCGGCCTGCCCCACAAGTGCCCCGTGGCCCCCCTGGAGTTCACCCTCATGTTCGATGAGTGGGCCCGAGAGCGGGGAATCCGTGACAAGACCGAGATCATCTACACCTTCCCCATCAACCGGGCGCACTCCATCGAGCCGGTGGCCGACTGGGCCAGCCAGGAGTTTGAGCGGCGGTCGATCACCCTGGAGACCTTCTTCAACCTGGAGTCGGTGGACCCGGTGAAGCGGGAGGTCAGCTCGCTGGAGGGGACCACCTTCCAGTACGACCTGCTGGTGACGATTCCGGCGCACGCCGGCGACCGGCTGGGTAAGGATTCTGGGCTGGCGGAGGCCGGCAACTGGCTGCCCACCCACCGGCACAGCCTGCAGGTGGGCGATTATGCGAACATCTTCGCCGTGGGCGACGCCACCAACCTTCCCGTCTCCAAGGCTGGCTCTGTGGCCCACTTTGAGGCCGAGGTGATCAGCGAGAACCTGGTCCGCCTCCTGACGGGCGGGTCGGCGGCGCATCAGTACCATGGCAAGGCCTTCTGCTTCATCGAGGCGGGCCTCGACAAGGCCACCTATATCACCTTCGACTACACCACCCCGCCGGTGGTCACCCCGCCGACCCAGGCGATTCACTGGTTCAAGCAGAGCTATAACCGTGTCCACTGGCTGAATCTCAAGGGCATCGTGTAGGGGGTGATCCCATGGATGAGAAGAAGCAGCCGTTTGATCCGTTGACCGCGGTGGGCGGTGCTGCCGCCGCCAGCCTCACCCCGGGGATGATCGACCGGGCCGCCCAGCTGGCCGAGCGGTCGGCGGGGGCGATCGATATCCTGGTCAGCCCCGAGGTGCTGGAGCTGCTGGAGCAAGTGCGCCGCTCGGCCCCGGCCCTGACCGGAACGATTCGCCGGCTCGACCAGATGAGCCGCACCGGCGCCCTGGATACCATGATCGATCTCGCTGAGGTGATCCATGCCGCCAAGATCACGGTGAGCGACTCCATGGTCGCCCGCATGGCCCAGAGCGCTCAGATCTTCATGGAGCTGATCGACACCATGCAGGCCTCGGGCGTTCCCGAGCGGGCCCCCGCCTTCCTGCGGGCCTTCAACGATGCCCGCAACGACGCTGCCGCCGACAAGAGCTTCCTCGGCCCGTTCGACTTCCTCCAGGCGCCCAGGGAAGAGGAGCTTCAGTTCGTGCTCAAGTTCATGTTGGCCTTTGCCCGAAGGCTTCCCGGCGTGATGAAATCCGATTCGTAAGGAGGGTACCCCTATGTCTCAAGAGCGGCTTTCCATGGTGGTCTTTTCCGGTACCGTCGACAAGCTTCTGCCCGTGGGGATCATGGCGTCCGGTGCGGTGGCGATGGGGCAAGACGTGGAAGTCTTCCTCACCTTCTGGGGGCTGATGGCCTTCAAGAAGGGCGCTGCCCAGAGCCTGCCGATCAGCAAGGAATACGAGCACATGGGCCCCATGATGATGCAGATCATGCAGGAGAAGAAGGTCCCCAGCTTCCTCGACACCCTGCGCACCGCCAAGGAGCTCGGCAACGTGCGGGTCTTTGCCTGCGGCATGACCATGGACCTCTTCGGCCTCAAGCTGGAGGACCTGGAAGATGTGGTGGACGGCATCGCCGGCGTGGGCGAGTTCATCGACTCTGCCAAGGAAGGCAAGATGACCCTCTTCATCTAAAGGAGGTAGTGACCGATGGCCGATATTCAGATTGATGCCCGCGGCAGCTTCTGTCCCGGTCCGATGATGGAGCTGATCCGGGCGGTGAAGTCCGCTGCGGTAGGGCAGACGATCGCCGTTCTCTCCACCGATTCCGGCTCCAAGCGCGATATTCCCCTCTGGGCCCAGAAGGCCGGGCAGGAGTTTATCGGTGTCTTCGAGCATGACGGACATGAGGAGATCGTGGTCAAGAAGATCAAGTAAGCGCCCCATGGCCGCACTGCCATACCCGGCGTCCTCCGACGCATAGACATGAAGCACCAGCCACTCCTCAGGCTGGTGCTTCTCTCTTAGATGAAGGAAAGAGTGGAAGAGGTTAGATTAGACTCCTCGAATCGGAAGAGGAAGACCCAGATGATGGGAGGCCACCGCATGAGCCCATCCTACGGCGAGCTTCTGAACGTCGCCCCCCTGCTCAAGCTGCAGCAGCCGCTGTCGCTGGCGAACCACCACGACGAACTTCAGTACGTGATCGTTCACCAGGTGAGTGAACTCTGGTTCAAACTGCTGCTGCACGAACTGGAGGCGGTGCGGGACGAGACGTTGCACGGCAACCTGGGCCGGGCGGTCCGGCTGCTCCGCCGCTCCACCCAGACGGTGCAGCTACTCGACCAGGGGTTCAGCCTTCTGGAGACGATGACAGCGTACGATTACGCCCAGTTCCGGCCCAGCCTCACGGGCGGCAGCGGCTTTCAGTCCGCCCAGTTCCGGGAACTGGAGGTCCTGCTGGGGTGCCATCGCCTCGCCACCCTCAACCAGCCCGCCTTCACGGCAGAAGAGCGCGCCCGCATCGACCGGCGGCTTCAGGAGCCGAACCTGTGGGACGCCTTTGTGGCCGCCATGCGGCAAAGGGGTTACGCCATGGAGAACCGGGCAACCGCTGCCGCTGACCCTGCCGCTGCCGAACGGGTGGAGCAGGCGCTCCAGACCATGTACGCCCGCGGGCAGCACCCCGACCTGCGCGACCTCTCCGAAGAGTTGACCGCCCTGGACAATACGCTGCTGCTCTGGCGCACCCACCACGCCATCATGGCAGAGCGGGCCATCGGCAGCAAGGTGGGGACCGGCGGCGAGGGCGTCGATTACCTCTACCGGACCGCCCGCCAGCGCTGCTTCCCCGAACTGATGGCGCTGCGATCCATCCTCTGAACCCGGAGCCGGGGCCTGGCGCCCCGGCTTTTTCATCTCCCGAAGACGGAGCCAGGTGGCAGGAATCCCCCCGGGGTGCGGCCAATCACTTTACACTGTGAACTATTAACAGGTAAGAGCGCCTTCGCGCGCCCATTCTGTTTTGGGAGGACGACTGCTTGACAACCCTTCGCAAGCTCCAGGCTGAGGACCTGTTGGCGATCAAGTTGGCCGGCGACTGCCAGATCTCACCCGACGGCACCCGAGTCGCGTACGTGCTCCAGGAGATCGACAAGGAGAAGAACGAGTACACCACCTCCATCTGGATCGCCCGGGAAGGCCAGGCGCCGATCCGCTTTACCGGCGCCAAGGACAGCCAGCCCCGCTGGTCGCCCGACTCCAGGTACCTGGCCTTCGTCTCCAACCGGAGCGGCTCCAACCAGATCTGGCTCCTCCCGCTGGAGGGCGGTGAGGCCCGCCAGCTGACCCGGGTGAAGGGCGGGGCCTCAAACCCGGTCTGGAGCCCTGACTCCAGCCAGATCGCCTTCACCGCCTCCCTCACCAAGGATGGTATCAAGCCTGAGGGGAAGGACGAAGAGGAGAAGGACCTCTACAAGAAGTACAACAGCGATGTCAAGGTGATCACCCGCCTCCTCTACAAGATGGATGGCGTGGGCTTCTACACCGACAAGTTCTCGCAGATCTGCGTGATCAGCACCGAGGGCGGCGAGCCGCTCCAGCTGACCAGCGGCGACTTCAACCATATCAACCCGACCTGGACCCCCGACGGGGCCGGCCTCGTCTTCTCGGCCAACCGGCTGGAAGACGGCGATCACGAGCCCTGGCATGTGGACCTCTGGTACGTGCCGAGGGAGGGCGGCGACCTGACCCGCCTCACCCCGGGCGACGGCAAGCTCTCCGCCTCCACCCCCTCCGTCTCGCCCGACGGCACCCAGGTGGCCTTTATCGGCACCGACCCGACAGAGAACGGCTACGGCCTTGCCGGCCTCTACCTACTGGACCGGGGTACCGGCGCCATCCGCCGGCTGGCAGCCGATCTAGACCGGGGCTTTGTCAACGAGTGCATCTCCGATATGCCCGCCCCCGCCGGTGGCGAGCTAACCTGGTCGCCCGACGGGCGCTGGATTTACGGGATCGTTTCAGACTCGGGCCAGGTCCAGTTGGTGAAGGTGGGCGCCAACACCGGCGCCGTGGTGCCTGTGACCGCCGGCGACCGGACGATTCACGCCTTCTCCCTCACCCCCGACTGCCGGCGAGCCGCCCTGGCCTACGCCGTGCCCATGTCCCCTGCCGACGTCTACCTCGCCCTGCTGGACGAGCCCACGGCCACGCCCGGGGTGGCGAACTGCTGCGCCGTGCTCCAGGGCGGCGGCGTGACCGAGATCCGGCTGACGGACCACAACGCCGAGCTCTTCAGCCAGATCGAGTGGAGCGAGCCCGAGCGCTTCCTCTTCTCGGCCGGCGAGGGCGAACCCCCGGTTGACGGCTGGGTTCTCCGGCCCGCCGGATTCGAGGCGGCGAAGAAGTACCCCACCGTGCTGGAGATCCACGGCGGCCCCATGGGCATGTACGGCTGCGGCTTCTTCTTCGAGTTCCACTGGCTGGCGGCGCAGGGATATGCCGTGGTCTACTCCAACCCCCGCGGCTCGCAGGGCTACGGCCGGGACTTCTGCCACTGCATCATGGCGGATTGGGGCAACAAGGACTACGCCGATGTCATGGCCGCCATCGAAACGGCGGTGGAGCGCTACGACTTCGTCGACAGCGACCGCCTGGGCGTGGCCGGTGGCTCCTACGGCGGCTTCATGGTCAATTGGATCGTGGGCCACAGCGATCGTTTCAAGGCGGCGGTCACCATGCGCTCCGTGGTCAACCGCTGGTCGGCCATGGGCTCGTCGGACACCGGCTACAACCGGATCCGCCAGTTTGGCACCGAGAACTGGTGGGAAGAGCAGAACATGGCGCCGTACCTCAAGCAGTCGCCACTGCTCCACGCCTCCAAGATCAACACCCCGCTCCTGATCGAGCACCAGGAGAACGATCTGCGCTGCCCGATTGAGCAGGCCGAGCAGCTCTATGCGGCGCTGAAGGTGCAGAGGAAGCCGGTCAAGTTTATCCGCTACCCCGGCGAGTCGCACGGCATGAGCCGGAACGGAAAGCCCTGGCACCGGATCCACCGGCTCGTCAACATCACCCAGTGGTTTGACGAGTACTTGAAGCGGTAAGGGGGAACCCAGATTTGACCACTCGCCGCCGCCTGACGGCCGAAGACCTGTTCCAGTTCCGTCTGCCCGGCGACGCCCAAATCTCGCCGGATGGCCGCCGGATCGCCTACGTCGAGAGCTTCATGCGCAAGGAGTCCAACGACTACGGCTCCCGGATCATGCTGCTGGTCGATGGCGCCAAGCCCGTGCCCCTGACCGGCGGCGAGAAGGATTCAAACCCCCGCTGGTCGCCCGATGGGCGCTACCTCTCCTTCAGCCGTGGGGGGCAGGTCTGGCTGCTTCCCACCGGCGGTGGCGAGGCCTGGCAGCTCACCCGAAACAAGGGCTGCGGCGGCGCCGCTGTCTGGAGCCCCGACTCCAGCAAGATCGCCCTGACAGCGCTGCTCGGGCCCAATGGGCTGGAGCCGGAGAGGAACGAGGGTGAGCAGGACTACTTCAAAAAGTTCACCGCTGGGGTGAAGGTGATCACAGACCTGCACTATAAGGTCGACGGCATGGGCTTTCCCGGCGACAAGAAGCCCCAGATCGTGATCGTCGATGTGGAGAGCGGCGAGGCCCGGCAGCTGACCGGCGGGCCGTTCGGTCACACGAGCCCCGCCTGGTCGCCCTGCGGCAAGTGGATCAGCCTGGCCGCCGTCCGCGAGGAAGATGCCGAGGACAAGCGGCGACACTTTATCTGGGTGGTGCCCGCCGAGCCCTCCTCCCTACCGGTACCCGATGCAGAGTACCGCCGGCTGAGCCCCGAGGGCCTGGTCGCCACCGGCGCCCGCTGGAGCCCCGACGGCAGCCAGATCGCCTTCGTCGGCCGGCCCAACCGCCGGCATGCCCCGCCGGATATGCGGCTCTATGTGGTCCCGGCGGAGGGCGGCGAGGTCCGCTGCCTGACCGCCGCCCATGACCGGCCGGTGGGCATAGCCGCCGCTGTCGACATGGCCCCTCCGGGCGGCCTCGATCCCACCTGGGCGGCCGATGGCTCGGCGATCTACCTGCCCATGAGCGATCACGGCGCTGTCTACCTCGCCCGGGTCGACGTCGCCAGCGGTGAGGTCGCCTACCTGACCGAGGGCGATCAGGTGGTCTTCGGCGGCTCGGTTTCGGCCGATGGTGCCCGCTTCGCCCTCACGGTGGGCCGGGTGGATGACCCCGCCCAGATCTACCGGCTGGAGAAGGGCGGGCTGCGGCGGCTGACCGATGCCAACCACGCCTTCCTGGCGCAGGTGGAGACCGCCCCGGTACACCGCTTCCGCTTCCGGGCCGGCCCTGACGCCCCCGAGGTGGACGGCTGGTTGGTGGAGCCGGCAGGCCGCGAGCCGGGCCGAAAGTACCCGGCGGTGCTGGAGATTCACGGCGGGCCCGCCGCCATGTACCCCCATTCCTACTTCCTGGAGTTCCAGTACCTGGCCAGCCTCGGCTTTGCCGTCGTTTACACCAACCCCCGGGGCGGCCTGGGCTACGGGGAGGCGTTCTCCGGGGCGCTGGCCGAAGCGAACTGGGGCACCGTCGACTACCAGGACCTGATGGCCGGCGTCGACGCCGCCCTGGCGCAGTACGACTGGCTGGATGCGGAGCGCCTGGGCGTGGCCGGTGGTTCCTACGGCGGGTATATGACCAATTGGATAGTAGGACACACAAAGCGTTTCCAGGCCGCCGTCACCATGCGGAGTATCTCCAACTGGCTCACCATGTGGGGCACCTCGGACATCGCCTACGATCAGATCGAGGAGTGGGGTGCTCCGTGGGAAGATGAGACCCCCTGGAAGCGGATCTCCCCCCTCACCTACGTCACCGAGATCCAGACCCCGCTCCTGATCGAGCACCAGGAGGAGGACCACCGCTGCCCGGTTGAGCAGGCCGAACAGCTCTACGTGGCCCTGCGCAAGCTGCGCCGCCCGGTAAAGTTCGTTCGCTACCCCGGCGAATCCCACGGCATGAGCCGGGGGGGCCGACCCTGGCACCGGGTCCACCGGCTGCTGACCATCGGCGATTGGTTCCAGCACTACCTGCAGCCCCAGGCCTGAGTGATCGCCACAGAGAAAACCCGGCTCTCTCGCAGAGCCGGGTTTTGTTCGACGTGTGCGGGAGGGCCGGGCTAGCGGCATTCTTCGGCCTTCATCATGGCGTAGCCGATGGCCGCCAGGCCCACAGCGCCGATGGCGACGAAGACCCATTCCCCCGCCCCTGCCACGGTGGCAGCGAGCAGGCCGAGGAGGGTTCCGGCGCTGAGAAGGATTGCACCCATCAGGCACCGGGCGTACGGTGTAGATGATGCCCAAGCTCTGTTCACCATGCTTTACCTCTCCTTTCTAAGGGACACCGAATCCAATAGATTTTCCCGAACGGCTTAATAGATGTAGTCTATTTAAATTCAATCCGATATCGAACTTGTCGATATTATAGGCGTAAGCCTGCCGGCTGGATAGTAACCCGCCATACCACTCGGTCCGCACAAAAGCCCCATAGTCAATAGAACTTTCTGACCAATGCAACAAGCAGGGACGCTCTTTCGGAGGGTGCCCCTGCTTTGTAATTTCCACCTTACATGATGACAGCATATTTCCTTCCAGAATGTACAGCCAAGTGCTTGATTTTTCAAGATATATATGTTAATGTGTGGGTGAGGAAAATGGAAAATGATAGGGGAGGTGAATCGCCCTTGAAGCGACGGAAACAGATGGCATCTTTGGGAGATAAGGTTCATGGTGACCTGCTCCAGTGGGCCCGAGAGCAGCAGGAGTTGACAATGCGTTGGGTCAACGACCAGGGAGGGCCGAGCCTTGGGTACCAGAGCGAGGTGGAACGCGGCATCAAGCAGGAGGTCAGTTCCGATGTGCTGGCCGCCTGGGTGCAGATCCTCAACGTGACCACGGCTTATGCGCGCGGTCAGGTCCCACGCTACCGGGATAACCCGACGGGTTGTGCCGGTATGGCGCGGGCCGTTGCCCTGGCCATCGCCGAGGGGCGCCCCAATCTCCCGGACTGGAAGGCGCTCAGCCCCGCAGGGCGGATGCGTGAGGTGCTCTGCCTGATCGGGCGTGAATGCGCTACCCTCCCCAGGGTTGTCCTGGCCCACGTGCTAGGGGTCTCGGTGGCAGCGCTCGACGCCATGATGGTGGGTTCGCATCCGATCCTGCGGGAGCCGGCTCAGGCCATTGTCGCCCTGACCACCCTGCCCGATGGCTTCTGGTTGCACGGCGAGGTGACCCGGCCGGAGGAGGCAGACCTGGTCGTCCGCTACCTGGCGCCCTTACGGTTGGCCGAGCAGGAGGGAATCACCCCGGAGGAGATGACCGCCTGGATTCGCCGTCGCCGGCGGCGAGTCTCCTCCTAAGATGGTTGATTCGCTCCATCTGTGGCGGCCACCAGGCTTCGACGGCGTACTCCTGCGCAATCGCCGCATGCAGTTCCGCCGCCGTGCGGTCACCGGCCTCGAAGGCGTTGCACCCGAGAATCCAGGCAATCTCTGCACGCTGACACGGCGCCAGCGGTGGCTGGTTGAGCAGTTCCAGGCAGTGCCGGTCAGATCCCTCCCTGTCCCCCGTGAGGCTGGCGTACAGCGCCTGTACGATCCTCAATTCCACCACAAGGTCCGGGGCATCCAGCATGATGAGCCCTGCCGCAGCGGCCTCCAGCTCGGGCAGGGCTTCTTTCGCGCGCCCAGCCAGCAGCAGGGCGCGCCCCGCCTCCACCTGACAGCGCACCGCCCGGGCGGTCTGTCTCAGCCTGGCATGGCGACAGGCGGCCTGCCGGAAGGCCTCCACCTCCTGCTCAGGCCGTCGCAGCAGCCGGTGGATATTCCCGAGGCGGTAGAGCGCGTCGGCCTGAAGGGAAGCCAGGTCGGCAGACCCCTCCCCCAGGGCGATCACCCGCTGAAACTCCTGCTCGGACCGGTAGAGATCGCCGGTCTCCCACAGAGCAAGCGCCAGATTGTGCCGCAGCAGCCCCTCCCGCTCCGGCGGAATTCCCCTTCCCCTCAGTCCACGCTCCGCACGGGAGATCACCCGCCCCCAGTCCGAATGACCGGATCCCAGCATGGCCGCGAACTGACTGTTATGCACGTAGCTCCCCCTCCCCTGTGGAATGACTATACCAAAGATAGGGAAAAACTGGAAGGGGAACGTCCCTTTGGGGCCCCACGGCACTTCCGTGGGGCGAGAGCCACGGCAGCCGTGTCTATAAAGCGAGACGCAAGGCGACAGGCTGTCCGACTCCGTGTTCGGGCGGTCAAAGTGACGAGTCGGCAGGAGAATGCCGCAAGACCTCAGGGGGTACCAGAACCCTCATTAACCGCGGCCACCAGCAGCAGGGACCAGAGCGCAGCGATGGTCGCCAGGATGTAAAAAGCGACCTTCCGTCCGGTCTTGTCGGGGATGAGCAGAATCAGCCCCAGGGCCACCAGGCCGGGCAGGATAAGCAGAACAACGGCCACAACGAACGAAAGGATCACCCCGCTCTCCTTGTCCACCGCTGCCAGCACCAGGCTCGTGACAAGAAGCATGGCCACAAAGACCTGCTCAGCCCTGCCCACCCGCTCCCAGTACCCCTCACGCCAGGGCCGCATAGGGGTGAGGCTGCCGGCTACCTGGATCGCATACCAGACCTCCCGGGCCAGTTCGGGGGCCACGGGCGTGCCCTGGCGCTCCCCCAGAACCTGATCGAGCGCCATCTCCACCGAGTCCACCAGGCGTACCCCTTCGGGAAGCTCCACAATTGAGGCGCTCCGGGAGACGACAAGGCAGGTGAAGAAGGAGGCATGACGCCCCAGGATCTGCCGGAAGTAGGTGATGTTCCGGGCCAGATCGGTCAACCAGGCCGGGTCGTCGCCCTCGAACGTCTCGATCAGGAAGATGCCGGTCGGGCCCACCACCAGGTGTTCCAGGTAGATATCCTGGCCAGAGTGGTGAAGCCGGAGGCCGTGCGCCTTGCCGAAGGCGGACGGGAGGTTCCGCTCTAACTGGTCCGCTGTTGCCTGCATTCGGGCGGTCTGACGCAAGAACCGATCCAAAGACGCCGCCTCGGTTGGGCTGCCTGCATTCTGCACTCGCTGCCGCAAGGCTTCGGCATAGGCGCGTCTCTCCTGGAGCCATCTCTCCACCGTTGGCGCCTCCCCCCAGAATCCATATCACAGTGCAAAGTTCCACCCCATTTGGGGACACTCCTGCTCATGGAGAGCGCCCCACTGCCACACCCTAAGGGCGGAGGTGACTTCCGATGACAGAGCGCACAGAGCGGCCTGAGCAGCAGGCGGAGGCGGTAGAGAGCCGCCGGCGGGCGGCCCGGGAGACCGACCAGCTGGGGCCCGGCACCGCGGGCCATACCATTAGCGGGGCGGCCTACCGGGGTATGGAGGTGGCGGCAGACACCGGCTCGCCCTCGCCGGCGGACCCGGGCTTCCCCGTAAAACGGGTGGGGCTTCACCCCGGGCAAGGTGTGGACGTTGACAGTACTACCACCCAGCGGTCGGCCGACCTGGAGGACCAGGACCTGAACCTGCCGGCGAAGCCGGCCGGGCGGACCGCCGTAGACATGCTGACCAGCCCCGTGCCGGGCGAGACGCCGGAGAACCGGGAGTAGGCGGAGATGTTGGGGGGCTGCCACCGGAATAGGCAGGCGCTCCAGGGGAGACTCTATTCCAGGTGGCAACCGCCCCCTGAGAATGCTGATATGAACCTTACGGGGTCAGGTTGTGGTTAGCTGTCATGGATGCTGCTGGCGATACCACTCGACGAGGACGACGAGCAGTAGCAGAAACTCCTGGTAGGAGAGTTCCAGGTTGATTGTCATGTGCAGTGCCACACCTCCTTGTGGGGGGCGGCCACCATCCACAATTTACCACAAACACCTGTTCGTGTCAATGGGTGGAGACAGCAATGGCCGGGGAGTTTTTCCCCGGCCATCTCGTCTTAGTTAAGCCCGACCGCACGAAGCCCGAAGCCCAGGGCGAACCAGGCCAGGGCAACCCCGGCCAGCAGATTTACCAGGCGAAAGAGCCATGGCCTGTCACCCGCGACCCGGCGGGCCAGCCCCACAAGCAGCGCCAGCAGCCCGAACCAGGCGGCGCTCCCGGCAAAGACGGCTATCAGCGCCGCCACCGACTCCTCCCACCCCCGCCCGATCAGCCAGGCGGAGGCGAAGGCGCCTCCCAGCCCCAGCCACGACAGGATCGTCGCCGGATTGAGCAGGGTAATGCCCAGGCCGAAGAGGAAGCCGCTCCCCCGGCCAGTCGCCGGGGCCGGCAGGCCGCCCTGCCAGGCCCGCCTCAGGCTGCCGCAAGCCATCTGCCCCAGCAGCAGGGCGCCCGCGACGTAAAAGCCGGTCATGAGCCAGGGGAACTGGAGCAGGGCCGGCGCTACACCCAGGTAGACCAACCCCAGGTAGAGAAAGTCGACCACGGCAGCGCCCAGTCCAATGAGGAAGGCGGGCAGAACCCCTCGCTCCAGCCCCTCCCGGACCACAGCCGCGCCTACCGGCCCGATGGGCGCCGCCACCGAAACACCGAGGAGAAAGGCGGCGGCCAGGAGCGCCATCATGGCTTCTCCGGGCCCGGCAGCGCCGGGTTGACCGCCTCCTTGGCCGTGGACAGGACGATGGTTGTGCGGGTCCGCGTGACGCCCGGCAGCCGCTTGAGCCCATCGGAAATCAGCCGCTCCAGGCTCCGGGTCGAGGGGGTACGCACCTTCAGCAGGTACGAATCATCCCCTGCCACGTGGTGGCACTCCAGGACCTCATCCATCTCATGAACCGCCGCCAGAAAGGGGGCACAGAGTTCGGGCCGCTCCACCGTAACGGCGATAAAGGCCGTCAGGTCAAGCCCCAGCCCCTCGGGCGAAAGCAGGGCTGCATAGCCTGTGATCACCCCGCTTCGCTCCAGCTTCTGTACCCGCTCCGCCACCGAGGGCGCCGTCAGCCCCACCTCTTTGCCCAACTCCGACCAGGGAAGGCGACCATTCGCAGCCAGCCGCTGCAGGATTATCCGATCAATACTGTCCATCCTTCGCGCCCTCATTTGCCTTCGATTTTAAAGTGATTATCCCAATTCACCTTCTATCATATCAACTCTACGTTTCTTTTGCCACGGATTTCGCGGATTTTACGCGGATTATGCGGATTAAAATTCCTATATAATGATTACTCTACCATTCTTAGTGCAGCTTCAACTCAAGGCCAGGTAATCCGCGTAAATCCGTGTCTTTAATCCGCGAAATCCGCGGCATTGTCCGGAAAAAGACCCGACCGTCAGCAAGAAGGAAATCGCACAACCAGGGGCGAATGTATGTTTGTACCCAAGTCGCAAACTCCGCTCCCCGGGGGGATTCGCCGTGCCGCTCAGCACCTTTCACCCTGTGGTCCGCGCCTGGTTCGAGGACCGCTTTGGCCAGCCCAGCCCGCCCCAGGCCCTGGGCTGGCCCGTGATCGGGCGGGGAGAGAACGCCCTGATTCTCGCCCCCACTGGCTCCGGCAAGACGCTGGCGGCATTTCTGAAATGTCTCGACGCGCTCTACCGCGAGGGCGAGCGATCCCACACCGGGGTTCAGGTGCTCTACATCTCACCGCTCAAGGCGCTGAACAACGACGTCTACCGCAACCTGGAGATCCCCCTGCGGGAGATCGCCGTGAAGGCCAGGCAGATGGGGGTCTCCCTGCCCCACCTGACCCACGCTGTCCGCACCGGCGACACGTCCCAGCGAGAACGGGCCGCCATGGTGAAGCATCCACCCGATATTCTGATCACCACCCCGGAGTCGCTCTACCTCCTCCTTACCTCCAAGGCCCGGCAGATCCTGCAGACGGTACGCTATGTGATCGTCGATGAGATCCACGCCGTCTCGGGAACCAAGCGGGGGGTGCACCTTTCCCTCTCGCTGGAGCGGCTGGAGGCGCTGCTGCCGCGCTCACCGGTCCGCATCGGCCTCTCTGCCACCCAGCGCCCGCTGGAGGAGATCGCCCGCTATCTGGGCGGGGTCGGCCGCGACGTCTCCATAATCGACACCGGCAGCCGCAAGGAGCTGGACCTGCAGGTAGAGGTGCCGCTGGAGGACATGCGGGCGCTGCCCGAGGGCTCTATCTGGCCCGCCGTCTACCCGCGCATTCTCCAGCTCGTGGCAGAGCACCGCTCCACCCTGGTCTTCGTCAACAACCGGGGGCTGGCTGAGCGGCTGACCGACCGGCTCAACGGGCTGGCCGGGCGCGAGGTGGCCAAGGTCCACCACGGCTCCATGAGCCGGGAGTCCCGCGAGGTGGTGGAGACCGACCTGAAAGAGGGGCGACTCCCCTGCCTGGTGGCCACCTCCTCGCTGGAGTTGGGCATCGACATCGGGGCGGTCGACCTGGTGATCCAGGTGGAGTCGCCCAAGTCGGTCAGCCGGGGCTTGCAGCGGGTAGGCCGCGCCGGCCACGTGCTGGGGGCGGCCTCCAAGGGAAGGCTGATCCCCAAGTTCCGCGGGGACCTGCTGGAGATCGCCTGCATTGTGCGGGAGATGGGCCTGGGCGAGGTAGAGGAGACCCGTGTGCCCACCGGTGCGCTCGACGTTCTCGCCCAGCAGATCGTGGCCATGGCGGCGATGGATGAATGGAAGGTAAGCGACCTGCTCCAGTTGATCCGCCGCTCCTACTGCTACCGCGACCTGACCGAGCGCCAACTGCTCACCGTGCTGGAGATGCTGGCGGGCCGCTACCCATCGGAGGAGTTCCGGGAGCTGCGCCCGCGCATCGTCTGGGACCGGGAAGCGGGGCTGATCCGCGCCCGGGAGGGGGTCCGCTCGGTGGCGATCCTCTCGGGCGGAACGATCCCCGACCGGGGCTACTACGGGGTCTACATCGAGGGCACCAGCGTCAAGCTGGGCGAGATGGACGAGGAGTTCGTCTACGAGTCCCGGGAGGGCGACGTCTTCCTCCTGGGCACCAACACCTGGCGGATCAAGTCGATCGAGCATGACCGGATCACGGTGGTGGACGCCTTTGGCGCCCTGCCCCGCATGCCCTTCTGGAAGGGCGACTCCATTGGCCGCCCCTTCGAGCTGGGGCTGAAGCTGGGCGCCTTCACCCGGGAGATCGCCTCCCGCCTGGTTGACCCGACCCTGTCCGATTGGCTCCAGGCGGAATGCCGCCTCGACCCCCTCGCCGCAGCCAACTTGATTCAGTACGTGAGTGATCAGGTGGAGCAGACCGGCGCCGTCCCGTCCGACCGGCAGGTGGTGGTCGAACTCTTTCCCGATGAGATCGGGGACCGGCGCCTGGTGATCCTCTCCCCCTTTGGCGGGCGGGTGAACGCCGCCTGGGGGATCGTGCTGAAGCGGCGCATCCGCCAGTTGATGCAGCTCGAGGCGGAGGTGACCCACAGCGATGATGTGATCCACCTGCGGCTGCCCGGCGCAGACCGGCCGGTGGATCTGGCCCAGTTGATCCAAGTCGACCCCGGTGAGGCAGTGGACCTCCTGCTGGAGGAGGTGGGTAACACCCCCCTCTTCGGCGCCTATTTCCGAATGAACGCCGGGCGGGCGCTGGTGCTGCCGCGCCCTCGCCCCGGGGTCCGGCGCCCCTTCTGGCTGCAGCGACTGAAGGCAGCCGACCTGCTCCAGGTAGCCCGACGCTTCGAGGATTTCCCGGTGGTGCTTGAGACCTACCGGGAGGTCCTGCGCGACGTGCTGGACATGGAGGGGCTGCACCGTGTTCTGACCGCCATCGGGTCCGATGAGATCACGATTCATGCCGTCGAGACCGACGCCCCCTCCCCCATGGCCTCACAGATTCTCATGGCCTTCATCGCCGATAACCTCTACGAGTGGGACGCCCCCCGGGCAGAGAAGCGAGGTGCGCTCCTGGGGCTGAACCGGGAGCTGCTGCGGGAGATCCTGGGGGTCGAGGCGCTGCGCGACCTGCTGGACCCCCGGGCGATCAGCCTGGTCGCAGACCGGCTCCAGCGCCGGGCCGAGGGCTGGCACCCCCGGCATGCCGATGAGCTGGAGGACATCCTGCGCGGCCTGGGCGACCTGACCCCAGCCGAGCTGAGCGAGCGCGGGGTCGAGCCGGGGTGGGTGGCCCAGCTGGAGCGAGAGAGCCGGGCGGCACGGGTCATGATCGCCGGCGAGGAGCGCTGGGTTTCTCGCGAGGACCTTGGGCTTTATGCCGACATTGCCGGGAACGCCGGGGCGATTATCCGCCGGTACGCCCGCACCCACGGGCCGTTCCAGCCGGATGCGGTGGCCCGCCGGTACGGCCTGGACCGGGAGACGGTACTCCGCTATCTCCAGCTCTTCCAGGCCGAGGGGCTGCTGGTGGCGGGCGAGTATACGCAGGGGGTGACCGGCCGGGAGTACTGCGACCTGGAGGTCCTCCAGCAGGTCCACCGGCAGACGCTCCACCTGCTCCGGCGGGAGATCGAGCCGGTCGATGCGGCTACCTTCGCCCGGTTCCTGCTCGACTGGCAGGGGGTTGGCGCCAAGATGGCGGCCCGCCCCGCCGGGCGGGCCGGCGAGCCCTCCCAGGCGCTGCTGCGGGCGCTAAACCAGCTGCAGGGGCTGATGCTCCCTGCCGAGGTCTGGGAGCGAGAGATTCTGCCCAGCCGGGCGCCGGGCTACCAGCCGGTCTGGCTGGACCAGCTGTGCGCCTCGGGCGAGCTTCACTGGGCGGCGGGGCCGGGCGGGCGCCTTGCCTTCTACCTGCCCGAGCGGGTCGACCTCTTCGCCGACCGGCTGAGCGCCTCCCCTTCAGAAGGCCTTACCCCGGAGCAGTCCCGCGTGCTGGAGGCCTGCCGGGCGGCCGGCGCCGACTTCCTGGGGGCCATCGCCCGGGCCGCCGGCCTGCCCCCTGCCGCCACCCTGGAGACCCTCTGGGAGCTGGCCTGGGTGGGCCTGGTCTCCAACGATACCTTCGCCCCGCTGCGGCAGGCGCTCCGGGCCAGCCGGGCCACCACCCGGCGCGGTCGCCCCCTGCCGAACCTGCAGGGCGGCACCGGGCGGTGGTGGCTAACCGCCCGCCTTGCCGGCGAGCCCAGCGCCGGGCGGGCCGAGGCCTACGCACGCCTCCTGCTGGACCGCTACGGCGTGGTGACCCGGGAGGCGGTGGAGGCCGATGGCGGCCCCGCCAGCTGGAGCGAGGTGCTCGACGCCTTGAAGCGCATGGAGTGGAAGGGGCATGTGCGGCGGGGCTACTTTATCAATGGCCTGACCGGGGCCCAGTTTGCCCGCCCCGACGCCGTCGACCGGCTCCGCCAGGCACGGGACCGGTCAGAAGGCCCCATGCGCCTCCTGCCCGTCACCGATCCGGCCAACCCCTATGGCGCCATTCTTCCGTGGCCCGACCAGGGCCGCCTCTCCCGGCTCCCCTCCAACTACCTGGTCCTGGCCGGGGGCCACCCTGTCCTGGCGGTGGAGTCCTATGGCCGGCGGCTTACGCCGCTGGTCCCCCTGGAGGGCGAGCGGCTCCGGCAGGCGCTGGCCACCCTGCCCGACCTGCTGAAGGGGCCTGCCCCCGTGCGGTCGCTCCGGCGCATTGAGGTGCTTGAGTGGGGCGAGGAGCCGGTCCAGCAAAGCCAGGCCGCCGAAGCGCTGGCCGCCGCCGGCTTCGAGCGGGCCCCCCGCAAGCTGGTCTACTACCCCTAGAAGATCATCCGGAGCGATCCGGTCGACCCGTTCTTTCCGGCGGCCATTTGGGAACCACTCAGGAAACCAGTTCGTCTAGTCAGTTGAGCAAGTCGCTGAAGGGAGGCTCCCCATCATGAGTTTCACGCTCCGCCCCGTCCCCCGCGAAGACTATCCCCGCATGGTCGATATCATCAACGCACAGGTAAGGGAGCCGGTCACCGCTGAGGAAGTGCTCCGCGAAGACAACACCCGGGTGAAGGGCGATCCCTTCCTGCGTTTGGGCGCCTATACCGCTGACGGCACGCTGGTCGGCTATGGCATCACCGAGGGCGGCGCCGGCCACCGGCCAGGCGAGTTCTTCATGCGGGTCCGGGTCGACAAGGCCCATCAGGGGCAGGGCATAGGCCGGACGCTCTACGAGCAGCTCCTTTCCTACGCCAGGGCCAACGGCGCCACCCGCCTGGAGTCCTCCGTGCAGGAAGATGAGCCCGAAGCCTTTGCCTGGGCCGAGCGCCGGGGCTTTGTCAAGGAGCACCACCTCTTCGAGTCGACCCTCTCCCTGCCCGACTTCGACCCCACCCCCTTCCGGGAGAGCGTCGAGGCGGTCAAGTCCTCCGGGATCCGCTTCACCACCCTGGCGGCGGAGACGAAGGACGGCGACCGGGTCGCAGCCATCCGCCGCTACTACGACTTCAGCTCTTCGCTGGTCAAGGATATCCCCGGTCAGGCGGATCGCCCGACCTACCCGTGGGAGCCCTACCTGGAGTGGGTCCTGACCGATCCAAACTGGAAGGATGAACTGGTTCTCCTCGCGGCGAACGGGGATCGCTGGGTCGCCCTCTGCCAGCTGGCTCCGCAGCACAGCGGCGCCATCTATAACGGCCTTACCGCCGTCGACCGGGAGTACCGGGGTCGCGGGGTGGCCCTGGCGATTAAGGTCTGGTCGCTGGAGATCGCCAAGTCGCTGGGCGCTCCCTACATTCGCACCAACAACCACTCGGTAAACGAACCCATGCTGGCCGTCAACCGGAAGCTGGGCTACGCACCCCTGCCGGGCAAATACCAACTGGCTGCCAAGCTCTAAGGAGGCTCCTTCTACACCATGCAGTTTTCCATTCGCGAGGCGACCCGGGAGGATTTTCCCGGGATCGTGGAGATTCTGAACGCACAGATCAATGAGCCCATCACCCTTGAGGAGTACATCCGCCAGGACAGCGCCCGCCCGAAGGAGGAGATCTACAGCCGGGTCGTCGCCCAACTGGAATCCGGTGAGATCGCCGCCTGGGGTATCACCGTTCACGAGTCGACCAACCGCCCGGGTGAGTTCTTCATGCGGGTCCGGGTGGACGCTCCCTACCGGTCCAAGGGGATCGGCTACGCCATCTGCCAGCACCTGATCGGATTCGCCCGGGAACACGGCGCCACCCGCATGGAGTCGGGCGTGCGCGAGCAGGACACCGCCGCCTACGCCTGGGCCCAGCGCCAGGGCTTCACCCAGGAGCACCACCTCTTTGAATCGACCCTCACCCTGGAGACCTGGGACCCCGCCCCCTTCCAGGAGGCGGTGGAGAAGGTGAAGGAGAGCGGCATCCGCTTCGCCACCCTGGCCCAGGCGGCCGAGGGAATGGAGCCGCTGGAGATGTACCGGAAGTACCACGGGTTCCTCATCCCCATCGTCCACGACATTCCCAGCGTCGAAGACCGGCCCCGCATGCCCTTCGACGAGTGGTACAACTTCGTAAAGGATGACCCGGAGTGGAAGCCGGAGCAGATTCTGCTGGCCGTTGACGGTGAGAACTGGGCGGCGGTGGCTCACCTGCGGAAGGTGGCAAGCGGCGCCCTGTACAACGACTTCACCGGCGTGGCCCGCGACTACCGGAGCCGGGGGATCACCCTGGCGCTGAAGGTGGAGGCGCTCAACCTGGCCAAGAGCCTGGGCGCTCCTTACATTCGGACCAACAACCTCTCGATCAACCCGCGGATCCTGGCGGTGAACAAGCGGCTGGGCTATGTGCCCTCGCCCGGCCACTTCCTGCTGGCCAAGTCGCTGGCCTGATCCCACTCGCAGAATAAACAGCCCACAGGGAGATCCCCCTGTGGGCTGTCTCTGTCTGTCTGACTAGGCCTGGGTCTCCTCGGCTGACCGGCTCGACGCCGGGGCGGGAAGGGACCGCCCCAGCACCACCAGCGCCTGCCCGCCGATCAGGGCGCCCGCCAGGCTGCTGGCGCCGAAGATCGGAATAAAGAAGGTGATGCCGGCGGCGGCCGCCTTGGCGTTCCCCATGAGCAGCACGGCCATCGGGTAGGCCACCAGGGCGCCGATCACGCCGGTGCCCAGAACCTCGCCCGCCATGGTTGCCAGGCGGGAGCCGGTCCGCTGGTAGAGCAGGCCGGCCAGCACCACCCCGAAGAGCGTGCCGGGGATCGCCAGTGGGGTGCCCAGCCCGGTCATGATCCGAATCAGGGCGATCAGCAGGCCCGTGATCCCGCCGTAGACCGGCCCCAGCATCGCCCCGGCCACCACGTTGATGGCGTGCTGTGCCGGAAGGAGCTTCGCCCCGAAGAGCGGAATCGCCGAGAACTGGGAGGAGGCCACGCCAAGCGCCACCAGAATCGCCATCCGGGTCAAAATCTGTGTCATCTTCATCAGATCCCCGCTCCTTCCTTTGCCTGAAGCACCTCGTGCAGGATCGTGCGGGCGGCGGCGGCTGGATCCGCCGCCCCCACCACCGAAGAGATCACCGCCACACCGCTGGCGCCGGCTGCAATCACCGGGGCGGCGCCGCCGATCCCGATGCCGCCGATGCCCACCACCGGGAGGCGGGTCGCTCCGCTCACCCGAGCCACCACCGCCGGGCCGTAGGGCTCTCCGGCATCGTCCTTTGATGGCGTGGCGTAGACCGGCCCGGTCCCGATATAGTCCGCCCCGGCCTCCTCGGCGGCCCGGGCCTCCGACTCGGTCTCGCAGGTGGCGCCAATGATCGCCCCCGGCCCGAGAATGCGGCGGGCGACCGCGACCGGCAGGTCATCTTGCCCGAGATGGACCCCGTCTGCGCCCACCGCCTGGGCCAGATCGAGCCGGTCGTTGACAACGAAGAGCGCCCCCGCCCTCTGGCAGAGCGCCTTTACCCTCGAAGCCGCCTCCACCTGCGCCGGGAGGGCCATCGCCTTCTCCCGGAACTGAACCATACCGCAGCCCGCTTGCAGAATCCCCTCCACCACGGGCAGCGGTGTCCCGCCGCTGATGATCACGTAGAGCGCCAGTCGCTCCGAGAGAGGCGGCGCGATCCGGCCGGCCGGAAGAGCCGCGCCCGCCGCCAGCCGGTCCAGGTAGGCAGCGGCGAAGCTGCCGGGGCCGCCGGACAGGGCCGCTGCCTCCTCCCCGGCCCAACTGGACCAGAGAAGCGCCTCCGCCACCCGCTCCACCCCACCCGGCCCCGCCGCCAGGGCGGCCGCGATCAGGGCCGTGGCCAGGCATCCGGCGCCGGGAATCTGGGCCATGAGCGGGTGCCCGCCCCGGACGCTCAGCGACCGGGTTCCATCGGTCACCAGGTCGGCCTCACCGGTAACCGCCACGATGCAGCCATACTGCCGGGCCACCCGCCGGGCGGCCCGCTCCAGCCAAACCCCTGCGCCCAGTCCGGGCGCCGCATCGACCCCGCGCACCAGGCCCGCTTCACCGGCCAGGGCCAGAATCTCCCCGGCGTTGCCGCGGACCACGCTCACCCGGACCTGCTCCAGCAGCTCCCGGGCCGCCCGGGTGCGGCTCTCCAGCCCCCCTGCGCCCACCGGGTCGAGCACCACCGGAATCCCGCGCTCCCCCGCCGCCCGGCCGGCGGCCAGCATGGCCGCCTGCACCTCCGGGCTCCAGGTGCCCAGGTTGAGCACCAGGCCATCGGCCACGCCGGCGGTCTGCGCCGCCTCCGCCTGATTCCGGGCCATGACTGGCCGGGCCCCGGCCGCCAGCAGCCCCCGGGCCACCCAGTCCATGGTGACCAGGTTGGTGATCGCATGGATCAGCGGGCGGGCCGCCCGCACCCGTGCAGGCAAGCCGCTCATCGCCCTTCCTCCAGCCAGGCCAGATGGTTGGTCGGCCCGTGCCCGGCCCCGATGCCCGGCGCCCGCCGGATCGCCAGGGTAATGAACGCCTTCGCCTGCCGCACCGCATCCACCAGGGAGAGGCCATGCGCCAGCCCGGCAGCGATGGCGGCGCTGAAGGTGCAGCCGGTGCCATGGGTATGCCGGCTCTCCACCCGCTCGGCCGGCAGCCAGAGCTGAAGCCCGTCAGCGGTGACCAGCAGGTCATCGGCCTGCGCCCCTTCCAGATGCCCGCCCTTCACCACAGCCGCCCGGGCCCCCATGGCCAGCAGCCGCTCCCCCGCCGCCGCCATCTCCGCCCGGGTGGCAATGGAAAGCCCGGTCAGCGCAGAGGCCTCCGGCAGGTTGGGCGTCACCACCGCCGCCAGCGGCAGCAGCAGCTCCCGCACCGCCGCCTGCGCCTCCGGCAAGAGGAGCGGGTGGCCCCCCTTGGCGATCATGACCGGGTCGACCACCAGGTTGGAGACCCCGAACCGCTTCACCCGGTCCGCCACCACCTCAATGATGGCGGCGTTGTAGAGCATCCCGGTCTTGGCGGCGTCGGTGCCAATGTCCGACAGGACCGCATCCAGCTGCGCCCCCACCTGCTCCGGGGTCAGGGCGTAGACGCCATCCACGCCCAGGGTGTTCTGGGCCGTGACGCAGGTGATCACCGAGGTGCCGTAGGCCCGCAGGGCGGTGAAGCTCTTCAGGTCGGCCTGAATCCCCGCACCCCCGCCAGAGTCAGAGCCCGCAATCGTCAGCGCACGAGCGATGGCCATGGTCAGATCCACATCCTTTCTCTTGGCCTACACCGGCCAGGTCTGCTCCTCCCAGGCCATCTGCCAGAAGAGGTACTCGTAGCGGGCGCTCGTCTTGTAGATCTCCCGCCAGCGCTCCAGGTCGGCCTGCTTCGCCCCCTCCGCCAGCCGGTCCAGCAGCGAAGCGCAGTAGTCGGCCAGGGCGCCGAACTCGTCGGAACCGTACATCTCAATCCACTCCCGGTAGATCGGGTGGTCGGGCATTCCCCGCCGGGCCAGGGTGCGGCCCGTCTCGGCGTAGCCCGCCATGCAGGGCAGCAGGGTGGCCACCAGGTCGCCCAGCCCGCCCTCGGCGGCGGCCAGCATCTCCCGGGTGTAGGCCCGGCACCAGGGGGCCATCTCCGCCTGCTCCATCTCCCGCGGGTCGACCCCGAAGCGGGCCGCATAGGAGCGGTGGCCCCCCATCTCCACACTCAGAGTGGAGTGAAGCAGGGTGGAGAACCAGGTCATCGTCTCCAGGTCCGGCGCCTTGGCCGCTCCCAGGGCGAAGATCCGGGAGAAGTCGATCAGGTAGAGGTAGTCCTGGACCAGCCAGTAGCGGAACTTCGGCTCGGGCAGCGTCCCGTCGCCGATTCCGGTCACCATCGGGTGGGCAAAGATCGCCTGCCAGATGGAGTCGGTCTCCTGCCGCAGCTGTGCGCTGAAACTCATGGCCGCTTCCTCCCGCACCAGTCCTTGATAAAGCCGGCGTAGAGTTCGGCGGCCTGGAGCAGCTGCTCCCACTCCACCGACTCGTCTACCGCATGGGCCCACTTCAGCTCGCCGGGGCCGCAGATCACCGCCGGAATCCCCATCTCGCCCAGCCAGCCCGCATCGGTCACGGTGTTGGCCATGCCCAGCACGGCGGCCCGGCCCGTAGCCTGTTCGGCATGCTGGGCCAGCAGCTGCACCCCCGGGTGCTCCACCGGCAGGGGGAGCGCCGGGAAGATCTCGCCCCGGTCGACGATCATCGACCGGCCGCCCCAGTTAAAGGTCGGCGGGTGTTCCCGCAGCCACGGATCGGCGGCGGCCGCCGCCAGCACGTGCTGCTCGATCTCCCGGGAGACCGACTCGTAGGTCTCGCCCGGGTAGAAGTGGACGGTGATCCAGAGGGCGCACCGGTCGGCGATAAAGGCCGGGTGCCGCCCGCCCTCGATCACGGCGGGGTTGATGGTGTTGGAGCCGGGGGCGAACCCCTCGCAGCGCTTGGTGACCGCCCAGTGCCGCTCCAGATCCTGCAGGGCGGCGATCACCTTCATCATCTTCTCAATCGCCGACGCCCCGTAGAGGCCGCCGCCGGCGTGGATCAGCCGGGCCCGGTTCCCATCGTGAAAGGTCTGCGGCGACTGAATCGTGATCCACCCCGTGATCACGCCGCCCTGTCCCTGAATCTGCAAATCCGACGTATCAGGGACGATGGCGAAGTCGGCGGTGTAGCCCCGCTCGTTGCAGGAGCGGGTGCCCGCCTCCCCCATCTCCTCCCCGGTCACCGACTGGAAGATGATCTTCCCGGGCGGCAGCCCGCCGGTCTCCTTCAACGCCTTCAGGGCGAAGAGCGCCGCCGCCACGCCGCCCTTCATGTCGGCCACGCCCCGCCCCAGCACCCGGCTGCCCCGTCGGGTCAGCTGGTAGGGCGGCACGGTCCACTCACCCGTGTCGCCCACCTCGGCCACATCTAAATGGCCGTTGATGATCAGGGAGTGGTAGGCCGGGTCGCCCTCCCGCACCCCCGCCAGGTTCGGGTCGCCGGGGAAGAGGTCCCACTGGTCGATGGCAAAGCCCAGCCCCCGCAGGTACTCCGCCACGTAGGCCTGCACCCCGGCCGTGTTCCGGCCGGGCGGGCAGGGGGTCTCAAAGGCGATCAGGTCGGCCAGCAGCCGCTCCAGCTCCGCCTGGTTCTCCCGAATGTAGCGCATCGCTACTTCACCACCGGCACGAATCCATCCGCCGCCTTCACCGCGGGCTTCAGCACGCCCTCGTCCACCATCCACCGGGCCACCTTCTCCCAGTCCTCCGCCCTCTGGGCGCCGAAGGTCACGCCGGCCTCATCCATCCAGGGAAGGAGCATCTCCAGGGAGGCCTTCTCCACGTCGGCCTCCAGCGGGAAGGCCTTGTTCTGCTTGGCCAGCAGCAGCTTGAGCGCCTCGGCCTGGTTGGCCTTCACCCACTCGTGCCCCCTGGTCAGCGCCCGCCAGAACGCCTCCACGGTGGCCCGGTCGTTCTTGACCGTCTCCTCGCCGGTGATCAGCACCAGCTCGTAGTAGCTGGGGACGCCGTAGTCGGAGGGGGCGAAGTAGGTCATGGGGATCCCCTGCTTCTCAAAGAGCGGCTTCTCGTGGTTCACGTAGGCGCCGGCGATGGCCGGGACCTTCTTGGTGGCGATGGCCGGAATCAGGTCCCAGGAGACATCTTGCATCGTCACCTTGCTGGGGTCGCCGCCCGCCGCCTTGACCATGGTCTTGACCATGTTGACGTTCAGGGGGATGCCCGGATAACCCACCGCCTTGCCCTCCAGGTCCTTCGGGCTCTTGATGGGGGAGTCGGCCGGCACCATGATCCCGTTCAGCGGGCGGCGCACGATGGCGGCCACCGAGACGATGGGGATCTGCTCGCCCCGGGCCAGGAGCACGTCGGGCTGGTAGTAGAAGGCGAAGGTCTCCTTGCCGGCGCCCACCAGCTTGATCCCGTCGGTCGGGTTCTCGGCGGGCATCTTGATCTCCACCTGGAGCCCCTCGGCGGTGAAGAAACCCTGCTGCTCGGCAGCCAGCACGAAGGAGTGGACGGCGTTGGGGTACCAGTCGAGCACCAGCGAAACCTTCTTGGGCGCCTTGGCGCCACCGGTCGACGGGGCGGATGCCGGGGAGCAGGCGGTCAGCAGCAGGGCAGCGATCAGGAGCAGCGAGAGCTTGCGCAGCATGTTGGCAGTTCCTCCGAGTTAGTTGTTCTCAGGAGACCGATCCGTGAAGCGGTAGGCCATGAGGCGGCGCTCCGCCCAGACCACCAGGAGCACGAGGGCGATGCCGAAGAGCGCCAGGAGCACCACCGAGGCGAAGAGTTCGGCCGATTTCAGGTTCGATGCCGCCCGGCGGCCGAAGACCCCGAGCCCCGCCTGGCCCCCCAGCCACTCGCCGATCACCGCCCCGATGACGCTGACCGGGGCGGCCACCCGCAGCGAGGTGATGAAGGCGGGCAGCGCTGAGGGCGCCTCGGCCATGCGAAGCTGTCGCCAGCGGGAGGCGCCGGCGGTCCGGAGCCAGTCCAGCAGGTCCGGGTCGGTGGAGCGCAGGCCGTCGAACGTGCCGATGGCGATGGGGAAGAAGGTGATCAGCACCACCACCGCCACCTTCTGCCCCAGCGAGTAGCCGAACCAGAAGAGGAAGACCGGGGATATGGCGATGACCGGCACCGTCTGCGAGGCGACGATCAGCGGGTAGAGCGCCCGGTGCAGCGGGGGCCAGAGGTGCATGGCGACCGCCAGCGCCACCCCCAGCACGATACTGATCCCCAGACCCAGCAGCGCCTCCAGCGCCGTGACCGGCAGGTGCTCGGTCAGGAGCGGCCCCCGCCACTCCCAGAGCGCCTGCACGATCCGGCTGGGCGCCGGAAGAATGAAGTTGGGCACCTGCAGCCACCGGCAGCCCGCCTCCCACAGCAGGAGCAGCCCCAGCAGCAGCCCGGCGGCGGGCCCGTTCCGCCTCAGCATAGCCCCACCTCCCGCAAAATCGCCGCCCGCCGCTCCACCAGGGCCGGGTCGCTCAGCATGGCGATCCGTCGGGGCCGGGGCAGGTCGATCGGAATCTCCACCCCCGCCCCCTTCAGCACGTAGACCCGGTCGGAGAGCAGCGCCGCCTCCTCCGCATCGTGGGTGATGAAGAGCACCGTCTTGGACAGCCGCCCCCACAGGTCCAGCAGCCAGCCCTGCATCTGCGCCCGGGTGAGCGCATCGAGCGCCCCGAAGGGCTCATCGAGCAGGAGCGCCTCATGGCCGCCCAGCACCGTGCGCAGGAAGGCAACCCGCTGGCGCATCCCGCCGGAGAGCTGGTGCGGGTAGCGCTCCTCCGCCCCCGCCAGCCCGAACTCCGGAAAGAGCGCCCGGGCCCGCTCCCGGGCCTCCCGGGGGCTGACCCCCCGGACCTCCAGCCCCGCAGCCGCATTCTCCAGGGCGGTGCGCCAGGCCATCAGGCTCTCCCGCTGGGGCATGTAGCCCAGCCGCCCCGGGCCGGGCGGGCCGCCCAGCACCTCGACCCGCCCCGCAGCCGGCGTCAGCAGCCCCGTCAGCAGCCGGAAGATGGTCGACTTGCCCGACCCGCTGGGGCCGACCAGGGAAACAAACTCGCCCCGCCCCACCCGCAGGCTGAAGCCGCTCAGCACCGGGGTAGACCCGTAGGAAAACGAGACCCCCTCCATCGCAAGCACCGGCCCACCTCCTCCGAGAAAAAGAAAAACGGCCGCCTCCACGCAGGTACGCGGAGGCGACCGGTAAGTTCGGTCGCTGCCACTTCCCTCCGCTGGTATTACCCAGTTCAGGTTCTAAGGGTCGAGGTCTCTCCAGACCTACTCTCAGCCGGTTGGCTCCCCTAGTGGAAACAAGGCCCTATGCAGTTAACGGGTTGAGCGTACCACCCGGACGGCGGACCCGTCAAGGGGGACCCGCCTGTTCCCGGAGCAGTGGACTACTTGACCGCCGTAATGGGCGGGCTCAGGTGCGGCGGCGCCTCCATGGTGACCACCAGCCGGACCAGCGGGCGGAGCAGCCGGTCCACCCCCTCCAGGCTGTCCGGACGCTCGGTCGGGTCGATCGTCTCGAAGAGGCGCCGGGCAAAGCCGCTGCCGCCATGGGTGGGAACGGCCGAGCGGAAGCCCGCCTCCAGCAGCATCGCCTGCCAGCGCTCACACCGCGGATGCGAGAGCCCATAGGTGGTCACGTCCGCGAGCCAGGGGCGCAGCCCCTCCAGCCCGGCGATGGACAGATCCGCCAGGGTGATCCTGCTCCCCGGCAGCCCCAGACGCTCCGCTACCGCCCCCATGGGCGCAGCGAACCGGAGCACGAGATAGACCGCCCTCTCCTCATCAGGCAGCCGGTCCACCAGCACAAACTGTGTCGACTCTGCATCTGGCGCGAAGGCCCACAGCTCCCGCTCCTGTCCGCGGCGGTACCCCTCCAGCGACTCGTACCACATGCGCAGGCGACCGCCGGGCCGGAGCACCCGGTGGAGCTCCAGCAGCACAGCCGCCGGGTTCGGTGTCTGCTCCAGGGAACTGGAGGCCACCACCGCATCAAAGCTGGCATCGGGGAAGGGCAGCCTCTCCCCCGGCTGGTAGAAAACCGACCGGAAGTTGGTAATGCCAAGCCGGGATGCGTTGGCCGAGCAGACCTCCACCCGCCGCCGAGAGCCATCCACCCCGGTCACGCTCCGCACAAAGGGGGTGAGCGGCAGCGAGGGCCAGCCATCGCCAGGCCCGAAGTCCAGCAGATCGCCCTCCCCCGCCACCTCCAGGAAGTCAAGTATCGCCCCCCGGTCGTGCCAGTGCCCGGCCCGCCCGGCATCGAAGGGCTGGTAGATCACCGGCAGCGACCGCCCCGACTGCGACTCCATCCAGTCATATATAGCCTGATCCGACGTAACGGTTCGGGGACGGAGCGTGAGCGCGACCCACTGAAAAAGGTCCAAGGTCAATCCCTCCGATCGCATCAATCGATTCCATTCTAGCCCCATTCGGACAGGCAGGCATCCCCCAGAATGGCACAACCCGTTCTGTCCACCATGAAGAAAAAGAGCAGCCCCCCGAGATAAAGGGGCTGCCCCTGCAACCTATATCCGGCTAACCGCCGCAGCGATCGCCTCCGCCGTGATCCCCCAATGCGAATCGTGCCAGAGCGCCTTGCCATCCTTGATCAGCAGCGCCTGCGGCGACTGGTGGGTCACGCCCACCTTCTGCGCAAAGGCCAGCGAGACCGGCCGCTCCTGAATCACCCGTACCCAGTAATGACCAACCCGCCCCGCCTCAGGCGTGGCCAGGAACTTCTCCCACTCCCGGTGGGCTCTTGAAGAGACCGGTCAGGCCGTAGAATGCTTGAAGACCAACACCGGCCGCCTGACCGACTCGGCCAGGGCCGCATCAAGATCAGACAGGGCGAGCATCTGTCGAGCGTCGACCACGAAACAGCCGCCTCCCCTACCACTGGTTTCTTTTACCCAGTTTGGACGCCCCTCCTACCCAGGCAGATACCCATACGTCCAACCTCAGGCAGGCACCACCGCCCCCCCGATCACCGCAGCCGTGAGGAACAAAGCTGCTGAGAGGGTGATCACCAGCAGCATGATACTAGCCGGCGACCGCTCACCCCGCCGCCAGACCGCCACCAGGTGCAGAACCGCCGCCGCGTCGAGAAAGACCATGAGCACCGCCGGCATCACCCATGTGTCCACAATAGGATAGACCTCCCGGTAGCGCTGCGTGATCCAAGGAAGGAGGAATATCAGCAGAACCGCAACTCCCGTAACCCCGACCGCCACGCGGCCCAGACCCGTCCCAGGCCACAGCCCCGGCCCCTTCACCTCACCAGCCATACCCATTCCTCCCGTCCACAACCGGAAGTCGGCAAGCAGGTCTCGTTCAGTCTGAATTGTCTGCCCAAAGCCCACTCTACTCCAGTACCCCGCACCGGTCAACACCCCCAGGGCCAGCACCAGGCATTGCATCGGCATGTACACGACGTTGCCACGCCATGTACACGACATTGCCACGCCATGTACACGACATTGCATCGGCATGTCACCGGCATGTCACCGGCGTGTCACCGGCATGTCACCGGCGTGTCACCGGCGTGTCACCGGCCTGTCACCGGCATTGCATCGGCATGTACACGACATTGCATCGGCATGTCGCCGGTATGGCACAGGGATGACACCGACATGGCCCGGGCAGCCAGGCGAAGCGCAGGCGGCGTCTGCTGCGCTGTGGGGAGGCGCTCCTCCTCCCCCTACTTAAAGGAACTTTTTGACGAACCGTAGAACTTTCCCCACAGCAACAGATCGCCAATCCCGACCCGCCCCCATAAACTAGGTGGACATGGAGGGAAGCGCGTGGCTGTCACCACGGCCCAAGCAGCACCAGAACGCCGCCTCAGCACCAGCGAACACTTTTGGATGAACCTCTTCTGGTTCGCGAACAACGTCCACTGGGTCGCCCTCATGTCCATCATCATCCCGAGCCAGGTTGAGAAGTTCCTGGGCAACAAGGAGACCAACCTGCCCATGGTCGTCGTCTGGGGCACCCTGGTTGCCGTGCTGGTCCACCCCTGGGCCGGAGCCGTCAGCGACCGGGTCAAGTCCCGCTGGGGCCGCCGCCGCCCCTTCCTGCTCCTGGCCACCATCCCCAACATCATCGGCCTCCTCTATATGGCCACCACCGAATCGGTTCTCTCCATGTCCATCGCCTTCATTCTCGTGCAGCTGGCCAACAACATCGCCAACAGCCCTTACGTGGCGATCATCGCCGACCGGGTCCCCCCCAACCAGCGGGGCGTCGCCTCCGGCTGGTTTGGCCTCATGTCGGTCCTCGGCACCATCTTCGGCGCCGGTATCGCCGGCATGCTCCTCGACAAGACCGCCCCGGTAGAGGAGTACCGCCAGCAGCTCCTCCTGGTCTACTCGATCATCGCGGCGATCCAGATCGTCGCCGTGGTGCTGACCTGGTTCATGGTGCGCGAGGAGCCCTTCGAGGGCGGCCCGCCGCTCACCTGGCAGGAGTACAAGGGGCTCTTCTGGCTGGACCACCGCCTCTACCCCGACTTCGCCTGGGTCTACGCCACCCGCTTCCTGGTGATGCAGGGGCAGTGGGCGATCTTCTACTACCTGCAGTACTACTTCGAAGATGTGATGGGCCTCCCCGGCGAGAAGACCGTCTTCGCCTTCACCGCCGCCTGCATGGTGGCCGCCGCCTCGGCGGTGCTCTTCTCCGGTGCGCTCTCCGACCGGCACGGGCGCAAGCTGATGGTCTATATTGCCGGGGCGATGATGACCCTGGTGGCGCTCCTCTTCATCTTCTTCCCCTTCCCGTGGCTGGTGGTGCCGGCAGGCGCTCTCTTCGGCCTCGGCTGGGGCGCCTTCACCAGCGTCGACCAGGCGCTGGCCACCGACGTGCTCCCCAACAAAGATGACTACGGCAAGGATATGGGCATCTGGCAGGTCGCCTCGATCCTGCCGCAGATTACCGGGATCGTGCTTGGCGGGGTCCTGCTCAACCTCCTGCGGTCGCTTCCGAATCACCTGGGCTACAGCGCCCTGATGGCGATGACCACACTCTTCTTCGGCCTGGGCACCTACTTCATCCACAAAGTCAAAGGGGTTCGCTGAGGAGGGCTGCTCCCGTGAAACAGGCTGACTCACCCCGCATGGAGTGCCATCCGGGCGGGCGTTACGCCATCCACTTCGCCGGCGGACGACTCTCCGGTCTGATCGCCGCGGTCGAGGTGGCCGGCCCGCGGTCCAAACGCCGCCTCTCCTCCACCCAGGGGGTCTGGTCATGCCCGACCACCCCCCAGCTGCCGATGCAGATGGAGGCTCAACTGGAGGGCGGCCTGACGCTGGAACTGACAGGCGACCAGCCCCCCGAGGGGGCCGGGCTTCTGCTCACCGTGCGGCTCCACAACCGGGGAAGCGAGCGGGTTCGCATCCACCGTCTCTTTCCGCTGCTGCTCGACGAGGAGTCAGCGCTGACGCTCTCGCTCCCTTCATCGGTCCGGGAGCGGCGTTGGGGCGTCTACAAGCAGGGCTATCAGTCGTGGTCCTACGCCGGATGGCTCCCGCTTGACACGGCCGATGTTCAGCCCCGCTTCTTCATGACCCGGCCCGTCCAGGGTGACCCTGCCTGGCCGCTCCCCGAGCGGGGCCGGTTCCAGAGCGAGGGGATGCTGATGCTGGGCTGCGCCCAGTCGGGGCCGGTTTTGCTGGCGGGCTTCACCGGGGGCCGCCGGCTGCTGGGCCGCTTTGAGCTGACAGCCGCCCCTGCTCAGTCGGGCGCCCCCACCGGCGTGCCGGTGGCAGCGCTGGAGGCCTGGTGCGAGGCAGATGGCATCGGCCTCGACCCCGGCCAGTCGATCACCACCGAGCCGCTGCTGGTCGCGGTCGCCCCCGAGCAGGAGGCGCTCGACAGTTACGCCCGCCTCACCGGCCGCCAGATGGAGGCCCGGGTCCCCGCCCGCGCCCCAGCCGTCTGGTGCTCCTGGTACTCCTCCTACACCAAGGTCCGGGAGATCGACATGCTGGAGGCGACCATCGCCCTCCAGGGCCGGCGGGAGACCCATCCGGTCGATGTGATCCAGCTGGACGACGGCTACATGCGGGCGGTGGGCGACTGGCTGGAGTCCAACAGCCGCTTCCCGCACGGGCTGGGCTGGCTGGCCAACCAGATCCGGCAGGCGGGGTTCATACCCGGCCTCTGGCTTGCCCCCTTTGTGGCCCAGCGGCGGAGCCGTCTCTTCCAGCAGCACCGCGACTGGTTTGTCAAGGGCGTCGACGGCGTTCCGCTGCCCATCGCCTTCAGCCCAGACTGGTCCGACCGCTACTACGGGCTCGACCTGACCCACCCCGAGGTGCAGCAGTGGCTGGCAGATCTTATCCGGAAGGTGGTCAGCCTGGGCTTCGGCTACCTGAAGCTCGACTTCCTCTTTGGCGGGGCGATGGCCGGCATTCGCTATGACCCGCAGGTGCCCAGGGCCGCAGCGCTGCGCAAGGGGCTGGAGATCATTCGCGAGGCGGCGGGCGAGGAGACCTTCCTGCTGGGCTGCGGCGTGCCCATGCTCCCCGCCGTCGGGCTGGTCGATGCGATGCGCATTGGCCCGGACACCGCCGCCTCCTGGAACTTCCGGTTCAAGGGGCTGCCGATCCTGCAAGATGAACCGGGGGTGCCGGCGCTGAAGAACGCCCTGCGCAACACCCTCACCCGCCAATGGATGAACGGCCGCCTCTGGCTGAACGATCCGGACAGCCAGATCCTGCGGGAGCACCAGACATCGCTCACCACCGAGGAGGTGAAGACCTCCCTGCTGGTCTCCACCATGACCGGCGGCCTCCTCTCCTTCTCCGACTGCGCCGAGAAGATCAGCCCGGAGCGGCTCAACTGGCTCCGGCGGGCCACACCCCCGGCCCAGCCCTGGCTCCAGCCGGTGACGCTGCTGGGCGAGGAGGTTCCCTTCCTCAGCACCGGCTGGCAGGGGGCCTGGCTGATCGCCCTGGCGGTCAACGCCACCGACCAGCCCCGCCCGCTCCGGCTGAAGTGGGCGTCGCTGGGGCTGGAGCCCCAGACCGCCTGCCACCTCTACGACACCTGGACCGGGGAGTACCTGGGCGCCCGGGTGGGCGAGTTCGTCGGCGGCCTGATCCCGCCCCATGGCAGCCGCGTCCTGGCGCTCCGCCCGGCCAGCGGCCTCCCCGAGGTGGTCGGCGCCTCCTTCCACGTCAGCCCGGCCCAGGCGGTCGCTGCCGAAGAGCGGCAGGAGGGCGCCCTGGTGATCCGGTTGGGCGATGGCGCCCACGGTCCTGGCCAGGTGACGCTGGCGGTGCCGCCCCCCTATCAGGTGGGGAAGGCGCAGGTCGAAGGTGCGAACCTTCTGGGCCAAAAGAACACTCTTTCTAACAGTATGGTACTGGACCTGGTCGCCACGCCGGGTTCCATCATTCGAATTGGCTACCGCTAGGAGTGAGCGATTTGGCAGGGGTCTACGGGCGTATCGGCGGCATGCTGGTGGGTTTCGACCTGCGGGCCGACTACGCCGACGGCCGGATCACGGGCCGCATGGGCGGCCCGCTGCGCGGCAAGGATCTTGACTTCGCATTCGATGGCACCAGGCTGTCTGGCCGCTGGGGCGGCGCTTTCAACGGAAAGGACCTGCACGCGACCCTGGAGAACGGCCGCCTGACGGGCCGCATGGGCGGCGACACCTTCGGCTGGGACCTGGACCTCTACTGCGACGGCACAGTGGTGACCGGCCGCATCGGCGGCGGTGTGGTGGGCGACGACTTCCACCTCTCCTGCCACGAGGGCGGCCGCCTGTCGGGCCGCATCGGCGGGGGCTTTCTCGGCAAAGATGTGGACGTCTCCGTTGCCGGCCTCCCCTGGCTGGCGGCAGCCGCCCTGGTGGCAGCGGTCTACTACCAGGTCTACCTCGACCGCAACCGAAACTGAGCGCGAAAAAGAGCCCGGCGGCCACCATGGACCGTCGGGCTCTTGCCTATCGCTTGTCGGGGTGCCCGGGGGGTTCATCCACCGTCTGGAGCTTCACCTCCGGCCCTCCCACCGCCTGCACGGTGGTATCGGCCCAGACCGCCTTCAGTCGCTCGTAGTCGGCGGCGGTGATCAGCGGGTCGCTGCCCGCCTCGTAATCCCTGATCGCCCTCTCCACCGCCACGACCCGGTAGCGCTTGGCGCCATCCTTCTGGTACGGATGCACCCAGGTCGGTACGAATCCGACCCGCTCCACCCGGGTCACCCCCTCCTCCTTGGACACATCCACCAGGAACATCAGGCCTGCCTCCCGGTGGAGCCCCTTTTGGTTGGAGATGAAGTTGCCCAGGCTGAAGATCACCGCCCGGGGGAGCTCCCGGCCGAACTGATCCCGCACCTGCCGGACCTCAATCCGCTGGATCACGTGGGGGTGGTTGCCCAAGATGATGTCTGCCCCGGCCTCCAGGGCGAGCTTCACGTACATCTGCTGCTCCTCGTTGGGCTCCCGGGCGTACTCGTCGCCAAAGTGCAGCGCGACGGCCACCAGGTCCACATCGGGCAGGGAACGGGCGCGGCGGATATCGGCGGGAATCCGCTCGGGGTCGAGCATGTTGACCGACCAGGGGTGCGGCAGGGGAACCCCGTTGGTGCCGTATGTATAGGCCAGCAGCGCCATGCGGATGCCGGGGGTCACCTCGACCACCAGAATCTGCTCTTGCTCCTCCGCCGTCCGGTGGGCGCCCGTGCGGGGCAGCCCTGCGGCGTCCAGCGCCTCGATGGTCTTGACCAACCCGAACTCGCTGTAGTCCAGCGTGTGGTTGTTGGCATGGGTGATGGCGTCAAAGCCCAGCGCCTTCAAGTCCCGGGCAAACTCGGGCGGGGTGTTGAAGCTCGGGTAGCCCGCCCAGGGGTAATCCTTGCCGGTCAGGGTGGTCTCGAGGTTGGCAATGGCCAGGTCGGCTCCCTCGATCCAGGGCCGGACCGGGGCGAAGAGCGGGGTGAAGTCCCACGAATCCTCCCCCGTCTGGGAGGAATAGACCAGCGGGGTGTGCATGAGCAGGTCGCCCACCGCCAGAATCCGGGCCTTGACCGCCGGCGGCGGCGGGGGTGGCGGGGGCGGTTCCGGGGGCGGGGGTATGGGCTCCACGACCGACTGTGCGGCCCCGGTGGTGGCGGGTGCGGTACCGCAGCCCGAAAGGAGCAGGGGCGGCAGCACCAGAAGCAAAGCCAGAAGCCGTTGGGTAAGGCGCAGGATGGATTCCCCCTTTGCATGAATCATTTAGATAGACGAATTGATCTATCCTGCTGATTCATTCTGGGTACTGGGGGAATCCGCTTGGAGAACGGCGAGTTTCGGGTGGTGACTTCGAGCGAACCGACAGCGGGGCTGTGCTCGCTCTGGTCCGCCGCCGAATCCCGATGCATACTCAATACCTTCCGCTATGCAGCCACGGTCCGGCAGTTTCTCCTGGAACCCTGACTCCCTCCGCTTCGTCTGGGTACCGTCAGATTTTGACACCCCGGTGCCAGGCCGGCTTGTTCAAAATCTGATGCTACAGGCTGGCACTGGGCATCTGCGTTACCCCCCAGGGGTATGAACCGTGGGTTTGGGTCTGCTTTGGTGGTGTGTTGGTGGCCCGGGAACCTCGCTGAAGTCGATTCGAACGACTTCGCGTCAGTTATTGAGCATCAGGGTGGGCCTGGGGCTGCTCAAAATCTGACGATAGCCTCATTCAGGTAGTTCAGCTAGCCTTTCAGGCGGGGATACCCCTGCCGATGCGGTAGGCTGTTGACCATCCATGTGCAATGTTCGGGTGAGGGGTGGTTCTACCCGGAACAAAGTGCCACCGAGCCTTGGCCCGGTGGCATTTCGTCAGATCTTGGGGTCGTAGGAGATGTGGATCTCCTGCATGCCCCACTGGAGCGCCTGCGAGAGATCATCCATGTAGATGTCGATCCGGTGGCCCCGAATCGCTCCGCCGGTATCCTCGGCGTACCGGGTCTCCCGCAGCTCGTGAATATAGACTCGGCTCCCCAGCGGGATCTTGCGCGGGTCCACCGCGATGGTCCGGCCCTCCCGGGCCTTCGTGCCCGAGAAGGTAATGCCGTACTGCGGATGGCCCGGGCGTTTCCCCGTGCTTTCGGGGCCGCTGGTGTAAGCCGTAGCGGTCACCTTGATATCCGGCCTGCCTTGGAAGGCCGGAAGCACGGCCTCGCTCGCCCGGGCCACCCCCGGCGTTGCCGCCGTGAGCGCTGCCGCAAGCAGGAGCGTGATCAGCCGCATGATCGAAGCGCCTCCCTCTTCAAATCGGCACGATCGTTTGCGATCGTGGTGAACAACGAGTTCCATTCCTATGATGCCCGCATCTCGTCATCTTATGTCGACAAATTTTGGTTGACGCCTGCCCTGCTTATGAGTCCGCAGCGCGTTTGTTTGCTCATTCGAATATGATACTATTGATTGCATATACCTTCTGGGGGGACGCCGATGGAACCGGCCCTGCACCGCCCCTCGCTCATCGACCTCAGCCGCTTCTTTCTCTGGGTCGGCGCTGTCTCCTGGGGCGGGCTCTACGCCATTCTGCCCCGGATCAAGGCCGAGGTGGCCCGGCGGGAGTGGCTCGCCGCCGAGGAGTTCGACCCGCTCATGGCCGCCGCTACCCTGGTGCCCGGCCCCAGCTTTGTCTCCCTGGCCGGGCTGATCGGCTACCGGACCCGGGGATCGATTGGCTCCCTGGTGGCTATGCTCGCCTTAATGCTCCCGCCCACCCTCCTGGTGGCGACCGCCCTGATCTTCCTCTCCGCCGGGCTGAACAGCGGCCCGCTGGTGCCGATCACCCGCATGGTGACGGTGGCGATGGCCGGGGTGCTGCTGGGCAACGCCTGGAGGATCGCCCGGGCGGCGCCCCTGCGGCTCTGGGGCGTGCTCCTCCTGGCGGCGGTCGCGGCAGCGGTGCTGGCCGGGGTCTCGGTGGTGGTGGCCGTCATCGGGGCGCTGCTGGCGGGCCGCTGGCTGCTGGGAGGTGAGCGGCGGTGAGCCTATGGGAGATCTTCATCACCATGGTGACCGCCGGCCTTTCCGCCGTGGGCGGCGCCTGGGGGACGATTGCCGCGGCCCAGTCGGCCTGGGTGGGGCCGGGCATGCTCTCGCCCGAGCAGTTTGCCTGGGCGGTCTCCATCGGCCAGATCACGCCGGGGCCGATCTCGGTCCTGGTGGTGGCCCTGGGCTGGCAGCTGCGGGGCGCCGGCGGGGCGGTGGTGGCGCTGGCGGGCATCCTCCTGCCGACCTGGGTGGTCTGCAGCATCGCCGGGCGCGGCCTTCAGCGCTATCGGACAGTGGTGGCGCCCTTCGCCGCGCCGATCCCCTGGATCCTCGCTGCCCTGGCGGGCACGGCCGGGCTGCGGCTGGTCCTGCCGCTGGGCCTTCACTGGTGGGAGCTGCTCGTGGGAGTTTCCGCCTTCCTGGCGGTGGCCTGGAAGCGGGTCGAGCCGCTCTGGGTGCTGGCGACGGCGGCGCTGGCGGGCGGGGCGATGGCGCTGCTCTAGCGGCCCCGCAGCCACTTCTCCAGCAGCGGCGGAGCGATCGGTCTGAAGGTCGATTTCGCCGACCCGCGCAAAAAGGAATTCGCCCTTCACAGCGAATTCCTCTTGTAGCAACAATTCAGGACCGAGGAGGATCACACATCGTGCAGCCTGCGTCGCCCGCCCCCGCCGCCAAGAGGCCCCTCTGGCACGGGCTGACCGCCCTGATTCTCGGCCTGCTCTCCGTGCCGGTGGCGCTCTTTGGCGTGTTCCTCGCTGTGAACGGCTTTGCCGGCCTCTTCCTCCTGAGCGGCTCCATCGCCTTTGTGGGCCTGATGCTGGGCGCCTATGCGCTCTTCACCGGCAGCACTGTCGGCAGGATTCTGGGCGGCCTCGCGGTTCCGCCCGCACTCGGTGTGATCTGGTGGGTCCTCTCCATCTACGGTTAACCCTTGCCCCGCCCGGTCTGCCCGGGCGGGGTTTCAGCACCTGTGCAGAAGAGCAACCGGGAGGTGGCGGCGATGACAGGGTCCGCAGGCAGGCAGCGGAAGTGGAACGGGTGGGGCTATGAGGGGGACGAGATCCCTCCGGAGCAGATCAAACGGTGGATGGCCGGGGCCGGCGCCTGGCTGGGGGTGCAGCCGGAGGAGCGGCAGATGCCCGTCCCGCTGGAGCGCCTCGTCATCCCTCCCTCCCGGGTCGACCTGCAGATTCCGGGATTCGAGGGCCGCATCGCCCGGTCTCCCTACGAGCGGGCGCTGCATGGAGCGGGTCGCAGCTACGGCGACCTGATCCGGCTGCGGACCGGCGAGGGGCTCCGCTTCCCGGACGGGGTGGCCTACCCGGCCACCGAGGCAGACCTGCTCCGGCTCATGGATCACGCCGCCGCCCACCGGATCGCCCTGATACCCTTCGGCGGTGGCTCCTCGGTGGTGGGCGGGGTGGAGCCCTCAGCAGGGCCTGGCTACCAGGGCGTGATCAGCGTGGACCTGCAGCTGCTCAGCCGGCTGCGGGAGGTTGATGCGCTCTCCCGCAGGGTCCGGGTGGAGGCGGGCATGCTGGGCCCCGACCTGGAGGAGTCGCTCCGGGAGCACGGGCTGGCCTTCCGCCACTACCCGCAGTCCTACCAGCACTCCACGGTGGGTGGCTGGGTGGCGGCCCGGGCCGGGGGGCACTTCTCCACCCGGCACGCCAAGATCGACTCCCGGGTGGAGGCGCTGCGGGTGGTCACGCCGGCCGGGGTCGTGCAGACCCGGGAGGTCCCCGCCTCGGCCTCGGGGCCCAGCGGCAACGGGCTCTTCGTCGGCTCCGAGGGGAGCCTGGGCTTCATAACGGAGGCGGTGCTCCAGGCGCTGCTGCCCCCGGTCCGAAAGCTAGCCGCCGGCTACCGCTACCCCGACTTCGCCGCCGGACTCGAGGCGATGCGCCGGGTGGTGCAGGCGGGGCTGCAGCCCCCGGTCCTCCGGCTGCTCGACGAGTACGAGGCGATGGTGGCCGCCATGACCCAGGGGCGGCGCTACCAGCCCGGGGCGCTGCTGCTGCTCGGCTTCGAGATCGACGCCGAGAGCGCCGCCGGCCGGGTGGAGGCCGAGTGGCAGGAGGCCCGGCGCCTCTGCCTCGCCGCGGGCGGCGAGCCCACCGGCGAGGAGGAGGTCCGGACCTGGAAGTCCACCTACTTCGAGCAGCCCTACTGGCGCGATGTGCTGATCGACTACGGGCTGATCGTCGATACCCTGGAGACCGCCGCCACCTGGTCGCGGGCGGAGGCGATGTACCAGGGGGTGCGCACGGCGCTCCTGGAGCGGCTGGACCGCTGGTCGCCGGGCGGGGGGGTCCTCTGCCGGGTGACCCACGTCTACCCCGACGGCTGCTCCCTCTACTTCAGCTTCTTCGCCCGCCCGGACCGGGAGCGGCTCCTGGAGGCCTGGCGGGACCTGCAGTTGGCGGCGCTGGAGGCCTTTCTCGCCCACGGCGGGACGCTCTCGCACCACCACGGCACCGGCCAGGACTTCCAGCCGCTCTTCGAGCGGGAGCACGGCGCCGTACACCTGCAGGCGCTCCGGGGGCTGAAGGCGGCGCTCGACCCCGGCGGGGTGATGAACCCCTCCGTCTTCTTCGGGCCCCGCTGACCACCTGCTCAGTCCTCATCTGCAGCATCAGGACGATCGGCGCAGGTGGAGATCTGTTTCCCATTGTGCAGAACGCGAACATCCTGTACGATAGGGCAGTATGCCAACATAATGCCGCAGGAGGAGCGTGCTGCGTGAGCATCTTAGAGGTCAAGCGACTCGGACATGGCTTTGGCGCCCGGACCCTGTTCCAGGAGGTCTCCTTCCGGCTGCTCCGCGGTGAGCATGTGGGCCTGGTGGGCTCGAACGGCACCGGCAAGTCGACCTTTATCGAGATTATCACCGGCCAGACCCAGCCCGACGAGGGCCAGATCGAATGGGCGAAGCGGGCCACCGTCGGCTACCTGGACCAGCACACCCGGCTTGTCCCCGGCATGACCATGCGCGATGTGCTGCGGGACGCCTTCCGCCACCTCTATGAGATGGAGGCGGAGATCACCACCATCGGCGAGGCGATGGCCACGGCCGATGCTGATGAGATGGAGCGGCTCCTCGAAGAGATGGGCGATATTCAGGACCGGCTGGAGATCAGCGGTTTTTATACGATCGACGCCAAGGTGGAGGAGACCGCCAGGGGCCTGGGGCTGAACGCCATCGGGCTGGACCGCGACGTCTCCGAACTCTCGGGCGGTCAGCGGACGAAGCTCCTGCTGGCCAAGCTGCTGCTGCAGCAGCCCAACGTGCTGGTCCTCGACGAGCCGACCAATTACCTCGACGAGGAGCATATCAACTGGCTGACCGAGTACCTGCAGGGCTACCCCTACGCCTTCCTGCTGGTCAGCCACGACACCTTCTTCATGAACGACGTGGTCAACGTGATCTACCACCTGGAGGGCGGGCAGCTGACCCGCTACTCGGGCAACTACGAGTTCTTCCTGCGCACCTACGAGCAGAAGCGGATGCAGCAGGAGGCGGCCTTCGAGCGGCAGCAGGGCGAGATCGCCCGGCTCGAGGACTTCATCGCCCGCAACAAGGCCCGGGTGGCGACCCGCGGCATGGCGGCCTCCCGCCAGAAGATGCTCGACAAGATGGAGCGGATCGAGAAGCCGGTGGAGTACCCCCGGCCGACCTTCCTCTTCAAGGAGGGGCGCAACGCCAGCCGGATCCTCTTCAAGGCGGAGAACATGGAGATCGGCTACTCCTACTCGCTGCTCCCCCCGCTCTCCATGATCCTGGAGCGGGGCCAGAAGGTGGCGATCACCGGCATGAACGGCGTGGGCAAGTCGACCCTGCTCAAGACGATGCTCGGACTGATTCCCGCCCTCAAGGGCACCGCGGAGCAGGGCGACAACCTGCTGACCGCCTACTTCGCCCAGGAGGAACAGCTCAACGAGGAGCGCACCCCGCTGGAGGAGGTCTGGGACGCCTACCCCTGGCTCTCCAACAACGAGGTCCGGGGCCGGCTCGCCTCGTGCGGGCTGACCGCTGAGCATATTAACAACAAGATCTTCAACCTCTCGGGCGGCGAGCAGGCCAAGGTGCGGCTCTGCAAGCTCCAGGTCAACGAGTCGAACTGGCTGGTGCTCGACGAGCCCACCAACCACCTCGACGTGGCCGCCAAGGAAGAGCTGGCGGTGGCGCTCAAGAAGTACAAGGGCACCGTGGTGCTGGTCTGCCACGAGCCCGAGTTCTACCAAGATTGGGTAACCGATGTCTGGAACGTGGAGCAGTGGGCGAAGAGAGCGCGGTGAGCCATAGATAACGCCCCGGGGGATTGGATCCCCCGGGGCGCTCACGTTGTCTGAAGCGGTAATCCTGACTCGGTCTAGTGCAGCAGCGCTTCGACAAGACTGCGAACCATCTCCTTCTCTCGACTGCTGCCGGAGACATCGGCCAGCACGCCGTCGAACCGGAAGGTGTACAGAATGCGCCCGGCATCCTCGATCTCCAGCACTTCTACCCCGCTTATCTCCATCGTTTGCGCCTTCGCACCGGGAAGGACAAGGATATTCAGGTCCTCCGGCGCCGGTGTCCGTTGCGAGATCATAGCGCCGCCGATAAACATGGTTACGAACTCCTGGCCGGAATCGGCGTGGGCCTGTACGACAACCTCAACCGGCTGGTCAGCGGGAATCGTGGCAGGGATTCGGAAGGGCGCCCGAATCGCCGCTCGAGCCTCAGCGGGGAACTGGCCCGGACCACCCGTGAACCGCCTGGCCGCCTGAGTCCCCACGGACACAACGGTTACAGGGCCGCCATCGCTGGTGGCTTCTGCGAACTTGACGTCCGACCCGACGAACGGAACCTTCCCCTCCCGAACCTGCACCGGCATGTCCCCCACAGTCTCGGAGAAAATGGCCCTCATCACCTCACCGGCAGCGGCCCGGGCGCCCGGGAGGGCTGCCGTTGCCATAAGAGCCACAATCACAGCCGCCACCGCGTACTTCAGCAAAGGCGGGCGCCGGCGCCCGATCCCTCGCTCCACTCGCTCCCACAGGTCGCCGGCCGGGCGCCCCTGCGCAACGGCCCGGCGCAAACCGGTACGGATCATTTCGTCGGTATGGTGCATGGCAGCCCCTCCTCTTTGGGCTCGGCGCCCAGCCACTCCTGAAGCAGCCGGCGCGCCCGGTGTAGCCGGGACTTGATCGTCCCCGCTGGCAGCCCAAGAGCGGCTGCCATATCGACCTCGCTCATATCCAGCACATAGCGGAGCGCCACCACGACCCGCAGGTCAACCGGCAGGCGACGGACCGCCTCCCAGACCTCCCCCCTGGTCTCTGCCGCGTCCAGGCTCTCCCTGGCGGCCGCATCAGCAACGCTGTCTGCCGCCAGCAAGGGTAGCCAGCGCTTCCAGACCGCCCTCCGGGCTTGCCGTCGGGCGCAATTGGCGGCAATGGCGTGGAACCAGGGGCCGAAACGGGCGCCCGGCGCCACGTTGCCCAGGCGGTGGTAGGCGATAATGAACGCCTCCTGCACGGCGTCGTCGGCGGCGTGGCTATCGCCTGTTATGGTATAGGCGACACGCCATGCCGCGGTAAGGTAACGGTGGAACAGCTCGGCAAAGGCTTGCTGGTCACCCGCCCTGGCCTGTTCAACCAAATGCGCTTCATCCAAATGCATCACCTTCCTGGAGGCGCCTCCACCCTTTATAGGCAGCTGGTGGGCCATCGGGTTCACGGCTCTCCCAACAGATTCACGCCACCGGCTCTGAATGGTTTGACTGGCATGGCTGCTGCCTGGTTTCCGGACCGGCGACGCCAGCCGGCCCGCGTGCATGTTCCTGAGAAAGACGAGGGGACCCGCGAACTTTCTCGCGGGTCCCCTCGTATATGTAGGTGGCGGCGCCTCGTTGAGAGAAGGGGGGTGGAAGCATGAGCAAGCTTGACGATCGGCTCTTTTGGCTGATTGCTCTCGCACTCCTGCTGAAACTCCTTTCCCTTAGCTTGTAAGGGGTAGGAGGCTACAATTCCTCTCCCTACAAGTAACATAACAACGGCGTCCGCCCGACCCGGTGTTCACCGCACCGGGTCGTTTTGCATTCTATCCCATAACGGGGGGTTCTAAACCGGAACCCGCTCTAGCGATCCCACGGGACGATCAGGGTCTGGCCGATCTTCAGAGGGGCCGGCTTCTGCCACGAGTTGGCGTGCAGCAGCCGGTCCAGGGCGAAGCCGGTCCGGTGCGAGACGTTCCAGAGGGTGTCGCCGGGCATTACGGCGTAGGCCTGGTAGGGCCAGACCGAGTCGCTCAGCACCGGGCCCCGGTTGACCCGCAGCCGCTGGCCGGTGTGAATCGCCTCCGAGGCGGTCCCGTACAGCTTCATGATGCCCGAGACGGTGGTGCGGTACTGTACGGCAATGGAGGCCATGGTCTCACCGGCCTTGACCACGTGCATCTCGTGGCGGGGCGAGACCGGGTAGGGCAGGAAGAGGCTCTGGCCGGGGTAGATCCAGTCGGGGGTCAGCATGTTGTTCGCCCGGACCAGCTCCACCACCGGCAGGCCGTACCGGCTGGCGATCTGCCAGAGCGTCTCGCCAGGCTTCACGGTGTAGAAGACAGGCTCGGTGGGCTCGCCCGGCCGGGGCTCGGCGGGCTTGGGTTCCGCCGGCACGGGGTCGAGTTCGGCCATGAGGGTATTGCCCCCGGAGAAGATGAAGGCGTGCCGGTCGGAGAGCCAGAGCCGGTTGGTGCCCGGCCGCACCGGGAGGGTGCGCTCGGCGCCCGAGACCAGGTCGTGCAGGTGGAGCCGGTCTGCCTCAATGGTCTGCGGCACCCAGGCCGCCCGGCTGCCCTGCAGGGCGACCACCGGCGGGGCGTAGTCCACGTGGCCGGCCTTCACCAGCCGGTCGGTGCCGGCGGCGATGTCCCAGAGCCGGATCTCGAAGGACTGCCGGGCGCCGATCGGCGAGCGCTCCAGCACGTAGAGCAGGCGGCCCTGGTCCAGGTCGCTGTGGGTGACCCGGGCGTCCACGTGGAGCGTCCGGCGCTGCTCGTCGGTCAGGTCATGGGCGATGAGGGTGGTCTCCTTCTGCCCGGCCCAGAGGCCGTCGGGCGCCTCCATGAAGGTGATGAACCGGCCGTCGAAGCCGACCTGGTTGTTGCGCAGCTGATCCCCCTCGAAACGGAGCACCTCCCGCTCCTCGCCGCTCTCCAGGTGCCGCAGCCAGAAGGCGGTATGGTTCGCCTCGGGGTTCGGCTGGGCGTAGAGGAACTGGTCCTCGGCCATGAAGTACCAATGGGTCTTCTCGCCGATGACGCTCTTCTCGTTGGTGACCAGGTTGTGCAGCTTCAGCTTCCAGCCCTCAAACGAGGTGGACTCCTCGTAGGCGGCCCAGTTGCCGGTCAGCTTGATCCCCATCGCCCCATCGGAGTTGGCGATCTCGTCGGTGGCGCCGGTGCGCAGGTCGCGAAGGACCAGCCAGGCGTTGTGGCGGTTGTAGAGGAGCCGCTCCCCCTCCACCCCGAATTGGGAGACGTTCTCAGCGATGGGCTTGAAGAGATGGACCCAGTGAACCTCGTTCGCAGCAGCCGGGGCCGGAAGCGCCAGAGCGCCCAGGGCACAGGCAGCGGCCAGGGAGCTGGCCAGGATCTTCCGCATCGGTGAGGCTCCCCTCTTTCTTTACGTAAACTGGACTCCGCTGCATTGTAACACCTTGCAAGCGGTGAGTTATACGCACGCTTCCTGCCAGCAGAGCCAGGTACCATCCAGCCGTCACGGTTTCTCCCCCCTTGATTGCGTCTTTTTTCCGTTTTCCCTCTTGACCTGTGAGTGGGAAGCGAGTATGATCAATTGCGAAGTGATTAGAGAAGGGGTTGTTTTGATGTCTGTCGTTCGTGAGCGTGAGGTGACAACCGCATAGCCTTTCACGAACGGCGTATCACGCCCCTTTGCTTTCATCTGAAAGTCAAGTGGAGCCGTGAGGCATGCCTCACGGCTTTTCTGTGCCCAAAAACCGGTTCTCCGCCCATGGTGGAGGGCCATGGTTCTCCGTATGCAGCGGAGGGCCTTCGATGGGCATTTTGACGGAAAGAGCAGGCCGCGGGTGGCACGACGCCCCGCGGCCTTTTTATTTTTCTTGAGGAGGAATCCGCCTTGCACGCACCGACCATGACCGCCCTGGAGTTCGCCCGCATTCTAGAGGAGCTCGCCAGCTACGCCTCCTGCCAGCTCGGCAAGGAGCTCGCCCTGCACACGGAACCGCTCCCCTCCCTCGCCCTGATCCGGCAGGTCCAGCAGGAGACCGCCGAGGCCAAGTCGATTTTGAGCAGCGGCCGGTCCATGCCCTTTGGCGGGATTCAAGATGTCCGCCGCCTGGTGGAGCGGGCCGCCATCGGCGGGGTGCTCCGGCCCGACGAACTGCTGGCCGTGGCCGATACCATTTACGGCTGCCGCCAGCTGCACCGCTTCCTGACCGACCACCGGGCCGAAGCCCCGCTGCTGAGCCGTCACGCCGAGGCCTTCGGCCGCTTCGATGCGGTCGAGGCAGAGATCCGCCGCTGCATCGAGCGGGGCACCGTCTCCAGCCAGGCCTCCCGGTCGCTCAAGCAGACCCGCAGCGAGATCGCCACCCTGGAGGGGAGGATCCAGGACCGGCTCCAGTCGCTGCTCAAGCAGCACCGCAGCAACCTGCAGGAGGCGCTGGTCACCACCCGCAACGGGCGCTACGTGATCCCCGTGAAGGCCAGCGCCCGGGCCGCCGTGCCCGGCACGGTCCACGGCTCCTCGGCCAGCGGCTCCACCCTCTTCATCGAGCCCGATGCGGTCAGCCACCTCGCCGCCGAGCTGGAGACCTGGCGGGCGATGGAGGAGGCCGAGGTGGAGCAGGTGCTCATGGCGCTCTCCGGCCAGGTGGCCGGCCACGCCGACAGCCTGCAGGCCACCCTGGGCGCCGTGGCCGAGCTCGACCTGATCGCCGCCCGTGCCCGCCTCAGCCATGCCTGGGATGCACACCCCGTCGGGTGGAACGAGGCGGGGATCATCGACCTGAAGGGCGCCCGCCACCCGCTCCTGGGGCGCAGCGCCGTCGGGAACCGGATCCGCATGACCGCCGATGCCCGCATGCTGATCGTCACCGGGCCCAACACCGGCGGCAAGACGCTGCTGCTCAAGACCCTGGGCCTGCTGGTGATCATCGCCCGGTGCGGCCTCCACCTGCCGGTCGACGAGGGCTCCACCCTCTGCTGGTTCGACGAGGTATTCGCCGACATTGGCGACCACCAGTCGCTGGAGCAGTCGCTCTCCACCTTCTCAGGCCATATCGCCGCCATCGCCCCCATGCTGACCCAGGCCAACCCCCGCACCCTGATTCTGCTCGATGAGCTGGGCTCGGGCACCGACCCGCACGAGGGGACCGGGCTCGGCATCGCCCTGCTGGAGGCCTTCCTGCGCAAGGGCGCCTACACCCTGGCCACCACCCACCTGCGGGAGATCAAGGAGTTCGGCCGGAAGACGGCGGGCTGCGCCTTCGCCGGCATGGGCTTCGACGGCGAGACGCTCCGCCCCACCTACCGGCTGATCTACGGCGCCCTGGGCGAGAGCCGCGGGCTGGACATCGCTGCCCGCGCCGGGCTCGACCCCGCCGTGGTGGAGCGGGCCCGGGAGCTGGTCTACGGCGACGCCGCTCCCCCCGCCACCCTGCCCGCCCCGGCGCCCCAGCCCGCCACGGCAGCCGAACCCCCGCCCGCCACGGCGGCCCCGGCAGTCGAGCCCGCCCCAGCCCCCAGCCCCGCCCGCCCGGGCCGGACTGCCCCCGCCCCCCTGGGGCTGGTGCTCGCCGCCTCCTCCCCCAGCCGGGCCCGGGTCGCCCACGAGGGCGCCGAGCGGGAGATGGCCGTGCGTGACCACGTCCGCCGCCTGCTGCCCGCAGGCCTGGTGGTGGGCGACCGGGTCCGGGTCCAGGAGGGCCAGGTGGTGGAGGTGGCCGCCCGGCGGACCGTGCTGGTCAGCCGCGACGCCGACACCATGGCCGAGACCGTGGTGGCCGCCAACCTGACCCGCCTCCTGATCCTCGCCTCGGCCCGCCAGCCCGACTTCCACTCCGCCGTGCTGGCCCGCCACCTGCTCTACGCCGAGCGGCAGGGGGTCGCCCCGATCATCTGCCTCACCAAGGCCGACCTGGTGGCCGACGCCGTGGCCGCCGACTGGCTGAAGCCTTACCGCAAGGCGGGCTATGAGACCGTGACCGTCAGCGCCGCCAAACGCCGGGGCCTCGATGAGCTGCGGGCCAGGCTGACCGGCCAGGTAACAGCGGTGATCGCCATGCCCAAGGTCGGCAAGACCACCCTGCTCACCGCCCTGAGCGGCGTCCTTGACCCCCAGCGCCAGGCGCTCTCCCTCGCCCCCGACACCTGGCTGATCGACATGCCGGGCCTGCGGGAACTGGGGGTCTGGAAGCCCGACCTGGGCGCCGGGTTCGCCGAGTTCTCCCCCTTCCTCGGCCGCTGCCACCGCCCCGGCTGCCTGCACGGGCAGGAGCCCGGCTGCGCCGTCCGGGAGGCGGCGGAGCAGGGGCAGCTGCACCGCCGCCGCTACGAGCAGTACCTCCACCTGCTGCGGGCCATGAAGCTGGCCTAGACAGATGATCGCCCCGTGCCATGCCGGCACGGGGCGATCTTTTCACCGAAAGAGCGTCTCGGGTATCGGTTCGACCTCCCTCAGCGCTTCGCCCATGAAGGTGAAGGCTGCAAAGGCGGAGGTCGCCTTGCCGAATTTCGCACCTGTGGAGGAGACGATCGCCCCACCCAACATGGCGCCTCCCCCAAGATAGGGATACTCAAAGGCCATATGCGTAAACCACTGGCTCATCTGCTCGCCACCGTCCGTGTAAGCCTTGGCGGCCCCCAGCGCCTTCAGCCGGCTCAGGTGACTGGCCGCCGCACTCATGCGAAGGGCGTGAAGCCTGTCAGACGCCAGGGCGTAGGAGGTCGATGGCCGCTTCCTCCCGCTGGCCGCCTCGACGGTGGCTGTGCTGAGACGCTTCAGGTGATACGCGAAGGCGGGGCGGAAGAGATGGTTGAAGCCGATGCTGGAGACGATCCCGCACTTCTTCTCGATGCCTTTCGGAACGCCCTCCAGGGTAAACCAGGCTCCTACCTCGCCGCTGCAGCGGGGGAGGCTGTTCTGGATGTTCTCCGCGATCCCTTCCACGTACTTCACCACAGCCTGCTCAAGTGGCAGGAGGTCCTCCCCCGCCGGGTCGCTCAGCAGCAGTTTGGGGTCGGAGATCAGCGAACTGGTCACCTCGGAGAATCCTTCCTCGGACATCGCAGCGGCCATCTTCTTCGCCAGGTCCTTGGAGGTCTTCTCCACCTCCAGCTTCAGGCCTCGCTTGGTGATGGTCCCCCCCACGAACTTGGCGACGCGGCCGGTGAGAAAGTCCTGGAGCCAGGCATCCAGACTCTCTTCCAGGACCAGGGCGTACTCAAACCCCTCCTTGTACCGCGCTTCCATCTCCATCAGGCCGATATAGGACCGCAGCAGCGCATCGGTCCGGCGCTCCCCCTCTGCACCCACGTAGCCGGTTTCATACTCCCGTACCACCTGGCGGATGCCGGCCACCTCAGCGCTGTATGCGTACGTCTGCTCGAAGCGCCTCAGCAGGCTGTCAAACGCCTGCACCCGGGCCGCTACGGTGGCATCGACGGGCGGCGGAGCCGGTTGGGCCACCTGCGGCACACTGGCCCAGCGCACCGGCGTCGGGGCGAGTGGTCCGAGCGGCCCCACCAGCCGGAACCGGTACCGGTACTCGCCGCCCCGGGCCCAGCCCAGGTCGTCCAGGTAGAGGCTGCGGGAGTGGGTGCTGTTCCCCCGGACCACCAGCGGGTAGTAGACCCAGTCGCCGGAGCCGCTGCCCGCAATGCCCACCTCCACCAGGTACCCAAGCGGCAGGGGCTGGTTGGTGGAGACCTGGAAGCGGGCCAGGTTCGAGTCTCCGCTCATCACAGCGGAGGCTGTCTCCGGCCGGATCTGCCAGTTGAACGCCGCCACATCAACCGTCGTCGTCGGGCCCGAGGTTGGGTCCTCCCAGGTATGGAAGCCGCTCATGCGGAAGCGCACCTGCAGCTTTGACGGGCGCGGAAGGAGCCCGGCGCTCACGTAGGCCTCAAAGGCAAGGGTCCCCTCCAGCCGCTGGAGCGGTATGGCGATCTCCGTGCCCGCCCCGTCTGTCAGGACCGCACCCACCACCGGGCTCGCCCCCGCCTTGGCCAGGGCGCCCTCGTGGGCGCGCACGGCGAGGTAGACCATGTCCGCCTCTGGCAGGTACCGGGCCTCGGCCCCATAGAGCGGATCCTTCACCTCGACCTGGTAGGTCGCCAGCTGGTCCGCACTGCTCTTCCCCTTCTGCAGCGCCCAGAAGGTCAGCTCATACGTCCCAGGCACCGACAGCGCCTTCTCCGTCGTGTCGAAGAGGACCCGGCCCAGCGACAGCACCTGCCCGCTGTCGGGAAACCGGTAGGTCTGCCTGGCCACCGTGTGTCCGCTGCGGGTGATCACCACGTTGACCACCTCCAGCGGTGCCGGAGCGACCAGCACGCCCTGCAGCGGAACGCTCTCCCCCTGGTAGACCACAGCGGCCTCCCGCTGGCGCAGCCCCCAGAGGTAGTAGCCGTTCAGGTACTGCAGGCGGGACTCCCACTGCCCCGGGCGCTGGACCTCGATCACCACCGTGGCCAGCGGGTGCTCGCCCTCCCGGTAGCGCTCCGTCTCCGCCCAGATATGCAGCTGGTAGACGCCGGTCTCCCCCAGCACACTGGCCGGTATGGTCACCTGATTCAGGTCGAACGTACTGGTTCCCGGCGTGAAGCTCCGGGTGTAGCCATCCGCCGGTCCACCCTCCACCGTCACCCGCACCCGGCTGAGCGGGCCCGAGGCCCCGGTCACCGTGCCCTGCAGGGTGTACCCGCTGCCCAGGGTGACGCGGCGGAACTGCTCCAGCCCGCTCACCGCCGGCAGTGGCACAGGCGAGGAGACCACGGTCATGATCCCGAAGGGCGCTTCCGGGTCGGGGAAGCCCACGGATTTGGCCCAGATCTCCACCGTGTAGGTCTGGTTGATCCCCGTCCGGAAGGAGAAGGCAGACAGATCAAAGCTGGTGGCATTCGGCTCAGCCCGCAGCTGCGCCACCACCTCCCGCCGGCCGTTCCGCTCCCGCACCACGTTGGCGGTCACGGCGGTCAGCACCGTCTCCGAGGTGATCCGCCCCTCCAGCCGGTAGACCGACTGGTTGCGCACCTGCACCTCCCAGGGGAGGCCGACAAGATCCGGCGGCTCCCCCCACCCCACCTTCAGCGTCATGGTGGCGGCGGGGGCGCTGGGGGGCTCATGCCCGCTGACGAAGACCCAGAGGTTTACCGGGTAATCGCCCGGGGGGATCTCCTTCACTTCAAAGGAGAGATCATGCAGATCCACCTCGGTCGTGCCGGGGCTCAGCGTGGACACAACCCCGACCCCCAACACCTCCAGCTCCACCGTCTCAATCGGCGCCGGCGCCGTCACCTTGCCGGAGACATAGTAGGTCTGACCCAGCGCAGCCCACTCCGCCCTCCCGGTCGGGAAGCCCTGGACCAGGGCGCTGGTCTCGGGGAAGCCGGGGGCCGAGAGCAGGATCGTCCCTCCCTTGCCGGTGAGCAGGAACCGCTTCCCGTCAAACAGGCTGGCTGAAAAGCCGGTCGGGTCCCCACTGGTCTGCCGGACCTCCCAGGTCAGGCCGTCGCGGGAGAGCAGGATCTCACCGCCCACCGACGCCGCCACGAAATACCCGTTCCCGTACGAGACGGTTGTCAGACTTTGGCCGGTAGGTCCTTGCTGCGCCTGCCAGGAGAGCCCGTCCTCGGAGTGGGCGATGATTCCCAGGTTTCCGACGGCAACGAAACGCCCCTCTCCATAGGCAACGCTGTTGTACTGCTCTCTGGCAGCCGTGGTGTAGACCTGGCGCCAGGCGCTGCCGTCCTCCTTCACCCCCACCTGCCTGCAGCCAACCGTTACCAGCCGCTCCTCGGCCTTGACAGCGCTCGTCAGGCAGCCCCCGTCCGAGAGGCGCCGCCTCCACGACAGGCCATCGGTGGAGGTGTAGAGGTTGCTTCCCGGATTTCCAAGTGCGAGAAACTGCGAGCCGTCGTGGGCGATGCCAAGCATGCGGCCCTGACCAAGACTGCCCTTTACCCAGCTGACCCCGCCATCTGTCGATACCCGGGTCGCCCCGTCAGCGCCAAGGGCAACGAACCGGCCCTGCCCGAAGGAGAGGCCCACGATGGCAAACCGCCGGTCGGTGTATCGGCGGGTCCACTGGAGACCATCTTTCGAGGTGAGCAGGTCGCCGGCGTCACTGCCGGCCACGTAGATGCCGTCGCCGTAGGCGATGGCGGGCAGACTGCCGGCACGGCCCTCGACCCGCTGCGTCCAGAGGCTGCCGTCCGTCGAGGTCAGGATCAGCCCGCCTGCACCGACCACGACATACTGGCCCGCGGCATAGATGACCCCATGGAGATCCAGAGCCACGCCCAGATCCACAAGGGTATCCGTCCCCGGCACCCGCTTGACCAGGGTGCCGTTGGCTCCAACCAGGATCATCTGCCTCTCCACGGGATGCACCGTCATTGCCCGCAGGTGTTGCTGTGTACCGACCGCCAGCTTCTCCCAGCCCTCGCTGGTGTGATAGAAGAAGGCTCCCGAGTTTCCGACTACGTAGAATCGGTTGTAGCCGAAGAAGACGCCGTCCAGATTACTCCAGTTGTCTCCGGTCAGACTTTGCGTCCACCTGATCCCATCGTCCGACTCGTAGCCCAGCTGCCGGTGACCGACTGCCAGAAACCTCCCGTTGCCGTAACCCACAGCATTCAGGTGGATATCGGTCTCCAGGACCCGCCGGGTCCATGTCTCCCCGTCTTCCGATGTCAGGATCACGCCGTCGCGCCCGACCGCTACGAACCGGCCCTCGCCAAAGGCGACCCCGTTCAGGCCCGTGGAGACTGGCGACGAACGGAGCGTCCACCGCACCGCATCTGGTGAAGTCAGGATCGTACCGGAACTCCCCACTGCAACGTAAAGACCATTGCCATAGGCAATGCCGACAAGGCCTTCCTGTACCTCGGTGGCGACGCTGGTCCATGTGCGGGCGTCGAAGGAGGTTCGCACGGTGCCGTTGGCACCGACCGCCACAAACCGCCCACCGGCATAGATGACCGCAAAAAGCGTGGAGCGGCTCTCCATCGCCCTGACCGCCTGCCACCCCTGCGGCGAGCTGCTGGCCGAGACGGCCTGGGGCAGGAGGTTCAGGAGCAGCAGGCCAAGCAACAGAACGGCTGATGCCCTCCAACTGCGGCGTTTCACTGCAATCCCCCCTACTTCACCCTTCGGAACTGAAGCTGCGAGCCCCCGTAGGAGAGTCGCATGGTATCGGACTCCTTATCGTAATAAGCGACAGCCTCGCCAAGGCCCACCGAGATGTGCAGTTGCCCATCCTTGAAGGTCGCCTTATACTTGCTGTCCTCATCCTCGTAATAATAGGTGGAGCCCTCCCGCGAAATGGTGACGAACTTCCCACGGGGCTTTCCCTCGTAGGTGAGTCGCTCCCACCTGCCCACCAGTTCATTGCCACCGCTGCTGCCGCATGCGGTCATAAGAAGGAGCGGAAGGATGAGAATCATGGGGAGTAGGATTCTGGCCAGCCTGTTCGACCCAGTCCAACGCATGCAAAGACACCCCTTCAGAAATGACTTGGACTCCCCCTGTTTCCTCCTCTTCTCCCCATTCCCCTCCCGTCCTGTGATAATTGTTGCTTATAAAACAACGCACTCAATTTTGTTGATGGAAGAAGTATCAGTGACATGCTCTTCATCAAGCGACGATATCTGCAAACAAGGCGAGTCCCGCGCCACGGCTGGCACGGGACCGCTCTTCTTACTCCTCAATGGTGGTCAGGTCGCCCGGATCAAAGCCCATCTCCTGCGCCTTCAGCACCCGGCGCATGATCTTGCCCGACCGGGTCTTGGGCAGGGCGGTCACAAACTGGATCTCCGCCGGGGTGGCCACCGCCCCCAGCTGGTGGCGCACATGGCCGGTCAGGGCGTGAAGCAGGTGGTCGTTCGGCTCATACCCCTTCCGCAGGATGACGAACGCCTTGATCGCCTCCCCCTTGATCGGGTCGGGCTTGCCGATCACCGCCGCCTCGCCCACCGCCGGATGGCTGACCAGCGCCGACTCCACATCGGCGGTGCCGATCCGGTGGCCGGCCACGTTCAGCACATCATCGACCCGGCCGAGGACGGCGATATAGCCCTCCTCATCGACCGTGGCCACATCGCCCGAGGTGTAGACCCCGTCGATAGTCCTCCAGTAGGCCTCGTACCGCTCCGGGGCGCCCCAGATCGTGCGGAACATGTGGGGCCAGGGCCCCCGCAGGCAGAGCAGCCCGCCCTGGTTCGGCCCCACCGGGTTCCCCTGCCGGTCGAGCACCTCCGCCCGGATGCCCGGGAAGGGCTTGCCCGCCCGCCCCAGCTTGGCGGTCATCGACGGAAGCGTCCCGATGGTGGGCGCCGCCGTCTCCGTCTGCCACCAGTTGTCCAGCACCGGGCCCCGCCGCTGCATGATCTGCTCGTAGGCCCAGGCCTGCGCCTCCGGGTTGAGCGGCTCGCCGGCGCAGGTCAGGATCTTCAGGCTGGAGAGGTCATACTTGCGGGGGTGCTCCGGGCCCATGCGCATGAACATGCGCAGGGCGGTGGGCGCCGTGTACATCTTGGTTACTTGAAATCGCTCCACCGTCTCCCAGATGATCCCGGGATGCGGGTAGTCCGGCGCCCCCTCCCGCACCACGATGGTGGTGCCGTTGACCAGCGGGCCGTAGACCATGATCGAGTGGCCCACGATCCAGCCGATGTCCGAGGTGCACCAGTAAACATCCTCCTCCCGGATGTCGCAGGCCATCCGCCAGGTGTGCTGGGTGCCCACCATAAAGCCGCCGTGGGTGTAGGCGGTCCCCTTCGGCTTGCCGGTGGAGCCCGAGGTGTAGAGAACGAAGAGCCAGTCCTCGCTCTCCATCACCTCGCAGGGGGTCTGATACGAGCCCATCGCCATCAGGTCGTGGAAGTCGATCTCGTCGGGGGCGAGGTCGATCGGTGGCTGGCTGCGGCGGTGAACCACCACCTGCTCCACCAGCGGGTTCCCGCTGACCGCCTCCTCCACGATCGCCTTCAGCTCCACCCGCTTGCCCCGCCGGAAGCCGACGTCGGCGCAGAGGATCACCTTGGCCTGGGCATCTTCGATCCGCTGCCGGAGCGCCCCGGCCCCCAGCCCGGCGTAGACCACGCTGTGGACCGCCCCGATGCGGGCGCAGGCCAGCATCGCCATGATCCCCTCCGGGGTGAGGGGCATGTAGATGATCACCCGGTCGCCCTTCTCCACCCCCAGCCGCCGGAGGCCGCCCGCCAGGCGGGCCACCTGCCGCTGCAGCATCTGGAAGGTGAAGACCCGCTCCTGGCCCTCCTCGCTCAGCCAGATCAGGGCCGCCTTGTGCCGGCGGGGGCCGCCCACGTGCCGGTCCAGGGCGTTGTGGCAGATGTTGGTCTGCCCCCCCAGGAACCAGCGGGCGTAGGGGTAGTTCCACTCCAGCACCCGGTCAAAGGGCCGGAACCAGGAGACCTCTTCCCGGGCGACCTTCTCCCAGTAACCTTCCACGTCGGCCATGACCGACTCGTAGCAGGCCTCGTAGTCGGGCACCAGCGCCTCCCGCGCCAGCTCCGGGGGCGGTGCGATGCGCTGCCCGGTCTGCAGCAGGCCCTCAAACTGATCGCTCATGGTGCTCCCTCCGCTTCTGGCTGCTAGTCGTCACCCACAGCCGGCGCCGCATCGGCGGGGATCCCATCCTCCAGGTGCTTCGGATAGCGGAGCCGCTCCACCATCGCCTGAATCGAATGGTTCGGCGCCGTGGTCAGCAGCGAGACCGTAATCGTCAGCAGGAAGTTGAGCGGCATGCCGAAGATGCCGGCAGCGTTGGGCAGAATCCCGCCGATGTTCCCCTTGGTCACCGTGGCCCAGACAATGTAGCCCACTGTGGTCAGCAGGCCGGCGATCATGCCGGTCACAGCGCCGGTGGTGTTGATCCGCTTCCAGAAGATGCCCAGCACCAGGATCGGGAAGAAGGAGGCCGCCGCCAGCGAGAAGGCCCAGGCCACAATGTCAGCGATCAGCTGGAAGCGGAACTGGGCCAGGTAGGCGGCGATCACCGCCACGAGCACCAGCAGCGCCTTCGAGAGGAGGAGCCGCGCCTTCTCCGAGGCGTTCTTGTTGATCACCTTGTAGTAGACGTCATGCGAAACGGCGGTGGCCACCACCATGAGCAGGCCGTCGGCGGTGGAGAGGGCAGCCGCCAGGCCGCCGGCCGCCACCAGGCCCGCCACCACATAGGGCAGACCGGCGATCTCCGGCGTCGCCAGCACGATCAGGTCGGTGTTCAACCGGAACTCGGCGAACTGGAGAATCCCGTCACCGTTGCCATCTGCGATGGTGAGGAGGCCTGTCTTGGTCCAGGCCGCCACCCAGCCGGGCAGGTCGGCGATGTTCTGGCCCACCACGTTGTGCAGGATCTCCCAGCGGGCGAAGGCGGCGTAGGCGGGCGCCGTGAAGTAGAGCAGGAAGATGAAGAAGAGCGCCCAGCCCACCGAGAACCGGGTCTCCCGGACGTTCGGGGTGGTGTAGAAGCGGACGAGAATGTGGGGCAGCCCCGCCGTGCCCGCCATGAGGCAGAGGGTGAGGGCGAGGAACTGCCACATCGACCAGTCGTTAAACGGGGTGACATAGCCCTTGGTGATGCCCAGGGCCGCCTCCCGCAGGGAGATATCGCCCAGCACCTCGCCGTAGGCGATCTGGGGCAGGAAGGTGCCCGTCACCTTCACGGCGATAAAGGCCACCGGGATGATATAGGCGATGATCAGGATGATATACTGCGCCACCTGCGTCCAGGTGACCGCCTTCATACCGCCGAGCATGGAGCAGACCAGAATGCCGCCCAGGCCGACGAAGACGGCGAGCCGGAAGTCCATGCCCAGGAAGCGGGACATGACAATGCCGACGCCGGTCACCTGGGCGACCAGGTAGGTGCCCGAGACCAGCACGGCCGCCACAACAGCGACCAGCCGGGGGAAGGTCCCCGGGTAGCGCAGGCCGACGAAGTCGGGAATGGTGTAGGCGCCGAACTTGCGAATGTAGGGCGCCAGCAGCATCGCCAGCAGCACATAGCCGCCGGTCCAGCCCATGATATAGGCCAGCCCCTCATAGCCCAGGGCATAGAGGCTGCCCGCCATGGAGATGAAGGAGGCGGCGCTCATCCAGTCGGAGCCGGTCGCCATGCCGTTGAAGATGCCGGGCACGCTCCGGCCGGCCACGTAGTACTCATCAAGATTGCCGGTGCGGGAAATGATGCCGATGGTGGCATAGATGCCCACGGTCAGGATCATAAAGGACCAGGCGATCCCCTTCTGACTGATCAACCCGCCCGCCTCGAGCCCCCACATGAGCAGCACGACGCCGACGAAGGCCATGGTGTACATACCCCAGATGCGGCCCAAACGGTCCACACGGTTGAACATCGCTTCGCCCTCCTATTCCTCGACGCCGTACTTCTTGTCGATCTGCGCCATCTTGTAGGCGTAGACAAAGATCAGGACCACGAAGACCACCAGCGACCCCTGGGCGCCCATGTAGTAGCCCAGCGGGAAGCCGGTCAGGACCTTGTACTGGTTCAGCGTCTGCACCATGGCCGCAGCGCCGTACGAGACCACCGCCCAGATGATCAGCAGCTTGAACACCAGCGAAATGTTCTCCCGAAAGTGCGCCTCATACCGCTCCCGATCCTTGGTCCCCATCTTTCCAACCTCCTCATAAAGATGTGTCGCCCTCGACCCGAATCCCTCCGCCCCTGCCTCCTTTCATTCCCGTGCATTATGGCACCCATTACACGTGGTTATTTCACAATCCTGCGTTGATTAACTTCTCTGATAGATCCGACAGGTAGGGCGGCGACATTGAGGGGTGAGTGGTAACGGCAGGGCGGTGAATGGCGGTTCAGTGGGGGTTTGGGTGGTGAACGGTGGTTCACTGAAGATAAGCAGGGATTTTGCCGCGGATTACGCGGATTGCGCGGATTACCAGGTCGTTGCCAGTGAGGGTCAGCGTCAGCCCTGGCAATGGTTCGATACTAAAAATAGGATTTATTTGCAGGAAGTTCTCTTTTTCTGTTGAACGTTATTATTATCTCGTTGGATGTTTTGCGTGATAGGAAAGGTGGGTGGAGACTGCTTTGACTCTGGGCAAGGTGCAGGGTGTGATTCCGTGGGGTGAGGAACCGGATTCCGGGCGCTTGAATGCGGATGACCCGATGGTGGTGGTCTATGAGGATGGGCGGATGCTCTTCAAGCACTACGCGGCCCGGCTGCTGGCGCTGACCGCGGCTTACGATCCGGAGATTGTCAAGCGGGTGCAGGAGGCGGCGGCAGCACGGAATGTCGGGCCGGAGGGGACCTGGAGCAAGCTGGATGCAGAGGCGGTCCTGAAGGCCGGCGGGACGATGCCGGCCCCCACGCATGCCCAGGTGGCCCCTCACCCGGTCCAGCCGCTCCTGCTGGTCCGGGCGGCGCGCCAGGGCGACAAGGGGATTCGGACCCTCTCCTACCCCGCCCGGTCGGCCCGGCCCAGCCTGGCCGCCCTGCGGTACCTGAAGCAGGTGGGGATCAAGGTGCCGTCCGGGACCCGGCTCGAGCTGCCCGTGAAGCTGATGGAGGACGAAGAGGGGCGGCTTATGGTGGCGGTGCTGTTTGACCGCAGTGTGAGCCGGACCCTCGACGAGGTGGACCGGGAGAGCACGGGGGCATAGGTCTGGTCAGGAGAATGGCGAACGCCGGGGAGTGGCTCCCCGGCGTTCTGCTGCTTTCTCTCTTCCGTCCGGTTTTCGCCCTCCGGTCGGGTTTGTAGGGACGAATTCTGGACGGAAATGGCAGGCAATCCCCTCGGTCTCCAGGGTTACAGCCCTATCTCCAGGGTTACAGCCCAGTCAACCCCACTACCTGCTCTCTTCCGTCCGGTTTTCGCCCTCCGGTCGGGCTTGTAGGGACGAATTCTGGACGGAAATGGCAGGCAATCCGCCCGTGGCCGCTGACGGCGCCTACGTCGAGCAGAGCTGCAAGATGGACCGAACAAAGGCCGTCTTGGCCTCCCCGTAGGCGGCCCTGTCCTCGCGAAACGCCGCGGCGAGGTGCTGCTTCAGCTCCCCATACTCACGTGCCTTCTCCGGATGAGCCCGCAGGTAGTCACGAAAGCGCAGATGCTCGTGCAGCGCAGCGCAGTCGCTGGCGCAGACGTAGAGATGGTGCGCTGGCCAGACCCGGCCGGAGCCATCGCGCGGGGTATGCGGGTCGCCGTCACGGGCAAACGCCTCGCGCCCCGCCACCCCCAGGTCGCCTTCGTGCCGGTAGCCAAGCGCCGCGAGCCGCTGAATCACCTCCGGCAGCAGCGCGCGGTCGGCTATGACAAGGTCCACATCGATGATCGGTTTCGCTGCCAGACCGGGTACAGCGGTGCTTCCCACGTGTTCGACCGACTCGATGAGGCCGTGAAGCGCCGCCTCATACGCACCCTTCAGCGCCTCAAAGTCGACCGGCCATGTCGGGTCGTACTCAACGATGACAACCGGCTGTGCGCTCATCTCGGGATTACCTCCCCCCGTTGATCTGCAGGTCGAGCAGCTCCAGCTCGATGTAGCTGAACTCGCCCTCTTCCGGATGCCAGCGCCCATCGCCGCGGCTGCAGACACGCCACGGCCCGAAACTCCGGTACTCCCCCACCGGCGTCGACCAGCGGCGGGGCAGGAACTGCTTGCCATCGGCCGAGGCGGCCAGCCGGTCATCGGACACAAAGTCCACCAGTTCGCCGGCCTCATTGAAGATCAAGACTGCGCTGATCGTATTGGCGCCCACGGTGTAGTACCCCCGCACCGAGTGGGCGTCAACCTCTTCCCAGCGGATCGCGGGATCGACCAGGGTCGAGGGGGCCAGCAGGCAGATGTCGTTGAAGAGCGTCACCGTCTCCGCACGGGTGAGGTCCGGACCGCTGGAATCGACGACCGGCAGCAGGGAGAGCAGCCGGACCCGCATGGTGGCAGACTGCTCCTGGAAGGCGTGGTAGACATCGACCGGCACCCCGGCCCTGGTGGCGTCCATGCGGAAGAAGCGGGATGGCTCGCCGGGGAAGTTGTACTGCTCTGCTGTGAAGGACATCCACGGGTCGTTGGGACCCGAGCGAATCCGCCCGCGCCAGCTCGCCTTGAAGTGGTGCACCTGCGGCTGGCCCACCGCTCCCGTCAGCCGGAGATAGCGCTGAAGCTGCTCCGGCAGCGGCGCAAGGTCTGCCTCCCCCACCACCTTCGGCTGGGCCGGTTTGGCCAGGCGCTCCTGCACGGCGCGCCGGTACTGGGCGCGGAAGCTTGCCGGCCCCTGCGAGGCGAAGCCGTAGAGAACGTCGGCCAGCACGATGGCGTTGGCGAACGTCCCGACGCTGGCGTCGCTCCACGACGAGATGATCAGCGCCTGCGAGAGCAGCACTGCGGCGAAGCCGACCATCCACCAGATGCGGGGTCTTGCTATGTAGAGAATGGCTGTGGTGAGCAGGGCAAGCCCGGCGACGAGCCACGCCACGCCCAGCCCCTGCGAGATCGGTTGGGTGAACTCAGGGAGTTCGGCCAGGCCGAAGGCCTTGGCGAAGCCCATGAAGTGAATCAGCCCGTGTGCGAGAACGAGTACGACGAACAGCCAGCGCATGGAGAGCCTCCTCTTCCGGTTGGGTGGGTTTTCCGGGTGATTGCGGGTATTTTCCATAGGGGGGAGGGCAAGTCCTTCCGGGGGGCGGATAATCCAGAGCCTTGCTGGCCATAATGAAAAGGGTACCCGAATGAGGGCGCCCTTGGGAGTCCGCACGTTGCCGCCTCTGATGATGAGACGGCGGTCGATGTATCAGGCGTTGGGCTTCGACCGCTACTTCAGAGCGGAGAGAATGGCCTTGACAAGGATCAGAAGGGTTGAGAAGAGCGCCCTGGCACTCCACTCGATTGTGAGTGAGACTCTGATCTTCACGGTGGCTCCCAGCGGAGCTCCCAGATTCAGGATAACATAGAACGCACTTTCGGTCTGTCGAAGGCTGGAGGTGCGTTCTGTTTTTCGTTCGCCAGCAAACGACATTCCTCCCCATGAGCTTTTCCGGCGGACAGCAGGCCAAAGGAGAGGTAGACGTCGCCTGCGCAGGGGGCGGAGGGGGGGTCCATGATGCTATATCACATTTCGGCCCGTTCGTGATAGACCCACTATGCAGGGATGCGATGACATGACCATGCGGCCCCAATCCCCAGGGATACCAGTAGAGGGCGTGCTGTTGCAGGTATGGCGAAGCCACATGAACGAGACTTCTGATTGTGCTTTTCGGGCCCGCGTATCTGGGCTCTCCCCTAGCGGTGAGCGGATTTCCGTAAGCATGAATGAAATGGGATGGAACCTGAACAGTGGACCAGCTATTGAGTTTATCCTTCCAGGCCCCTCACTCGATACGATTCACGTGTGAACCCGAAACCGTAATGTGGAAGAAGGTCAAATTGCTTACTCGACGAATAGAGATTTTATTGTGTATTCTCTATTCAACCTCCGAAGGGAAGGTGCTGGTCTTGGGGCGCATCATTTGTGTTTCCGGCAACCTCGGCTCTGGGAAGACCACACTTGCCCGTGGTTTGGCTGCTGAGTTAGGGTGGCAAGTCTATCCAAAGAGGGGGATAGATGAGACGTACATAACGGATCTCTTCAGCAACCCTACCAGGTGGTCGTTTGAAGCGCAAATGGCCTTTTTGACGCATAAGGCACAAAGTATTCTTGATGCTATGAGCAAAGGCTTTGACATCGTCCTGGATAGGTCTATTTACGAGGACGTTGAGGTTTTTGCTCGCCTCTTTTACCAGACAGGAAAGATGGATGAACGGGCCTATGGAACATACCGGAGGTACGCTGACCTACTACTAGAACGCATGCCGGTTCCAGTTGCTGTCTTGTATTGCGCCTGTGAACCAAACGTCTGTGAAGAACGACTCACTACAAGACCAAGAGTTTGCCAGACTTTGTATCCACCTGGACACCTGGAACGCCTAGATAACCTGTACAAGGAATGGCTTGGAGGCTTCAGACTCTGTCCTATATACGGTCTGAATACGGTGTTAAGTGATGTGAGGCTCCCCGAGACTGTCAGAGATGTGATCAGTTCCCTTCGGCAGTTCTTGGCGGGTCAAGGAGGATTGAATGCAATCCAGATGAATCTGTTTTCCGATCTAACCGTTAGCAACTCGTTAGGTCCCGCTATACTCAAACCCTTGAACGATGTTGCACCGAAAGCGACTCATCTGTCGAGCGGTCCCAAGCGTGGCACAACAAGTCCTGATCGACCTCAAGTGTATATAGCAGCACCATTCACTGGTGTTGCTGACCCTCCTGAACCGCTTTCGGGTGAGAATGGGCAGCAGTTGTTGACTTTGGCTCCACCTGAACACGGTGTCATCCATCGAGGGCGATACCGATCTATCTTGGTAAGTATAGCCAGTGAGTTCAAGCGTCTTGGTTATAACCCGCTACTTCCGCATCGGGACATTAACCATTGGGGGCATAAGCGTCTAACACCGGATGAAGTTGGTCGGCAGTGTGTGCAGGCCGTTCAGGAATCAGATCTGTTCTTCGGGGTCTTGGGGGCCAGTTATGGTGCTCATGTGGAGGCCGGTATGGCGGTGGCCATGGGCAAGCCGTGCATTCTGGTTGGCCTGGAGTCCGAAGAAATGACGTTCATGAGCCGAGCTCTGACTGAATCCGGACTGGCAGTACAAATGGTGGTGCCTGATTGGGGACATATCGCATCGGGGGTACGGTCTGCTCAGTTTCGCAATCTTTTAGATCGCGCCGTCACGACTGCTGCACTCAACCGTTCTCGCTACTCACTGTGGAGGTAGTGTATGACGAGCCTTGTTCGATCCTACGGGAGGCTCAACAGCACGGTTAAGCTAACAGTGCGTTCAGCCTTGACGGCCGTCGCTGTCTTTTTGTCTACCTTACTTGGTCAACAGCTTCAGTTGGTGCTTAGGCTGGAGGGCCCGTGGGTTGTAGGTTTCACAGCCATGATGGGTATTGCTGTAGTCGCCCTTCTGGTTTTGACATCCTCTGTGCTCAGGACGTACGCTGAGGTTCTAGCAGCACAAGAGGAGGCCACCAAGCGGGCACTCGCCTTCGCACATTCTCAGACAGATCAGTGGGTTGCCAAGAGTGTCGAGCGACTTGGCCAGTTGGAACAGGAAGGCCTCATGCAAGAAAGGGTATTCGTTCCTGATGACCCTGTCCATGGGATTCAACTCTTGGTGCAGGCCTTGTATCAAACCATGGATGCTCACTTCTCCAAGCCAGAGTCTATTGGTGACCGCATTGAGTTCGAGGTTACATTCATGACCAAGTCCTATCGTGATGGGAAGATCACAATCGCTGCTTGGGCTAATAGGGAGTGTAGAAAACCTAAGAGTCTTTCCATGCGTGATTCTGATCCGGATATTTACAGACGCACTGTCACTGCAGAGGTATATAGTGATGATCGGCCAGCCGTGCGCATAATTGAGGATACATTCGAGCCGCGCTATAACTATCGGGACTTATACAACCATCAGCGTGATCGTATTCGGTCTTCCATTGTCTATCCTGTTCTGTCAGCCAAGAACGAGTTGCTTGGTACCGTTGTCGTGCATTGTGATCGACCACGATTCTTCAAGGAAACTGACCGGAGGTACTGGCGTGAACTGTTAGAGGTATTCTCCAAACGAATAGCACTGGAGAAGGTGCGTCTAGATTATGCCATCTGCTTGCCTGACTCGGGTAAGAAGGAAGCCTCTTTTCGTCCGTTCTAACGGTTGACACAGCGGCGGCCGTAGGGGAGAATTCGCCCCCGTATGTTACATAGTCGTACAACCACCTGAGGGCCCAAACTCTAGTGGGTCACCTGCCATCCTGCCCATCGTTCGCCTTCGTTCAAAAGCGGCTCCGCTGGCCGGGTGGTATCGATCCGGCACTGGTTATGCATTCCTCACGCACCAGTCATGCAGTGCTCACCCATCAATCAACTACCACTCATGCACCACTCATGCACCACTCATGCACCACTCATGCACCACTCATGCACCACTCACCCACCACTCATGCGCCAATCACGCACGACTCACCCACCCCTCACCCCCGCCTCACCAGCGAGCGCTCCCGCGCCGTCCCGTGAATCCGCGCCCAGATCGCATCGATATTCGACGGGAGCCGCTTCTGGTCCATCAGTGACACGGCATAGATCGCCACAAAGGCGGCGGGCACCGCAAAGATCGCCGGGAAGGTCAGCCCGCCCAGCGACTGCACCCAGCGGGGCGCCCCCTCCCAGGTGATCTGGAGCACGTTGGCGACGATCACCAGCACCGCTCCCCCGCCCCCGGCCAGCATGCCGGCCATTGCGCCGCTCAGGGTGGTCCGGCGCCACCAGATCGCCAGCAGGAGGACCGGGAAGAAGCCGGCGCCGGCCACCCCGAAGGCCCAGGTGACCATCTGGGCGATCAGGGCGGGGTAGGCCCGGTCGAGGCCCAGCCGGGGCAGGACCAGACCGATGGCCAGGCCCACCAGGGCCATCACCGCCACGGCGGCCCGGCCCACCGCCACCTTCCGCTGCTCGGAGGCCCCGGGGTCGATGTACTGCTCGTACAGATCGTGGCCCCACGAGGCGGCGGATGCGATTAAGAGGCCGCCCATGGTGCTCACGGCGGCGGCGAAGGCGCCGGCTGTTACGTAGCCGAGGCCGAAGTCGCCCCCCAGCGACTGGGCCAGGAAGGGCACCACAGCGTCGGGGTTGGCAAGGATTCCGTCGATCACCCTGACCGGAAGCTGGCCGCCCGCGCCGCCCCCGCTGAAGGGGATCACGGCCCGTCCCAGCACCCCCACCAGGCCGGCCAGTATATAGAAGGCGGCCACCAGGCCCAGCACGTAGGCGGTGGTGGTCCGGGCGACGGGGCCGGAGGGGTTGGTGTAGAACCGGTTCATAATGTGCGGCAGGCCGGCGGTTCCTGTCACCAGGGTGAGAATCACCGAGAACTGGGTGAGCGGATCGTAGCGCCCGCCGGGCTCGGTGAAGCGGAGCGGCTCGCCGTTCAGCCGGCTCTTGACCGGCATCAGCACCACCACCTGGGCGTCGGGGTCCGACAGGCGGGGGGCGACTTCGCGCGCCCAGTACTCGGGGCTGGTGGCGGTGCGGGCCTCATCAACCGGGAGGTTGCGCACCTTGTAGACCGCCGGGGCGGCGACCATCGACTGGCCCACCTGCCCCACCGCCCGCAGGTAGTGGGCGCCATAGAGGCTGGCCAGGCCCACCACCAGGAGCATCGCCGTGAAGAGCACCCAGAACTGGACCACCTGGTTCCAGGTGGTGCCCCGCATGCCGCCGAGGGAGACGTAAATCAGCATCAGTCCGGTGGTGACCAGCAGGCCGGTGGCATACGGGGAGAGGCCGAGGGCGCCCCTGCCCACAAGGATCTCCCAGAGGTCGCCCACCGCCAGCATCTGCGGGGCGAGGTAGAGCAGGCTGATCACCTGCACCAGGGTGACCGCCACCAGCCGGATCGCCCGGGACTGGAACCGGGCGGCGAGGAAGTCGGGCAGGGTGTACTCCCCGAAGCGGCGCAGGGGCGCGGCGAAGAAGAGGGCGACGGGCACAAACCCGGCCCCGAAACCGGCCCCGAACCAGGCGCCGTCGAGCCCTGAGGCATAGATCGCCGCCGCCACGCCTAAGAAGGAAGCGGCGCTGAAGTAGTCGCCGCAGATGGCGCTGGCGTTGGCCAGGTAGCCCACCTGACGGCCTGCCAGGTAGAAGTCGGTGGCGGTCTGGTTGAACCGCCGGGTGTAGACGGAGATCAGCACGGTCGCCGCGATCAGGAGCAGCGTCATGGCCACCGCCATCCCGCTCACCAGATGGCCCCCCATTCGAGCGCCGGCGGCGCCGGCCGCGCAGCTCCTGCTCCAGCCGGTTGGCCTGAATGGCGTACCCTGCGCCGATCAAGACGTAGAGGAGATGGTAGAAGACCGCCACCACCAGAAAGTTGAGCGAGAAGGCGCCCAGCACCGGGACGCTGGTCCAGAACCGGCCGGCGTCCGGCCCCTGCGGCTCCAGCAGCGTAAGCGCAGGAATCGAGAGCGTCACCAGCAGAAACGCCCCGCCGTAGATCAGGCTGAGGCGGCGCTGTGCCCGGAAGACGGCATCGACCTCGGGGCCCGATTCAAACTCCTCCTCCTCCCACCCCGGGGGATCAAACGGCTCCATCTGATCTCATCTCCTTCCCGTGAAAGGATTTCGTAACGAATCGGGCGAACTATCTGCCAACTATTCCGGCGGAGGGACCGGTACATGCTGATTGTGGCGGGGCTTCTGGTGGTGCTGATTACCCTGTTGGAAGCGCTCCTCCTGCTCTCGCTGCCCGGCTCCACCGCCGCCGTAGGGGCCCTGGCGGTGGGCAACAGCGTCATCGCCGGGGTGGTGGGCTACTTCGTGCTGGCCAGTGTCCGGGTGGACCGGGGTGGCCCCTTCTCTACCCGTGCGATGCGGGTGGTGGGCGACACCCTCCCCCTGCTCCGCCAGGGGCTGAACCCGGAGACAGCGGCCAAGGCAGCCCGGGTCATGACCACCCTCGACGGGGTCGATGCGGTGGTCGTGGCCGACCCCTCCGGGATTCTGGCCATGGAGGGAGCGGCCTCCAAGCGGCTGGACGGACGTGCGGTCCAGGCAGAGCTAACCGCAGCGATGGATGTGAACCGTCATCGCCTGGCCCGGGTCGATGGCCGAATCCTGGCGGTGGCGCCGCTCCGCTCCCGCGGGGAGGTGCTGGGCAGCCTGGCCCTGGTAAGCGAGACCTCCAGCCCCCCGGCCTACGGGCGGGAGCTGGTCCGCATCGCCCGGGTGCTGGCCGACCTGCTCTCCACCCACGCCGAACTGGGGCAGATGGACCGGCAGGCCCAGCTCGTGGCCGAAGCGGAGCTGAACGCCCTGCGCGCCCAGATCAACCCGCACTTCCTCTTCAACGCCCTGAACACGATCATCAGCTACAGCCGGGAGGATCCCGAGACCACCCGACGCCTCCTCCACCGCCTGGCGGAGCTGTTCCGGGGGTCCATGCAGTCATCTGGCCAGATGGTCCCCTTCGCCGACGAGTACGAGCAGATCAAGAACTACCTGTTCATCGAACAGGCCCGCTTCCGGGACAAGCTGCACGTGGTCTACGACATCGACCCGCAGGTGCTGCGGATCCTGGTGCCGGCGCTCTCCGTCCAGACCCTGGTGGAGAACGCGGTGCGGCACGGGCTCTCGCCCAAGCGAGGCACCGGCACGCTGACCCTGGTGGGGCGGCTGGACTTCATCGCCATGCGGATGGTGATCGAGGTCAAAGACGACGGGGTCGGCATGGACCCCGAGCGGATTCCCGAACTGCTCCGCCCGCGCCGGGAGCGGGGCCGGGGGGGCCGGGGGCTGGGGCTGGCCAATATCAATGAGCGGCTCCGGCGGATCTACGGGGAGGGCTGCCGCCTCCAAATCGAGAGCAGCCCCGGCAAGGGGACGACGGTGCTGATGCGAATTCCGATGCGCTAGGGGGAGAAGAGCGTGCTGAAGGTGTTGATCGTCGATGACGAAGCCCCGGCTCGCCGGGAGTTGCGCGCCCAGTTGGCGGAGATTCCGGGGGTGCAGGTGGTGGGCGAGGCCGCCGATGCTGCGGAGGCCAAGCAGCTGATCGACGCCATTGACTACGACGCCGTCTTCCTCGATATCCAGATGCCGGGCCTCTCCGGCCTGCAGCTGGCGCAGCGGCTTCAGGGACAGGAGCGCCGCCCAAGGGTGATCTTCACCACCGCCTACCCGCAGTACGCCGTAGATGCCTTCGGGGTAGGCGCCGTCGACTACCTGGTAAAGCCCTTCGACGAGGAGCGCCTGGCTCGGGCCCTGGCTCGCCTCCAGGGAGCCGCCACACAGGCGGCCGTCGCCCCGTCCCCCGGCATGCCCGAGCGCATCCCCGCCGAAAAGGGAAGCAAGACGGTCCTGGCCCCGGTGGCCGAGATCGTCTATGCCTACGCCAAGAGCGAGGAGGTCTGGCTGAAGCTGCCCAGCGAGGAGTATCTGTGCCGCCGCTACACCCTGCGCGAGCTGGAGGCCCGCCTGGCCCCCCACGGCTTCCTGCGGATCCACCGCCGCTACCTGGTCAACCTCTCGAAGGTCCGGGAGGTATCTGCCCTGCACAAGACCGGCCTGAGCGTGGTGGTGGAAGATCAGGTCGGGTCAGAGATCCCTGTAAGTCGAAACCTCCTGCCCCTGATCAAGCAGCGGCTCGGGCTGTGAATTTTGCCGCGGATTGCGCGGATTACGCGGATTTCCGGACAGACGCGGATTACTGGGGGGAGCAGTATGGGCGGTCTTTTGCATGCAAGTGTGACCAAGGAGATCCTGGGGGCCGCCTTTGCGGTACATAAGGAACTGGGTCCGGGCTTTCTCGAAACGGTCTATGAAGCGGCGCTCATGCACGAGCTGACGCTGCGCAAAATCCCCTTCGCACGTCAGGTGCGCATTCCCATTAAATATAAAAATATAATGATCGGGGAGCATGTCCTGGACCTCATTGTGGATGACAAGGTAGTGGTCGAGTTGAAGGCCATTGCAGAGTTAGCCGATGTCCACACATCGGTCGTAATCTCCTACCTGGCCGCCACCAAGCTGCGCGTAGCGCTCCTGATCAACTTTGGAAAATCCAGCCTGGAGTTCAAGCGCATAGCACGCGAACAGGGGAAAACAAGGTAATCCGCGTCTGTCTTAAAATCCGCGTAATCCGCGTAATCCGCGGCCAATAAAAAGGACCAAAAGCCCCGGCAAGGGTCGCCGGGGCTTCTGCGAGTGCAGGGCTAGTCGCCCGCTTCGCTCTCCTCGTACTGGTTCTTCAGCTGCGCCACGACCGTGGGGTCGGCCAGGGTGGTGGTGTCGCCCAGCGCCCTGCCCTCGGCGATGTCCCGCAGCAGGCGGCGCATGATCTTGCCTGACCGGGTCTTGGGCAGGTCGGCGGTGAAGAAGATCTCCTCGGGCCTCGCCAGGGCGCCGATCTTGCCGGCGACGTGCTTCTTCAGCTCCTCGATCAGATCGCCGGAGCCCTTCTGGCCCTCCTTCAGGGTGACGAAGGCAGAGACCGCCTGGCCCTTCACGTCGTGCTTCCGGCCAATCACGGCCGCCTCGACCACCAGCGGGTGATCGACCAGCGCCGACTCCACCTCCATGGTGCCGATGCGGTGGCCGGCGACGTTGATCACGTCGTCGACCCGGCCGATGATCCAGAAGTAGCCGTCGTTGTCCCACTTGGCGCCGTCACCGGTGAAGTAGGTCGCCTTGTCGAACTTCGCGAAGTACTGGGTCACGTAGCGAGCGTCGTCGCCCCAGACGGTGCGGAGCATCCCGGGCCAGGGGGACTTGACGATCAGGTAGCCGCCCGAGCCCCAGGGGACCTCCTTGCCCTGCTCGTTGACGATTGCCATCTCAATACCCGGGAAGGGCCGGGTGGCGGAGCCGGGCTTGGTGGTGGTCACGCCGGGCAGCGGGGTGCACATGATCCCGCCCGTCTCGGTCTGCCACCAGGTGTCGACGATCGGGCACCGCTCGGCGCCGATGTACTTGTGGTACCACATCCAGGCCTCAGGGTTGATCGGCTCGCCCACCGTGCCCAGCAGGCGGAGCGAGGAGAGGTCATGCTTCTGCGGCCAGCCCTCGCCCCAGCGCATGAAGGAGCGAATGGCGGTGGGCGCCGTGTAGAAGATATTGACCCGGTACTTTTGAATGATCTCCCAGAACCGGCCCCGGTCCGGGTAGTCGGGGGCGCCCTCGTACATGAGCGTCGTCGCCCCGTTGGCCAGCGGCCCGTAGATCACGTAGGAGTGGCCGGTCACCCAGCCGATGTCGGCGCTGCACCAGTAGACGTCGGAGTCCTTCAGGTCGAAGACGTTCTTGGTGGTCGTCGCCACATGGGTCAGGTAGCCGCCCGTGGTGTGCAGCACGCCCTTCGGCTTGCCCGTGGAGCCCGAGGTGTAGAGAATGTACAGCGGATCCTCGGCATCCATCTCCTCGATCTCGCACCTGACGGGGGCGTTGCGCATGAGGGTGTGGTACCACATGTCCCGGCCGGGATGCCAGCCGTGCTCGACCAGCGACTCGTGGCCGACCCGCTTGACCACGACGACCTTCTGCACCGTGGGGCAGTCGACAATGGCGTCATTGACGATCTGCTTCATGCGGATGATGTTGCCGCGCCGCCATCCGCCGTCGGCGGTCACCACGAGCTTCGACTGGCTGTCGTTGATCCGGTCACGCAGCGCCTCGGCCGAGAATCCGCCGAAGACCACCGAGTGGACGGCGCCAATCCGGGTGCAGGCCAGCATGGCTACTGCCGCCTCCGGGATCATGGGCATATAGAGCGTCACCCGATCGCCCCGCTGTACGCCCATCTGCTTCAGCACGTTGGCGAACCGACAGACCTCGCGGTGCAGGTCGAGGTAGGTCATCACCCGCTCGTCGCCCGGCTCGCCCTCCCAGATAATCGCCGCCTTGGTCCGGCGGTAGGTCTCCAGGTGGCGGTCGATGCAGTTGTAGGAGACATTCAGCTTCCCGCCCACAAACCACTTGGCGAAGGGCGGGTTCCACTCCAGAACCTGATCCCACTTCTTGAACCAGTGGAGCTGCTCCGCCTGCGATGCCCAGAACCCCAGGCGGTCTTTGGCCGCCATGTCGTAGAGGCTGTTGTCGGAGACATTGGCCTGGTCAGTAAATGCAGCAGACGGCGGGAAAAGACGGTCTTCGTGAAGTAGTGCCTCAAACTGCTTCTCATCCATGCGAACCGAACCCCTCCTCTTCTTTACGCCGATATTTCACAACAGACGAAATTCTAGATTGGGAGACGATCTCCTCTAAGTTCTGTTTATCACAATCATAAGTCCAGGGATTGCCAGGGTCAGTTGACGAAACGCGGGCAAGCTAGTAACGGTCCCGAGCCGGCATGGGGCGAGGAGGTTGTGACCGTGGCTGAACGCAGACCTGGTGCTCCCTCCGGTGACTTTGCCGAAAACGCATGGACAAGGCTGCAGGACGTTCAACGAGGGAACGGGCAGGCGATGACCCTGTCGGGGGTTTCGAGGCACGTCGACCACGAGTTTGCGGCCGAACTTGGCGCCAACGCATCCCCGGGCTGGATGGGTGGCTTTACGTTGACCCGTGCGGAGCAGACGGGACCCAATGGCAAAGGGCCTGGGCAGAGATAGCCCGGGCCCTTTGCGCATGGCTTGACCCCCTGGTCGAGGCTATGCCGGATCGTTAGGAGTCATGCGGGGATGAGACCGAGATCTGGCGGGTAAGCTGAACTGGAATATACCAGTAGGGGGAACCACCGTCCGATGAACGTGCTGGAATCGCTTCTTCACACGCTACAGAAACCGCGCACCGCTCCCCATGTAGGCGAAGTGATGACGATCTGGACCACCTATGCCGCTGCGGAGTCGAGCAAGGCCTCCATTCTCACGCTGCTGAACCACACCCAGGACCCCGAACTGAAGGGGATGATTGAGCACTACGTGAACGACGTGCTCGAGCCGATGGTCAACAAGCTGACCGACCTGATGCGGGACGAGGGCATCCCCTTTCCGGCCTCCCCTCCTGAGGTCGCCAAGGCGGATCAGGCGGCGATTCCGCCGGGGGCCAAGCTGAACGACCCCATGATCGCCAACCGGTTGGCGGTCGATCTGGAGGGGCTGCTGATCATTGTCCACGGTGCGTTGCTCAGCGGCACACGGGGCGACATTATCGCCACCTTTTACAACTATCACACCCATATTCTGGCGCAGAGCTTTACGGTCAAGCACATGCTGGAGAAGCGGGGCTGGCTCCGGATGCCGCCCCCCTACCACGTGCCCCACGCTTCGCCGCCCATGTAAAGAGCGACCGCCGCCCGGGCAGGGTGGCGGTCGTGCCCGTCCATGCGTAGGCTGGGAGGAAGCAGGACGGCAGGGGGGAGCAGATGGTGGATGAACTGGACTTCGGGGGCGCCGGTGGCCTGCCGGAGCCCGCTCCCGGTGCGCAGGAGAACGGGCAGCCAATCGTTCCGGAGGTCTTCCGGGGGGGAGGGCCGATCGGTGCGCCGGGCGCTCCCGGGAGCGGCGGGGCCTTTCTTGCAGTCCCCGGTATCCCACCGGCCCCCAGCGCCCCCCTGGCGCCCCCGGAGATCTTCGCCGCGGGGGAGCCGATCGGCGGGCCCGCTTCCATCTTCAACATCGGCGGAGCGCCGATTGCCATTCTGGGCGGGGTCTTTCGGGGCGGGCTGCCCCTCGGCGGCCCGGTCGCCCAGATCTTCCGGGGCGGCTCTGCGCCGATGCCCCCCACCCTCTTCATCGCCACGATCTCGCCGTCCGGACCGATCGGCGCCTTCTTCATTGGCTCCAGCGGTGCGCCCATTGGTGTGGAGACCTTTGGCGGCGGCGCCCTGCCGATCAGCCCGCCGGAGCCGGTGGCGGTGCGGATCGAGGCGATCGCGCCACGCACGGCGCTGGTGACGCCCCCGGCAATCGTCTTCGGCCAGGAGGCGCAGATCCCGCTCCGCGGCCCGATTGGAGAGCCGGCACGTTAGCGCGGAAGGCCCCGGGCAGGTTACTCCCGCCCGGGGCGCTTGATCTTTCCCTGTAGCCTGAACCGGCGGGGCTGGGGCAGCGCCTCCTCGGGGGGCGCCTCAGCCCGCATCTGGGCCAGCTCGGCCTCATCCTCCAGATCGAGGGCGTACTCGCCCGCCCTGGCCTCCACGTGGTGGCGCAGCTCGTGCTTGATCGTCTCCCAGAGCTCCGCCTCCCAGACCGCCGCCTCCTCCCCGTTGAACAGCTCCACAAAGGAGCCCCAGTAGAGGGCGATATAGCAGCCCAGCGCCGGGTCGGTGATATACTCCCCCAGAATAAAGACCCCGGCCGGATCGCCCGGGTTCCGGCGGGCCCGGCGGCGGACGACGATTCCACCGTTCAGCCCCTCCAGGAAGAGCGGCGGAATCCGGTTTACCATCTCATCGGCGGCGGCGGTAAAACGCTCCAGATCCACTGGCGACCCTCCCTACTGGGTCAGCGTCTCCAGCACCTTATCGACGCTGGCGTCGGTGGGAATAACGAAGGTGCCGGCCTGCAGCCGGGTCTCTACCCCGTAGGCCACCACCAGCTTTAAGAACTCCTCCTCGTCGTTGATCAGCCCGGCCGCCTTCAGGTTGGCCGCGATCTCCTGCGAGCTGGAGCCGGGCTCCACCGTAAAGGTGACATTCGCCGGCTGGGGCGGCGGCGTGGTCGGGGCCGGTGGCTGCGTCACGGGTGGCTGCGTCCCGGGCGGCTGTGTAGCAGGCGGCTGTGTAGCAGGCGGCGCATCCGCGGGCGGATCCGCCTTTGGCTGCTCTGCCTGGGCCGCCGGCGGGTCGGAGGCCAGCTGCTCGCCGGGCGCCTCCCTCTGGGGCAGGAACGGGAAGAGAATCGCCGCCAGCATCAGCCCGAGACCGAGGCCAACCAGGAGCCCCTGGTGGAAGCGCCGGTCGCCCCCCGGCACGTACCAGGGCTTATGCTCTGGAATCTTGATCAGCTCTTCGTCATATTCCACCGGGGCGGTCAGGATATCCCAGGCCTCCTGCACGGTGGCCTCCTTCGGAATGCGCGCCGCCTTGTCCGGCCGCCGGCGCCGCCGCGGGCCACCCCAAACCCCCAGCACGATCAAGAGGATACCACCCAGCACCAGAAACCAGATCACACCAAGACCCCCTGTCGAAGATCCGCTTACCAGATAGATTGCGTAAAGAGCAGGACAAGTCATGATTCAGATGGAAGAGATGCGGGTAACTCACCAAGGAGGGAACTTTGTTGGACGGTTTCCAGTTCACCATGGAGCAGCGGGTCGTCTTCCGCGACGTAGATATGATGGGCCACGTCAACAATGCAGTCTACGCCACCTACTTCGAAACAGCAAGACTGGAGTACCTCTACGCCATCGCCGGCGATGCGATCGGCGCCCTTCCCCTCATTCTCGCCGAGATCACCATCACCTACAAGTCGCCGGCCTTCCTTAGAGAGACGCTGGAGATAGGGGTCCGGGTCGCGGAACTCCGCAACTCCAGTTTTATCATCGAAGGAGAGATTCGCGAGCGGACCACCGGGCGGCTGGTGGCTACCAGCCGGGCAGCGATTGTCCACTACGACTACGCCGAGCAGCGTCCAAAGCCGGTCCCCCCGGAGTGGCGGGAGCGGTTTGCGCAGATGGAAGGGCGGGTACTGTAAAGGAGGGCGGGGCGGTATGGGGAAGCTGGGCCATATCTACTTCGAAGAGCAGGGAGCCGGCCCGGCGCTGGTCCTGCTGCACGGTCACACCCAGGACCACCGCGTCTGGGCGACCCATGCGGCGGCGCTGGCCGCCCGGTACCGGGTGATCACCCCGGACCTGGCCGGCCACGGCCGGAGCGGTCGGTCACCCGAGGGCGCCCCGCTCTGCTGCGACCTCGCAGCGCTGCTGGATCACCTCGGCGTGGACCGGGCCGCCGTTCTGGGCCTCTCCATGGGCGGGGCGGTGGCGGTCAGTTTTGCCCTGCACCATTCGGACCGCTGCGCCGCCCTCCTTCCGGTAGACGCTGCGCTCTACGGGCACCCCTTTACCCAGTGGGCGGGCCCGGCGCCATACGTGAAGCAGGCCCAGAGCGAAGGGCTGGCCCCGGCGCTGGAGGCCTGGCTCAGCGACCCGCTGCTGCGCCACTTCAAAGGCCCGGAAGCGGAGCGGTTGGCGGCCATCGTGCGGGAGTACCCGGGCACCGATTGGCTGAGCCGGCCACCCTACAAGCCCTTCCCGCCCGGCCCCGCCCCCGAGGCGGAGCGGCTGGGAGAGATCGCTGCGCCCACGCTGGTGATGGTGGGCGAGCACGACCTGCCGGACTTCCAGGCAATCGCCGACCGGCTGGCGGCCGGGATTCCCGGGGCCCGCAAGTGGATGGTGGAAGGGGCGGGCCACCTGGCGCCCTTTGAGCAGCCGGAGCGGTTCCGGGAGCGGTTGCTCGAATTCCTTCAAGAGGTTCCGGGCTGGGAGCCCGGGCCGTAAGATCAGGCAGGGAGCGTGATCCCGTGCACCGGCTGCTTGGACTTCTCCTCGCGGCGCTCCTGCTGGCAGCCGGCTGCCGGGCAGGGACACCCCCGGCGAAGCCGGACGAACCAACACCGGCGCCGACGCCGGGCGATACGGCTGTACAGCGTCCACAGGATTCGACACCGCCGACCCCTCTCCCTGCGCCCCCGGTGCAGTTGCCAGAGACTCCCCCATCGATCACCGTCGAGCCACAGCAGGTGCTCCAGGGCGATATGGCGACCCTCTCCTTTGATCGTTCGGTCACCGGTGAGGTAAAGGTGTCGGTGGCAGGGCTGAATGAGCAGCCCAAAGTTTTCCGGCTATTTGACCGCCCCGTGGCCTTTATTGGCTTTCCCGCCGCAGCAAAGGTGGGCGTTTACCCGGTCCGGGTCACCTGGCCGGACGGCTCCTGGGAGGGGAGCATCGAGGTGCTCCGCAAATCGTTCACCGAGGACCGGCTGGTGGTGACCGAGCAGCAGGAGCAGCTCTACTACGACCCGCGCCAGGCGGAGCAGTGGCAGAAGGTCTTCCGGCTCCGCTCCACCAGTGCTGACCGCCCCCTCTGGCGGGGCGCCTTCCTGGCGCCCCTGGAGGGCAACCTGGAGATTACCACCTACTTCGGCGAGATTCGCTTTGTCAACGGGAAGGAGACCGGCCGCCACAGCGGTATGGACTTCGGCGCTCCGACCGGCGCCCCGATTCGCGCCCCCGCCCGGGGCCGGGTGATCCTGGCGGAGGAGCTGATCGTCACCGGCTGGACCGTGATCATCGACCACGGCATGAACCTGTTCACCACCTACTACCACTGCGAGCGGCTCACGGTCGCCCCCGGCGACTGGGTGGAGCCGGGCGACCTGATCGGCACGGTGGGCTCCACCGGCTTCTCCACCGGCCCCCACCTGCACTGGACCGCCACCATCGGCAACACCCCGGTGGACCCCTGGCCCCTGACCCAGGCGCCCCCGCTGGGCGTGCTGCCCCTGGTAGAGCGGCTGCCCGAATCCCTGAAGGAGTGATTCGCAGATGGAAGAGAGGCCCGAGGTGATCGAGCGGGTGTCCACGCCCCGCGGGGAGCTGCAGCTGCAGCGCCGGGGTGAGGCCTATGAGGTGATCTCAAATGGCTGCTTCCTCATGGCCACGTACAACGGGCTCTCCGAGCGGGCAATGATCGACCTGGCTCTCCAGTGGCACCCTGCCATCCATCGGGTGCTGGTGGGCGGTCTGGGGGTGGGCTACACCCTGCGGGCCGCGCTGGACGCCCCCGGCGTCGAGGGGGTGACGGTGGTGGAGATCGAGCCCAAGGTAGCCGAGTGGAACCGCGGGGTGCTGGCGCCCTGCAACGGCCACGCCCTGAGCGACCCCCGCACGGAGCTGATCCTGGACGACCTGGCCCACTACCTGGAGGGAGAGCCCCATCCCTACGATCTGATCGCCCTCGATACAGACAACGGCCCCGACTGGACCGTCTTCGAGGGGAACGCCGGTCTGTGGAGCCCCGCCGGCCTCGATCGTCTTGAGCGATGGCTTGCTCCCCGCGGGGTGCTCGCCTTCTGGTCGGCCAACCCCGCCCCTGCCTTTGAAGATCTGCTCCGGCACCGGTATCCGCAGGTTGGCGTCTACCGGGTGCGGGCAGCGCTATCCACGATCGATGACGTCATCTACTTGGCACGATTGGAGGCACACGGCGATGCAGGAGCGAGTGGAGCGCTACTATGACGCGAACGCCGCCTATGAGTGGAACCGGCTCGATCGCCACCGGATGGAGTTCGCCCTGACCATGCGGGCACTGGGCCGGCACCTGGAGGACTCCAGCCGGATTCTTGACGTGGGAGGCGGTCCGGGCCGGTACGCCATTACCCTGGCCCAGCAGGGCCACCGGGTGACGCTGCTGGACCTCTCCGCCGCCAACCTGGCCTTCGCCCGGCAAAAGGCGGCGGAGCTGGGGGTCGAACTGGAGAGTGTGGTGCACGGCAACGCCCTCGACCTCAGCCGCTTCGAGCCTGCCTCCTTCGACGCAGTGCTTCTCATGGGCCCCCTCTACCACCTGCTGGAGCCGGAAGAGCGGGAGCGGTCGGTGCGGGAGGCGCTCCGGGTGCTGAAGCCGGGCGGCCTGCTGGCGGCAACGATCATCACCCGCTACGCCGGGCTGCGGGATATCGCCGCCCATGAGCCCGAGGAACTCCTGGAGGCGATGGACCGGCTGGAGGAGTTGTTCCGGACCGGTGTGGTCCGCCTGCCCGAGGGCAGCGGCTTCACCGACAGCTACCGGATGCACCCCACGGAGCTGACCCCCTTCATGGAGTCCTTCGGGCTGACCACCCTGGAGGTGCTGGGGCAGGAGGGGCTGCTCTTCCTGATCGAGGAGAAGGTGAACCAGTTGACCGGCCCCCTCTGGGACGCCTGGGTGGACGTGAATGAACGGGTGGCAGGCGATCCGACGATCTGGGGGCAGTGCGCCCACCTGCTTTACCTGGGGGAGGGACCGCGATGAGGCTGACCTACCACGGAACGCCGAAGGCCTGGTTCGAGCGGTTCGGCCCGCTTGAGCCCTACATACCCGAACCCTTCGCCAAAGATGGGTTCATCCACTGCACCGATGGGCGGGAGGCGGTCTCGATCATCCTTAGCCTGCTCTACCGGAAGGAGCCGGGGGAGTGGGTGGTGCTTTACATCGACCAGGACCGGGTGGAGGCGCCGATCAAGTATGAGGATCCCGCCGGGATCTTCCCGCACATCTACGGCCCTCTGAATCGGGATGCGATCGTCGCCGTGCGGCCGGTGGGCCGGACCGAGGATGGCGCCTTCCTGATGCCGCCTGAGCTGTAGCCGTCAGATCCACGGAACGGGGGGAGTTCCATGGAGACAGCGCCGCGGATTCACATGCTGGAGCGGACCTTTCCCAGCGCCAACATGGCCCTGGTGACGGGTCCCCGGCCGCTCCTGATCGACGCCGGCTTTGGCAGCGACCTGCCCGAGACCGACCGGCTGCTCCGCGCCCTGGGCGTGGAGCCCGGGTCGATCCACCTGATCGCCAACACCCACGACCATGTGGACCATGTGGGCGGCAACCATGGACTCCAGCGCTCCTACGGCATCCCCATTGCCATGGGCGGGGCGGAGGCGGAGCGGGTCAACAGCCGCCACCCCAACGCCTGCGATGCCCAGTTCCTGGATCAGCCGGTGGAACCCTTTTACGTCAGCCGGGTGCTGGTCGACGGCGACCTGCTGGAGACCGGCACCGTTACGCTTCAGGTGATCGCCACCCCCGGACACACCCCGGGCCACCTCTCCTTCTGGGCCCCCGAGGAGCGGGTGCTGATTCTGGGCGATGTGATCCACCGGGACGACGTGGCCTGGCTTAACCTGGTCAGCGACGGCCCCGACCCGCTGGAGCAGATGCTGGCCACCCTCGACCGGCTGGCCGCCCTGCCGGTGGCCTGGGCCTGCCCGGGGCACGGCCCCCGGATCGATGATTTCCCCGCAGCGCTTGATTCCGCCCGCCGCCGGTACGAGAACTGGCGGGGGCAGCCGGAGAAGGTGGGATGGCACGGCTGCAAGCGGGCCTTTGGCTACGCCTTAATGCTGGAGAACGGCATGACCGCCCAGCGGGTGGAGCAGTACCTGCTGGGGGCGCCCTGGTTCGTGGGCGCCTCCCGCCGGATCTTCCAGCGGGAACCGGTCGAGTTCGTGCAGCCCCTGGTCGATGAGATGATCCGGGCGGGCGGCGCCCAATGGGCGGAGGGCAGGCTGGTGGTGATCACCCCCTACACGCCCCTCCCCCCCGGCTGGCTGCGCCCTGACCTCCGGCCCCACCTCTGGCCCCCTGCACCACACCACTAGAAACCCGTACTGCCCTCGGGCTTGTCGTCAGGCGAGCCTGAGGTTTTTGTTTAACTCTTTCAACTTGATATTCTTTTCCAGGTTGATATGATGGGGGTAAGGTCCGTCAACCGTAATGGTCTCACCAAGAGGGAGGAATCGGCCCATGGTCGACAGACGCCTGAAGACCGGGACCCGCTGGATGTTCGGGGGAGGACTCATTCTCATCATCGGTCTTGTCGTTCTGTTCACCGGCTTCTTTCAGATCTCCCTGGAGGCGCGGTTCCTCAGCACGGGGCTGATGGCCAGGGGAACGGTTCTGGAGAAGCAGACAGAGTCACGGAGCCGTCAGCCCGGAATCCGCCGGTGGTACCTGCGCTACCGCTTTATCGGCGAAAGCGGCCAGGTCGCCGAAGGGAAGGGCCAGGTCCCGTGGACCCTCTGGGACCAGGCCACCGTGGGCGGCCCGGTCATCGTGCAGTACCTGCCGGCGAACCCCCGGCGCAACCGGGTGTTCGGACAGACCGGATGGGGAAGCAGCCTCATCACGACGACCATCGGGGTCATGGTCTTGGTAGCAGGGTACTCCTTCTGGCGAAAGGGATGGCTCCTGAAGCGGTACCTTCAGCATCTGACAACCACAGGCTCGCCCGCCCTGGGCACCGTGGTCGCGATCCGGGAGAAGGTCTCTTCGTGGTCCAACAGCAAGCTCTGGGCCGTTCAGTACCGGTACGAAGACCACCTGGGGCAGGAGCACCAGGGGGAGACCGACTCGTTCTATCCCGCGGAGGTCCAGCACCTGCGGGAGGGCGATGTCGGTGAGGTACTCTACGACCCGGCCCGCCCGGCGAACAGCCTCTGGGTCGGCCAGCATTGAGAGAGGCGCCTGCATGCCGGTCGTTACGGCGTGCAGGCGCCTTGTTCTACCGGTAGCTGCCGCCACTCAGGTAGTGGGCGGGGCCCATCCAGCGGAACCCTTCGGCCTGCCAGGCGAGCACCGTCCCCTCCCCCGCCCCCTCGGGCGGGGCGGTCCGGCAGCGGTCGGCGTAGTGCTCCCCCAGTGTGCAGGCCAGGCGGTGGCGGGTGAAGGCGCCCGTCGCCCGGGGGTAGCGCTCTTCCAGAAAGGCGAACCAGCGGGCCATCGCCTCCGGCACCAACCCGGGCTCAATCCGGTGGCGGGCCGCCTCCCGGGGGGCGACGTTCCAGAGGAAGTGCAGGAACGGCCCCAGCGATTCGGCGCCGCTCTCCTGGTCCTGCGGGCCGGGCCAGAGCCGGCCCCACCAGGCGACCGTGGCCAGCGTCTCATCCACCTCCCGGCGGGAGGTGGCCCGCCCGGCCAGGTGGGCCTGGAATCCGGCCACCGCCGCATCGCGCCCGGACCAGACCCCGTAGACAAAGCGGGCGAAGCCGGGCCGCCAGTGGTTGGGCTGACGGGTGACCGCCCGTTCCGCCGGGTCCAGGTAGAGGCCCGGGCCCAGGAGCGGCACCAGCCAGAGCGGGTCGGGGTGCAGGTCGTCCCGGTAGGCGCCCTCGGCCAGCAGGGTGGCCACCGCCTCGCCCTCGCTCAGGCTTAACGAGCTGGCCATGCCGGTCACCACCTGGAGCAGCCGGGAGGCGACGGCATCGCTGTGCAGGGGGGCGGTCAGGTCCCGCTCCGCCCGGCGCTGCAGGCTCACGCTGACCCCGCTCTCGCTGGGGCGAATGATCAGGGCGTCGCCCACCTCGGGCTCCAGCCGCTCAAACCAGGGGGCGAGCATCGGGCGGGGCCGGTTGGCGGCAGCCAGCGCCCGGACCCAGTCGGCGTCGCTCGACGCCTCGCCCTCCACCCACTCGTCGAGGGTGACCACGTGGTGGAACTCGGCCTCGCGCAGCAGCGCTGCGGCCGGTCCGGCATAGCGGCCCGCTACGGTGATAAGATCGGGGGGCAGCAGGGCGCACGCCTCCCGCAGCGGCTTGCGGGCCGCCTCCTCGTCGCCCAGGGCCACCGCCGTCGGGCAGCGGGGGTAAAGATCGTCGATCAGCAGGACCGCATCTTCTGCCCGGAGCGCTTCCCCCGCCTCGTGGGCCAGCCGGGCGGCCAGGCTGACCGTCTTGCCCATCACCACCGACGGGCGGTAGGCGGGCTCCAGTTCGCCCAGCGAGAGCGCCGTGGCGGTGCGGGCGACCCGGACCACCATCCGCCGCAGCACCTCGTCGACCCGCACCTCCTCCCGGGAGGGGAGCAGGTAGAGCGCTTCCTCCACCGGCAGGGGGCCCAGGGAGCGCAGCAGGGCGTCGGGGGCCGCCGTGCTGCCCGGTCGGGCCCGCACCGCAGCCGGGTCTGCCCCCGTCTTCCAGAAGCGGGCCGGGTCAAGGGGCTCCCCCGCATCGGGGGCGGTCAGCGCCACCTCGCCAGCCACCGAGGCTGATGGGGTGGCCTTGTCGCTCAGGCGGCCCTTCACCTCGGCCAGCAGTTCGGCCCGACCCCGGCCCAGCACCTCCAGCCAGAGAAAGGGGTTGGCGTCGAGCAGTTCGGCGGTCTGCACCGCCAGGTAGTTCAGGTGGCGGCAGCTCCCGCTGCCGGCGCAGGTGCAGCGGGCCGCCCCGGGGCCCGGCGCGGGAAAGAGCGGCTGGCCCAGGGCGGCCAGCGCCTCCTCCAGCTCCGCCCCCAAAGTGCCCGAGAGCACCCGCTGGGCCAGCTCGGGCGAGGCGGCCATCGCCTCGGTGGCCCGCCGCCACTCCCGCTCGGTCCAGGGGCGCACCCGCAGGGTGGCCTCCACCTGCTTGCGCTCGCTCACCCAGACCCGGGCGGCCACCCGCCCCTTCTGGATCCGCACTTGCCCCTCCGCCCGGTGGGCAGACTTCACCTGCCCATCGGACTCGGGGCCCACGCCCAGCTCCCCCTGCAGGTAGGAGAGCCAGCGCTCGCCCCACCAGCCCAGCTCCTCTCTGGTCATCTCCCATCACTCCTGTTCCAGGGCGATCAGCCGGGCCAGATCATCGGTGGAGAGGTCGCCCAGCCAGGACTCCCCGGTGGAGACCACCTGGCCCGAGATCTGCCGCTTCTCCGTAAGGAGGTCGTCGATCCGCTCCTCCAGCGTGCCCGCCGTGACCAGCTTGTGGACCATCACCTTCTGGGTCTGCCCGATCCGGAAGGCCCGGTCGGTGGCCTGGTCCTCCACCGCCGGGTTCCACCAGCGGTCGAAGTGGAAGACGTGGTTGGCCCGGGTCAGGGTCAGCCCCACCCCGCCCGCCTTCAGCGAGAGAATGAAGAGCGGCGCCTCGCCATCCTGGAAGGCCTGAATCATCCGCTCCCGCTCCGGGCGGGGGGTGGAGCCGTCGAGGAAGAGCACGGCGCAGCCGAAGCGCCGGGCCAGGTACTCCCGGAGCCGGGCGCCGAACTGGGAGAACTGGGTGAAGATCAGCGCCGAGTCGCCCTCGGCCAGGACCTCCTCCAGCATCTCGGTCAGCCGGTCCAGCTTGCCGGAGCGGCCCTCCAGCGGCCCGCCGTCGGCCACCAGCCCCGAGGGGTGGTTGCAGAGCTGCTTCAGCTTGGTCAGCCCGGCCAGCACCGCCCCGTGCCGGGCGATGCCCGAGAGGCCCAGCGTCCGGTTCATGGTCTCCTCCACCACCGCCTCGTAGAGCGCCGCCTGCTCCAACGTCAGGTTGACGTAGACCGGGTTCTCCTGCTTCTCGGGCAGATCGTCGATGATGCTGGGGTCGGTCTTCACCCGGCGCAGCATGAAGGGCTGCACCAGCGCCCGCAGCCGCTCCGCCGCCGCCTCGTCACGGTAGCGCTCAATGGGCAGGGCGAAGGTCTTGCGGTACTCCTCCTGGCTGCCCAGCATGCCGGGGTTGATGAAGTGAAAGAGCGCCCAGAGGTCGCCCAGGTGGTTCTCCACCGGGGTGCCGGTCAGGGCGATGCGGTAGCCCGGCGGCAGCCGCCGGATCGCCTGGGCGTGCCGGGCGGCGGGGTTCTTCAGGTTCTGCGCCTCATCGACCACCAGCCCCGCCCAGGGGACCGATTTGAGCTCCGCCTCGTCGCGCGCCACCAGGGTGTAGGTGGTGATCACCACATCGTGGGCCAGCGCCCGCTCGGCGAAGGATTCTCCCCGCCCGCTGCCGTGGTGGACCAGCACCTTCAGGCTCGGGGCGAACTTCGCCAGCTCCCGCCGCCAGTTGCCCACCAGCGAGACCGGGCAGATCAGCAGGGTGGGCCGGTCGGTCCAGCCCTCTTCCCGCTCGTAGAGCAGCAGGGCGATCACTTGAATCGTCTTGCCCAAGCCCATGTCGTCGGCCAGGCAGGCGCCCAGGCCGAAGCGGCGCATGAAGGCCAGCCAGTGGTAGCCCCGCTCCTGGTAGGGGCGGAGCCGGGCATGCAGCCCTGCCGGAGCCGGAATTGGCTCGATCTTCGCCGGCTCCCGCAGCCGCTCCAGCAGGTCGAGCACCCAGCCCTCGCCGGTCGCCTCCACGGTCAGGGGCGGGGCCTCCCGGGCTTGCTCGGTGGGGGCCTCCGCCTCTGGCTCGGTGGGAGCCTCGGTCGGTCCAGCCCCCGGGCCCGCCAGCCGCATGGCGGTCTTCAGCTCGATCTTCTTGCGGTAGGGCTCCAGGTTCTTCAGGGCGGTCTGCAGCGCCCGCTGGTCCACCTGGACCCAGTAGCCCTGCGACTGGACCAAGAGCGCCTTCTCCCGGGCCATCCGCTGCAGCTCATCCCAGTCCACCGAGAGGGGGCCGAGCGCCAGCTCCCAGTCGACCGCCACGATCTGCTCCAGCCCGAACCGGGTCTCGGCGGCGCCGCTCATCGGCTTCAGGTGCATCTTGGCCCGCAAACCGGCGGAGCGCACCAGCCCGCTGGGCAGCATCACCCGAAAGCCCGCCTCCTGCAGCAGGGGCGCCCCCTCCTGCAGCAGCTGAAAGACCGCCTGGCCATCCACCCGCAGCTTCGCCGCGTGCGGGGCGGCGCGCAGCCGCTCCAGGGGCGGGTAGAGCCGGGCCATCGCCGGCAGGTCGGCCAGCAGCCGCTGCTCGGCGTTCTGGTAGCGGTGGTGGCCGATCACCAACTCCTGGCCGATCGCCTCCCAGACCGCCGTGGCCGGAATGGTGACCACCGGCTCCACCGTGGTCTGCAGGAGCAGTTCCACCTCCCAGCCGCCGTGCTCGGTCTCCCCCGGCAGGTTGAGCCGCAGGCCCGACCGGAGCGACTGAAGCCCCCGTACCCCGCTGGCCGGGGCGATCCACTCATCGACGGCGGCGTAGAGGGCGGCGGCGCCGCTCAGCCCGGCGGGCAGGTCCCGGCCGGCCTGGCCGCCCAGGGCCAGCAGCCAGTGCCGCACGGCCGACTGGGCCCCCAGCTGGCTGAAGGGCCGGTCCATGTTCTCCAGGAAGCGCTCCGCCAGGGCGCCGCTGCCGGCCTGGAAGAACCGGCCCAGCAGCGCCCCCGCCGTGGGTGCCCGGTATCCCTTCGCCCCCCGGTCCGGCGGAGTGATCGCCCGGCAGAGGTCGGGCAGCGCCGCCTCCAGCAGGGCGAGCCGCTCTGCGTCGGCCGGCTCGGGAGCGGCCAGCTGCCACTCGGCGGTGAGGCAGCCCGCCTCCACCCGCAGGCGGGGCAGAATCCGGCCGCGCCCCAGCAGCTCCAGCAGGAGCTTGGCGGCGGCGGACCAGGTCCGCAGCGACTGGCCGGCCCGCATGGGCCGCCCCTCCAGCCGCTCTTCCAGGTCAAGCAGCCACTGGGCGGCGTCGCCCACCGAGAGCCCGAGCCCCGCCACCCGGGCCGGCACCAGCCGGTCCCCGTCGGGCAGGGCGATGACACAGGTGGGGCTGGTGAGGTGGGGCAGCCCCCGGACCAGCGGGAAAAGGTGCTCCACCGGGACCACCGAGGGGTGCGGCTGCATGGCGCGGCGACGCCCCGACCCGGCGTCCTGCGCGGGGTCGAGGCCGAACAGGAAGAAGAAGCCCTCGCTGCCCGCCGGCACGTAGCTCCCATGAACGGTAAGCAGCGCCCATCCCCCCTTGCTTCCTCAATGGTACACCGGGGGGCGGGCGCTGTCTATTTGGAAGTCGGTGCCGCCTGCATCACTGGCGGCTGCGCAGCCTAAGCGCCAAGCCAACCCCGGCTGCCACCAGAAGGGCCGTTCCCGCCACCGGCAGGATCGTCCGCCAGGGCAGGCCCCCGGCCGCGGTCGCCTCTGGAGCCCCCGGGGCAGCCCCGGTCCCGGTCCCGCCGGTGGACGGCTGGCCGCTGCCCTCCAGGGGCTTCGTCCCCTCGCCCAGCTTCGCCTTCAGCTCCGCCGACGGCTGCCAGTTCGACAGGTCGAAGAAGAGGTCGCAGGGGCGGTGGACCAGGTTCCCGTTCTCGGTGACGAAGCCGAGGATATAACTGGTGCCGACCTGGGGGTTGTTCATCCACTGGTCGTTCCGCGGCTCGATGCCCTGAATCTCCGCCTGGATGACGGCCGGTCCGGTCCCCCTGAAGTACCGGTCCACCGTCACCGTGATCTTGTCCTTGACCGGCCGGCTGGTGACGGTCCCCTGGACCACCACCTGCTGGCTGTCAAGGACCGAGACCGGGTCGATACAGCTGAGCGCTGATGCCGGGGTCGGGGCGAAGAGCGGGAAGAGCAGCAGGGCAAAGAGCCCCGCAAGAATCTGTCGTAAGCGCATGAAGCGCACCTCCTTGCCCTATAAGGACGAGGGTTCTCCTCTCTGCGTTTCACAGCCCTTCCGTCAGTTTTTGACCACCGGCAGAAGGCCCCGAGTGTGCAAAAACTGGCGCGATCCGGTAGGTCTGAGCGGAGAATCCTACCCCCCAGGGGTAGCAATCGTGGTCTTGGGCGGGTTATGCAGCGTTCCTGGCGGTCAGAGCCCCCCAATGAGCGCGCCCCGGACCCCTGGAAGGGCCCTATCGCCAGATTTTGCACATCAGACCCTCCCAGGCCCTGTTCAAAATCTGGCGATAGGCCGATTTCCGCCCCGTTTCGGCCCTGTTCCGGCGGGTATACCCCCCGGGCGCGAGACGCCCCCTGCGTCCAGACTACCGGACAGCAGAGGGCGCACAAGCTAGATCGACGAGTCGGGCAGCGGCCCGCAGAGATCCTCGGGCTGCCAGGCCGGGTTGGCGTAGCCGTAGGGGCTGGCCAGCGCCTCCAGGAAGGCCGGGTGCTGCCGGGCCCACTCCTCCGCCGCCTTGCAGGCCCCGGCCCGGTCCGGGGCGCTGGCAAGGGTCTGGACCAGGCCGGCAAAGGGCGCTGCCGGGTCGCCGGTCCCCGCCTCCCGGAGCAGCAGCCCCAGCCGGAAGCGGGCGAAGGCACGCACCGCCCCGCTGAACTCTGCCCTCTTCTCGGGCGGCACCATTCCGTCGCCCAGGGCCGCCCGATCCGGCTCCAGCGCCTCCCGGAAGGCCCGCTCGGCATCGGCCGCGCGCCCGAAGGACTCGGCGACGATGCCATCTTGCAGGCGGTGGTAGGCGAAGGGCGAGGCAGCAAACTGCCGGTCCACCAGCCGGAAGGCGGCGTCGCTCCAGCGGTAGCGGTCGGTCCGGGCCCGCTGCGCCGAACCGGCGCCCGCCGACCCCACCAGCCCGCCGCTCAGCAGCAGATCGCGCCCCTCCCGGGAGAGGCGGGCGTTAGCGATCTCCATCTCGCCCGGCAGCGGTTCAAAGCGCCCCTGCTTCCAGCGGGAGACCAGCACCCGGGTGTGCGCTGTATGGGCCCCCGTCTGGGTGGAAGACCAGGCGATCTCAGGATCCCCGTCGCCGGTCAGGTCCGCCACGTCAAAGAGCCGCACCCCCGGCAGCCCGTCATCGTCCGACCGCTCCACCACGATCTCGCCACCCCGCCGGTAGATCACAAAGAGCGCCCCGGTCCCGGTGATCCCGCCCTCCCCGTTCAGGGCGGTCACCACCTCGGCGGAGCCATCGCCGTCCAGGTCCGCCTCCGCCAGGCGCGGGTGGTCATCCTGCGGCCGGAGGTTCCAGTGATCATAAAGGCGCTCCAGCCGCTCGGCCAGACTCCCGTCCCCCTGGCTCAGGTAGCGAACCAGCCCCGCCTGCAGCTCCGCCAGCCCCAGCTCGTAGGGCCCCGCCAGCGCCATCAGGTCGGGCCCCGGCGGCGGTTCCTTGGGTGCGGAAGCGGCAGGCGGAGGAGCCGGGGTCGGCTCCGGCGGCGCCGGGGGCGGACTCTTGGGTCTGGCACAGGCCGACAGAAGCACCGTGAAAGCAAGCAGCCAAACGGCAGCCCTGCGCATCGCATCATCCCTCTCTGCCACGCCAAAGGCGCGCACCCATAAGACGCCTGCCAGAGACCCGCGGTTCCCCTACAGCAACAACCCGTGCCGCTCCAGGAGCGCCTCCAGGGCCGGGCCGTCCCGCTGGACCGTCTGGTAGACCCACTTATAGTGATCCCCTGCCCAGTAGTCCAGCACTCGTCGGGCCGCCGTCGCCCCCAGCACCTCCCGCACCGCCCGCACCTCCAGCGGGCAGATGATCAGGTGCAGGTAGGTCGACTCCTCGCTGCCCGCCCCCTCCGGATGGTCCACCGGCACCTCCGGGTAGCGCTGCTTCAGTTCAGCGATCGCCGCATCCGCCTGCCCCCGACGCTCCACCTCAAACCAGTGGACCTGCTCGTGCAGAAAGGTGGAGAGCGCCAGATCGTCCCGGTCCAGGTGGCGGGTGTTGAGCGTCAGCACCGGGTGGCTGTGCGGGATCGTCCCTCTCTCAATGTGGACCCGCCGGGTGAAGGCCCACTTGGCCAGGTCGTAGTCCTGCAGCAGCCGCGCCAGCTGGTCCAGCGCCTGCCGCTCCCGCTCGTCGCCCCGGGCCAGCGAGACGGTCCAGGTCTGCCCCTCCGCCGGGAAGCGGTGGATCTCCGCCGGAATCTCATACTCCAGCACGATCACGTTCATGCCCGTCTCAGAGCCCGCCTCGTGCTTCTCCCCCTTCTCCCAGAGGGCGGCGCTGCCCGCCGAGACCTCCACCCGTTCGCCAAGGCCCGCCCGCACCCAGCCGCTGCCCTGCACCACCATGAAGAGCTGCGGACAGGTGGCCGGGTGATACCCCACCAGCCCACCGGCCGGAATGTACATCGCCCCCACAAAGATCTCACCGCCCACCGTGTGGACCCGGGCCATGTGAAAGTCAGACCCGTACCGGACCACCGGGCGAGCCTGTTCGGGTCCGAAACGGATGATCTGCATGCGCCACTACCTCCTCACGTAGATGTGGGCCCGCACCGGCTCCGTCAGCCATTCCGCCATCAGTTCGGTCACGGGCCGGATCTGCCGGGGCACAAACCAGCCCTGTGCGTCCTTGTTCAGCACCAGCCCCTCCCCCAGGTAGTAGGCGGCGTGCTGCGGTCGCTTCTCCGCATCGACAAAGAGAATCACCGCGCCCTCGGGCAGCGCCGAGAGGTCCGCCGGCATGGGGGCCAGCTCGAAACCCCGCTCCGCCAGCCCTCGCAGAAACGGCTCCGGGTGCAGCCAGTGCCCGGCGATCGACAGCGCCGTGGCCTCCGAGCGGGTCGCCCCCGCCAGGGCGGTGGCGAAGCAGTTGGGCCCGCTCTCCGGGGCGAAGGTGCCCGCCAGCAGCCGGATCTGCGGGCCGTGGCGCTCCTCGATCCGCCGCCACTCCTCCGGCGACAGCTCCCCCGACAGGCAGGAGTTGCGCTCCTCGCTGACAAAGTGGAGCAGCCAGCGGCGCCGTTCGTCGGGCGAGAGCGTCCACCAGGCGTCGTGGCGCAGGGCGAAGCGGTGGCTGCCAGCCCACTCAAAGCGGTCCCGCGCACCCCCGGGCCGGCTCACCCCCACCTTGTGGAGCCACTGCTCGGTATAGATCTGGCCCCGGCCCCGCTCGGCCTGCAGCGCCATCAGCTCCTGCCGCCCCTCCTCTGGCAGCTCCCAGAGTTCGGCTGGGGTCAGAAAGGCCACCTCGGCCTCCCGCCGGTTCGTCCGATAGAGGCCGTAGCTGTCCCAGAGGTCCAGGGGCGCCAGGGCGTGGTTCTCCCGCAGCTCCGCCGCGCTCAGCACCACGGCGCCAGCCGGCAGCCAGCGGCGCACCGCCGGGGTGACGAAGACCGGTTCCCGTTCAAAGACAAGTCGCCGTTCCCACGAGGCAAGGGTCGCCTCCGGGAGACGGCAGCCCAGCAGGTTCATGGATGGGTCCTCCCAAAGGTTCGCTCCGATTCCCTCATTCGACTTGAGGCTTTCGTAAACCTTGTAGGGTAAGGTGGTCACATGGAACGCGTGTTAATTGTGGAGGATGACCTCGCCCTGGCCAACCTGATGGTGCTCTACCTGCGGGAGGCCGGGTTCCAGGTTGAGGCGGTGCACACAGGACTCCAGGGCGTGAGCCGGGCGGCGGAGTGGTCGCCCCATCTGATCTTGTTAGATCTGATGCTGCCGGGGATCGACGGCTGGGAGGTATGCCGCCGGATCCGGCGCTCAAGCCGAACGCCCATCTTAATGGTCACCGCCCTTGGCGAGGAAGAGGACCGTGTCCGGGGGTTCGAGGAGGGGGCCGACGACTACGTGGTCAAGCCCTTCCTTCCCCGCGAGCTGGTGGCCCGGGTCAGGGCGCTGATCCGGCGGGCCAAGGAGCCGCCCCTCTCGGAGGGGAGGGAACGGGTGGAATACCCCGGCCTGGTGATCGACCGGGAGCGGTACACCCTCCACGTTAGGGGGGAGCTGATCGAGCTGACCCCCAAGGAGTTTGAGATCCTCTGGCTGCTGGCCTACAACCCCGGGCGCGCCTTCCCGCGCGAGCAGCTGATCGAGCGGGTCTGGGGCTTTGACAGCGGCGATGCCCGGACGCTGGAGGTCCACATCTCCCGGCTGCGGGAGAAACTGGGGCCGGCCAAGGGGTCGATCAAGACCGTCTGGGGCCTTGGCTACAAATTTGAGGCGGTGCAGCTATGAGGATCTTCCACCGACTCTTCGCCACCCACCTGCTGATCGCCGTCCTGGCGCTCGTTATCAGCTCCGGCTACGCCGGCTATAAGGTATGGTCCGCCTTCCGGCAGGTGGTCGATGAACAGTTGATGGACTACGGCAGGATACTCGCCGCCCTGCTGGCCGACCGGGACTGGAACAGCCCCGAGATGCGCCAGCTTCAGGAGACCATTGACGCCGTGGAGCGGGGCCAGTCGGTCCATATCTGGCTGGTGGACCGGGAGGGGCTGATTCGCATGGCCTCTTCCGCCGCCACCCCCAGCCGGGGCAAGCGGGTCGCCCCCGAAACGGTGAACGAGGTGCTGAAGGGCGAGCCGGTGATCCTGGGGCCGGGGGTCCAGCCGGGCATTCGCTCCACCCCCGAGCGCCCCACGCCGCCCCCCCTGCGGCGGCCCACGGTGGCCGTCCCGGTGGTGCAGGCGGGCGAGGTGAAGGGCGCCGTCTTCTTAGTGCCCGCCTCGCTGGGGACCAGGGACAAGATGCGGGAGGGGCAGCCCCTCCTCTTCTTCCTGACCGGCGCCGCCATCGCCGCCGGCATCGTGGCGGCGATCAGCTACTACGTCTCCCAGCGGATCGCCCGGCCGATCACCCTGGTGAGCGAGGCCGGGAGGCAGGTGGCCCGTGGCGACTTCACCGCCCGGGTCGACTGGCGCTCCCCCGATGAGGTGGGCGCCCTGGCCCGGGGCTTCAACGAGATGGCGGCGGAGCTGGGCCGGCTGGAGGGTGCCCGCAAGGAGCTGCTGGCCCACGTCTCCCACGAGCTGAAGGGGCCGCTGACCCGGATCTCCGGCTATATCGAAGCGATTCACGACGGGATCGGCGGCGAGGCGGGGCGGCGGGAGCACTTCGCCATCGTCCGGCAGGAGGTGGGCCGCCTCACCCGGCTGGTCAACGATCTGCTCGATGTCTCCCGCCTGGAGGCCGGGCGGCTGAAGCTCCACCCGATCCCCTGCGACCTGGCGCCCTACCTGACCCGGGCCGCGGCGGTCTTCGAGAGCCCCGCCGCCGCTGCCGGGGTGGCGCTGGTGGCCACGATTCCCTCGGTCCTCCCCGTGGTGGAGGTCGAGCCGGAGCGGGTGGAGCAGGTGCTGGTCAACCTGCTGCAGAACGGGCTGGCCCACACCCCGCCCGGCGGAACGGTGGCGGTGCGGGCGCTGGTGGAGGGCGAGAGGATTACGGTCACCGTGACCGACACCGGCCCCGGCATCCCGCCGGAGGAGCTGCCCCTGGTCTGGGAGCGCTTCCACAAGGTCGACCGGGCCCGCACCCCCGACAAGAGCGGCTCCGGCCTCGGGCTGACCATCGCCCGCCAGCTGGTGGAGCTGCAGGGGGGCCGGGTCTGGGTCGAGTCCACCGTGGGGCAGGGCTCCACCTTCGGCTTCCAGTTTCCGCTGGCGACCCCGGAACCCTAGAACTTGATCTTCGCGCGGAGGGAACATCCACCATGCAGAAAAAGGTGATCGCCGGCCTCGTGATCGTGGCCCTGCTGGGGACCGGGGGCTGGTGGTTCATGTCCCGCAGGGCATCCACCGCCACCGCCAAGAACGCCCCCCAGCATGTCCAGCAGCCGGTCCGGCGCGGCACAATCCGGTCCGAGGTCTCGGGCAATGGGCCCGTCCGGTCGGTTAATGGCGTAACGGTCCGGGCCAACCAGTCGGGCGCCATCACCCAGATTCTGGCGAAGGACGGCGACCGGGTAGTGGCCGGCCAGCCGGTGGTGGTGCTGGAGAACAAGTCGCTGGTGGCCAGCCTGACCCAGTCGCAGCTCGATGTGCAGAGCGCCCGGACCAACCTGGAGAACCTGCTGAACCCGCTGGCCACCGCCGTGCGGGCGCAGGAACTGAAGGTGGAGAGCGCCCGGGCCACGCTCCAGCAGCGGCAAGACGACGTGGCCAACCTGCAGGTGACGGCCCCCGTCGCCGGGGTGGTCGCCTCGGTGACCGCCGTGACCGGCGGCTCGGTGAACAACAACAGCCTGCTCTTTACCCTTTACGATGACACCACCCCCACCCTGATCGTCCCGCTCGCCCAGGAGAGCGCCAGCGCCCTCAAGCCGGGCGACAAGGCCACGGTCTCCCTGCCGGGCCACGGGACGCTCCAGGGCGCCGTCGCCCGCATCGGCGGCACCGCCACGCCCCTCTCGGGTAACCGAGATGCCAACGTGCCGGTCGCCATCGACCTGCCGGCGGTGGTGGGAATCCGGCCCGGCATGGTGGGCCAGGTGGCGATTCAGGTTCCGGGCCTCACCTACGCGATTTTAGGCAGCGGCTCGGTGCAGAACGACGCCACCGAGGTCCGGGCCAAGGTCGCCGGCACGGTCGAGGCGCTCCACGCCGCCGAGGGCGAACGGGTCGGCGCCGGTGACCTGCTGCTGACCATCGAGAACGACCCGCTGCTGCTCCAGCTGGAGCAGGCGGCCAACGATCTGAAGACCCAGGAGCAGAACCTGACCAACCTGCTGGAGCCCGCCCAGGACCCCAGCCGCCAGCTGACCACCTACCAGCAGAAGCTCCAGCAGGCGCAGCTCACCCTCTCCCAGCGGCAGTCCGATGTGGATGACCTGGTGGTCAAGGCGCCGGTGAGCGGTACAATCTCGGCCCTCACCGCCATCGTGGGCGACAAGGTGAGCGCCAGCACCAACCTCTTCCGGGTGGCCGACTACTCCACCATGGAGGTGACCATCAGCGTCGATGAGCTCGATGTGGCCCAGATCAAGGTGGGCCAGCCGGCGGAGATCACCCTCGATGCCCTGCCCGGCAAGACCTACCGGGGCCAGGTGACCCGGGTCAACCCCGAGGGCACCTTCCGCAACGACATCGCCACCTTCGAGGTGACCGTGGCGGTGGAGAGGCCCGACGGGCTGATGGCCGGCATGAACTCCTCGGTCAACATCGTGGTGCAGGAGCGGCAGAATGTGCTCTACCTGCCGGTCGCCGCTGTGCGGGTGATGCAGGGCCGGGCCTTCGTCAACGTGCTGGAGGGCGACCAGGTGGTCCGCAAGGAGGTCCAGGTGGGCGTCCGGACCAACGACCGCTATGAGATCACCGGCGGGCTGAACGAGGGCGATCCGGTGATCGTCGCCACGATTCAGCCCCAGAGCGGAGTGGGCCCATTCGGCGGAGGCGGCTTCCCCGGCGGTGGCCGCAACGCCCCCGGCGCCACCACCACGCCCCAGGGCCCGACGGGGGGGAGCCGTCCATGATTCGCATTGCGGGCATGACCAAGGTCTACGGCAAGGGCGAGACGGCGGTCCACGCCCTGGCCGGCATCGACCTGACGGTACATGAGGGCGAGATGGTGGCGATCATGGGGCCGTCGGGCTCGGGCAAGTCGACCCTCATGAACATGATCGGCTGCCTCGACCGCCCCACCGCCGGCGACTACTACCTGGCCGGCAAGGAGGTCGGCCGGATCGACGACAACCAGCGGGCCGAGGTGCGCAACCAGCACATCGGCTTCGTCTTCCAGCAGTTCAACCTGCTCACCAAGCTCACAGCGCTGCAGAACGTGGAGACCCCGCTGATCTACCGGTCTGTCCCGGGGCGCAGGCGGCGGGAGATGGCCCAGGCGGCGCTGGAGCGGGTGGGGCTGGGCAACCGGGGCCACCACCGGCCGGCCCAGCTCTCGGGCGGGCAGCAGCAGCGGGTGGCGATCGCCAGGGCGATCGGCGCCCACCCGTCGATCTTGCTGGCCGATGAGCCCACCGGCGCCCTCGACAGCCGCACCGGGCAAGAGGTGCTGGCGCTCTTTCAGGAGCTGAACGCCGAGGGGCGCACGGTGGTGCTGGTCACCCATGACGAGCGGGTGGCCGCCCACTGCAGGCGGGTGGTCCGCCTGATGGACGGCCTGATCGTCAGCGACGAGATCAACCCGGAGCCGCTCGACGCCCAGCAGGAGCTGGCAAAGCTGTCCGGCGCCACCCGGGAGGTGAGCGGCTGATGCTCTTCATTCTCCTGGAATCGATCCGCACCGCATGGCTGGGCATCGCCGGCAACAAGCTCCGCTCGGTGCTGACCATGCTGGGGATCATCATCGGCGTCGCCGCCGTGATCGCCCTCGTCTCGGTGGGCCAGGGCGCCCAGGCCTCGGCCACCTCCTCCATTCAGACCCTGGGCTCCAACCTGATCACCGTCTCCCCGCGGGGGACAGGCCGCCGGATCGAAGCGAAGGATCTGGCGGAGATTCGGGCCCGCATTCCCGGCATCGCCGCCATTTTGCCCATGGTCAACGCCAGCCAGCAGTCGGTCAAGTCCGATGGCCTCAGCGACGCCTACCAGGTAGATATCGAGGGCACCGGCTCCGAGTACCCGTTTGTGCGGGAGCGCGGGCTGCTGACCGGCTCCTTCTTCACCGAGCAAGATGTGGCCACCCGCCGCCGGGTGGCGGTGCTGGGCACCGAGACGGCCATCCAGCTCTTCGGCGAGGGGGCCAACCCGGTGGGCCAGACGGTCCGCTTTCTGGGCCAGTCGTGGACGGTGCTCGGCGTGGCGGAACCGAAGGGGACCGGCTTCGGCGGCCAGAACCAGGACGACCGGATTCTGGTTCCCTACACCACCCTGGCCCGGGCGCTGGGGCTGAACCGGATCCAGGCGCTGACGGTCAAGGCGCAGAGCGACCAGGATGCGCCGATCGTCACCCAGATGCTGACCGACTTCTATGTCGAGAAGTTCCGGGCGCCGGACTCGGTGAGGGTCCAGAGCCAGGACCAGCTGCTGGAGACGGTGGGCCAGGTGACCGGGATCTTCACCCTGCTGCTGGGCGCCATCGCCTCGATCTCGCTGCTGGTGGGCGGCATCGGGATCATGAACATCATGCTGGTCTCGGTCTCCGAGCGCACCCGGGAGATCGGCATCCGCAAGGCGATCGGGGCGAAGAAGCACGATGTGCTGCTCCAGTTCCTGATCGAGGCGCTGATCCTCTCGGTCACCGGCGGCCTGATCGGCATGGCCATGGGCTACGGCGGCGCTGCGGTCATCGCCCGTGTGCTGGGCTTCCCGGCGGTGATCACCGCCGACTCGGTGGTGCTGGCCTTCGGCTTCTCCGCTGCGGTGGGCGTGATCTTCGGCTTCTACCCCGCCTTCCGGGCCTCCAACCTGGACCCGATTGAAGCGCTGCGGCGCGACTGAGCGCCACCCTATTGGAAGGAGCTTACGACGTATGAGCAAGAACATCAGCCGGCTGGCGGCCCTCCTGGTGGGCGCACTGCTCCTGGTGGCGGCTGCGGTCGTGCTGCCGGCCGATACCCAGGCGGCCACCCTCTCCGGCGGGGCCTATACCTACGTGATCAACGGCGAGGAGGTCGCCTTCGCCTATGACCCGATCATCCGCAAAGACGGGGTGCTGCTGCCGCTGGATCTCTTCACCCACCTGGGCGTGCAGGTGACCGGTCCCCTGGGGCGCAGCCCCGGGCTCACCTACGGCCCGGTCTCCGCCCAGCTCACCCTGGGCCGGACCGTGGCGGTGATCGACGGCGTGCCTACGCAGACCGGGGTGGCCCCGGTCCGGCTGAACGGCAGGCTCTTCGTGCCCGCCGCCCTGCTGGAGCACTTCGGCCTCTCCTTCGCCCAGGAGGGGAACTATGTGACCATCAACCAGCTGCTCGCCGAGCCGCCCGCCCTGACCTCGCACCCGGTGGGCGACTGGAAGATCATCCACCGGAGCCGGGGCTTCGTGACCTCGGTCAAGAGCGACGCCACCTTCATTGAGGCGGGCTTCTACCTGCTCGACGAGGCGATGCTGACCGACGGGAACCTGGCCATGAGCTACGGCGCCCGGACCCGGCTGCTGGGGCTGCTGGAGACCAACACCCTGGTGCTGGTCAACCTCTCCAACACCTCCTTCAAGTCGGGGGCGCTCCAGCCGGGCGGTCTCTTCCTGATCGATGCGAACCGGAACCAGTACGACGTGCTCTCGGTGATCGACATCGGCCAGGGCCTGGTCTCCAGCAAGCTGGCCCCCGGCGCCGACCGGATGGGCGTGCTGATGCTCCCCCGGCTGGCCGGCGGGGCGGGAGCGGTGAAGCTGTACTACGACGCCAACGGCCTGGTGCTGGGCCAGTTCGAGAGCGGACGGTAGATCGACAAAGGGGCTTGCAGCGTGGTGCTGCAAGCCCCTTCTGCGCGGTGCAAGGTAGAGGACCCCTGCACTGATCGCCAGGCAGATGGCGACCGCAATCACGCTGCCCTCGGCGCCGAAGGCGCCGCCGGAGACGGGGAAGCCGAAGAGATTGCCCATGACGACGTTCCAGGCCAGGTGCGCCCCGATGGGCGTCCAGAGATTGCGTGCCAGCAGGTAGCAGCCGCCATAGAGCAGGCCGCCGATCACGGCCAGGAAGAGCCGCTCCCGCAGGTCGCCGGCGACGTGTACCAGGCCAAAGAGCAGGGCGCTGATCCCCAGGGCCAGCCAGCTCCCCAACCACTCCTCCAGAATTCGGAGCAGCCCGCCCCGCATGATCGCCTCCTCGAAGAAGGCCACCCCGACGAAGAAGGCGAGGTCGATGCCGATGCCGGTCCAGAGGTCGGGGCCGGTCAGGCGCAGGGGGCCGGGCAGGCCGGCCAAGCCCAGGCCCGTCTCCGCGAACCGTCTCCGCTCGACCAGCATGACCAGCAGGATCAGGCCGATCACCGGGGCGGCGAAGTAGGCGGAGGTTCGGTAGAGGTCGCTGTCAAAGAGGCTGCCCAGCCCGGGCTGGGCCACCAACAGAAGCAAGGCGAGGCCAGAGAGCAGCACGAAGAGGATCAGTCTGGTGAGCGGGAAGATGAGGATCCGTCTGCTCTGGGACATCGCTCCTCCCTCCAATCCGGGCGATTCCACCGTTCGTTCGGTTAGACGTGTGCGTTATGCAATGCACGTCAAAGAAAGGGGCCGTCCCACAAGCAGATGGATCTGCCTGGGACGGTCCCTTCGCATGCTACAGTGCAACCGTGGGCCGCCGCCGCCCGAATCCCGTGGCCTCCTCGAACGCATGCGCTATCTGCAAGAGGCCCAGGTCGTCGCGGTAGCGCCCCACGATCTGAATCCCGACGGGCAGCCCCTCCGGCGTGAAGCCGGCGGGCACGGAGATGGCCGGGCTGAAGGTGGCGCTGATCCAGTAGGCGGAGCGCATCCAGGCGATGTAGTGCTCCATCTGCACGCCCTCGATCTCCCGCGGCCAGGCCATGGTCGCCTCGAACGGGGGGACCTGGTTCACGGCGCAGAGCAGGAACGCGTATCGCTCCTGGAAGCGGCGCATCCGCTCCATGAGCTGGCCCTGCTGCACCATGGCTGCGGCGACGTCGGCCCCGCTCAGGTGGGCGCCCAGTTCGATCTCCTGCACCGCCTCGGGCTTGATCTGCGCCCGGTGCTGCTCCAGGAGCGGGGCGTACGTGTTCCAGGAGCGCCACCGGCGAATGGTCAGGAAGGCCTCTTCTGCCCCGCTCAGGTCGGGGCAGGCCTCCTCCACGATGCAGCCAAGCGCTTCGAAGGTCTTGCGCTGCGCCTCCAGGGTGGCGCGCACCCGGCGGTCGAGGGGGAGTCCGCCCAGGTCGGGCGCCCAGGCCACCCGCACCCCCTTCAGGTCGCGGCCAAGCGGCGCCCGGAAGAGCGCGGGATCAGACGGATAGCTCCCCGGGTCGCTGGGGTCTGAGCCGGCGATGACGCTCAGCAGGAGCGCCACGTCGGCCACCGACCGGGCCATCGGCCCCTTGACAGCGTACCCGACAAAGGGCAGGAGCGACGGGGCTGTGGGCACGAGCCCCACGGTGGGCCGGAAGCCAACCACGTTGTTGAAGTTGGCCGGGTTGCGCAGCGAGCCGCCCAGGTCGCTGCCATCGGCCAGGGGCAGGAGGCCTGCCGCCAGGGCGACGCCGGCTCCGCCGCTGGAGCCGCCCGCGCTCCTGGTCGGGTCGTAGGGGTTAACGGTGGTGCCGTAGACCTGGTTGTAGGTGTGCGAGCCCATGCCAAACTCCGGCACGTTGGTCTTGCCGATGAGGATCATGCCGGCCTCCCGCATCCGCCGGACCAGAACGCTCTCCTCGGTAGGCATGAAGTCTCTGTAGATGGGCGAACCGAAGGTCTGGGGAAAGCCGATCACCGGCTCCAGGTCCTTGACCGCCATGGGGAGGCCGTGCAGCACCCCCACCGGCTCGCCCTTGGCCAGGCGGCGGTCGGCCTCGTCGGCCAGGGCGAGGCAGCGGTCGTCGTCGAGCTTGGCCACAATGGCGTTGAGCCTGGGGTTCAGCCGGTTGATCTGAGCCAGGAACGCTTCCATTACCTCACGGGCGGAAAGCTCCCGCCTTTGAATGAGCCCGGTCAGCTCCACGGCGCTCAGAAAGGAAATCGCCCCGGGTTGCATGAGAGAATCCCCCCACCGATTAGATTCGAGGTACTTCGCCCAGCGCTAAAGCAAATCCTGTGCGAACAATTTTCTCTCCTCCTCTTCGAACCTTTGAGCATGGTTTACGTATATGTATATGAACCCAATTACCTGGATGAGGAGCGTGGGTAGATGAGCGTTGATCCGACCCGGGGCAGCCCGTTTCCTGGCCTGAAGTTCGCGGGGGAGCTGGATGATCTCCAGGACCTGAAGGAGGAGATCACCATGAACGAGGATTGGACCGGGTACCTCAACCAGCTGGTCCTGAACAAGCTGAACGAGAACCACCCCGGTCGTCTCTCCCACCTGCGCTTCCTCCCCGACCCGAGCACGGGGATTGTGATCCTGGTCCCGGCGCAGAGCCCAGATGAGTACGGTGCCACCGAGATCCGGTACACCGAGACGGAGAACGGGGCCCTGGTCAACCTGCGTCGGGCGGTCCAGCGGCTGAAGGTCCAGAAGCTGGCGGGGCGGATTCGGGTCTTTCCGGTGGTGGCGCGCACCGCCCCAGATGGCAAGACCTACCTCGCCTTCGTGGTGAAGAACTCGAAGTCGCGTCCGGCCCGGAAGCTGAAGCCGGGCGAGCAGGCGGCCGCGGGGGTGCAGAGCACGCCTGAGTAGCCGGCTGTGGAGACCCGCTCCACTGTATGCCTCTCGCCACCAACAATTGTCTGAAAACCCGAGTGAACCCAATGTGAATCCAATGTGCGCCCAATGTGAGTCCAACATGGACCCAATGTGAACCCAATGTGGGGCCAGGGTGACCCCGCTTCGCCTCCAGGCTAACGCCAGGGTGCCTGTGGAGGCGATCCGAGGCAGCCCCTTGCCGGCCACCCCTGCCCCACGACCTGACTCAGAGGGGCCTGCAGCCAATCGCTGCAGGCCCCTCTGAGTGCTGACAAAGTCCTCGCCCCATGCCATCAACGGGGCGACCGATTCGTTCACGGCGGCGGAGAACCAGATTGCGGCCCACGGGAAGATTCCGCTAGAATTTCCCATTCACACTTCGGGCCATGTGGGGAAATCCCCGTTGAATCGCTGAAACTCGGGGGCAATGAGGCCAATGAGCCACCGTTTTTCGCTTGATTTTCCCAAACTACCGCCTCTTACACCACGAACATCGATCTCAGGGGGCGATCAGCCCCGAAATCCACGTGATTCCACGCGAGATTCCCGTCCGCATCGAACGGCATCCGGGAAAAAATCGCGGAACCGGCAGGGCGCTGGCCTTGGAGCCTACTGCCCCACTGCAGCCTCCCCGGCCAGCCGGTCGAGGTAGGCCTTGTCCTCCACCCGCATCACCTGCGGGTTGAAGAACTGGCCAAAGGTGAAGAGGGCGATCATGCCGCCCAGGAGGGCCAGCCCCAGGCCGGGGTTCACCAGCCCGGCCAGCAGCCCCGCCAGCACCTGCCCCAGCGGGCCCAGCGACCAGGCGATCACCCGGCGGATGGCAAAGACCCGCCCCTGCATCTCCCGGGGGACCTGGCCCTGCCAGATCGCCTGGGAGTGGGCGTTGGAGACGGGACCGAAGAAGTTCCACAGGAAGATCGCGACCATGCCCACGTAGAGAATCGAGGAGAAGCCGAGCCAGATCTGCGCCAGGCCCGTCAGCATCATGGAGCCCATCAGCACCAGGACCCGCTTCTTCCTGGCCCCTCCCCAGAGGCTGACTATGAAGCCGCCGGCCAGTCCGCCCACCGCCATCGCCGTGTTGAGGGCGGCCAGGGCCGCCTCGTAGGACATGCCGCGGGCGGTCCAGTCGGGCGCCAGGTCGACCTTGACCAGCAGCGGCAGGAAGACGCCCATCTGCAGGCCGAGGTTGACCACGGCGAAGGTGGCCAGGAGCCAGAGCAGCGGGGGCCGGCGCCAGATATAGGCGGCGCCGAAGCGCACATCGGCCCAGATGGAGGGCTTCTTCTTCCGGTCGGTCTCCTCCAAGTCAGCCCGCTTTGGCGAGGGAATCACGAGGAAGGCGAGCACCAGACCGGCCAGGAAGAAGGTGATGGCGTCTACCGTGAGGGCCAGGGTGGCGCCGTTGTGGAGCCCCGCCAGCGCTGTGCCGATGGAGCCGGGCAGGAGCCCCTGCCGGGCCATGGAGGGCAGGGCGATAATGGTGGCGGCGATGGCGGGCGAGAGCACCGAGGAGAGCGACCACATGGTCTGCATCATCCCGTTGGCCCGGGGCAGCTGTTCATCGGGCACCAGCATGGCGTAGGAGGTATCGAAGGCGGAGCCGTGGATCGAGTGGGTGACCGAGAGGGTGGCGAGGATGATCAGGACCATCCAGAGCTGCAGGAGGTCGGTGCCCATGAGATAGGCCATGACCGCCGCGATCACCCCGTTGACCAGGTCCATGGAGAGCATCAGCCGCTTGCGGTCCATGCGGTCGGCCAGGGCCCCGGCGATGGGCGCGGCGATAGTGGCCGGCACACCCATGGCCAGACCGACTGCGGCCAGCGCCCAGCCCAGCTCCGCCCGCTGCTCCGGCAGCGGGTAGACCACCTGCACCAGCCAGATGTTGATCGCGAAGATGCTGAGCGCCGTTCCAAAGACCGAGACCGACTGCGAAGCCCACAGCATCAGGAACGTACGAAACCCACCGGGCGGTGCGGCATAGGACATGGCTACGGTTGCGCTCCTTGCTAGAACAGTTGCTCTACTTGTTCGGCGCCCGCAATATATTTCCTGCTGAAAGCAACTTCTGATCCGGTTCCTGAGGTGTGGAATATTCCAGAGCGCGCCGAAAGGCCACGGCAGCACGCCGTGGCCTTCCCGGTTCCTCACCGCTTAGAAGATCAGCAGTCCGAGGGCGAAGATGACGCCCGCCCAGATCAGGGTCAGCATGGTGTAGCCCATGATGTCCTTGACCTGCAGCTTGGCGATGCCCAGCAGCGGCAGCGCCCAGAAGGGCTGGAGCATGTTGGTCCAGCCGTCGCCGTAGGAGATGGCCAGGGCGATCTTGGCGGGATCGACGCCCAGCTCGATACCGGCCGGGATGTTGATCGGCCCCTGCACCGCCCACTGGCCGCCGCCAGACGGGACGAACATGTTGATCAGGCCGCCCGCCAGGAAGGTCATGAGCGGGAAGGTCTTGGCGGTGGCGATGGAGACGAAGCCCTGAGCGATCACAGCGGCCAGGCCGGAGGAGACCATGATGCCCTGAATGCCGCCGTAGAGCGGGAACTGGAGGGCGATACCGCCGGCGCCCTTGATCGCCTCGTTGATCGCCCGGACGTAGTTGATGGGGGTCTTGTGGAGGATGACGCCCACCACCAGGAAGAGCATGATCACGATGTTCAGGTTCAGGTCGAAGCCCTTGTCCATGAAGTGCTTGACCAGGTAGACGACGCCGGCGAGGGCAAAGAGGGCGTTGACGATGACGCTGTTCTCGAGGACCGTGGCCGGGGTCTTCTCCGCCGCAGCGGCGGCCGGGGCGACCGGCTCTTCCATGAGCGCCGGATCAACGATGATCAGTTCGCTCTCCTGCTTGGACCGGGCGACCAGCCAGAAGAGGATCGGCAGGGTGAAGATGACCGCGAAGGTGATCACCAGGTTGGGCACCGAGAAGATGGTCTGAGAGACGGGAATGATCCCGGTCAGCTTCTCGACAAGATGGCCCTTGGTGGCGACCGCCAGGGGGATCGAGCCGGAGATGCCGCCGTGCCAGATGACGAAGCCGGAGTAACCGGCGGCCACCAGCATCGGGTAGTCGACCTTGCGGCCCAGCTTGGCCACCTCACGGGCCAGCAGGGCGGCGACGACCAGGCCGAAGCCCCAGTTCAGGAAGGAGGCCAGGCCGGCCACGAAGACCACGAGCATGACGGCGGAGGCGTTGTTCTGCGGGATCTGGGCCAGGGCCCGGAGGCCCCCCTTGACCACGGGCGAGGAGGCGAGGGCGTGACCGGTCACCAGGATCAGGGTCATCTGCATGGCGAAGGCCAGCAGGCCCCAGAGGCCGCCACCCCAGAACTGGAGCAGCTGCATCGGAGTCTTGTCGGTCCAGATCAGAGCGGCGGCGAATGCGACGAAGGTCAGGATGATGGCGAACAGGTAGGCGTCGGGGAGATAGCGCTGCGAGACGTTAACAAAGAACCGGACGAGACGGCTGAACAAGGGACGTCATCTCCTTTCGTTTGGCAGACTCCTTCCCGGGGCCGGAGCTCGATCCGGGGCCTGGGCCGGGCCCCCGCTCCTCCCGGCAGGGGCCGGACCGTTGAACTTTTACCGCTCGACGATGGCCGAGACGCCCATGCCGCCACCCACGCAGAGCGTCGCCAGACCCCGGGTGGAGTTCCGCCGCGCCATTTCGTAGAGCAGGGTGGTGAGGATACGGGCGCCGCTGGCGCCGACCGGGTGTCCAAGGGCGATCGCACCGCCATTGACGTTGACCTTAGCGGGATCCCACTGGAGCGCCTTGCCCACCGAGAGCGCCTGGGCAGCGAAGGCCTCGTTGGCCTCGATCAGGTCGATCTGGTCGAGGGTGACGCCCGCCTTCGCCAGCGCCTTCTGGGTGGCCGGGACCGGGCCGATGCCCATGATGTGCGGGGCGACACCGGCGGTGCCCCAGCCGATGAGGCGGGCCAGGGGCTTCACGCCCAGCTCGGCGGCCCTCTCGGCCGACATGATCACCAGGGCGGCGGCGCCGTCGTTGATGCCCGAGGCGTTGCCGGCGGTGACGGTGCCGTCCTTCTTGAAGGCGGGCCGCAGGCCGGCCAGCTTCTCCGCCGTGGTGCCCGGCTTCGGGTACTCGTCGCGGGCGAAGAGGACCGGATCGCCCTTCTTCTGGGGAATCGGCACGGGCACGATCTCGGCGTCGAAGGTGCCGGACTCCACCGCGGCGACCGCCTTCTGCTGGGAGGCGGCGGCGAACGCATCTTGCTCCTCGCGGGAGACCTGGTAGAGCTCAGCCAGGTTCTCGGCGGTGATGCCCATGTGGTACTTGTGGAAGGCGTCGGTCAGGGCGTCGAGGACCATGGAGTCGACCAGCTCGCCGTTGCCCATCCGGTAGCCGGTGCGGGCCTTGGGCAGCAGATAGGGGGCGTTTGACATCGACTCCATGCCGCCGGCCACCACCACGTGGGCGTCGCCGGCGATGATGGTCTGAGCCGCCTGAATCACGGCCTTCAGGCCGGAGCCGCAGAGGATGTTGACGGTGGTGGCGGGGGCGGTCTCGGGGATCCCGGCGTTCATCGCCGCCTGGCGGGCAGGCCCCTGGCTCTGGCCCGCCTGGAGGATGCAGCCCATGTAGACCTCATCGACCTGGTCGGGGCGCACGCCGGCCCGCTCCAGGGCGGCCTTGATGGCGATGGTGCCCAGCTCGTAGGCCTGGAACGGGGCCAGCGAACCGCCGAAGCTGCCAATGGGCGTCCGGACGGCAGAGGCGATCACGATCTCCTTCATCGGGGGGTCATCTCCTTCATGTGAGCCTACGCGGTCATCTCCTTGAGGTCCGGGGCGATGATCAGGTTGCCGGCGGTGGCCGCCTTGACCTCCTCGACGGTGACGCCGGGGGCGATCTCCTTGAGCAGGAAGCCGTCGGGGGTGATCTCAAAGTAGCCCATCTCGGTCACCACCACGTCGACAGCGCCGACGGCGGTGAGCGGCAGGGTGCAGCGCTCCAGCAGCTTTGGGGCGCCATCTTTGGTGACGTGGTCGGTGGCGACGTAGACCTTCTTGGCGCCCACCAGCAGGTCCATGGCGCCGCCCATGCCGGGCACCATCTTGCCGGGGATCATCCAGTTGGCGATGTTGCCGTACTGGTCGACCTCGAGGGTGCCGAGCACGGTGGCATCCACATGCCCACCGCGGATCAGGGCGAAGGAGGTGCAGGAGTCAAAGAAGGCGCCGCCCGGCACGAGCCCCACCGGGGCGCCGCCGGCGTTGACCAGGTCGGGGTCGATCAGGGCCGGGTCCGACGGGGCGGAGGTGAGGCCCACAAAGCCGTTCTCCGACTGGAGGAGGACCTGAACCCCTTCCCGGATGTGGTAGGCGATCTGGGTGGGCATGCCGATGCCGAGGTTGACCAGGTCGCCATCTTTGAAGTCGCGGGCGATGCGCTTGACGATCAGTTCACGGCGCGCCTTGCTGTCCATATTGATGGCACCTCCTTAGAGCGAAACGACGTAGTCGACCAGCGGCCCGGGGGTGTGGATCAGATCGGGGTCGATCTCGCCGGCCCCCACCACCTCGCGCACCAGGGCGATGGTGGTCGTCGCCGCCATGGCCATGGGCGGGTTGAAGTTGCGAATGGAGCGCCGGTAGACGAGGTTGCCCATGGTGTCGGCCTTGTGGGCGAAGACCAGGGCCAGATCGGCCTTCAACGGAAGCTCCAGCAGGTAGGTGCGCCCGTCGATCTCGAGCTTCTGCTTCCCCTCCTCCACCACGGTGCCGACGCCCGTTGGGGTAAGGAAGCCCCCGAGCCCCGCCCCGGCGCTGCGGATCCGCTCCGCCAGGGTGCCCTGCGGGATCAGTTCGACCGCCATCTCGCCGGTGTTCATGAGCCGTCCCGCCTCGGGGTTCAGGCCGATGTGCGAGGCGATCAGCTTCTTGACCTGGCGGGTAGCGATCAGCTTCGCCACACCCTTGCCAGGCACGCCGGCATCGTTGCAGATGATGGTCAAATCCTTCACGCCCTTCTCGACCAGGGCGTCCATAAAGAGTTCCGGTGTTCCCACGGTCATAAAGCCGCCAACCATGATCGTCATGCCATCATGAATCAAGCTCATGGCCTGCTCCAGACTCGTCACCTTGTTCATGGGCTGCCTCCTATTCCAGAGACTGGGTGAGATGAGTGCCGCACGAAAGAGTATCGCAAGGTTCGTGCCAACCCACCCAGGTGCCGCAAAAGCTCGGGAACCCGCCCCTCTCAGCCCCAAAAACGCCCAGACCGCGAAGAAAGGTGCGCAGTAGGGTGCGAAGGAGGTTTCGCACCCAGCAGCCAGGCGGGCCAGACCCGATCCTGTTCTGGCGCCCGAGGAAGCCGGATGCGGGCCACCCATGAAGCGACGTTGGTGAAGGAGCTTAGGGACGGTAGGCCTACGGGAGGAGAGCCAGCGGCCGGCGGTGCGCCCCTAAAAGGGCCGTGCTATACCGCGGTTCCGGCCGATGGCGGACCCACGGAGCCGTACCGTCCCTTCGCGACGAACCGGGAGCGATGGGTGGTCCGCAGGAGGCGTGCCCCTAGAGAGGCCAGAACAGGATCGCCTCACAGGGGCTAACCCTCACCCAAGAGCAAGCTCCTTCAACTTCAACTGCAGCGCCCGCCGACTGATCCCCAACAGCCGTGCCGCTTGCGTACGGTTCCCACCCACGGAGCGCAGCGCCGCCAGGATCCGCTCCTGCTCGTAGTCAGCCTTCAGCGACCGGACCTCTTCCTTCAGCGACTGGCCCGGCGCCACCGCCTCCCGCCCCGGGGCGGTCAGGTACTCGGGCAGGTGCTCCAGGTCCACCTGGCCGCCGTCCCAGAGCACCGCAACCTGCTCCATGAGGTTGCGCAGCTCCCGGACGTTGCCGGGCCAGCGGTAGGATTCCAAGGCTTGCAGCGCCTGGGACGAGAAGCCCAGGAACTCCTTGCCGTGCCGCTCGGCGAACCCCTTCAGCAGGTGGTGGGCGAGCAGGCCCACGTCGCCCCGGCGCTCCCGCAGCGCCGGCAGGGTGATCGGCACCACGGCCAGCCGGAAGTAGAGGTCCTCCCGGAAGTTGCCCTGCTTGACCATCTCCGGCAGATCCCGGTGGGTGGCGGCCAGCACCCGCAGGTCGACCGGGAGCGCCCTGGTGGAGCCCAGCGGCTCCACCTGCCGGCTCTCCAGGACCCGGAGCAGCTTGGCCTGCACCGCCAGGGGCATGTCGCCGATCTCATCGAGCAGGAGGGTGCCGCCATCGGCCAGCTCGAAGCGGCCGGGCTTGCGGGACTGGGCGCCGGTGAAGGCGCCCTTCTCGTGGCCGAACAGCTCCGACTCCAGCAGGTTTTCGGGCAGGGCGGCGCAGTTGACCGCCACAAAGGGCCTGGCCGCCCGCGGGCTGTTTGTGTGGATCGCCCGGGCCACCAGCTCCTTGCCGGTGCCGGTCTCGCCGAGAATCAGGACCGAGACATCGGCCTGGGCCACCCGCTGGATCTTGCGCAGCACCTCGAGCATGGGGGGCGAGTCGCCCAGCAGGCCCTGGGGGCGGCGGAGCGGCTGCTCGGAGGGCGAGGGCGGCAGCGCGGCCTCCATGACGCGTCGGACTTCATCTAAATCGAAGGGTTTGATCACGTAGTCGGCGGCGCCGGTCTTGATCGCCTCCACGGCTGTCTTGACCGTGGCGTAGGCGGTCATCATCAGCACCGGCAGGTTGGGGTGGCGGCGCTTGATCTCCCGCAGGGCGGTCAGGCCGTCCATGCCGGGCATCATCAGGTCGAGCAGCACCAGGTCGGGGGGGCCTGCCTCGAGCACGGCCAGGGCCTCCAGGCCGCTGTGCGCCTTGATTACGTCGTAGTGGCGGCCGAAGGACTGCTCGAACAGCCAGGCCATGTTGGGCTCGTCATCGACCACCAGCAGACGGCGCTTGTCCATGGGGATCCCCCTCTCCCTCCAGGTTGTGACGATTGGCGACGGGCAGGAGAACGGTGAAGCAGGTGCCGGCCCCCGGGGTGGAATCGACCTCGATATAGCCGCGGTGGGCGTCGATGATCCGCTGGACCACCGGCAGGCCCAACCCTGTGCCGCCGGGCTTCGAGGAGTAGAAGACCTCCCAGACCTTGTCCAGCGCCTCCCGGGGAATGCCCACGCCCTGGTCCTGCACGAAGATGCGGACCGAGCGGCTCCCCGGCGGGTGGTCGGTGCGGATGGTGAGGGTGCCGCCACCATCTTCCATGGCCTGAATCCCGTTCATCATCAGGTTGAGGAGCGCCTGCTTCAGGTGCTCGCCGTCGCCGAAGACCTTGAGCGCCCCGGGGGCCAGGTCGGTGACCACGGTGACGCCCCGCTTGCGGGCGTACCAGCCGAGGAACTCCACCGCCTGGCCGATCAGGTCGTTCAGGTCCAGGAGCGACCGCTCGGGCTCGGAGTAGCGGGCGAAGCCCAGCAGCCCCTGGACGATCCGGTTGACCCGGCTCAGCTCCTGCCCGGCGATGCGGGAGAGCGAGCGGAGGAACTCGGGGTCATCCACCCGGTCGGGGATCAGCTGAATCGAGCCCGCCACCACGGTGAGCGGGTTGCGAATCTCGTGGGCGATGGCGGTGGCCAACTCCCCGGCCAGCGCCAGCCGCTCGGCCCGCTCGAAGTAGCCCTCCCCGCGCTCTTCGCCGGCGTTCTCGAAGAGGTAGAGCCGGTAGCCGGGCAGCCCTGCGGTCTGCAGGTCGATCCCCTCGTTGGGGTCGGGGCTGAGGGCGGCCCCGGCGGTGTTGCGGTACTGGACCCGCCCCTCGCCATCGGCGATCACCAGCCCGGCGCCCAGGTTGTCCAGGAAGAGCCGCACGTACTGCTCCACCTGGCGGAGGCCGTGCATCAGGGGCAGGGCGTCTCCCTGCGCCACCAGACCCCGCTCGACCGCCGCGGCCAACTGGGTGCGAATCGCCTCGGCCGAGAGGCCCGAGGTGCCGGCAAAGAGCGCCAGGCTGGAGAGGCCCAGGGCGGTGGGGAGCTCGATTCCCTGGCCGCTCCGGGCGGTGCCCGACTGGATCTGGCGGTAGATATCCTCCACCGACTCGTTGGCGAAGGCGAAGCCGATCACCCGGTCGCCGCGAATCAGGGGATGCATGCAGTTCATGGCGTCGCCCCGGACCATGGAGCCGATGGCAATGCGCACCGACCGGCGCTCCATGGCGATGCGGCCGATGTGGTCGGGCGGGGGCGTGACGCCCACCAGGTAGCCCAGCTTCTCGCTGGGGGCGTAGGCGACGATCCGGTCCAGGGGCGCGCAGTAGTAGCCCAGCCCCACCCCTTCAAAGGCGGCGGCCAGGCGGTCGGTCAGGGGCCGGAGCGCGGCGGACAAGGCGGTGAACCGGTCACCGGCGGCACCCTCGGGGAGGTGCACGTCAAAGGAGTCGCCCAGGAGGTCATCGAGCACCTGGGCGATCCCGCGGAGCTTGGCCGCCTTCTCGTCGAGCAGGGCCGCCTCCGCCTTCTGCAAAATGGCCGGACGCCACATGGGTAGTACCCCCTTAGGTAACAGCGTACCGTGGAGGAGAGGCCCATGGTATAGCCCATAAGTAGCACTTTTAGTTGGGTCGTATAATTAGCCGCGGATTACGCGGATTACGCCGATTTTCATACAGACGCGGATTACCGGGTGACTCCTGTGAGGGCCATCGCCACGAATGGACAGGGGGATCCATTATCATTTACATATATTTGTCTAAGTAGGCCCCCGCAGGAGTAGCCAGGTAATCCGCGTTATGTCCGGAAATCCGCGTAATCCGCGTAATCCGCGGCCAATACACCGACCCGACCGCTATTTTCTGGGGAATCCGCGGCAAAACAAAGACCCGACTACCGCCCCATCACAGGGCGGCAGTCGGCAGCAGCTACGCAGCGGCTTCGAAGCCCCAACGCCGGCGGAGCGCCCGCTCGGCCCGGGCGAAGAGGAACCGGTCGACCAGGACCCCCACCACCAGGATCACCAGGATCACCGCCATGACCTGGGCGGCGTCGCCCAGGTCGCGGCCCATGCCCAGGAGGTGGCCCAGGCCCAGGTTGAGGAAGAGCAGCTCCGCCGCCATGAGCGAGCGCCAGGCGAAGGACC
>JBMONB010000083.1:59187-75037 GCA_049325315.1 Bacillota bacterium | reverse complement strand
ATCACCAGGATCACCGCCATGACCTGGGCGGCGTCGCCCAGGTCGCGGCCCATGCCCAGGAGGTGGCCCAGGCCCAGGTTGAGGAAGAGCAGCTCCGCCGCCATGAGCGAGCGCCAGGCGAAGGACCAGCCCAGGCGCAGGCCGGTGAGCAGCGAGGGGAGCGCCGCCGGGATCACCACCCGGCTGTAGAGGCGCCAGCCCCTGGCCCCCATGGTGGCAGCCGCCCGCAGGTAGGTGGGCGGGATATTCCGTATGCCCGCCTCTGTGGCGGCGGCAATGGCGAACAGCGCGCCGGCGATGGTGACGAAGAGCAGGGCGCCCTCGTTCCAGCCGATCCAGAGGACGGCCAGCGGGAACCAGCAGATGGAGGGCATCGCCTGCAGCCCCTGCACGGCGGGGCCGGCCAGCTCAGAGAGGCGGCGGGAGCGGGCCATGGTCAGGCCCAGGAGGCCGCCGGCGGCGGCTGAGACTGCAAAGCCCAGGCCAATGCGCTTGACGGTGTGCAAGATGGCGACGGGCAGCTCGTCGGAAGCGGTCAGCCGCCAGAGGGTGGCCGCGACATCGAGGGGGGCGGGGAACAGGTAGGGAGGCCAGAGCCGGAGCCAGGCGATCACCTGCCACAACAGGAGCAGGAGCGCCACGGAGAGCAGTTGGGCGCGCCCCTTAGCCATCGCACAGCTCCTCCTCCACCGCCGCCTGTACGTCGGCCTTCAGGTCCCGCACCAGGAACATGCGGATCTCCAGCAGGCGGGGGTCGTCAGCCTTCCGGGGGCGGGGATGGCTGATCACCACCTCCCGCTTGATCGATCCGGGGCGGAAGGAGAGCACCGCCACCCGGTCTCCGAGGCGGATCGCCTCGGCCACGTTGTGGGTCACGAAGATGATCGTCTTGCCGGTCTTGGCCCAGATGCGCTGCAGCTCCTCGTGCATCACGTTTCGGGTCTGGGCATCGAGGGCGGCAAAGGGCTCATCCATCAAGAGCACCTTGGGCTGCATAGCGACGGCCCGGGCGATGGCGACTCGCTGGCGCATGCCGCCAGAGAGTTCGTGAATGTAAGCGTCGGCGAATCTGGCAAGCCGCACCATCTCCAGCGCATCCATGGCCCGCTCGCGCCGCTCGGCCGCCGGGATGTTCAGCATGGAGAGACCGAATTCGACGTTGCCGAGGGCGGTGAGCCAGGGGAAGAGCGCTCCGTCTTGAAAGACCACCACCCGGTCGGGGCCGGGGCCGGAAACGGGCTCCCCCTCCACCAGCAGCTCGCCCGAGTCAGGGGGCTCCAGGCCGGCGATGATGTTGAACAGGGTTGATTTGCCACAGCCCGACGGGCCGAGCAGGCAGAGAAACTCACCCTTGCGCACGTCGAGGTCAACGCCGTTCAGGACGTGGAGCTTTCCCTGGCGGGTCTGAAAGTGCTTGGAGACCGACTGAAGGGAGAGCTGGTATTGAACCGGCTGTAAGGCCGGGTATCTCATGGGGCCACCTCCTGGAGCAGGCTGAGATCGAAAAGGCCGGAAAGATCCGGCTCGCGGGCGCCGAGGAGGCCCAACCGGTAGGCTCGCCGCACCTGCTCCTCCACCGAGGCAATCATGGGGTCGCTGCGGAAGTCGATCCGGCTGAACGCCTCGGCGATCAACCGGTCGGGCAGCGGCCGACCCTGAAGGTCAGCGAGCGCTCTTTGCAGCCGCCCACGGGCCTCGTCGGGGTTGGTCTGAATCCACCGGGTGATCGCCAGGTGCGCCTCCACAAAGCGGAGCACCTGCTCCCGGTGGGCTGCAAGAAACCGGGGATGAACCACCAGCAGGGTGGTCGCGAAGGTCCGGTCGGGCCAGAGATCGCGCTCATCGTAGACCAGCTGCGCACCCGGCTGCTCCAGCAGCCGGCTTCCCCACGGCTCGGGGACCCAGGCGCCGTCGAGCTGGCCTCGAGATATAAGGCTGAAGATCTCGGCCGGGGCCATCGGAAAGAGGGTGACATCGCCGCCACGCTCCCTGGTACGCCATCCACGCTGTTCGATGTAGTGGCGCAGGGCGAGGTCCTGCGTATTGGCCAGGCCAGGTGTGGCGAGCCGCCGCCCCGCAAGGTCGGCGGGGTCGATCCCCTCCCTGACGACGAAGACCGCCCCGCCGGACGCCGCCCCGGCAATCACCCGGAGCGCCTCGCCCTCGGAGCGGAGGAACCCGTTGATCGCCGGAGCAGGGCCGACGTAGAGCAGGTCGATCTCGCCGGCGAAGAGCGCCTGTATGGCGGCGGGACCCGCGGGAAAGAGGCGCGGCACCACCTTGACCCCTGTGGCGCGCTCGAAGGTGGAGTCCGCCACCCCAAGCACCCCCTGGGCATGGGTCAGGTTGGCCATGTACCCCAGCCGGATCGCTTCGGGCTCGTGATCTGTACCTCCCGAACCGCCCGGCGAGCAGCCGGTGACCAGAAGGGCGGCCAGGAGCAAGGAGATCCATCTGCGCATGTCGTTCATGATCCTCCGGCATCGGGTCTTCTGTCTACTCCACACTATGGATGGAATCCAGTCTTGGTTCTTCTTTCTGTAGTCATTCAGCCTGCTTCTGTGGTAGGATAGTTGACGACACTAAGTAATTACCCTACCGGGAGGTCCTGCCTTTGAAGCGAGGGCCGCAACGTGACTTTACGCAGGGCTCCATCCCCCGGCATATTCTCTTCTTCACGCTGCCGATGCTTGCCGGGAACCTGCTGCAGATGCTCTATAACGTGGTCGACTCGATCTGGGTGGGCCAGGTGATCGGTCCCGAAGCGCTGGGCGCTGTCTCGGTCTCGATGCCGCTCATCTTCGCCCTGCTCTCGCTGGTCTTCGGCATGACCATGGCGACGACCACCCTGGTCTCGCAGTACCGGGGGGCGGGCGATGAGGTGATGGTCCGCAAGACCATCGGGACCTCGCTGATCCTGCTGGGCTTCAGCGGCGCCCTGGTGGGACTGATCGGGGTCGTGCTCCGGTATCCGCTGCTGCGGATGATCTCGACCCCGCCGGAGATCATCGACCAGTCGGCCAGCTATCTGGGCCTCTTCATGGGAGGCATTCTGGGCCTCTTCCTGTTCAACACGCTGAGCGCCATCCTCCGTGGTCTGGGTGACGCCCAGACGCCACTGAAGGCGCTGGCGGTCTCCACGTCGCTCAATATCGTGCTGGATGGCGTCTTCATTCTCGGGGTCGGCCCGATTCCCCAGATGGGCGTGGGCGGGGTCGCCCTGGCGACGATCATCAGCCAGTCGGTCAGTGCGATCTGGCTGGTGCGGTGGATTCTGCGAAGGACCGACCTGATCCGCCTGGAGCGGACCTACTGGCAGGTCGACTGGGACCTGGCCCGGCGGATCTTCAAGATCGGCCTGCCAGCCGGCGCGCAGCAGGTGATGGTCTCCTTCGGTATGGTGACGGTCACCGCCCTGATCAACCAGTTTGGTCCCGAGGTGGTCGCCGCCTTTGGCGCCGCCCAGCGGCTAGACCATGCCGCATTCCTCCCCTCGATGTCGATGGGCCTCGCCATCTCGGCGGTGGTGGGTCAGAACCTGGGCGCCGGCAAGTCGGAGCGGGTCTCCGCCGCCGTCCTCTGGGGTATCGGGATCGCCGCCTCCATCACCGGGCTGGTTACGGCAGTGGCGGTTCTGAATCCGACGATCCTCATGGTCCTCTTCACCCAAGATGAAGGGGTGCTGACCGAGGGCAGCCGCTACCTGCGGATCATGGGCTGGAGCTACATTCCGACCGCCGTGCTCTTCATTCTCGGCGGGGTGATGCGAGGCGCCGGCGATACCATGGCGGCCATGGTGCTCACCCTGGTGGCCCTGTGGGGGATTCGGGTGCCGCTGGCTTACTTCATGGCGGGCTCCATGGGGCCCACGGGTATCTGGACCGCCATTCTGATCTCTATGGTGATGGGCATGCTGCTCCACTGGGCCTACTACCTGACCGGCCGCTGGAAGCGGAAGGTGGTTGTCACCTCGCCTCCCGATTCGGTCGGACCGCCCCAGATAGCGGGCGACTAAGAAAAATGGGCCTCCCCCGCTGATCGGGGGAGGCCTTTTCAGCTTGAACAGGAGGTGCGTTACACCACCGGAGGCAGGTTGGGCAGCTTGGGCCGGACTTCGAGCTCAAACCGCTCCACGAAGAAGTAGGTGATCAGCGGCTGCCCGAAGAGCATGCCCACGATCCACCCGACCAGCGGGATCATGCCGATCATGCTGAGGGCGATGCCAAAGCCCAGCATGATCAGGCCGCCGATCAGCGCCTCCTTGAAGTGAGCGGTCAGCACCTTGAAGCCGGCGCCGACTGAATCGCCCACCGACATGCCCGCGTTCACCGCCAGATGGGCAGGGTAGAGGCCAAGCACCACCGCAGCGGTGGGCCCCCAGACAGCCATGGCGAGCCAGCCGAGGACCGGAATGATCATCAGGATCATGCTGACCATCATAATGACGCCCAGGATAAGACCGATCAGAATCACCTTGCCGTAGTGGCGGGTGGCGTGCCCCCAGAAGGAGCCAATCGAGACCTCCTCACCCCGCCGGTAGCCGGCGACAGAGCCCATCAGCCCGGCGGTGGAGAGGCCGAAAGCGACCACGGCCACCAGCATCATCACCACGAAGGCGCCGACGAAGGATCCAATAAGGCCGAACATGCTGCCGGACGAGGGGGCCATTCCCATGGCGTCCATCCGGATCAGGTTGAAGATGCTGGGGCCGACGAGCACGAGCATGATGACCGTTCCGATCGCACCAACGGCAAAGTTGACGATCAGCGGGCCCAGGCCCATCATAAGGAACTTCTGCCAGTCGTTGATGAAGCGCTTGAAGATTGCTTCGAAGTTCATGCCGGCACCTCCTTGTCATTACGGAGACATCGGAAACTTCGACATTCGACACAACATTCCTTTATCTCTGAGAAAAAGACCGAGAAGGGACATCCCCATTCTACCGCTTCGTCTTCTGCCGGACCAGGTCGCCCAGTGGTGGGCTGTTGATCAGGAACTGGGTGCGGGGGTCCAGGTGGCGGGGGCTCAACTCGAAGGTCTCGCCTCCCCAGAAGCCGATGTGGATGGTGCGACCGTCGGCGAAGTGGAGCGTCAGGATCGTCTCCGGGGTGGGACCGTACCCCTGGCGGTTTGACTCCCGGAACCGGGCCTGCCGGAGGAGCGCCAGGGCCCGGCTGCGCTCCTCGTCGGTCAGGGTGATCGGGGTGGCGTGCCCGATCTCTACTCGAGTTACCCGGTCAGGGGTCAATTCGGTGCGAAAGCGGGACCAGATGCGCCGGTCCTTGGCATCGCTGTCGCTCAGGAGATAGGCGCCAAAGGCCAGCACGAACAGGAGGGGCACCAGCAGCAAGCCGCCCCAGCGTCGCATTACGGATCACCTCTCCGTGCAGGATGCACGACTTGGGCCCCTTCCAGTCGCGGGCCTACCGGTTGTGGGCAGAGATCTCGTCGATCTGGGCGATTACGTCGGGGCTCAGCTTCACCTCGCAGGCCTTCACGTTGTCGTCTACCTGCTCGGGCCGGCTGGCGCCGACAATGGCGGAGGTCACGCCCGGCTTCGCCATGACCCAGGCGAGGGTCAGGTGGGCCACGGAGAGGCCCAGGTCGGCGGCCAGCGCTGCCATCTGCTCGGCCAGGGTCCAGTTGGCCTCGGTGAACCAGCGGTTGACGAAGCGCTCGCCCTGGGTAACGGCACGGGAGCCGGCAGGCGGCGCCTCGCCCCGCCGGTACTTGCCGGTCAGCAGGCCGCCGGCCAGCGGGAAGTAGACGATCTGGCCCACCCCTTCGGCCAGCCCGGCGGGAATGATCTCCTCCTCGATCTTGCGGTTGGCCGGGGAGTACTCGGGCTGGTTGGAGACAAACCGCTCCAGGCCCAGCTTGTCGGAGACCCAGAGCGACTTGATCAGCTGCCAGGCGCTGTAGTTGGAGCAGCCGATGTAGCGGACCTTGCCCCAGCGGACCAGGTCGTCCAGCGTCTTCAGGGTCTCTTCCATCGGGGTGTTGGGATCCCAGCTGTGCATCTGGTACAGGTCGATGTAATCGGTCTCCAGCCGCTTCAGCGAGGCGTCTACGGCGTCCAGGAGATGCTTGCGGGAGGCGCCGGCGTCGTTGGGGCCATCGCCCATGCGCCCGAAGCCCTTGGTGGCGAGGATCGCCTGGGAGCGCCGCCCCCGCAGCGCCTTGCCCACCAGCCGCTCCGACTCGCCCTGGGTGTAGATGTCGGCCGTGTCGATCAGGTTGATGCCCAGGTCCAGCGCCTGCTGGACAATCTTTACCGAGGTCGCCTCATCGGCGCGGGCGCCGAAGGCGTTGCAGCCAAGCGACATGGCGGAGACCTTCAGACCGCTGCGGCCCAGATTCCGGTATTCCATGGGATGACACCTCCGCCTTCTTCGTTCGCCAGAGCAGGGGAGGCTCCTGCCAGGTGCGAACTCTTCAGGCGGAGAACCTTCCCCTGGAGGTGGATACCATGGCCGAACTGCCCGAGTTGATGATCCTGGAGCGCCAGATGCACGAGACGTTGAGCAGACGAAGGATTGACCTGGTCGAGCTGAGCCAGCCCAAGTGCCTCAACCTGCCTGTGGACGAGGCGGTCGCCGCCCTGACCGGCCGGCGCATCGCCAGGGTGGACCGGCGGGGCAAGTGGTTCCTCTTCCACCTCGACCCGGAGCTCTATCTCCTCCTCAACCTGGGCATGGGGGCCGATCTCTTTTACCACGCCGCCGGCGTAGCGCCGCGGGAGAAGCACCAACTGCGCATCGGGCTGGATGACGGGTCGGGTTTCACCTGCCGCTTCTGGTGGTTCGGTTATATCCGGGTGCTCGCTGCGGATGCGCTGGCCTCCCACCCCGAGACGGCCATGCTGGGCCCTGACCCGCTGACCCTCTCCCGGGAGGAGTTTCACGCCATCGCCCGGCACTATCCCCGGTCGAACGCCAAGTCGTTGATTCTCGACCAGCAGCGGCTTTCGGGGATCGGCAACGCCTACGCCCACGACATTCTCTGGAGCGCCCGGATCCACCCGCAGCGAAGGCTGGGGACGCTCTCCGATGAGGAGATCGATCGCTACCAGCTGGCGATCCGACAGGTGATCGACCGGGCCCACGAGCTGGGGGGCTATGAGCCGGACTTTTTCGGCCAGGGGGGAAACGTTCGGACCCCGGAGAGGCTCACCCTGATCGGCTACCGGGAAGGGCAGGGCTGCCCCATCTGCGGGACGCCGATTGAGAAGCTGAAGACGGGGTCGACCTCGACCTTTATCTGCCCCGCCTGCCAGCCCCTTTAGGCTTGGAACTCCCTCCCTCTGGCGCATGCTAATGCGGGAAGGGAGGGAATCAGCATGGCGAACCGCCCGAAAGGGAACCGGGCCGAACAGGATGAGGCGCCGAACATGAAGATGATCAAGCCGGCGGAAGGCGGGATTCATGAGAGCGTGGGGACCACGCTCCACCCCCGCAAGGAGGCGCAGCCGGGCCCCCAGGCCGGGCAGAACCCGCGCACCTAGAGAGCAGGCGCCGCCCTCCACGGGGCGGCGCCTGGTCACTGATCGGGATCGAGCAGGGTGGAGAGCGTCACCAGCCGGATGCCGCGGGCCTGCAGTTCGGGCAGCATCTCGGCCAGCGCCTCCGCCGTCGACTCCCGCCCCTGGCCCACGTGTCCAATGCCGATGGCCGCCCCGTGCCGGATCGACCAGTCTGTCAGCCGCCAGAGCTGCTTCACCGCCTCCTCCTTGCCCGGGGTGTGGTCGAGGAAGAGGGAGCGGCGCATGCAATCCACCCCCATCTCCACCGCCACCTTGGGCATCACCGTCGCCTCGGTGGTGAGGCTGTCGAGCACGAACCGCCCCTCTTCCCGCGCCACCTTCAGGAGCGACCGGACCACCCGCTCGTCCTGGGTGGCCAGGGTGCCCATGTGGTTGTTCATGCCGCGCGCCTGGGGCACGGCGCGGAGCCACCCTGCCACCCGCTCCTGTATCTCGGCGTCGGTCTGGCGCCCGGAGAGGGGCTGACCGGCGTACCAGATGGGGTTGACCTTGCCCGCATCCATCGGGAGGTGCAGGATCACCTCGTGTCCCTGTGCCGAAACCGACCGGGCCAGGGCGGCGGCATCGGGTTGGTCGGGAAAGAGGGCGAAGGTCAGCGGAATATCGAGCGCCAGGAGCTGGTCAAACCCGGGCGCCCCATCGGTAAGGTCGTCGATCACGATCGCCAGCATGGGCGACCCGTCCGGCATGGGGCGCCCATCGCAGAAGACCGAGGGCCGCTGGTCGGCCTCCTGGCGGAAGGCCTGGACCGCCGCCGGACCCGAGCGGAGCGCCAGGACCAGGCCGAAGAGGCTCAGGAGCAGGACGACACGGGACTTGCTCACCCGATACACCCCCGCAAAGGTGTATGCCCGGGGGTAGTGGCTCGATGCCAGCCGGGGCAGGTCTTGCTCAGTCGGATGCAGTGGAGACGCCTCGCACCGACTGGCGATTCGCATCTGGGCTGCGGGGAGAATTGGAAGCGATGCTGCATCGTTGAGGGGGCATGCTAACGTAAACGAATCTTGCGAACTGGGGAATACCGTCATGGCAGAGGTACTGGGGGATTGGCGCTGGCCAGTGGTCTTTGTGCTCGCCTGGGTGGTCTACTTTGTGACCTCCGACTGGCGGCAGTTGAGGCGTTACTGGATCGGCGGCGCTCTGTTTGCCCACCGCGGCCTGCTCTTCGAGGGCTACTTCACCAACCGGGGATTCTGGGAGCACGGGCATCGGGTCCTGCCTGCCCTCCCCTACTCCCCGAAGGTGGAGTGGCTGGTGGCGCTCGGTCCTTATTTTGTGCTCGGCGTAATGATCTATCAGTGGCTGCCCTGGAAGCGGCGCCACCTAATGGTTGCCTGGGCGCTGCTCTGGGCGGTGCTGGGGGTAGTCTTTGACTCGACCGCATCGGCCATCGGCATTCTGCGCGTGAGCGCTCAGTACGAGCCGTGGAAGCACAGCTTCCTGGTCTGGCTGACCTGGGAGGGGTTCCTGGCCTCCAAGTTCTACGCCCTCGGGCTGGACACAGATGGCGATGTGAAGATCGATGGCTTTCAGTGGCTCGTCTGGGTTCTCCCGCCCGCCGGGCTGGTTGCCCTCTTCGGCTGGACGCTCTTCACGCTCCTGACGACTTGACCGGCTATATGTGGTTCAATCTGCTGCGAATGACCGGAGGCGGCCGTCCTTGCTGGACGACCGCCTCGTTCTTGTGGGGCTCAGACCGGTTTGGGCGCAGTGGCCTGACGCCGCTGCCCAAGCGAATCGACGATGCTGCGGTAGTAGGGGCGGAACCAGTAGTCGACGCCGATGTACCCGACATAGGCGCCGGCAGCCAGCATGAGGACCGACAGGGTGAACAGGGTCGGATTGGTGCTGGTGGATCCCGCCAGCATGAAGTTCAGGTTCATGAAGGCGCCCATGAGGGCGGCGAACATGGTGGCAAACCCTAAAATCAGGGCCAGGCCGACCAGGAACTCCCCCCAGGGGATCAGCACATTGAAGACGGCAGCGTTGGGGATCGCCACGCTCTTGAGGAAGCCTGCGTACCAGCCCTGCACCGCCGGGTGGTCGCCGGTCGCCTTCGCCACGGCCCCCTTTAGAAACCCCGTGGAATCGAAGGGCTTCTCCCCGGCGATCTTGTGCCACCCGGCCATCAGCCACTCGTAGCCGACATAGAGCCGGACCACCAGCCAGAGCCATGCGGCGCTCTTCGACTGGAACCATCGTAGGATCATCGCCCATCCTCCCCTTCCTTTGGCATCGTGAATTCCGTGTAGATACTTGGTATATGGTCGCCTAGCGTTTACAATGTCATTGTTGCAATCTTCAAGCACCATATCATCGCAGAAAACTCGGGACTTTCCCCAGGTGAAAACACCTGGTCGGCTCTGCGTGGTCTCTCGGGGGGTGGCGTTGTGGAGTGGCTGCGGTCGTTCTGGTTGACGAACTGGACCGTTCTCTTTGCCGTCTATGGGGTGATGTTCTTCACCTTGGGGATCGCCCTGGCGGTGCAGTCTCTCAAGAAGCCGCGCCTGAGCCTGGGGCGGTACCTTCCCTGGTTGGCTGCCTTCGGCATTGTGCACGCCTTCGTGGAGTGGGGCTACATCTTCTTACCCGGCTACGCCGACCTGCTCTCCCCAGCAGCGGTGGAGGTGCTCAGCTGGTTCCAACTCGCCCTCCTGGCCCTCTCCTTTGTACTGCTGCTTCAGTTCGGGCTGCGGGGGGCGCTCCGACTGGCCGGGCAGAAAGCCCGCTGGTTCTCCCTGGCCGCGCCCCTGGTGGCGGTGGCAGCCCTGATCCTCGGCCTCCTGCCCCACTGGAACGACCCGCCCGTGGCCCGGGTGGGGATTGAGATCTGGACCCGCTACCTGCTGGCGGTGCCCGGCTCCCTGCTGGGCGCCTGGGCGATTCAACGGGCGGCCCGGGAGGCCCAAACCGCCCATGCCCCGCCGGTCCGCCGCGGGCTGCATATCAGCGCTGCCTCGCTGGCAGGTTACGCCCTCCTCAACCTCTTCACCCCGGCCCATGACCTGCTGCTGGCGCCATGGCTGAACTATGAGGCCATGCTGGCCTATGTTGGGGTGCCGGTGCAGGCCTGGCGGACGCTGGTGGCTGCGGGCGTGCTCTACGGCATGCTGCTGAGCCTGCCGGTCTTTGATCAGGAGAGCGAGGAGGCACGCCTTCAGTGGATGCGCCACACGCTGGCCGCCCAGGAGGAGGAGCGCCGGCGCATCGCCCACGAGCTGCACGACGAGGCGATTCAGGCCCTGGTGGTGCTCTGCCGGCAGTTGGAGGAAGCGGAGGCGCTGGCTGTGCCCAACCCGGCCGGCAGCGGCGACCGGCTCGCTGCAATTCGGGGGGTGGTGGCGGAGGCGAAGGCGCAGGCGGAGGAGTTGATCACCCATCTGCGGGACTTCGCCCGTGACCTGCGACCGCCGGCGCTGGATGAACTGGGCATGGTCACCTGCATCCGCCGGGCCCTGGAAGAGACCCAACAGCGGGCCGGCCTGCGCTGGGACCTGCGGGTGGCCGGAGCGCCGGTCCGGCTGGAGCAAGACCGGGAGCTGGCGCTCTATCGGATCGCCCGGGAGGCGATTCGCAACGTGGAGCGGCACGCCCAGGCGGGCTTGGTCACCGTTGACCTGCGGTTTGGCACCGACAGCGTCATCTTGCGGGTCAGGGACGATGGGGTCGGCATGGGCCGTTGGCCGGTCGGAAACTCCAGCGCCGAGAGCCTTGGCGTTTTGGGGATGCAGGAGCGGGCTGAACTGCTGGGAGGCGACCTGCAGATTGAGTCCCGGCCCGGGCGGGGCACGACGGTGACGCTCCACCTGCCGGTCAGGCCCGGCGTACCAGTGGATCAGGAGGGGACCGCATGATTCGGATTGTGCTGGCAGAAGACCATGGGCTGGTGCGGGAGGGCACCCGCCGGATCCTTGCCCAGGACCGCGAGCTGACAGTGGTGGCCGAGGCGGGCACGGGACCGGAAGCACTGGCCCTGATTGAACGGCTTCAGCCCGAGGTGGCGATTTTGGACATGCGTATGCCCGGGCTCAACGCCGTCGAGGTGACCCGCAGGGCCCTCAGGGCCAGCCCGGCAACCAGTGTGCTGGTGCTGACCGCCTACGATGACGATGAGTTCGTGGCGGCCGCCCTGGAGGCGGGGGCCAGGGGCTATCTGCTGAAGACCGCCCGGGCCTCGGAGCTGTTGGAGGCGGTGCACAAGGTACACCGAGGCGAGGTGGCAGTTCAGCAGTCACTGGTGGGCTCCATGGCTCGCCGGCTCACCCGGCGGGCGCAGGAGGAGGACCGGGAGCGGGGCGAACAGCTGACCCCGCGGGAACTGGAGGTCTTGCAGCTTGCAGCGCTGGGCCTGCGGAACAAGGAGATCGCCACCCGGCTGTGCGTCAGCGTCCGGACGGTGGAGGGCCACTTCAGCAGTATCCTCGGCAAGCTGGGGGTTCCCTCCCGGACCGCCGCCGTGCTGGAGGCGATCATCAGGCGGCTGGTGGAGCCGGTCGATCCCTGAAGCGTTCCGCTTCGGCGTCGATTTGGTCAACGGGCGCGATATCTCGCCCGCTCATCCTTGTGGTATTGGCAACTCTGGGGTACAATAGAAGAGTCCTGCATACGTGTGGATCGTGACAGCGACCTGGTGCGAATGCGCCAGGTCTATGTACTGTTATTAGATTTACAGGGTTTCACGCAAAGGGAGGGACACAGCCTTGAGCGTTGGTACCACGAAAACGTTCCGGATGCCCAAGGGTTGGACGGTGAGAAAAGTGGCGGGCGCCATGGCGCGGGAGTGGCTGCCATCCTTCCGGGCCGAACCCGTTGCCAAGGCGGCACGCTGGATTGTGCAGTCCGTCATGGAGGATGCAGACAAGACGAAGGCCCCCCTCTGGGAGCCGGGCATTGCCACCGCCGACTATGAGGCCCGTCTCGATGAGGCCGACCTCTGCTGGGTAATCAGGGCCAGTGCCGGCCGGGGAAAGGGAACGATTCTGGCTCGCTTCTCCCCGAACGGGGAAGAACCGGACACCTTCCAGATGGAGCCGTGCCAGACCTCGTTCCCGGACTCGCTCTTCGATGCGGAGAAGGTGGATCAGTTCCTGAAAGAGCAGGACGCCGCAGAGGCCGACCTATTTTCGGCCCTGTTGGCCAGCCATGGCTTTCAGCCGACCTCGCCCCACTGAGATCGCGGCAGGCAAAGAACAAGGCGCTCTTCCCTTGCGGAAGGGCGCCTTTTGCGCGGACACATGCCTGGCTAGCTTTCCGGTTTGCGTTTCGGGGCGCGCCTGGTCCAGCCTTGCAGAAAGGTCTCGAGCGCAGCCTGCCCACCGGCCACGGCGAAGATCAGCACCACCCAGCGGCCGGCAGCCGGGACCAGAACCCGCAGAGCGACCAGTCCGGCGGAGATCCATACCCCTGCGCACCAGTAGCATCGGACAAGGTAGGCAATGGCCCCGTGGCCCGGGAAGCGCTCCCGAATCGGCTCGGCGATCTTATCAAAGACGAGGATATGGGTGAGCCGAAAGCTCGCCAGGAGCAGGAGGAGCAGGTCGAATGGGTGTAGATCGCTCGATGACGGGGCAAAGGGCAATGGGAACACCTCCCCACCTATCTTAATCACTTGTGCAGGGAGTAGTCTCAGGCAAGGGTCCTGTAAAAGGTCTAGGGCTTGGACCCGATCTCGCCGGTTCCCGGCTCGGTCATCGGGCGCGGGTTGAGCAGGCGCTCCACCTCTTCCGGCGGGAGCACCTTCTGCGCGAGGAGCACCTGCCGTACGGTCCGCCCCTGTTCATGGGCCTGCTTGGCGATCTGTGCGGCCCGGTCGTAGCCAAGGACCGGCGCCAGCACCGTTACCATGGCCAGGCTCTCCTCCACCAGTCCCTCGCACCGCTCCGGATTCGCTGTGATTCCCGCGACACAAGCCTTGGCGAAGTTGGTGGCCCCGTTGGCCAGCAGGTGGACCGACTCCAGCAGGTTGCGGGCGATCAGCGGCAGCATGGCGTTCAGCTCGAAGTTCCCCCACTGCCCGCCCAGCGAGACGGCCAGGTCGTTGCCCTGGACCTGCGCACAGACCATGATCAGGCTCTCGGCGATCACAGGGTTGACCTTCCCCGGCATGATCGAGCTGCCTGGCTGCACGGCGGGCAGCGTGATCTCGCCCAGCCCGCAGCGGGGGCCGGAGGCGAGCCAGCGAATGTCGTTGGCGACCTTCATGAGGCTGACGGCCGCCGCCCTCACCAGGCCCGAGGCGGCCACAGCCCCGTCCATGGCGCCCTGTGCCGCAAAGTGGTTCTCCGCCTCACGGAGGGGCAGACCTGTGCGCTCCGCCAGACGGGCGATGGCGCGCTGGGCGAACTCCGGGTGGGTGTTGATTCCGGTTCCCACCGCCGTGCCACCCAGCGCCAGGCCGGCGAGGTAGGCTGACGCATGCTCCAGGCGCTCAGCCGACTGGGCCACCATGGCTGCGTAGCCGCCGAACTCCTGCCCCAGCCGGACCGGCGTGGCGTCCTGCAGATGGGTCCGCCCGATCTTGATGATCTCGTCAAAGGCGGCTGCCCTCTCCTCCAGCCCTTGTGCCAGCAGCTTGAGGGCGGGGATCAATCGGGACTGAATCTCGCTGTACGCGGCCATGTAGAGCGCAGTAGGAATCACATCGTTGCTGCTCTGCCCCATGTTGACATGGTCGTTGGGGTGGACCAGCCGGGAGCCCCGGGAACCCCCCAGCAGCTCACCGGCACGGTTGGCGATCACCTCGTTGGCGTTCATGTTGGTGCTGGTGCCGGACCCGGTCTGGAAGGTGTCGACGACGAAGTGGCTGTCCCACCGTCCCTCGGCCACCTCGCGGGCAGCCTGGGCGATGGCCTCAGCGACGGCGCCGTCCAGCAGCCCCAGATCGCGGTTGGTCAGGGCGGCAGCCTCCTTGATCAGGCCCAGCGCCCGGAGAAAGGGCCGGGGCAGCCCGACGCCGCTGATCGGAAAATTGAGGACCGCACGCGCCGTCGATGCGCCGTAGTAGGCCTCTTCCGGCACGTCCATCTCACCCATGGAGTCACGCTCGGTTCGCATGCGAACAACCTCCTCCACCCTGGTTCTCTTCCCATGGCCCTAACTATCGACGAAAAGGATCTACCTGTCAAATCCGACACCGCTGCCGAGCCCCCGCCATGATATGACAGAGAAAACGATACCTTATGCCTATTGCGAATGGTTGGAATGGGCTAAGGACGGATCGAACCCCTCCTTGTACGCTAAGAGTAGGTGGTCCATTCGGGTAGGAGGTGCTTCCTATGTCCGTCCGCTCTGCGCCTTCGCTGGCTACGGCAGTGATGCCGGTCCCGAACCCATCGCCCGTGCATCACAACTGGGCAGCCAGAGGTCTCCCGGAACATGGCTGGGTCCTGATCAAGGACATGGAGATCTGTCCGGACTTCTGCAATGGCACGAAGATCTGTGTCGACGCCTGCATTGGCAACCATGCGCTGCCGGTGGAGGGACGCCACGGCATGAATGCCTGTGCCCAGTGCGATCCGGCCCCCTGTGCGGAGGTCTGCCCGACGGGGGCGATCGCCCAGAACGCTCAGGGCATTCTGGTGATCGATCAGGAGAACTGCATCGGCTGCCGCTTCTGCGAGGAGCAGTGCATCCACGACGCCCTCCTCTATATCGACCCGTACCATACCGCCCCGCCGGATTATCCGTTGGAGCGCTACTCGGGCGGACAGCCCACCGGGCTCCTCCCATACACCGTCGCCAAGTGCACCCTCTGCTCCGACCGGCTGCTGTCGGGCGAGATGCCCATCTGCGCCGATGCCTGCCCGGGGCAGGCGATCTGGGTGGGCAATCTGGACCGGAATACGGCCACCAACGGCGCGCAGGTCCTGCGCCTCTCTGATCTGCTCGACCGGCACACCTTTGAGGTTGTCAGCCCCGGCAACCGGATGCTCAACCTCGCCTAAGCAAACACCACGGACGCAGGCGAAGAGCCGGCCTCCGCCCACCGCGGGCGGGGTCCGGCTCTCTTTGTTTGCCCGAAACCGGGCAGGGTAGACCCTACAGCACGTCTGCCAGGGCCCGCTCCGCTTCCCTTCGCAGTTCGGCAGAATCACACCAGAGGACGCACCAGTACCCCTGCCGGCCCGCCCGCCGGAGCGCTTCGTGCCGGTGGTTTCCGTCCCGCAGGCTGAGGGTGAAGTCGGGGAGAAACTGGGCGATCAGCGGGGGCGGCGCCCAGCCGCGCGCCAGCCGGTCGAGGGGGATCACAACAGGGCCGACCCAGAAGCGGGGCTGCAGCCGCAGCCCATCGGACATGGGAACGTTCCC
>JBMONB010000083.1:0-59087 GCA_049325315.1 Bacillota bacterium | reverse complement strand
CGGGGAGAAACTGGGCGATCAGCGGGGGCGGCGCCCAGCCGCGCGCCAGCCGGTCGAGGGGGATCACAACAGGGCCGACCCAGAAGCGGGGCTGCAGCCGCAGCCCATCGGACATGGGAACGTTCCCGCCGATGGACTCCAGGAAGGTGTGGACCCACTCTTCAAGGCGGCCTTCCTGGGCGAGGCGGATCACGGTGTCAGGTGAGTGCGCGTCGTTCATCGTGGCTGTCACGTCCTGTGTCTGGTGTCGGCTCCGCAGCTCACTCGCTGGAGGGAATCGCCGTGGCGGTGGGGGTGCTCCTGTTCTGGATCTTCCGCACCGCACAGCAGGTTGTGCTCTTTGATCTGTCAAAGCGGGTGCACCAGGTGCTCCTGTCCATCTTTGTGGCGGGTACCTGCTTGCACGCCATGGTGATCGTGCTGCAGGACCTGTTCGATCAGGGCAAGGGTCTGCTTCAGGTGGTCCATCTCCCTGCCCCGGCGCCACGCCAGAGCGGCGTCGATCAACCGCTCCCACTGCGCCCCCAGCCCCTGCTTGGCCCACCGAGCCGCCTCGGGCTTGGAAGCGACGTGGCCCAGTTCGAGGGTGTAGAGCGCCCGGCACATGGTCAGTACCGCGTAGGCCTGGTACTCGCTCCGGCGCAGCCGTACTGGGTCCCGCAGCTGCGGCGCCCACCACTCCTGCAGCACCCCGCGCACGGCCCGCTTCAGATCGTCGGCGGAGACCGGGTCGATCAGGGCAGTTGCGGGCGGTCCCGCCAGGCAGATCCCCTTTTCGCGAATCAGATGACGCTGGATCACCCAGTCGCTGCCGTGGTAGTCGAGCCCGAAACTGGAGTCCACACGGACCGCCGGGAAAACAGAGTCGGACGGATCATGGCGGCGCAGGGCCGCTACCGGAATGAAGGAGCCCTCGTACTGCGTGCGCCAGATCAGTTCGCCGGCAGCGATGCACCTATGCAGTCGCTCCAGCGCCGCGAGTCTCTCAGCTGAAAGGTGCCCGGTGGTCACCACGAGGAAGTCGACGTCGCTCCGGTCGGGGTCAAAGCCCCCCGTCGCCAGCGATCCGTGCAGGTACATGCCGACGAACTGCTCCCCCAGAATCGCCGCAGTCTTTGCCAGCAGCCTGTCAAGCAGGGCGTTGACAGCAGGAAACGGCGTTGGGCCTTGTATCTGAGAGGCGCTCAGGCGACTCCCTCCTCCCTGTTCCGTTCTCTCTTCACCTTACCATGAAGGCGTGCCGCCACGGGGTGTAGACCACGGCTTCACCCGTTCTCTCCGCCGGTGGTCGACACGGTTCGAGGGGCGGTCAGCGGGGTGCTGGTGGACGTAAAGCCCGACCACATTACGGCGCAGGAGGCGCCCGGAGCCCCCCCTTCTTTGTGCGGTTGTGCGAGGTTGTCTGGGTGATGCCGAACATCGACTAGGAGCGGCCCAACAGGGTCGAGCGTGCCCTCAGCGTGCGCTGAGGGCCTCTTCTCTGCGCAGGCTCAGTCCCCGTACAGGGGAAATCCGCCCGCCCCCCGATCCAGCGAACCGCTGTGGGTCCGGACCGTGGCCAGAACCAGGGAGCCGAAGAGTGCGGCGGCCACGGCCAGGTGCAGGGCGACCACCGGCGGGGAGAGGATCGAGAAGACCGCCCAGGCGCCGAGCCCCGCCTGAATGGCGTACAGGCCTGAGGCGGTGGCGCAGAGGCCGACGATGCCCGACCGCTGCGTCCGAACGGCTGCCGCCAGGGTGAGGAGAATCAGCACCCCCAGCACCAGGGCGCCCACCCGATGGATCCAGTGCAGGAGGACATGCCAGTGGTAGAACGGGGGGATCAGCCGGCCCTGGCAGAGAGGCCAGTCGGGGCAGGCCATCCCGCCTCCGGTCGATTTCAGGTAGGAGCCGACCACCATGAGCGCCCCTGCCGTGAGCATGGTGGCGAAACTGAGCGTCCGGAGCCTCGGTTCGAACACCTCCCCCCTGCCCGGCCCCGCTGTGCCCAGGTAGAGCAGCACGGCGAGGAAGGCCATGGCCACGCCCAGATGGGTGCTGGTGGCCACGGCAGCGTTCTTCATGAAAACGGTCACCCCACCCAGGACCACCTGAACCATGAGCAGGGCGACAGCCGCCAGCAGCCCCCCGCCGATCCAGGGAGCCCTTGCCTTGATTGGCCAGCCCAGAATCGCTGTGGCGAGCATCATCAGGGAGACCACGCCGCCGCCCACCCGGTGCCCCCACTCCAGGAGCACCCCGAAATCGAACGGCGGGATCACCTTGCCGTAGCAGAGCGGCCAGTCCGGGCAGGCAAGCCCGGCGCCGTACGCCTTTACCGTGCCGCCCAACACCACCAGTAGATAGGTGGCGACACCGGTGGCCAGTGCCAGTCGCCGAAACCGCCGCAACTCCGGTTCTGCCGCCTCCAGTCCCCTTGTTAGCACAAGGACCAACTCCTTCCAACACGCGTCAGGGACATTCTTGTCCCGCATCCGGCGCTTTACGCGGCTCCGCCAGGCTGTTGGCCGAAAATAGGGCTCATGCATGACGAACAGACTGTTCGGTTTGGGACATTCGGGCCATCGTGGCTGCAGGGAATCGCTGCCCGGGGTGGAAACTGCGGAACTCTCGCGAGCGGGTGACCGGACACCTTTCGGATGGTACAGATGTGACCGAAAGCGATGGTGAAGTCAATACGGTTGAAGGCTGGTCGGATATACGCGCGTAGGGTATGATCGTGAAAATCCCACCAGGAGGGCCAGCCATGGCGCACTTCACCGGAGTCTCCATCGCTACCAAAGCCAACGTGTACTTCGACGGAAAGGTCACCAGTCGCACGGTTCTCTTCCCCGACGGCACCAAGAAAACGCTGGGCATTATGCTGCCCGGAGAGTATGAGTTCAACACCGCAGAGGCCGAGATTATGGCGATTCAGGCGGGGTCGCTCGACGTAAACCTGCCTGGCAGTAGCGAGTGGCAGCGAATCGAGGGGCCCGCTGAGTTCAGGGTTCCATCCAACAGCCGTTTCGGACTGAAGGTTCATTCGGTCGTTGACTATATCTGCTCATTTATCAAGGCGTGATTCCGTCACAGACTGAAGCGACGCCACGCGTAAGAACTGACGAGAATCAGGCGCGCGATAAAGCCCGGCATGTGGTGCCGGGCTCTTTGGCTGGACCCCAGTCACGATCAGGTTCTATGCCGAAACGTAATACGCCCGCGCTTTAGATCGTACGGACTTAGTTCCAGGGTGACTCTGTCTCCCGGAATCACTCGGATGAAGTGCTTGCGAAGCTTCCCGCCGATGTGCGCCAGTACTTCGCTCCCGTGAGCCAGCCGCACCAGGAAGAAGCCGTTCGACCGAGGCTCTATTACCTCACCTTCAACCTCAATCATGTCGGCGTGTGCCAATAGTAACTCCTCCATGCAGCAGCCATATGATCTTCGCCTACACAAAATCGGCCCGGTGCGTTGCACCGGGCCGTCTTGGTTCATCTAGAAGCGGCGGCCGCCATAGCCGCCACGGTTACCGGCCGGGCGCTCCTCACGGGGCTTGGCCTCATTAACGGTGAGGGGACGACCGCCCCAGTCCATACCGTTCATGCCGTCAATAACGGACTGGGCCTTGTCAGCCGGCACCTCAACAAACCCGAACCCGCGGGAACGACCGGTCTCACGGTCGGTAGCGATGCGGGCGGAGATTACCTCGGTGTGCTGCGCAACGGCCTGGGTGAGGTCCTCGTTCGTAGCGGCCCAGGTAAGGTTGCCAAAATACAGGGTCTTCGTCATGTGCTTCGTGCTCCTTGGAATCCGATTATCGCTTCAACTTGCACGAAGTCATGCTCGGTTTTCACAGAGCGGCTAAGGCATGGATTCACGACCTGTTTATCATACCACGTCCGCCCAACATTTTCAAGGTTTTTTTGAATGTTAAACACTCCTTGACTATCTCCCTTGTAATTGGCCCCGCTCTGGCTTATGATGTAAAGAGAGAGGTGCACATCGCTCTGCAAAGGGTCGCCTGGTATTTCCCACCAGGCGACTCGCTGTTTCTCCACCACGTCATGTCTGCCTGAAAGAGGGGATGCATCCGATGAACATGGGAACGACCTTGAGGTTCGACATGCCCCAGGGCTGGACCCTGCGAAAGGTGGCGACCGCGCTGGCGCGTGAGTGGCTGCCCCCCTTCCGAGCCATACCCGGCGTCAAGAGGGCCCCGTGGCTGTTGCAGCCTGTTGTGGGCGAGCAGGATGAGACGGCAGCTCCGCTCTGGGAACCGGGCATCACCACCGAGGAATACGAGAAGCGGCTGGACCGCAGCGGTTTGAGTTGGTCCATTCGTGCGAAGGCTGGGCGAAGCCATGGTTCTATTCTGGCTCGGCTAACCGTCAGTGCGGATCGGGCCAGAACCCTCGAGATGGTATGCTCTACGGACACATTACCCGAAACACTCTTCGACGCCGAGAAGCTGGCCCGCTTTATGGATCCAGACAGCGGTGACCAGGCAGATGCGCTATTTCGGCGGCTGCTGATCGAGAACGGCTTCCGGTTGGCCTCAGCCTAGTTCGTACAGGGCGTCCTCCGTCAGGTGGGCGCCCTCCTCGTTCCGTCGATCCGTATGACCGTTCGTCTTACCAGGCGGGCGCCCTCTGCCGCACGGGTGCTGGCGGCCGGCTGGTTGCCGAGTTTGGGCATTCGGTCCCGCACGTGGTAGAATCATGGGGAGCCCTGACCGCAATCGCCCTGGACGCCTTCGATCAAGCTTGCAGCCTGGCCAGTGAATTAGACCTTTAGGGCTGGCAAAACCGCGTCCCTTTGCCCATACTAATGGACGGTCGAGACAATAGACTTGGGGGTTGTCAAGTGGGGGAAGACCGCAAGCCAAACCGTCTGATCCATGAAGCGTCGCCATACCTGCAGCAGCACGCCTATAACCCGGTAGACTGGTACCCCTGGGGCCCCGAGGCGCTGCAGAAGGCCAAAGATGACGACAAGCCGATCTTCCTGAGCGTGGGCTACAGCGCCTGCCACTGGTGCCACGTGATGGAGCATGAGTCCTTCGACAACCCCGCGATCGCGGCGATCATGAACGAGCACTTCATTAACGTGAAGGTCGACCGGGAGGAGCGGCCCGACCTGGACCAGATCTACCAGTCGATCTGCCAGATGGTGACCAAGAGCGGCGGCTGGCCGCTCTCGGTCTGGCTCACCCCCGACCAGAAGCCCTTCTACGTGGGTACATACTTCCCACCCGAGCAGCGCTTCGGGCGGCCGGGCTTCAGGCAGCTCCTCCAGGCGGTCTCCCGGGCCTACCGGGAGAAGCGGGACGAGGTAACCCGAGTCTCAGAGAACTGGACCAGCGCCATCGCCCAGAGCGAGCAGGTCCCCGCCCGGGCCGAGGCGGTGCCGGGCCGGCAGGTCATCGCCGATGCGGCCCGGGCCCTGGCCGGGCGTATCGATCGGGAGCACGGGGGCTTCGGCGGGGCGCCCAAGTTCCCGAACACCTTCAGCCTGGAGCTGATGCTCCGCCACTGGAAGGCCTCGGGCGATGAGCTCTTCCGCCACCTGGTCTCCTTCACCCTGGAGAAGATGGCCGCCGGCGGAATCTACGACCAGCTGGGCGGCGGCTTTCACCGCTACTCGGTGGACGCCCGCTGGGCGGTGCCCCACTTCGAGAAGATGCTCTACGACAACGCCTCCCTCCCCCCGCTCTACCTGGCCGCCTGGCAGGCCACCGGCCAGCCGCTCTTCCGCCAGGTCGTGGAGGAGACGCTGAACTATGTGATGCGAGAGATGACCCACCCCGAAGGGGGGTTCTACTCCACCACCGACGCCGACTCGGAGGGCGAGGAGGGCAAGTTCTTCGTCTTCAACCAGCAAGATGTGCTGGACGCCGTGGACGACGACCTGCTGGCCGAAGTGATGTGCCGCTTCTACGGCGTCTCCGAGGAGGGCAACTTCGAGCACACCTCCAAAACGGTGCTCTACCGGGCCGAGGAGCCGGCCACCCTGGCGGAGGAGCTCAATCTGCCCCTCGCCGAGCTGGAGGAGATGATCGCCGAGGGGCGCAGGCGAATGCTTGCCTACCGGGAAGAGCGGGTTCCACCCTTCCGGGACGAGAAGATCCTGACCGCCTGGAACGGGCTGATGATCTCCGCCTTCGCCAAGGCAGGGCGGGTGCTGCGCCACTTCGCCTACACCGGGGCCGCCCGTGGGGCCGCCGATTTCGTGCTCAGCCGCCTGACCGACCCACAGGGCGGCCTGCTGCGCCGCTACAAGGACGGCAAGGCGGGGATTCCTGGCTATATCGAGGACTACGCCTACTTCACCGTCGGGCTGATCGACCTGTACGAGGCCACCTTCGACGAGAAGTACCTGCAGGCGGCGATCCGCTATGGGCGGGAGACGATCGACCACTTCTACGACGGCGAGTCCTCCTTCTACCTCACCCAGGCAGATGGCGAACCGCTGATCCACCGCCCGAAGGATGCGATGGACTCCTCCACCCCCGCCGGCTCGAGCGTGGCGGTGATGAACCTGCTCCGCCTCCTCCCCTTCACGGGGGATGACCGGTTCCGGGAGATCGCCGAGACGGTCTTCAAGGCCTACCACGTCCATATGCAGCGGGTTCCCGGCGGCGTGGGCACCCTGCTCCAGGCGTTGGACCTCTACCTGAGCGGCCCTACCGAGGTCACCCTGGTGGGCCCGGCGCCCGAGGCGTGGCTGGAGAAGTTGGGCCGGCACTATGAGCCCAATCTGATTCTGACCCGCATCGACCAGCCCCGGGAAGATGGACCAATCTGGGCCGGCAAGGGCCTGGTCGACGGGCAGCCGGCCGCCTATGTCTGCCGCAACTTCGCCTGCTCGCCCCCGGCCACCACCTGGGGGGAACTGGAGCAGCACCTGGGCTGAATGCGAATTAGGCGGGCGTCCCTCTTTCGGGGGACGCCCATCGCCAATTTTGTTTTGCTCATGTTGAGATTATCCAGTATGCTCTTATTAGAATCCATCAACAAAGGGGGCCTCACCATGCGTGCCCTTCGGAAGACGCTCTCCGTGCTGCTGCTCCTGATCATCATCCCTCTCCTAATTGGGCAGATCGCGATTGTCAGCGTCCGTTCACTCCTGATCGATCCCACCGTGCCCAAGCAGGTGATGCGGCAGTCGGGTCTCTATGCCGAGGTGGAGCAGGCGATCATGCAGGACCTCCTGGAGGAGATGGAGAGCCAGAAGGAGAGCCTCCCGCTGCCCCCCAGGCGCATCGAGCGAATCATCAACCAGGTGTTTCCCGCTGAGCGCCTGGCCCAGGTTGCGGAGCAGCTAATCGACGGGATCTACGCCTGGGTCTGGTCCAACGACCCCCAGCCCGTTTTGGTGCTCGACCTGAGCGACATACGCCGCACCCTGCCCATCGCCCTGCGGGCCGAAGTGGAAGCCGAGGTCGCCTCCCTGCCGGTCTGTAACGCTGCGCAGCTGCGCCAGCTGATGCTGCAGCCCCCCACGGGGATGCCCCCTTGTAAGGCGGCGGACGAGAAGGTGAACGCCGCCTTTATCGACAAGGTCCTCAAGGATCTGGACATCGGGCAGATCGTGCCCCAGCAGATCGATCTGGCCCGGGAGTTAGCCGGCGAACGGGGGCCAGCGTACTGGGAGGAGGCATGGTTGGAGCTTCAGCCGCTTCGGACGGTGTTCAGTCTGGTGCTGGTGGGCTGGGGCGTGATCACCATTCTCCTGCTCCTGCTAGCCCTTTTGAACCTGGACCGGTGGTACACCCCCTTTGCCTGGGTCGGGGCGGCCGGAGCCCTGGCCGGCATCCCACTGGTGCTGGTAGGGCTGGGTGGGACCAACTACTTTGTCCCCATGGTCCTGTCATCTGTGCAGGCCGACGCTGCCAGTCAGTCTCTGGGTACCGCAGTCGCCCTCGCCATTCAGACTGTCAGCGCGGCGCTGCGGAACCTGAGCTTTACCGTGCTGCTCTTCGGCCTGGCGGCCACTGCTGTGGCCGTCTATGGCAAGACCACCGAGCCCGAGGCGCAGGGGCCTGCCCTGTAGCGCGATCGATGAACAGAAGGGCCGGGCTCCCGCTGGGGAAGCCCGGCCTTGCTGCTTCTGTGCTACTGCAGGTTGACCTCAACCATGTCGACCTCAAAGGACTCGCCCTTGGTGAGCGGCCCAACTGTCAGCCGGAGCGTATTGCTTGCCCCGTCTACCACGAGGCCCGGTGACAGGGTGCCGTTGCAGCTTGCCAGTCCGGTTCCGCTGACGCTGACGTCGCAGACCCAGTAGGAGGTCCCCTTCACCTTGATGTAGGCTCCCAGGGTGGCTGCATCGCCTGCCCAACTGCTCACGTTGACCGAGACGGTCATCTGCGTGGGCGCTGCGCCCAGCGCCGGGGTGAAGCTGTAGTCCTTGCTGCTGTACTTGCCGTTGGGGTTGCCCGAGTCGGACCAGACGCTGCTCTCCAGGTCGCCGGAGCTCCAGCCAGTGGAGGGCTCCTCCACCGTTATGCTGACCGTGGCCTGAGAGCTGAGCCCGCCCGGATCGGTGATCTGGTAGACGAAGCTGTCGGTGCCTACAAAGTCGGTGTTCGGCGTGTAGGTCACCGTCTTGTCCGTGTTCACCGTCACCATGCCATTGCTGGGGCCGGAACCCGAGACGATGCTGACCGTGAGGCTGTCTCCATCCACGTCGGAGTCGTTGGCCAGGACGTCGATGGTGACCGCTGTGTTCTTGGTGGTGGTGGCGCTGTCCCCGTTGGCCACCGGGGCATCGTTGACGGCGTTCACCGTGATGCTGACGGTGCCATCGGCGTAGGCGCCGGCGCTGTCGGTCACCCGGAAGGCAAAGGAGTCGCTGCCGTTGTAGTTCGCATTCGGGGTGTAGGAGACCGTGGCGCTGGCGGTGTTGGTGGCAGTATCGCAGGTCGTGCTGCTGGGCGTGCCGACCGTGCCGTTAGCAGGATTCCCCGCGATGGAGAATGTCAGCAGGCTGCAGTCCTCTGCATCCGAACCGGTCAGGGTGATGGTGACAGCGGTATCCTCGTTGGTCGAGGCCGTGCCGTTCTGGGCGCTGGGCGGATTGTTGGTCGGGTCGGTTCCGCCACCGCCTCCGGATCCATCGCCGGCGTAGGCCATGCGCTCATAGTTTCCGTCGGTGTCGTTGGTGGAGCCGCTGGTCCGCCACTCGCTCTGGGCCTGGCCACTGTCGATAATCGCCTGGCGGATGCTCGCCACATCGGCAGCGGTGGTCGGGTTCAGCCCCTTGGCGGCAATGTGGAGGGCGACCATACCGGCCGCATGGGGCGATGCCATGCTGGTGCCGCTCATGGTGGCATAGCCACCGTCGTTGTAGGTGGAGAGGATGTCAACACCCGGGGCAGCCACGTCGATCGCCTTGCCTTCGGATGTGACCGGGTTATCACTGGTCACGCTTGTGGAGAAGTTGGAGAAGGTGGCCAGGGTGTCGTCGGGGCCGTAGCTCGTGTCCACGCCTTGTCCGCCCTTCGCCCCGTCGGAGTCGGCCAGGGCGGAGATGGTCATCACCTCGGGGTAAGAGGCGGGGACATAGTTGTCGCTCTTCGTGCTGTAGTCGCCGTCGCCGTAGACGTCGGCCTGCGAGTTGCCGGCAGCGACCACGAAGGTGACGCCGAGGCCGACAGCGTTGGCGATCGCGGTCTGCAGCCCCTGGCTCTCCCCCTGCCCGCCGAGGCTCATGTTGGCGACCTTGATCGTGCCGGCATTCGCCGCCACGTAGTCAACGCCGGCGATGATCATGGCGAAGCTGCCCGAGCCGTTGTCCTCCAGGACCTTGATGCCCCAGATGCGGGCGCCGGGGGCCACGCCTACCACGCCCTCCGCGTTGTCAAGGGCGGCGATGCTGCCGGCCACATGGGTGCCGTGGCCGTGACCGTCATGGCCAGTGCCCTCCACACAGGTGGCGGTGCGGCTCCAGGGCGGTCCGCTGCTCTCATTGGTGCAGTCAACCTGAATGTACACATTCAGGTCAGAGTGAAAGGCGACGCCGGTATCGAGAACGGCCACGTCCACATTGACCCGCTCATCGTTCCCGTCGATCTTGGCGGTGGCATTCAGATGTGCGTCCATGCGCTTTACACCGGTGGGCACTGTCTGTCCGAGGGCGTAAAGGACGCCGTCGGGCTCCACGTAGGCGACATTCGGATTCCTGGCCATCGCCTGCGCCGCCGCCTCGGGCCCGCGGAAAGCAAACCCCTTCAAGGCGTGCTGGTAGACGAACGAAGGCGAGACCCCATGGCGGTTCGTCAGATCCCGCGCCAGCGACGGCGCGTCGGCTACCTCTGAACGAAACACGACAATGTACGAGCCGCTGGCGGTCTCACGCGCACCCGCCTGCGCGGCCAGGGAGGAGCCGCTGCTCACCAGCACCAGCAACAGGCCTAGGGTGAGCGCAATGAGCCGGTTCGGCTTCTTCCTCATCAACGGGGCCACCTCCATCTTTGAAAACGTCTGCCCTCCCTCTTTCGACACGGATCGCGGAATAACCTTCTAGTTACTCGAATTATACGACTACAAACAAATTTATTGCGGATCTCCGCTCGCACTCAACCCCTACAGCGGGGCGGGTTCGACTCTGATTGGTAAAATTTTCTATACAACAGGGTGGCCAGGCAAAACCAGACCGCCCCGCAGACGCTGCGGGGCGGTCAAAAGGAGGACCTCGCCATACGGGAACACCTCTGCTCTGACATGGATGCTGACACCTTTGCTGTGATCCCTACCGAAGTGTGGTGAGGGAGGGTAAAGCACCCTTGGGCCTGGGTGTGCTTTGCGTCAGATGCGTCCGGGTCGCAGAACGATGGAATGGCCCAGGGATTCGATCATGTTGCGACGCCTCGAGTCAGGAACCGTCTTGCTGTACGGAGCCGGGACCGGAGCCGAAGCAGGATCTGGAGCCGGATCTGGAACCGTTGGAGCCGGATCTGGAACTCGTCGCTGCCTGGGCTGCGTGAGACCCGGATCGTCTGGTCCTGGTCCGAGCCCGGGGTCCCGGGTATGGGTCCTGGGACGTTGGTCTGAGAATGATCGGGTGGGAGCAATTGAGCGTGTTTACTGGGCAGAACATCCAAGGCGTGACCATCTACCTGGGACCTGAAGGGAACCGGGGACCGGCAGTCAGGCCAGTTTCTGGGACCGATGTCTGAGGCCCTCCTTGCACCCCTATTATACCGCCAAGTTCAGAAAAGTGCATGACACATTGGAGCTATGTTTGTCGGAATAGACTGCTTTCGGTCCGGAAAGTAAAGGGCATCTAATTTATTGATGCCTGCGAATCGCCTCCAGCGGGTCGAGGCGGGCGGTCTGAAGGGCCGGCCCGAGCGCCGCCAGCGCAGAAGCGAGGATGGTGGCCCCCATGGCGAGCCCAGCCTGCCCCACCAGCGCCTCCAGGGTGATCCACCGGATCACCCCGGCGGAGAAGGGCAGGAGCCAGATCGCCCCAAGGGCGAGCCCGACCCCCAGAATGGAGCCGGCCAGCGCCAGCGCCAGGGACTCCACCAGGGTCAGCCCGATCATGAAGCGGCGGGTCGCCCCAATGGCCCGCAGCATGCCCAGTTCAGCCCGCCGTTGCCCCACCCGGATCGAGGTGAGAAGACCGGTGATCAGCACCGCTGCCAGCAGCGCCACCCCGGCGGCTGTGGAGAGGTGGCGAACCAGCGGCTGGAGGTCGGTCAGCACATGGCGGGTGGTCTGCTCCCCAACGAGGACCTCCGCCTCCGGAAGCGCCGCCCCGATCTCCCCCACGGCCATCATGGGCGAAGCCCAGAACTCCAGGCGGACCACCAGGATCGAGGCCATCTTGGCAGAGGGCACCCCCTGCCCCCCCTGCTCCAGGTTGATCCCCTGGGCGGAGATCAGCCCGATCACCTTGCCCTCCTTCATCCGCTTGTGCCAGGCGGCCACGTCGATCTGGGCCGGCACCGGCTGGTCGGTGGAGCCGGTCTGCATCCACCGTTCCACAGCGGCGCGGTGGCCCGGGAGGGCGACGATCACGTCGCCCCCCAGCCGCTCGACACCGGTGGCCAGCAGGTGCTGCATCGAGCTAAAGAGGCTGAGGGCCAGGGTCAGAGCCCCCGCCGCCACCAGGCCGGCAAAGATCGCCGCCGCGGTCTGCCAGCGGGAGCGCCGCACGCCGGCCCAGACCAGGGCCGGGAGGCCAATTCTACGAGACACGTTCCACACGCCCCCCGGTCAGGACCAGGTGACGGCTTGCCACTTCGACCAGGTCCGTGTTGTGGGTGACCATCACCACCGTCATGCCGGCGCGGTTCAGCTCCTTGAAGAGCGCCACAATCTCCCGCTCGGTCTCCTCGTCGAGGTCGGCGGTGGGCTCATCGGCCAGGAGCAGGTCCGGGTTGTTCAGGAGCGCCCGGGCCACCGCTACCCGCTTCTGCTGCCCGCCGGAGAGCTGCCAGGGAAGCCGGTTGGCCAGGTCCTTCAACCCCACCTGTTCCAGCAGCCTCAGCGCCCGGTCACGGTCCCCGCCCTCGCCGGCGGGCAGAAAGGCGCCGGGCAACAGCACGTTCTCCAGTACCGTGAGCGTGGGGATAAGGCTGGCGAACTGAAAGACAAAGCCCATGTGACGGGAGCGGAACCGGGACCGCTCCGCATCCGACATCGCCCACAGCTCCTTCTCCCCCACCTTCACGCTGCCGGAATCGGGCCGGATTAGCCCGCCGATCAGCGAGAGCAGGGTCGACTTGCCGGCGCCGGAGCGGCCCGTCACCACCAGGAACTCCCCCCGCTCGACCCGCTCGGTTAGCGGCAGCAGCGCCTCGACCAGCTGGGCGCTGGTCTGGTACCTTTTCGAGACATTCGTGAGTTCGATCATCTGCCTCTCCTCCTCAGCGGGTGTGTATGGCCTGATGCGGGTCCAGGCGGGCGAGCCGCCAGGCCGGGTAGGCGGCTGCAAGAGCGCCACCCAGGGCAGCCAGCGCTGCCACCGCCATGCCAAGGGCCGCCTGCTGTGCCATGCCGGGGTAGAGGAAGGGCAGCGTGTAGGAGACCATGATCGCCTCCTTGAAGAGGCCGTAGACCGTACGGCCCGCAAGCACCCCGGCCAGTCCGCCCAGGGCGCCCAGGAGGGCCGCCTCCATGACCAGGGCGATGATCGCCTGGTTGGCCGTGGCTCCGATCGCCCGGAGCAGCCCGATCTCCCGGGCCCGCTCGTGGGCAATGGCGGCAAATAGGATCACAAAGAGCACCAGCGACACGAGCAAGATACCGATCACCAGCGGCAGGAGATAACCCATCAGCACTGCCAGATGATCCGACACCCCCCGGGCAATCTGCCCGGCGGTCACCACCGATACGCCGGGGATCTCTGCCTCAATCTGCCGGGCCACCTCGGCCGACCGAGTCGGGTCAGCGAGCCCCACCAGGATCGCCGAGACGTGCCCGTCGGGAATCTGGAGCGGCTTTTCGGCCAGCGTGTCCGAGTTCTTCGCCATCTCCCAGACGGCAGGGGCGGGAAGGAAGACCGTCTCATCCATCCCCATGCCCGTCGGGTCGAGCCGGGCAGCGATGCGGAAGTTGGTGCCGTAGAAGACCATGGGGTCGCCGGTCAGCCCCAGCACGTGGCTTCCCACCAGGATCTCGTCGGGCTCCAACGCCCGGTTCAGGGCGTAACGAAGCCAGGGCTTGACCGTGAAGTCGGACTCCGGGTCATAGCCCACCAGCATCAGCCGGCCGGTGCAGCAGGCCGACGAGGCCAGCGTCTCCACGTAGATCTGCGGAGAGACGGCCCGGACCCCCTCCATGGCGGAGAGACGGCTGGCAATGGCGCCATCCATGTAAAAGGTGACAGGCTCACCCATGATCAGGGCGGTGTGGGTCGCTTCCACCGACCCCTGGGGGACCACCATCAGGTCGGCGCCCAGTCGGGCCATTCCCTTCTGGACGGCGTGATTGACCCCCAGCGAGATCAGGCCGCCGGCAAAGGCGATTCCGGCCACCAGCAGAACCCCCAGCAGCACCGCCAGGGTACGCCCGGGATTCCGGAGAAGGTTGAGGGCGGCGAGTTTTGCGAGCACCGGAACCCCTGGAACTTGACTCATGCGCCCTGTACCCCCGAGGAATCCAGCCGTTGCAGCCGGAGACTGGCCACCAGGCCCACCAGGGTAACGATGCCGCCCAGGAGCAGGGAGCCCGGCTTGAGGCTAAGGTTGCAGGTCATGGCCGGATTGGCGCAGGTCGGAATCAGCCAGACCGGAATCAGGATCATCAGGATCCCCGCCCCGGCAATCGCCATGGACAGGCCGCGGACCGCCTCCTTCACGAACAGCCCGATCAGCCCCATGAGGGCGACCAGGCCCCCGACACCCATGACCGCCCGCTCAGTCCAGGTGCAGCCCATATGTACCTTCATACCCTTGGCTGTGGTCATGAAGTGGCCGGCCTCGGCACACGTGTCGAGGAAGAAGTGGGCACCGAAGACGGTTGTCAGTCCCAGCACGATGAAGAGAAGAGGCCTCCAGTTCCGGGAAAGAGCGCTCATACGGATACCACCTTTCACAAATTCCGTCTGAATTGACGGATATGCATCCACCCCCAACGTACTCCTTTTCGGGCATAGTCGGCAATACTCTGGATGACTTAAAGGGCAGGATGGGTCTAGTATCAATGCCCTAGTTTGGGAGTCCCGTAGGACCGCGCAAAAAAACACCCGAGCCAGGCTCGGGTGTCTTTGCGGTATGCTGGTGTCGGAGGCGGGACTTGAACCCGCACGGTTGCCCATACGCCCCTCAAACGTACGCGTCTGCCAATTCCGCCACTCCGACAGAATCACTGTGGGGGACGAGATTGATATTACCGTGGCGATGGGCGAAAGTCAAGTCCCGCCTAAACCAGACGCAATGGGCGATGAATTCGTTCTTCCACCCAGGTCGCCACCTGCCTGGCGATCTCCGGCATTTCCGGCTCTGCCACCAGGTTGTGACACAGCCCCTCCAGCAGCCGGAACTCCTTGTCGGGGTGGGGAATCAGTTCAAAGAAGCGCCGGCTCTCCTCCGGGCAGATTAAAAAGTCGTCGCCGGCCTGCAAGACCAGCACGGGCACCTGCAGTTTGGCGAGCTCTCGCCTGGCGCGGCGGATCGAGCGAACAGCGCCGAGCAGGAAGCGTCCTGTAAAGGCGGTGACCCAGTGCTCGTCCTCCTGGGCTCGCTGAATGTGGGTCTCGTTGCGGGTGGTGATCACCTTCTCGCCCATGAACGACAGGTGGCGCCGGGGTGCAACCAGGGCCGAGAGGGCGCCCCGCATCACCTTGGTCAGGGGTGGTGGATTCCGCAGTTTAAAGCCGGGCGAGAGGGCAACGACGCCGCGGATCGCCTCTCCTGCCCGGTAGGCGGACCGCAGCGCCAGATGGCCGCCCATGGAGAGGCCCAGCAGGAAGACGGGCAGTCCGGGGTTCTGCTCCCTGGCGTGTCGCAGTACCTCGAGGACATCCTCGATAAATACCTCATAGGCCGGAATATCGCCGCGGGGTTCCCGGGAGATTCCAAACCCACGGTGGTCGTGGGCATAGATGTTGAACCCCTGCTCGTGCAGCAAGTCGCCCATCGCCGTGAAAGGGCCGCTGTGGTCCCCCTGCCCGTGCAGGTAGAGCAACACCGCCTTCCCCCCCTCGCGCCACCACTCCCGATAGGGAATGATCGCGCCGTCCGGGGCCGGCAGTTCACCCTGCCGGTGCCCGTCGTGTCGTCCACTCAACCAGATCAACGGCGTCACCTCCTGACTCGATTCCAATCGATAGCTTGCCTGAGGGGGTAGGCTCTTCATTCCTTCCAACCAGTTTATGCCCGTGGTAACTTTTCGGTCGTCAAAGCTTGTCCGAGACAGCAACGAGCAGGGCCTCCACCCTGCTCGTAATTCCTCTTATATCCAATTATACACCAAAACCCCAGTTAGGAGAAGATCCATTTGAACAGAAAGTAGGCCAGGACCAGCACACCTGCCATCGCCAGGACCATGGGCATGAGCACCTGGTAAGCGGCAATGATCATGGCGAAGGTGTCAGACCAGCTGAACTGCGGGATCTCGTCGTCGTCGTCCCGATCGTCCGGCGGCTCCTCCCGCCCCTGCTGCTGCTTCGCCCGGCGGGCTGCCCGCCGCCGGGCGACTTCGTCCTCAAAGTTGTGCATGCTGCTCGCCCTCCCTGATTTGGGTCCCGTCACTGACCATAGAGCCAGAGGTAGCGCTTGTAATCCCGCAGTACCACCGCTACGTAGTGCCGGGTCTCTGGAAAGGGAATCTGCTCGAGGGTGTGGCTCTCGCCGGTCCAGCGCCGCTCACTGAGCCACTTCTTCACGTTGTTGCGCCCGCCGTTGTACGCGGCCAGCGCCAGAACCGTATCGCCTTCAAACTCCTTCACCAGGTTGGCCAGATACCAACAGCCGATGCGAATATTATACTCGGGCTCATATAGGTAGTCAGGATGAAAGTCCAGCTGCATCTGCCCGGCCGCCCATTCGCCGGTCTCCGGCATGATCTGCATCAGCCCCCGGGCGCCCTGCGGTGAGGTCGCCTCGGGCCGGAACCGGGACTCGGCACGAATCACCGCCGCCACCAGGTACGGATCCAGCCCGTTCTCCCTGGCTCTGCGCAGAATGATGGTCTCATAGGTCAACGGGTACCAGCGGTAGATCAGCCAGCGACCCCCAACGGGCAGGGCCACCGCCATGCCCAGGATAATCACCAGCCAGGTGGTCAGGGGCCTTCGAACCTTCACATCCTGGTCTCCTTTAGTGCGTGGTCACGCGGTCGCAGCCGCCCAGGCCTCTGCTACCTGTGCCCGGGTCTCGCTCTCCGAGCCTCGGTTATCAATCACCCGATGGGCCCTCTTTCGCTTCTCCTCCAGGTCCATCTGGGCTCCGATCCGCCGGTCGGCCTCGTCGGGTGCGAGCCCGTCCCGGGCGATCAGCCGGCTCCGCTGGGTCTGGCGGTCGACGTAGACAACCCAGACCTCATCGACCAACCGGTCCCAGCCGCTCTCGAAGAGCAGGGGAATGTCGAGCACCGCGGCCGGACGCCCCTCGTCTTGGCAGCGTTCGATCTCCTGCCAGATGCGCTCCCGCACCGCCGGATGTACGATCGCCTCCAGCGCCTTGCGGCGGGCCGGGTCCTGAAAGACGATGCGGCCCAGCGCCGCCCGGTTAAGCGAACCGTCGGGCTGGATCACCTCCGGCCCGAACTGCCTGGCAATCGCCTGCGTCACCGGCGTTCCCGGGCGCTGCAGCTCGTGCACGATGGCGTCAGCGTCGATCACCGGGGCGCCCAGGTCCCGGAGCGCCCGGGTAACGGTCGATTTGCCGCTGGCAATGGAACCGGTGAGCCCGATGATCCGCATGGCGCTACTCGACCTCGACCCGGTAGGTGGCGAACTTCTCGAGGGTCGAATCCCTCAACTCCTTCTCGGAGTAGATCTCCAGCCGCCACTTTCCGTCCTTGATCGGCCGGATCGCCATCTCGCCGGAGACGTTGAGGCCGTCCCACAGCTTGTTGACGGTATCACGCATCTCCTTCTCGGTGGGGAACTCAAAGACCAGATGCTGCATCATACTCAGTCACCTTTCTGCTTAGTGGATCGGTAGGGCCGGGGTGGTTCCGCGGCCACGCTGACGGACTCGCCCCGCCGCCCGGGCCGGGCCCGGCGCCCCTGGAGCCGGGCGCCCTCCGGCGCCGGCTGACAGGCCGGGCAGACGTGGGTACCGCGCTGGGCGACCGCCAGCTTGAGAATCGGGGTCCCACAGACCGGGCAGGGCTCGCCGGTCCGGTCAAAGACGGCGAGCTCGTCGTACATGTCGCCTTCCGCCCCTTCGCCATCGAAGTAGAGGGAGAAGGTAGTGCCCCGCTTTGCCACCGCTCGCTCGAGTACGCTCTGAATACAGGAGTGCAGCCGGTTCAACTCATCGGGACGGAGGGAGGCGGCCTGTCGCTCGGGGTGGATGCGGGCGCAGAAGAGCGCCTCATCTACATAGATATTGCCCAGCCCGGCCACAATCGCCTGATTCAGCAGCGCCGCCTTAATCGGGGTCCGCCGCCCGGCCAGCCCCGCCGCCAGCACCTCGGGTGTGAACCGCTCGGAGAGCGGCTCGGGGCCCAGTGCAGCCAGCCCCGGCGGCATTCCTTCGCCGTTGGGGCCAAGCAGGTGGAAGCCGCCGAACTTGCGCATGTCCTCGTAGCGCAGCTCTGTGGAGTTGTCCAGCCCGAAGACCACGTGCAGGTGCTTCTCCCTGGGGCGTGACGGATCGCAGACGTAGAGGTGGCCGCTCATGCGCAGGTGGCCCACCAGGGTCAGCGCCCCGAGCCGGAAGAGGAGCCACTTGCCACGCCGGTCGATCTCGGTGAAGCGGGCGCCCTCCAGTTCAGCCCGGAAGGTATCGGGGTCCGGGTGGTAGACCTGGCGCGGGGTGAGAACCTCCACCCGCTCGATCCGCCTGCCTACGATTTTATCATAGAGTGTCCGCCTGACGGTCTCCACTTCCGGCAATTCGGGCATGTGGCTACTTCACCTCAAGCTTCTGTACACCGTACCAGTCGGTACCGGCCTTCACCTCAACCTTGAGCGGAACGTCAAGGCGCATGGCGCCCTCCATCTCCCGCTTCACCAGCCGGGCCAGCTGGTTCACCTCGCCCTCGGGGCATTCGAAGACCAGTTCGTCGTGGACCTGCAGAATCATCTTCGCCTTCAGGCCCGACTCGGCCAGCGCCTGGCGCACCGCGATCATCGCCCGCTTCATCATGTCGGCGGCGGTCCCCTGAATCGGGGTGTTAATCGCCATGCGCTCGGCATTCTGGCGAATGGTGAAGATGCGGTGGTTGATCTCGGGCAGGGGGCGCCGGCGGCCGTCGAGGGTGGTGACGTAGCCCTTCTCCCGGGCCTCCGCCTTCTTCTCCTCCATGTACCGTTTCACCCCGGCGAACTTGTCAAAGTAGGTCTCAATGAACTGCTTCGCCTCCGCCCGGGTCATGCCCACCGCCCGAGCCAGCCCGAAGTCGGTCTGGCCGTAGATGAGGCCGAAGTTGACCGCCTTCGCCTTGCGACGCATGTCGGAGTCGACCTCGTCAAATGAGACGCCCCATACCTCGGCTGCGGTTCGCGTATGAATATCCTGGTCCTTCTCGAAGGCCTCCCGCAGGGCGGGGTCGCCCGAGTAGTGCGCCACCACCCGCAGCTCGATCTGGGAGTAGTCGGCGGCCACCAGGCGGTGGCCCGGCGCCGGAACGAAGGCCTTACGGATCCGCCGGCCCTCTTCGATGCGAATCGGGATGTTCTGCAGGTTCGGGTCCTTGCTGGAGAGCCGCCCCGTTTCGGCCACCGTCTGCCCGAAGGTGGTGTGGATCCGCCCGTCCCGGGCGATCAGCTGGCCCAGGGCATCCACGTAGGTTCCCTTCAGCTTGGTCAGCGTCCGGTAGTCGAGAATCCGTTCGGCGATGGGGTACTCGGCGGCCAGCTCTTCGAGCACCTCGGCGTCGGTGGAGTAGCCGCCGGTCTTGGTCTTCTTGCCGGCCGGGAGCTTCAGCTTCTCGAAGAGCACCTCGCCCAGCTGCTTGGGGGAGCCGATGTTGAACTGGGTGGAGGCCAGGTCGTAGATCTCCTGGGTCAGCTGGTTGATGCGCTTGTCCAGTTCTACGCTCATCTGGGCCAGCGTAGCCTGGTTGATGCCGACGCCAACCGCCTCCATCTCGGCGAGGATCGGCATGAGCGGCATCTCCACCTCCCGGAAGAGTCGGGTCAGCCCCTGCTCCTCCAGCGCGGCCTCCATCTTCTCCCGCAGGGCGGCCAGAACGGAGGCCCGGGTGGTCCAGGCGTCCGGCAGGTCGCCCGTGGGCAGTTCGCCCAGGCCGTACTGGCGGGCGAGAGACTCCAGGTCATAGCTGTTGCGGCCCGGGTCCAGCAGGTAGGCGGCCAGCGCCGCGTCGAAGGCGGCGGGGACCGGGTGGGCGCCCTGGGCGTAGGCCCAGTTGTAGAGCCCCTTCAGATCGTGGCCGAACACCTCGGCCGCCCCTTCCAGCAGCGGGGCCACATCGGTCACGGCGTCACCGGTGACCCAGACCGGGGGGCTGCCCAGCGCCACACCCACGGGGCGGGGCCGGCCGGGGTTACCCGCGGGCACCGTCATCTGCGCCAAAACGGGCAGCGGCTGGTCTGCCTTGACCTTTAGATCCCCGCTCGCCTCCACCCTCCGGGCCTCCACCAGGCTGACCGCAGCCGCCTCGGCCTGCTCCTTTACCTCTTCGGCCTCCGCCGTTCCCTCGGGCGGGGTGACCTTGGGCAGGAGCGACTTGAACTCCAGCTTGCGGAAGAGGGCGTTCGCCTCGGGGTAGTTGGGCTCACGCAGCTTCAGTTGGTCGGGGTCCAGCTCGACCGGGGCATCGAGCGCAATGGTGGCCAGCTTCCGGGAGAGGAAGGCAAGCTCCTTGTTCTCCTTCAGCTTGGTCTGAAGCGCCCCCTTGATCTCATCGACGTGCTCATAGACCCCCTCGACGGTGCCAAAGTCGCCCAGCAACTTGAGCGCTGTCTTCTCGCCAACCCCCGGCACGCCGGGGATGTTGTCGGAGGAGTCGCCCATGAGCGCCTTCAGCTCGATGATCTGGGGCGGGGTGAGCCCCAGCTCCTCCATCAACTGGGCGGGGTCGTAGCGAACCGTCTCGGAGATGCCCTTTTTGGTCATGAGCACCTTGACCTTCTCGTTCACCAACTGCAGGGCGTCCCGGTCGCCGGTGACGATCAGCGTCTCGATCCCCTTCTCGGAGGCCTGCTTGGAGAGCGTCCCGAGAATGTCGTCCGCCTCGTAGTTGTCGATACGGAACCAGGGCACGTTGAGGGCGGTCAACACATCACGGAGAAGGTCCATCTGCGGCCTGAACTCATCGGGAGCCGCCTTGCGCGTCCCCTTGTACTCGGCGTAGTCGGCATGGCGGAAGGTCACCTTTCCCTTGTCGAAGGCGACCGCCAGGTAGTCGGGCTTCTCCTCTTCGATCAGCTTGTAGAGCATGGTAAGGAAGCCGTATACGGCATTGGTGAAAATCCCTTCGCTGGTAGAGAAGAGGCGCAAGGCATAAAAGGCCCGGTTGGCCAGGCTGTTACCGTCGAGCAAAATCAGCTTCTTCGCTTGCGATGAAGACACGAGGCTCACCTCTCTGTTGCACCTATGTAGCTTGGCCGCACTGCTTCCAACTTATTTCAAGGCGGGGTTGGGGAAGTCCTGCGGGTTGGGTCGAAAGCGCGGAACGGGAACAAGAGAAAGGGACCGCCGAAGCGATCCCCTAGAAGTTATAGGTAGCCCTCACCTTCACCCGGAAGATCAGATCCCCCGGAGCGGTGGCGCTCTGTGGGGTGGGGGCCTCCTCCTCCAGCACCTCCACCACGAGCAGGTCGCCCAGGCTTTGTCCCTCCGCCTGTGCGATCGCCCCGGCTCGCACGGCGGCGTTCTCCAGGGCGGCCTGAACCGCCCGTTGCCGGACGCCCTCGGCGCTGGTGAGGCCGTAGACCACCTCATCCAGTGAGGTGGCTCCGTTGGCGAGGCCGGCAGCCATGAGTCCATCGGCCCGCTGCAGAGCCGTGACGGTGACCGTTACCCGGCTTACCGCCTGGTGGCCTGTGAGGTAGGTTTTGCCGGCGTAGTCCTGCCGGGTGAGCGGGGTGACCAGCGGGTGGGTGGCGCTGAGGTGGTCTGGGTCAACGCCGGCCCGCTTCAGGGTCTCGGTCAGGCGGTCCCGAGACGCGAGATTCAGGGCCTCCGCCTCTCCGGCGGAAGCCCCTTGCGTCCACGTGGATACGCCGAAGGTCAGCGTGACCTGGTCGGGCTTGGCCCGCATCTCCCCCTCGCCCGTCACCGTGACGGTGCGGGGTGGGCTCTCGGCCGCCTGGCTGCTGCTCTCTGGGGCTGGGCGTTCCGCTACGAGCAGGATCAGCGCCATGACCACCAGAACCCCGGCCAGTGCAGCAAAGTGCTGAGGCTTCACAGGTGTATAGTCAACTCCTACTGGCCCTTCATCGGCTTAAGGGTGACATTGATCGTGCCGGACTCGGACATGGCTACGAGCTTCTGGTAGGCCTGCCGGATCTGGTTGGCCTCCTCCTGGAGCAGCGCCAGTTCCTTCTCAGCCTGCGGATCGGTCGCCTTGCGGGCTGCAAGCTCTTCGGCCTGCTGATCCAGCTTGGTCAGGCTCTCCCAGAGGGTGTTCATTTGATCCAGGTCGAGCGGCAGCGACTGATCGACCGCCGGCTGGCCAAGCTTTGCTTCTACAAAGGCAAGCCCAGCCTTAAACTCCGCAGACGGCACGATGATCAGCAACCGGTGGATGCCGGTGAGATCGTCGGTGGTATGCCGGACCGTGGCGTTTGTGAAGTGGTTCGTCAACTCTTCAACCAGGGTGGCAGGCTCCACCACGGCGGCCTCCGCAGAGGCGACGGGCTGCATCACCTTGGCGTAAGAGGTGGGCTCGCTGATGTCATCCTTGAACGAGGCCGTCTTGATTCCCGGCGTGTTGCTGGTCGTGCCCAACCCACTGGTATTAGGAGAATCAGTAGAATTGCTGGTAGCAGGCGGGTTCGGGTTGGTCGTGCCAGTCGAAGCCGAGTTACCCTTGTTACCCTCGCCAGACGAGTTATGCACTGTGTTTACATTGCTCTTGGAATCACCGGTCTCCACCCCGCCACCCGGGTTGTTGCTGACGACCTCGCCAGTCGGACTGCCCTGGGCCGTCTCGGCCGTGCCGGGGAACCGCTCCCCAATTTGCGGCGGGTTGACGGGAATGGGCGGGTTGAAGCGGTTGAGTCCGGCCGCACCGATAACCAAAGCGGCCGCAGCCGCGGCGGGCACCGCCCAGCGACGGAAATCCTGTCGCTTGGAACGGTGAGCCACAGCGATGCGACCCGCCTTCACAGGTGGCCCAAGGGCCACCAACCGGTTATGGAGTTGGATGCGGAAGGCCGCGGGAACCTCGACCTCTTCAAGAGAGGCAACAAGTGCAATGGTCTGGCGGAGGGCATCGACTTCATCCGCGCACCAATGGCAGCGCCGGAGGTGCTGTTCAACACGCAACAGCTCCCCTGCGGAAAGCTCACCATCCACATAGGCGGATAGAAGTCCGCGCACTCCGTCACAGTTCATGGATTCTTCCCCTCCTACCGCTGTAGACGACTCTCGGCGTCAAAAGTTCCAGGCTCCCAAACTTTTCTTTAAGAGCGTTTCTGGCCCGATTCAACCGGGATTTGACGGTACCGAGATTGATCCCCAGCGCGTCCGCAATCTCATTGTAAGAATACCCCTGAATGTCCCGCATCACGAGCACAATCCGATATTCGTCATCCAGCGTGTTGATCGATTCGTGAACCGCTCGCTGGACCTCCACCCGCTCGAGCGCCTGTTCCGGGCCGTCGGCCGTGTCCGCAATCTGTCGGGACATCTCACCGTCGTCCATGGTGACAGACTCGTCGATGTAGGTGACCCGCTGCCGTTTCCGCTTACGAAGTTCGTCGAGGCAGGCGTTGTTGACGATCCGGTAGAGCCACGTAGCGAAGGAGGAGTCGCCACGGAACTCGGCCAACGAACTGTAGGCCCGAATAAAGGCTTCCTGGGCGACATCGGAGGCATCTTCATGGTTGCCGGTCAGCCTGTAGGCGATATTGTAAACCGTCTTTTGGTGCTGGCCGATCAACTGCTCGAAGGCCTCAACGTCTCCCCGCTTCGCCCTCTCTACGAGTAGTTCGTCGAGGGATTTCGACACCTGGTTCACTCCTCCCCAATTGCGGGGCATTGTTGCAGACGGATGTGGGGGGCACATTGTTCCAGAATGGATCAGGATTTTTTCGCGATCTCGTCGCGATTGCCGACTTATTGTAATCCAAGCAAAGCATTACGTAAAGTCTGAACGTGGTGTGGCCCCGAACGACCCGCTCTCGCGCGGGTTCCGTCCGCCTGTGCCCCCGTAAGGACGCAAGAATCTCTCTGTTCTTCGTCAAGCAAGCGGTAAATACCTGCGCGAACCGTCTACTGGAACCATTCGGCACTGCCTTGTCAGCGGTTGCGGGCTGTGCTATCATAACTAAGCACTCTATGCCGAAGTGGTGGAATGGCAGACGCGCTCGACTCAAAATCGAGTGGGGGAGACCCCGTGCGGGTTCGAGTCCCGCCTTCGGCACCAGACATAAACAGGGCTCCAGGGAAAAACCCTGGGGCCCTTTATCATACGGCTACCTATCGATCTGGGTCTGACATGGTGCGCATTCTGCGCTAACCGGCGGCCTCGCCCGGGCCATTTCACCGTCACATTCAGCCCTCTAGGACTACGTTGGGGGCTATAGGTCTATGCTCCTCCGGTCTAGAGACTAGTGCGAAACATATCCCCAAGTTATCGATTACTGCTGTTACACTTATAGGAAAGGGCGGTTTCTGTGATGATCGGTCACAGACATTGCCGTACCAATTCCTTAGGCTTTGCTTACCGGCCATAAGATGGAGGGATCACCACATGCCGCACATCTTGGTCGCCGATGATGACCTGGATATCGCCCGCCTCGTCGCCTTTCAATTGAAGTTTCATGGCTTCGAGGTAACGCTGGCTCACGATGGAGCCGCCGCCCTGGAGAAGGCCAAGAAGGGCGCACCCGATGTTATTTTGCTCGACTGGATGATGCCGGGGATGGACGGCCTCCAGTGCCTGAACGCCCTCAAGTCTACTCCTGGCCTGCGCCATATTCCAGTGATCCTGATGACCGCCCGCGCACAGCAGACCGATGTAGACGCGGGCATCTCGGCCGGCGCGGCCGCCTACCTGGTCAAGCCGTTTCAGCTGGAAAAACTGATTCACACCGTACGGGAGGCCATTGCATGAAGCGATCATCCTACCGCTGGGATACAGGCCTGCGGGTGCGGGTGCTGGGTCTGGTGGTCTTTCTCCTCTCCCTGCTGGTCGGGTTGGGCGGGGTCCTCTCCATTACCTTTGCCCAGCTGAGTCTCCTCCAACATCGGGCCGAGCACACCCGGGAGAACGTCATGCTGATGGAGCGGGCAACCGGCACCTTCACGGAGATGGTCTCCGCCCTGCGGGGCTACCAGCTCACCGGTGAGGATGCCTTCTTTGCCCCCTACGAGCCGAGCAGCGTCCGGCTCGATCAGATTCTGAGTCGGCTCTCGCGGGAGGCAGCGGATGACTCGGCGCAGACCAACCGCCTGCAACTGGTGCGCGAGCTGGTCACCACCTGGCGGGAGAAGGTGGCCGAGCCGGAGATTCAACTGAAGCGGCAAGGTTCGCCCGAGGCTGGCAGGCTAATTGCCACCAGCGGCCTCAATTATATTGATGAGATTCGTAAGGTGGCCGACGAGTTTATTCGTTGGGAGTCCGACCGGCTAGCCCGGGAGGTCGAGGTCGCCAACAAGGCGGCCGAGCAGGTGCAGCTGGTTACCTGGCTCAGCGTAACCATTGCGGCCCTTCTGGCCCTTGGTGGTTTCCTGGTCTTCGCCCGCGGCGTCACCCGGTCCACCACCGCCCTGGCTGGGGCGGCGAACCGCATTGCCGGCGGCGAACGAGGTGTGGTCATTGACACGCCGCTCGATGGCGAGCTCCAGGAGGTAGCCGAGGCCTTCACCACCATGTCGCTCACCCTGGCCGAGCAGGAACAGCAGCTTCAGTCCCAGCAGGAAGAACTCCTGGCCCAGAATGAGGAGCTGTTGGCCCAGCAGGAGGCGCTTCAGTCACATGCGGCCGAAGTGGAGCAGCAGGAGCGGCGGCTGAGCCGGCTCCACAACCTCTCCGGCAAAATGATCGGCACGATCGAGATCGAACTACTCTCGCATCTGATTGTCGATGAATATCTCGACCTCTTCGGCGGGGCGGCGGGCGCCCTGCTGCTGGCCGAGGAGTACGGTGACCGCATGCTGGTGCAGGCGGAGCGCTGGCTCTCGCCAGACCTGAAGGGGACCTTTATTCGCCGGTCCGGGGCGCTGGCGCGCTGTGCGGAGCGGCAGGAGGTGGTGACCGCTCACTACCCGGAGACCACCACCCGCCTCTCCGTCTGGCAGACCGACCTGCCGGTGGCGCAAGAGGTCTACGTGCCCCTGGTTCACACCGGCAGAGTGATCGGTGTGGTGATTATCGCCTTCACCGAAGCCGGAGCGGTGGGCAGGGAGGCGCGGGCGCTCTGGGAAGCGGTGGCCGGCCAGGCGGCGGTCGCCCTGGCAGCCGCCTACAACCACCTGGAGGTCAAGCGTGCCTTCCAGTCGCTCCAGGAGCAGGCCGCCCAAATTGAGATGCTCAACGCCCAGCTGGAAGAGGAGCGGGACCGGGCCGCCGCCCAGCTGGATATCTACCTCTCCATTGTCACCACGATGCGGGCAGGCGCCTGGCTCTGTGACACGGGCGGCAGCCTGCTGGTGGTCAACACCACCTTCCGGGAGTTCTTCGGCGACGTGACCGAAGATGCCAGTGCGGAACAGATGCTGGCCCAGGTCGGCAACTTCCTGCCAAAGAACGACCCATTCCCCGACACGGTCCGCAGCCTGATTCACTCGCCGGACGCGGTGGCCGAGGGGCGTATTCGCCTCGCGAACGGCTACACGCTGCAGTGGTCGTCTGCCCCCGTGGGCACCGGCCAGAGCCGGGTGGGCCGCCTCTTCACCTTCCAGGACGTGACCGAGCTGGCCGAGCTGGACAGGCTCAAGTCCGAGTTCGTCAACACGGTCTCCCATGAGCTGAGGACCCCCCTCACCTCGATCATGGGCTACCTGGGACTGGTGCTTGCAGATGCCGCCGGTCCGTTGCAGGAGCAGCAGCGGGAGTTCTTGAATGTAGTTCAGCGGAACACGACGCGCCTGACCAACCTGATCAACGACCTGCTTGACATTCAGAAGATCGAATCGGGCCGAACCCCGCTTCAGCGAACCCAGGTCTGCCTTGCCCGGGTGGTGCAGCAGGTGGCCGAGACCTTCCGGGTCCAGGCGGAGCAGAAGGGGCTGAACTTCGTGGTGAAGGCGATCCCCGGCGACCTGCCGCTGATCTCCGCCGACCCCGACAAGCTGACCCAGATTGCCGCCAACCTGGTCTCCAACGCCGTGAAGTACACACGGGAGGGCCGGGTGAAGGTGACGGTGCAGCAGGGGCGGGACACCGTCGACCTGGTGGTGGAGGACACCGGCATCGGTGTGCCGCAGGCGGAGCAGAAGCGGATCTTCGAGAAGTTCTACCGGGCGGAGCATCCATACGTCCGGGAGGTGGGCGGCACCGGGCTGGGCCTTCCGATTGTTCGGACAATGGTCGAGGAGCACGGTGGCGAGATCAGGCTCGAGAGCGAGCCGGGCAAGGGGTCGAAGTTCACGGTGAGCTTCCCGCTCCTGTCGGGCTAGAGGGGGTTTGGGGCCATGGGAGAGCCCCGGTATCGCACGGACATTCAGGAGGATCAACTGGAGTCGATTCTGCTGCACGCCTTCATCGACCTGATTCAGGAGCGGAAGGCGGCGGGCCGGCGTGAGTTGGCGGCGACGCACGAGACCATCGCCCAGTGGCTCTCCGACCGAACCACGCTGCGAGTGACCCGCCAGCATGTGCAGTACCTCACCCTGGCGCTCCGGGACGGGCTGATTATCGACGTAGGCGGGGGCGGCATCGGTCTGCCGAACACCTACGACACCCGGGAGCGGGCGATGGGGATTGAGGCCTTCTGGGACCAGGTCGACGCCTTCCTGATGGTCTGGAAGATGCCGAACCGAAAGACGCTGCTGGAGATTGACCCTGGTGTATAAAAGCGGGATGGCGGAGAGAGATCCGCCATCCCGCTCGTCTTTTTTATCATGGTGTCATGGGCCTCCCAGTGACAAAGAGGCCGGGCAATCGCCCAGCCTCTTCGGGTCCCGTTATCGACCGTACTCCCCGCGCAGGTTGACCGTGGTCTGCTGGTTGTTCCGCCCCACCCGATTGGCGCCTCGCTTCGCCTCTCCAGCGGGGCCGGCCCCGAAGCCGGCCACCTCATTTGCGAACTCGTAGTTGGCCGCACCGTCCGTCGTCCCCCGTCGCTCAATACCGCGCAGGTTCAACGTACCCTTCTCCGTGCGCACCTTCACCACGCAACGCCCCCTGTCTGGTTGTACTGCAACCGGGACCGGGGGTAGCGTTCCCGCCTGTCAGGGCGGCCATACGAAGCCCGGCGGTGTTGCACAAATGACACGGACTGAGGGGCCTGGTCTGTGACCGGGCGGCGATCGCATACCCATCGGCAGGGGGTGCGTGCCGGTGGCCAGTTTCGAGGCGATGCACGGCTTGATCGAGCGGATGAACGGAATGCTGAGGCGGCTCGACGCGACAAACGACCACCGAGCCGCCTTTTTGCGGGTATACGCCCACATGAGCCGCCGGGTTCTGCTGCGCATGGAGTCCGATGACTTCTTCCTCGACCCTGTCTGGATCGAGCGGGTGGCGCTCCGCTTTGCCGATCTGTACTTCGAGGCCTACCACGCCTACGAGCGGGGGCAGCGCTGCCCGCCGGCCTGGCGGCTGGCCTTTGAAACGGCTGCCCGGCGCCGGGCATTTCTCCTGGAAGATGTGGTCCTGGGGGTGAATGCCCACATCAACAACGACCTGCCCCAGGTGCTGGCGGCGATCCTTCGGGAGGAGCAAGACTGGACTCACCCCGACCGGATGGACCGCCGGCGCTTCGACCACGACCAGATCAATCGGATTCTGGCGGAGATCATCGCGGCGGTGGAGGGCGAGATCGCCGAGCACTACGGCCTCCTGGTCCGCTACCTGGGCTGGGCGATGGGCAGCCTCGACGAGATCCTGGCCGCCGTAGGGCTGAAGCGTTTCCGGGATAACACCTGGCGCCAGGCCGAGTTCCTCCTGGCGGCCGCACCGGCAGAGCGGCCCAAAGTGATCCACTGGATCGAGGAAGATGCCCGCTTCGTCGGACGGCTGGCGCTGGCGTACGGCGCCCCCGGCTGGACGCGACCGGCGGCGGGCATGGCCCGCCGCCTTCGTCTTTTCTGATGCTCTATTCACTCCGACGGGGGATCTTCGGGATGATCCAGTTGACCAGCGCCTCCTCCGAGCGGGTCTGCATGTAGACCAGCCCCGGCCCGGTGAACTCGCAGACCAACCCTTCGCCGCTGGCGATAGTGGAGAACCAGCCCTGTGCCGCCTTGCGGACGCTGAACTGAATCCCATCGCTGAAGCCGACCACGTGGCCCGTATCGACCATGTACCGCTCGCCCGGCGCCAGCTCCTTCCAGTGCAGCGCCCCGTAGGAGTTGAACAGGAGCATGCCGTGGCCCTGCACCCGGAGCAGGAAGAGCCCGCCGCTGCCGAAGAAGCCCCGGGCGCCGCCCCACTGGGAGTCGACGGTCAGCCGTGCATCGCCCGCAAGGAAGGCGCCCGACTTCAGGAACAGGGTCTGGCCCTGCAGCGTCAGGGCGTTCACATCGCCGGGCAGAACCGGGGCCAGGGTGACCTCGCCGGGGCCGCCCTGCGCCTGGTACTTCGAGGTAAAGAAGGACTCCCCGCCCATGATTGAGCGGCCCAGGGCGCCGAGAAAGCCGCCCTTCATTTCCGTCTGCAGGGCGATGTTGCCGCTCATGGAGACCATGGCCCCGGCCTCCGCCTGCAGGATCTCTCCCGGCTCCAGGTTGACCACCGCCAGCGAGTAACTGGGCTGATACAGGATCTGGTGTCTCATGCTTCAAGTCTCCCTTCCAAGATGGCAGTCCGTTGGTCGGCCGGAAGGGCGAGAAGCCCCTTCAGCGTCTTCATGGAGACGAACCCTACAGAGAAGAGAAGCTCGTTCCAGGCCCGGCCGCTCAGACCGTGGCTCTGCTCAAGCCGCTCCAGTTCCCGCATGCCGGTGTAGTAGGTGGTCATGTAGCCGGGCCACTGCTCCTGAAAGCGCACCTGGCCCAGCGCTTCCGCCTCGGTAAAGCCCAGGTAGACCTGGTAGAGCCCTGCCACCTCGGCGGCGGGCTTCCGGTACAGGTTCAGGTCGATGTCCGCCTTGACCCGCACCGCAGTATGCAGCCGCCGGTAAGCGACGAAGAGCGGGAAGGCGCGGTCTGGGAAGATCTGTTCCAGCAACTTCTCGGAGCGGTGGGCGATGCCCTCGGTCAGGTGCGAGTCCCGCGTCATGGAGAGCCCGACCTTGAAGGAGAGCGGCAGAGAGGAGGCGGTCACCTTCACCCGCTGGGCATGGTGACCGGGGTAGCACTCGTGCAGCGCCATCATCTGCATCCAGCCGCGGGAGACAGCGGTGTAGTTGTGCTGGTTGAGAAAGACCTTGCCCGCCAGGCTCCCCCGCAAGATGTTCCCGCCCCGGTAGCCGCCCCAGGGGTAGGAGTCCTTGATCTGGTCGGGGACCTCGGCGATCTCGCAGACCTCCCCCTCCGGGAGGTCCATCAGCTCCAGGCAGGCCTTCCGGGCCATGGCCACGTAGCCGGCCATCTCGGCGAACATCGCCTCCGGGCTGGGGGCGTGGGGCAGCTCTGCCGCCAGGATCTCCCGGGGGCTCTTCCCCGGGCTCAGGCGGGCGGCCAGCGCCCGGTACTCCTCGTCGCACCGGGCGATCTCGTCGGCGGCCCAGCCCAGGGTGGCGGAGAGGTCGCCCCCGAAGATCTCCCCGATCACCCGCTCGTAGGGCAGGTCCGGGAGCGAGCCGTCGGGCTTCAGCCCCCTCACGTCGGCCTTGAGCGCCAGGGCGGTCTCCCTGACGCCCATTAACCCTTCGGCCAGATCATCTTTACGGTCCCACACCGCCACCGATGCCTCCGCCCGCTCAACCGCCCGGAGGAGGGCCTCGAGCGCCCGCTCCACCTGGACCCGCCGCTCCACGGTGAGCGAGGCGGTCATGGCGCCGGCCTCAGCGATGATCGCCGGGGCGGCCTCGAGCCTGGCCAGAAGGGGCTCCAGCCGCTCACCCATCGGTCGGGGGTCCTCGAAGAACAGGTCGGTCAGGGCGCCGGTCACCCCGCCCACGTAGCGGAAGGGGTAGCGTCGGTCCTCCTCCAGCCGGGCGGTGAAGGACTCAAGCACCTCCAGCCAGTGGCTGCGCACCACGCCCTCGGGCAGGGTCAGGATCTCGGCCGAGAGGGTGCGGGCCTCAGCGGTCAGCCCCTCGAGCCGCTCCTCCTCGGGAATGAAGGGCTGGGTCTCAAAGGGGCCGGCGCTTTTGTAGCGCAGGATCAGGTTGGTCACCCGGCGGTCGGTCTGCTCCATCGAAGTCACGATTCGATCGCCCTCCTGATCCAGTAGTTTTCCATTCGGGACCTGCCGGGGCTCACTTCTTCCGGTCCACCACCGCCCGAACCAACTTCATGGCAATGCCGGCGCCGGGCACCACCAGGTCAACCGCATCGGCCCCCAGGTCGAACATGAGCGCCGGGTTGAGCACCGACCTCAATTGATCCTTGAACGCCTTGCCTGTCCGCATCTCGCCGGTGATGCCGTCGAACTCCACCACCACCTGCTTGGACTTGGCAGCCCATTCGAACTCGAACGCATAGACCGGCCGGAAGTAGAGATCCACCATGTCGATGTCCACACGCTCTTCGTGGATCACCTGGGCCTTGACCGGCTTTACAACCTGGCTGACGATCTGCCGGATCAAGGAATTCGCCCTCACCTCGGGCGGAACAACGATAATGCCTTCGGCCGCCAGGGCGTTCAGGTCCTCGATCTCGTCCTTCGCCCCGGCGAGCAGGGGAACCAGTTCGGTCCGGGCCACGCCGTCGCCCCCGTAGGCCCAGTTCTTCTGGAGCTCCTCCTCGCAGTGTTCCATCGCCTGCAGCACCACAGACGGCCCCTTCGGCTGGACAGACAGGGTCTGGCCGAGGATCGTCACCCGCTTGACCTCTGCTCCGGTGATAGGAACCGTGTAGGAGGCCTGCCGGTCGTAGACCGTTCGGGTGTGAACGCCGATGTGCCAGATGGGCTCAAGGCGCCGTTCCGAGTAGATCAGCCGGATATCCTCGGGCTTCGGTCGGGAGAAGAGCGCCCCCATGGTGCCGGCGACCAGGTTGACCCGCTTGTCCTCCACCCGTACCTTGGCAGTTGTCCAGTCGACATGGGGATGAAGCCGGAAGATGCGCTCCCTGGTCACGGTAATCTCCATCTCGATTCCTCCCCCGCTGATGATACTGCCCGGGTCCCCGACCTCCTAACTCACCCGCTCTTCCGCCGAGCGCAGGGCTGCCCGGATGGCCGGCATGGCCTCCTCCGCCCGCTCCCGCCCGGCCTGGATCAGCTCCTTGGCCATAGCAAAACCATAGGGGTTCACCCCCGGCTTCGTCGCCAAGATCGGCACGTCCGCCCACTCCAGCTCCGACTGGGCAGCCCGGTGGATCATGATGTCGTAGCCCCGGAGGAAGGACATCAGCAGCCCGCCTTCCTCGCCGGCGGAGAAGTAGTTGTAATCCCGCACGTCGACGGCGATCACCACGTCGGCTCCCATGGAGCGGACCACACTGGCTGGAACGTTGTTGACCAGACCGCCGTCGATCAGGCTGCGCCCGTCACGCTCAATCGGCTGAAAGAGACCGGGGATCGCCGCCGAGGCCCGCACCGCTGTGGTGAGCGGTCCGTCCCGCAAGATCACCTCGTCACCGGTCGCCTGGTCGACCGCCACGGCGGCGTACCGGACCTGCAGCTCCTCGATCGTCTTCGGACCGATCAGGGATTCCAGGAAGCGGCCCAGCTTGGTGCTGTTAAGCATCCCATTCTTCGGCCAGGAGGGGCTGACCAGCTTGGGCCACGATAGGGTCGGAACCAGTCGCTCCAGCTCGTACATATCCATGCCGCCCGCATAGGCGGCGCCGATCAGCGAGCCGACGCTGGTCCCAGCCACGATGTCGATCGGAATCCCTTGCTCGGTGAGAACCTGGAGGACGCCGATATGGGCCATCCCCCGCACCACGCCGCCACCCAGGGCCAGACCGACCATCGGGCGGCCGGCGCGGGGACCATGCACGCCCAGGCGCAAGTGCTCGGGCCGGATCTGGTCGCCACCGGCCACGTGGGCAGCGTGCGTGATGATCGATCGCAGTTCCGCCACGTTGGCAGCGAGGTACGGGTAGGCCATGAGCAGACGCATGGCCTCGCTGCTGATCGCCTGATCGGTGGCGCCGTAGACGGCGTTCAACTCCCGCAGGAAGGCGCGGGCCAGCTCCGGGATATCGGTCTTGTGCTCCCGCAGGGGGAGGACACGCAGGGAGGGCACGGAGCCCCACGGCGGCACCCGCCTGGGGGTCTGACCAGAGCGCTCCGTGAGCGTGGCGATCAGCCGGGGCTGGTCGCTGGCCGCTCGCACGCAGAGGGCGCCCACGGCGGCAAGGCCCTCGGCGGGCAGGTCGGCGATCTCGCGGACCAGAATGGTGCCGCCCGCAGCAATCTCCACCTTCTCTCGCCACAGGTCGGCCGTCCACTCGGCGGCGTGGAGCATGACGAAGGCCTCGGTCTTCCGGGCGCCCATCAGGTGGATGTTCGCCGCCACCAGTTCCTTTCCGACGCCCGGCTCGCCAACCAGAAGAAGCGGGTCCGCCAGGTCGGCCTGAATGCGCACCTGCTCACGAAGCGCCTTCATGGCCCGGGAGGAGCCGAGCAGGTCACCATACCGGTCATCGACCTGACTGGCAATGTGGGCCTCCAGTTGGTTCGCACGGACATGCATGCGGCCCGCTGCCTGCTGAACCGCCATCTTGCCCACCATGGTGATCTCAAGAAAATGCCGGGCGAAGTCGCCAGATTCGGCGAGGAGCTTGTACAGCGTCTCCTTGGAGACAGAGAGCAGCCGTGTCCCCTGGGCCGCCACCACACTACAGCCGGCAGGCTCTCCAGTGACCACCCACTCAGCGCCCACCGCCTCACCCGGACCCCGGTGGTCCAGAATGACCGGCGGAATACCGGGAAGCATCAAGTCTACCCCACCGTCCGCGATAAAAGAGACCTCGTCAACCTGGGCCCCCTGCTCCACGATCCGGGCGCCCGCCTCCACCTGACGCGCCGCTGCATGCGGACCGATCAGGTCCAAAAAAGCCTGGAAGTCCATCCAACCACCTCCCAAGGTGACAGCCTTCACGCGCGCTCAATCTCCCCGACAGCCTGTTCGTACGGAGACAGGGAATCATCAGGGAGTTACGGCACCATCCATTCTATATCCTCCAATTGTTCTCCCCTGAACCGATATTCACAACAAAAACACCTGTCCACCACCGGAACAGTGGCGAACAGGCTACAACAGGGGGAGCCAAAAGCCCTCACTGCCTGGTCGGCAGTGAGGGCTTTGAAGATCGGTTAAATCAGCCGCAGTTCGTCGGACCAGACCTTGGGGGGCGAGATCTCCGCCAGCTTGCGGGCCGCCTCCAGGTAGGCCTTCGCCGCCGGGTGATCCTCCTTGTCCGCCACAATCGGGTCGCCCACGTCGGAGCCCAGGCGGACATCGGAGGTGAGCGGAACCTGGCTGAGCACATCGCAGCCCAGGTTGGCCGCCAGCGCTGCGCCGCCTCCCTTGCCGAAGATGTAGTGCTTCTTCTCGCACTCATCGCAGAGGAAGTAGGCCATGTTCTCGATCACGCCCACGATCCGCTGGTTGGTGCGGGAGGCCATGGATCCGACACGGCTCGCCACCTGAGCGGCGGCAGCCTGCGGGGTGGTAACCAGCACAAGATCGGTATTGGGGAGCATCTGGGCGATAGAGAGCGCCACATCGCCGGTGCCGGGGGGCAGGTCGATCAGCAGGTAGTCCAGCTTGCCCCACTGCACGTTGGTCAGGAACTGCTCGATCATCTTGCCCAGCATCGGACCCCGCCAGATGATCGCCTGGTCCTCGTTGACCAGCGAGCCGGCGGAGATGAAGGGGATTCCATGGGCCCAGACCGGCAGCAGAATCTGCTCGTCGAGCTGCTCGGGGCGGGACATGTTGCCCATCATCCGCGGAATGGAGAAGCCGTAGATGTCGGCGTCGATAATACCGACGTGGTAGCCCAGCTTCTTCAGCGCCACCGCCAGATTGACCGTGGTGGTCGACTTGCCCACGCCGCCCTTGCCGGAAGCGACGCCGATAATGGTGGTGCGGGTGGCCAGTGCCATGGTAGCCTGGGCGGCATCGGCATGCGGGGCGCCGCCGCGGACCTTCGCCGCCACCGCCGCACGCTCCTCGGCGTTCATGGAGCCGAAGAGGGTGGTGACCCGCTCCACGCCGGGAACCTGCTTCAGGGCGGCCTCGACGTCATGCTCGAAGCGGGCCTTCAGCGGGCAGCCGGGGACCGTCAGGTTGATGGTGACGGTCACATGGCCGCCGTCGATCTTGATGTCCTTCACCATATCCAACTCGACGACCGACTTGTGCAGCTCCGGGTCGTTCACATTCTTGAGCGCTTCCAGAACCTGTTCACGGGTTGCAGCCATCTTATCTGTTCCTCCCGAGGCCCCAGGGGGGCGACTCACGTTCTAGTCTGCCTACATGATAACCAATTCACCCGCCCTGGCAGGTGATTCCGGTCACATGGTCCACTCGTTTCTTTTAGACGAAAGGGGGATAAATCCGAGTACGGGTATCGGTTTATCCGAACATTCAGCACAGGGGGATGGATCAGCGCTCCCCCTGCTCCGCGATCTTGGTCTGGAAGGCCGCTCACAGGTCGGGCGCCAGCTTCGGCAGCGCCGAGGGACGGCCCCCCTGCCCCAGGAAGGCGTGGATCGTCTTCCCCTCGCAGCAGAGCTTCCCATCCTCTGCCCGCAGGATCCGGTAGGCGAAGGTGATCTTGGCCGGGCGCAGCTCCTCGACCCGGGTCTCCACCCGCAGCAGGTCGTCGTAGCGGGCGGGGTAGAGCCACTTGACCTGGCCCTCCACCACCGGGACCAGGATTCCCCGCTTCTCGAAGTCGGCATAGGGCATGCCAAAGGCCCGCATCAGCTCGCCCCGGCCCACCTCGAACCAGACCAGGTAGTTGGCGTGGTAGACCACACCCATCGCGTCGGTGTCCGCATATCGCACCCTGACTTCTGCTGTGACCATTCTGCGTACGCCTCCTCGCCAAGGAAAAGGGACCCTGCCCTGGCTCACGATGTCTATCGTGAACCAGATGCAGGGCCCGCGTCAAGTACAGGCCGTCTTAGAGCAGCCCGCGGCGGCCGCCCTCCATGTCCGCCTCCACTTTACCGCACGTTTGCCTCGCCCCGCAGCACCAGGCCGTGGGCGACGTCGAGGGTGACGACCATGCCGGTGGTGATCCGCTCCACCGCACCCGCCGCTCCGACGATGACCGGCTTGCCCAGGCTCAGGCCCGCCACGGCGGCGTGGGAGGTGAGCCCGCCCTCCTCGGCGACGATGCCGGCGCACCGCTCCATCGCCGGGACGAACTCGGCGTCGGTGAAGCGGGCGATAATGATCTCGCCCTCCAGCACCTGGGCCGCATCCTCCTCGGTCTCCACCACCCGGGCCCGGCCGGTGACCGGGGTCCGACCGATGCCGGTGCCGCTCACCAGCACATCGGCCACCGTGTGCACCTTGATCAGGTTGGTGGAGCCCTGCACCCCCACCGGGACACCGGCGGTGATCACGACCAGGTCGCCGTTCTTCACCAGGCCCGACTCCAGGGCGCCCTCCACCGCACGGTCCATAAGGGCGTCGGTCTCCAGGGTCTCTGCTTTTACCACGGGGACCACGCCCCAGACGAGCCGCATCTTGCGGGCCACCGCCTCATCGGGGGTGACGGCGATGATCGGGCAGGCCGGCTTGTACTTCGAGACCATGCGGGCGGTGAAGCCCGAGCGAGTGGCGGAGATGATCGCCGCCGCATCCAGCTCCATGGCGGTGGTCACGGTGGCGTGGGAGATCGCCTCGGTCACCGAGTCCATCTGGCCGAAACGGCCCCGCTTGGTAAGAATCGTGGCGTGATCCAGCGCCTCCTCGGTCCGCTTGGCGATGGTCGCCATGGTCCGGACCGCCTCAATCGGGTACTCCCCGGCAGCGGACTCTGCCGAGAGCATAATCGCATCGGTGCCGTCCATGATGGCGTTGGCCACATCGGAGGCTTCCGCCCGGGTCGGGCGGGGCTTGGTCGTCATCGACTCCAGCATCTGCGTGGCGGTGATCACCGGCTTGCCCATGGCGTTGGCCCGGGCGATCATCCGCTTCTGCATCAGCGGGACCTCCTCGGCGGGCACCTCGACCCCCAGGTCGCCACGGGCGACCATCAGGCCGTCGGAGACCTGCAGGATCGCCTCCAGTTCGTCGAACCCCTCCTGGGACTCCACCTTGGAGATGATGTGCTGGCTGCCGCCCGCCTCTTCAATAATGCGGCGGATATCGAGCACGTCTTGCGCCTTGCGAATGAAGGAGCCAGCGACGAAGTCGACGCCCATCCGCACCCCGAACTGAATGTCGGAGATGTCCTTGTCCGAGAGCGCCGGCAGCGAGACCTTGGTGCCCGGCAGGTTGATCTTCTTGCGGTCGGAGAGCGGCCCGCCGACGATCACCTTGCACCGGATCTCCGTCTCGCCCACCTCGATCGCCTGGAAGGTCAGGTTGCCGTCGTCTAGCAGGAGGTAGCCGCCGGCCAGCACATCTTTCACGATGCCCGGGTACTGCACCCAGACCCGCTCCTGATTCCCCACCACCTTCTCGGTGGTCAGGGTGAAGAGGTCGCCCTCCTTGAGGAAGATCTTCCCGTTCTCGAAGGTGCCGATCCGGATCTCCGGCCCCTTCAGGTCGATCATGATCGCGACCTGTTTGCCCGCTGCCGCCGAGGCGGCTCGGATGGTCTCGATTCTTACCCCATGCTCCTCCTGGGTTCCATGGCTGAAGTTTAGGCGGCAAACGTCGACACCGGCTTCGATCAGCTTGGTCAGAACCTCCAACTTCTCGCTGGCCGGGCCAATCGTGGCGACGATCTTTGTCTTGCGCAGCATCTGGGCTCTCCTTCCTGAGAAAAGGGCTGGGTCTGCTTGTTGAGCTAGATGGCCAGAATCTCGGCCAGGTCGATCAGCTCAGCCGGAATCGTCTTCTGCTTGTCCAGCACATTCGCCAGCGGCGGGGTGACCAGCTCGTTGTTGACCACGCCCACGAAGAGGCCGCCCCTGCCCTCCACCAGCAGTTCGGCAGCCCGGGCGCCCAGGCGGGAGGCCAGCATGGCGTCCACCGCAGACGGGGCGCCGCCCCGCTGAATATGGCCCAGCACGGCGACCCGGGTGTCGTAGCCGGTCCGCTCCCGAATCACCTCGCCGACCTTGAAGCCCTGGCCGGCGCCCTCCGCCACGATGATCAGCGAGTGTCGCTTCCCACGCTCCACGCCCCGCTTTAACCGGGCGATCACCTCATTCATATCCACCGGCCGCTCCGGGATCAAGATCGACTCAGCGCCACCCGCCAGCCCACAGGCCAGGGCGATCCAGCCCGAGTTGCGGCCCATCACCTCCAAGACAAAGGTCCGGTCGTGGGAGGTGGCGGTGTCGCGGATCTTGCGAATGGCATCGAGACAGGTGTTCACAGCCGTATCGAAGCCGATGGTCAGATCGGTTCCGTAGATGTCGTTGTCAATGGTGCCAGGTACGCCGACCGCCGGCAGCCCCTGCTCGGTCAGCTTGATCGCCCCGCGGAAGGAGCCGTCGCCACCGACCACCACCAGCCCCTCAATGCCCGCCGCGTGCGCCTGGGCGATCGCCTCCCGCTGCCCCTCCGCCTCCATGAATCGCTCACTGCGGGCCGTGTGGAGCATGGTGCCGCCCCGATGAATGATATCGCCCACCGAACTGAGGGTCAGCTCGACGAAGTCTCCCGCAATCAGGCCGGCATAGCCGCGCCGAACCCCGACGACCTCCACACCAAGGGAGAGACCGCGACGGACGACTGCCCGGACAGCCGAGTTCATGCCCGGGGCATCGCCACCGCTGGTAAGGACACCGATCTTCCTAAGCCTCGTCATCCGATTTCCACATCTCCTTACCGCAACGGTTACTTCCTGTAACGGCTCCGTCCCAGGGCCTGATTCAGCGCCTCGTGCGCCTCCCGCGCCTCACCCTTGGGCACGAGCAGTTCGAAATGTGAGCCTCCCCCATTGGTGGACAGACCGGTCGCGCGCAGGCTGACCAGGAGCCCTTCCCGGCTGAGGGCGTCCCGTAGGTCCTCTGCGGCCTGCTTGCTTGGAGCAATGTAGATCACAGTCCACACCACACATCGCCTCCTTGCCAGTCGCATCCTCCCGCCGGCACGGCAGCCCTTAGTATGCCCCTGGCCGATGCCAGGGCGTTCTGTTGCGACAAACAGGTACGGCATTGGTTGCAGGTATTCGGCGCCCCGCCGGTGAATCTCCTTCTCGTTTCCTCCACTTTGTTAGGGACCAATACATAAGTCTGAACCTGCTCGGAGAAGATCATTGCCCTGTAGGGTAATTGTAGTATGGATTGGAATTTATTGCAATAGCCTGAACCGATTCCCTACCGGATTTACCCATTCATGCAGCAGGAAGGTCGCTCCGTATCCCGAATGAGTCACAATACCCCTGACAGAGTCTCTCCCAATCTCGTGAGGTGATCCTACCGTGTCTGACTTGCTCCGGCAGATGGAAGAGGCACGGGCCGCAATCGCTGCCCGTGGCGCTGCCAGCCCCGACATCGGGCTGATCCTGGGCTCGGGTCTGGGTGACCTGGCCGACCAGATTGAGAACGCTGTGCGCATCCCATACGGCGAGATTCCCCACTTCCCGGTCTCCACCGTTCCCGGACATGCCGGCGAACTGGTCATCGGCTCCCTGATGGGCCGGACCGTGGTCGCCATGAAGGGCCGGGTCCACTACTACGAAGGGTACACCATGCAGCAGGTGACCTTCCCCGTCCGGGTGATGAAGGCGCTGGGCGTCTCCACCCTAATCGTCACCTGCGCCTCGGGCGGCCTGAACCCCGCCTTTGAGGCCGGCGACCTGATGCTGATCACCGACCATATCAACCTGATGGGCGAGGACCCGCTGCGCGGCCCTAATCAGGAGCAGCTGGGCCCCCGCTTCCCTGCGATGGTCGACGCCTACACCCCCGAACTGCGCCAGGTTGCGCTCAAGGTGGCGGCGGAGCTGGGCTTCACTCTGCGCCAGGGGGTCTACTCCCCCATCTCCGGCCCGAGCTACAACACCAGCGCCGAGCTGCGCATGCTCCAGCGGTTGGGCAGCGATGCCGTGGGCATGTCCACCGTGCCCGAGGTGGTGGTCGCCCGCCACATGGGGCTGAAGGTGATGGGCGTTGCCTGCATCACCGACATGGCGCTGCCCGATTCACCGGTCCACCTCACCCACGAGCAGGTGATGGAGGTGGCCAACCGGACCAAGCCCCGGTTCCAGAACCTGATCAAGGGCGTCCTCGACCGGCTGGGCTAGGAGGGGGGCAGCGAAATGATTCCAACCGGAAGCTATCTCCTGGTCCTGCACAAGGACGAGTCGACGGTGGCCTATATCCACCCGGAGACCGGCGAGACGGTCCGGACGATCCCGGTCGATCTGAACCCCCACGAGGCGACGCTCTCCCGCGATGGCCGCTTCGCCTATGTCTCCTGCGCCGGCGGCAACACCGTGGCCGTGATCGACGTAAAGCAGGGCGAGGTCGTCCAGAAGATCGCCCACCCGGACTTCAAGTTCCCCCACGGCATGGACGTGACCCACGACAACCGCTGGCTTTGGCTGGTTTCGACCTACGCCAACAAGCTGTTCTTCATCTCGATCCCCGAACACCGGGTGGAGCGAGTCCTGCCGCTTCACCAGAGCCTGACCCACATGGTGCACATGACACCGTCGGGCGAGCGGGCGTACATCGCCAACATCGGCTCCCACAACATCACGATCATGGATGTGGCCAGCCAGTCGGTGGTCACCCATCTCCCGGTCGGCAAGGGGCCGGAGGGGCTGGCGCTCCACCCGGACGGGAAGCACGTCTACGTGGCGAACCAGGAGGAGAACACCCTCTTCGTGCTCTCGACCGAGACCCACGAGGTGCTCTGGAAGCGTCGGCTGGGCACATTGCCGGTAAGGGCGGTCTTCACCCCCGACGGCCGGTACTGCCTGGTCCCCAACCGGGAATCTCATGACCTCTCGGTAGTGGCCCACATGCACAAGGGCGCGACACCCGAGCCCTCGCCCTGGGAGATCAAGCGAATCCCCGTAGGCCGGTGGCCCGGCGGCGTAGTCGTAAGGCCCGACGGCTCCGAAGCCTACGTGGCCAACAACAAGACCAACGACATCTCGGTGATCGACCTGCAGAAGCTGAAGGAGGTCCGCCGCATCGACTGTGGCATCCACCCCGACGGCATCGCCTGGGTCGAGGTAGGTTAAAGCATGATGAGAGGGTGGGGATGCGTTCCCCACCCTTCGCTGTTGCCTTGTGGCATATCATTGAACCACAGATTACACAGATTACACAGATTAAAAATATAATATAATCTCCATTGACCTGCGAAGGCTTGCTGTATAATCTGCGTAATCATTTAACATCTGCGTAATCTGCGGTAAGAAATACCCCCACTGCTACCGCTTACGCACCTTTCGGGCACGGGCCACCCGCTCGCCCTTGCCAACCGCCGATGGGTCGAGGCGGCTGCGGAGCATCCTGGCGGCCCGCTGCAGGGCGGCGCCGTGGTCGTCGTACTCGCGGCTTCCCTTTCGCAGCACACCCACCTGGCCGAGACCCACCTCTGCGACCGGGAACTCGTAGTGTTTATCGGGCAATGTGATCCCGCTCCTGACCGGCCTGCCGGGCCCAGGTCCGGGTCGGATCGCTCAGCAGCTCCATGAGCCATTCGGTGGAGCGAATCACGTGCTGTGCCTCCTCGACCTGCCCTTCCAGCCGGCTCAGCTCGGTGTGCGCCTCCGCCAGGCGCTGGAGCAGTTGGGCGTAGTGGACCGAATCGGTGGGGGTCTGCGCCAGCCGGCGTGACAGCTCCTGCACCCGCTGTCGGAAGCAGGCCCGCTGCGGCTCCAGCTCACGCACGAGCTGAATCGCCCACATGCGCCGTTCCAGCAGCTCCATGGTGCCGGGGGTGGCCTCGTGGCCGAGGTGTACTGGCGCCTGGGGCACAGCCTCAGTCTGGGCCTGGGGGCCGGCCTGGAGCAGGGGTGGCGTCTGAGGCTGGGTCTCCCGGAGCGCTTGCTGGGCCTGCAGCCGCGCCTCCTCGTTATCTCGCAGGGCGCGACGGGCACGCTCTGCAACCGACTCCAGGCTCTCCTGTGGGGCTGTCATGGTGTCACTCCTTCCCAGCGGACGGGTTGTCCACCTTGTGATCCCTTTCATTCCATTCTATGGTGTTTTCTGTCTCCTGGCAAGGACCTTTCGGAAAGTTTCGCCCACGACAGGGCGGGCGTTGGCACAGAAAAAAGACCGCCGGGCCTTCCAGCCGGGCGGTCATGGTTTCTGGGTGAATTAGGCGCGGACCCGCCGGACGATGGTCCGGCCATCTTCGAGAATGGCAACGTGGGCGTGCTCGCTCTGGAACAGCGCCTTCGCCGTCGCAGTGCCTACCTCGCTCGCCAGCCAGGCGGGGTTCTCGTCGACAACGGTCTCGCGAATGGGCGCCCCCTCGGCAATGCGGGTGCGAATCCGCTGGGCCAGGCCCGCCTCGGTGGCGGCCAACAACAGACTCATGATACGTGTACCTCCTTTGGAAATCTCCCAATCTCGTCTGTTTATGTCACACAAGCATTAGTTTTATCACAGCTCCCCCCTCTCTTCAAGGGGTGGTTGACAAATTTATCGAAGAGATTCACAAAAAGAATGGGTTTATATATGAAGAGACCGCCCGGGCTCCGGTCCGCCGGGCGGTCTGTTCACGCTAAGTTATACCTGCGGCAGTTCCCGCCGGGCGATGCCCATCTGGGTGAGCGCCCGGGGTGACAGGAGCCTGTCCAGTTCCTCGGCGCTGAGCAGCCCCTTCTCCAGGACGATCTCCCGGACCGGGCGGCCTGTCAGCGTCGCCTCCCGGGCCACGGCAGAGGCGTTCTTGTAGCCGATCACCGGGTTGAGCGCCGTCACCAACCCCACAGACTGGCTGACCATCTGCTCGCAGCGCTCCCGGTTGGCGGTAATGCCCCGCACCAGCCGCTCGGTGAAGAGGCCGGTGGCGGCGGAGAGGGCGTCGAGGCTGGTGAGCAGGGCGTGGGCCATCACGGGCTCCATCACGTTCAGCTCCAACTGGCCCGCCTCGGCGGCCAGGGTGACGGTCAGGTCGTTGCCCATTACGAAGAAGCAGGTCTGGTTCAGCACCTCGGCCATGACCGGGTTGACCTTGCCGGGCATGATCGAGGAGCCGGGCTGCATCTCGGGCAGGTTGATCTCCTTCAGGCCGGCACGGGGGCCCGAGGCCATCAACCGGATATCGTTGGCGATCTTGCCCAGGGCGACCGCCAGCGCCTTCAGGGCGCCGCTGACCGCCACGAAGCCGTCGCACGACTGGGTGGCGTCTACCAGGTCGACCGGCGGGCGCAGCCGCCGTCCGCTGATCTGGCTGAGCAGGGCGATAACCAGGGGCGGGTACTCCGGGTCGGCGTTCAGCCCGGTGCCCACGGCGGTGGCGCCCATGTTCACCTCTTCGAGCGCCTCCACCGCCTGCTGGAGCCGGATCCGGCCCCGGTTGACGGCGGTGGCGTAGGCCCGGAACTCCTGGCCCAGCCGGATCGGCACCGCATCCTGCAAATGGGTCCGGCCCATCTTCACCACGTCGTCAAACTCCAGCGCCTTGAAGCGGAGGGCGTCCTCCAGCCGCGCCAGGTTCTCCAGCAGATCGGAAGCCCCGGCCATTACAGCCAGGCGAATGGCGGTGGGGAAGACGTCGTTGGTCGACTGGGCGAAGTTGACATGGTCGTTGGGGGAGACCCGGGCGTAGTCGCCCTTCACGCCCCCGAGCAGTTCAATCGCCCGGTTGGCGATCACCTCGTTGGCGTTCATGTTGGCCGAGGTGCCGGCGCCTCCCTGAATCGGATCGACCAGGAACTGATCGCGCAGCCTGCCCTCGATCACCTCATCAGCGGCTCGGACGATGGCGGTGGCGATGTGGGGCTCCAGGTAGCCCAGCTGGTGGTTCGCCAGGGCGGCTGCCTTCTTCACCTGGGCCAGCCCCGTGACCAGGGCGGGGTGGATCCTCTGACCGGTAATGCGGAAGTTCTCCAGGGCTCGGGCGGTCTGAATCCCATAGTAGGCCTCTGCGGGGACAGGTTTCTCACCGAGAAGGTCGCGTTCGTTGCGGGTTGATTGCATGGAAGATGCCCCCTTCCGGACTCCATTCTACCGAAGGAGCGAGCCGGAAAGATATAGGGCAATCGGCTTAGGCCGTCCGTTCTTCGTGAGCCGAAAGGGACTGCCGGACGATCAGGGCGGGGAGCACCGCGGCCACGGCCACAATGGCGAGCATCGCGGCGGCGGTCTGCTCCTGGGTCAGCAGGCTGGAGAGGAGCAGCAGCAGGAGCATGCCGCCGGAGCGCCCTGCCACCAGGAAGACCTCCCGGACCACGATCCGCTCCATCTGGCTGTCGCCGTGGCCGGAGCCGATGGTGTCGAAGGTGTGGCTCAGGAAGGGAACGCCCAGGAGCGGCCCCACCAGGGCGGCGATCAGGGTGTAGAGCAGCAGGGTGGTGACAGAGAGGCTGGCCAGCATCAGGAGCGCCGCCCCCGCCTGGCAGAGGCCGCTGACGAGCATGGCCACCCACCAGCGGTGGCGGGGCAGCATCCGCCCCGTTGCCCAGTTGGAGGCCAGGCCCACCGCCGAGGTGATAAAGGCGAAGTTGCCCATGATCTTGGCATCACCGGTGACGCCGTAGACCAGGATCAGCGGCAGAAAGCTGAGGACCGAGTCGCGAAACCCGGCCACGACATGCGCCGCCAGCAGCCGCCACCAGGGGCGGTGCAGGCCATCGTCGAGGAGCCCCGCCACCAGGTGGTAGGGCTGCGCTGACCCCCGGCTGCTCACCCCGACGCTGACCAGGCCGGCCAGGGCGTAGCTGGCCGCCGCCAGACCGAAGAGCACCTGGTAGCCCAGCTCCGGCCCCAGGCCCGCGACCACCCGGCTGCCGGTCAGCGGGCCGACCAGGGCGGTGGCCGACCAGCAGGCGCCCACATAGCCCCAGAATCGGGCACGCCCCTCCGGGCCGGTCGCCTCCTGGATCAAGATGTTCTGACCGACCCAGAAGGCGCCCATGCCCAGGCCGTTCATTGTGCCAAGCGCCTCCAGATAGCGCCCCGCCTCCGCCCCCAGGGCCAGAATGGCCAGGAAGAAGGCCACCTGCACCAGAAGCCCGATTCGAACAGCTACCACGGAGCGGCCCCGCTTCACCATGGGCCCAAGGACCACAAAGGCGGCCGCCATGGCAATGGCCGCCGCCAGGTTGAAGCGGCTGAGGGCGACCAGGTCGCCGCCTCGCTCCCAGACATAGGCCTGCACGAAAAGGGCGCTCAGCGCTTGCCCTAACAAGACCAGCAACAGCAGGGCGAGAAGCCGTTTGGCCAGTGCGCTCACAAGATTCGTCTCCTCTCCATCATCGGGCGAATGGAGATTCGCTGAGCGCCGCCAAACTCCCTGCATCCGGGCGGCTAGGAGCCGCAGGCAGAGGGCAGACTGCTGGGAGGAGGTGTTTCCGCATGGGCCTCAACTGGAGGCAGGTTCCTGCCCTGCTGGCCGGCGCCGGCGTACTGGCGGCCACCTTGTACGTTATCCAGGTTCCGACCACCGGGCGGGCAGGCCCGCCGGAGCGGCTCCCTGTCCGGCACGGCGCTCTCGTTCCATCGCCGGCCGCCCCCTCGCGGACCCGGCCTTCGGAAGCGCTGGCCCGGGCAGTGGAACGGGCCGCCAGGGGGGCGCTGCCCGAGCCCTACTTTGCCGACCGGCGGGAGGCGGCCCGGTTCCTGGAGCGCTGGCAGGGGAGGCTGATCCAGGGCAAAGCGCTGGTCGAGCAGGCCGACCAGTTTGACGCCGGCGCCGAGCACGGCCACAGGGTCCCGGTGACGCTCTGGCTCGACAGCGGCAGCCGGGTGCTGGGGCTGACCGGCGAGGCCGCCTTTGAGCCCTCTCCGGGCGGACAGCGGCTCCAGAGCCTCCAGCTGGAGCCGGTCAGCCTGGCTGTCGGCAGCTGGGCGGAGGCGGCAGAAGCGGTGCGCCGGGCGCATCCCACCGCAGCGGCGCCGGAGCAGGGAGCAGCACCCTTCTATGGCCTCTTCCGGTTCCGGCTGGGCGGAGATCAGTTCGCCGTGGACGCCCGGACGGGCGAGGTGATCCGGGAGTGATACTGGAGATCCTGCTGCGGACCGCCCTGACCTTTGGTGTCCTGCTGGTGCTCTCCCGGGTCGCGGGGAAGAAGCAGCTGAGTCAAGCCACCTTGTTTGACTTCATTACCGCCGTTGCCGTGGGCGACCTGGCCGCAGACCACCTCGCCAACCCCGACGACCCGCTGGTCCCGTGGCTGCTGGCCACAATCCTCTGGTTCGCCCTGGTGATTCTCCTGGACGTCATCGTCCTGAAGAACCGGGCCGCCGGCAAAATCCTGGAGGGCGAGCCGTCGGTGATAATTCAGAACGGTCGCATTCAGGAGAAGGCGCTCGCCGCCAACTTCCTGCGGGTCGACGACCTATTGGGCCGTCTGCGCAAGCAGGGCTACTTCAACCTGGCGGATATTGAGTTCGCCGTCTTCGAGACCGATGGCACGATCAGCGTACTGCCCAAGTCGCAGGCGCGACCGGTTCAGCCACGGGATCTGAAGATCCCCACCGATTACGAGGGCATGTCCCGGGAGGTGATCGTCGACCGGGTGATCATTCGGGACAACCTGAAGCGCATGGGGCTGACCGAAGAGTGGCTGGCCGGGGAGCTGGTGAAGGCCGGCTACACCGGCGCCGACGAGGTCTTCTTCGCCTCCATCGACAGCCAGGGGAAGCTCTATGTTGACGGCTTTCACGACCCCATCGACGGAATCCCTATGAAGGTCGGTGACACCGGACCCCATTAGCATGCCCGCGCAAAAAACGCCCCCGCTCTTGCCAGCGGGGGCGACTTCTAGCTTATACGTGCAGGGCCAGGGTGGTTCGGGCCACCTCGAGCGCCTGCTCCAGGTCGCCGATCACATCGGCGGGATCCTCCAGCCCGACTGAGATGCGGACCAGCCCGTCGCTGATCCCCGACGCCAGCCGGACCTCCGGCGGTACCACGGCATGGGTCATGGAGGCAGGATGCTGGATCAGCGTGTCCGCATCGCCCAGCGAGACCGCCACATGGCAGAGCTTCACCGCATTCATCATCAGCCGGCCGGCCTCCACGCCGCCCTTGACCTCGAAGGCCATGATGCCGCCGAATCCGTCCATCTGTGCCTTGGCCAGATCGTGCTGGGCAAAGGACTCCAGCCCCGGGTAGTAGACCTGCTCCACCATCGGATGCTGCTCCAGGAAGCGGGCCACCGCCATGGCGTTCTGCGAGTGCCGCTCCATGCGAATGTGCAGCGTCTTCAGGCCCCGCAGCAGGAGCCAGGCATCGAAGGGCGAGATCACGCCACCCACGTTCTTCAGCGTGGTCAGCCGCACCTCATCGATGAACTCCTTCTTGCCCATGGCAGCGCCGGCGATCACATCGCCATGGCCGCCAATATACTTGGTGGCGCTGTGAACCACCACATCGGCGCCCAGTTCCAGCGGGCGCTGGAGGTAGGGCGACATGAAGGTATTGTCCACCACCACGGGAATGCCATGGCTGTGGGCCAGCTTCGAGAGCGCCCGAATATCGGCCAGCTTCATGGTCGGGTTGGCCGGGGTCTCAAAGATCAGCAGCTTCGTATTGGGGCGAATCGCCTCCGCCACCGCCTCCACGCTGGAGACATCCACCGGCGAGGCCTCGACGCCGAACCGGGACATCACATCGACCAGGAAGTCATAGGTGCAGCCGTAGATGGCGTCGCCGTAGAGCACGTGGTCTCCGGCCTTTACCAGCGCCATCACCACAGCGGAGATGGCCGCCATGCCCGAACCGAAGGCCAGGCCGGCCTCGGCCCCCTCCAGGTCGGCCAGCTTCTCCTCCAGCGCAGTCTGGGTCGGGTTGCCGAGCCGGGTGTAGATATAGCCGGGTTCCTCGCCGGCAAATCGGGCCGCCCCCTGCTCGGCGCTGGAAAAGACAAAGGTAGAGGTCTGGTAGATGGGGGTGGTCAGGGAGCCGGTCTGGGGGTCCGGTTGCTGTCCGGCATGGACACATCGGGTAGCAAGCGCATGATGCCGCGACTTCTCCATGAAGCGCACCTCCGGTTAAACTGGTACACCCCTTCATATAGCAAGAGGTGTGCCATGCGGCCCGAAGACCGCAAACCCGCACCGGAGGCCGATCGACCGGTTGCAGCCGGCTGCTCATGCGGAAAGTTTTCGTGCCAGTTGGAACGATTTCGTTCCAATCGCCTTACTCCCGGAGCAGGTGAGAGAGCCCCAGCCGGTGGACCTTGTTGAGGATCGTCGTGTGAGAGACCCCCAGCAGTTCAGCGGCGCGGCGGGCGCTGCCGGTCCGGTTCAGCGCCTCGGCAATGATCTGCCGCTCCACCTCCGCCAGCCGCTCCTTCAGCCCGCCCTGCGCCCAGCCTCCGCCGGGGGCCGGCGCAGCGGCGCTCTCCAGCATGAGGTACTCCGCCCCGATCTCGTCGCCCGGGGCCAGGGCCAGCGCCCGCTCGATGGCGTTCTCCAGCTCCCGGACATTCCCGGGCCAGGGGTGCTCCTTCACCCGCCGCCAGGCCTCCGGGCTGAGCCGGGGCGCCGGCCGGCCGGTTCGCTGGCTCCACTGCCCGAGCATGTGGTGGACCAGCACCTCAATGTCCTCCCGGCGAGCTCGCAGGGGCGGGATCACAACCGGGATCACATTCAGCCGGTAGTAAAGGTCGTCCCGGAACTGCCGCTCGGAGACCATGGAACGGAGGTTCCGGTTGGTGGCGGTGATCACCCGCACGTCGACCGGGATCTCCTCCCGCCCGCCAACCCGGCGGACCCGCCCCTCCTGCAGCACCCGCAGCAGTTTCGCCTGCAGGTGGCCGGGCACCTCGCCGATCTCATCGAGAAAGACGGTGCCGCCTCCCGCAAACTCAAAGATCCCCTGCTTGCCGCCCCGCTTGGCCCCCGTGAAGGAGCCCTCCTCGTAGCCGAAGAGCTCCGATTCCAGCAGCGTCTCCGGCAGGGCGGCGCAGTTGACCGGCACGAACGGCCCCCCCGACCGGGCCGACTCGCTGTGGATCGCCCGGGCGAATATCTCCTTGCCCGTGCCGCTCTCGCCCTGAAGCAGCACCGGGGCATCGACCCGGCTGGCCGCCTCGGCGATGCGAATCACATCCCGCATGACCGGGCTGACGGTGATCAGGTCGGTGAAGCGGAGCGCCTGGGGGCGAGTGAGCGAGTGGGCCAGGGCGCGCGCCTGCTGAATCGACTTGAGCGCCAGCACCACCCCGTTCTCCCCCAGGGCCCGCCCCGAGGCGATATAGTGCAGGTTCCCCCGGGACGTGTGGGCCCGCACCTCCTCATGGTCGAAAGAGGCGGTCCCCCTCACCAGCCGGTCGGTTCCCAACACGGAGGGCGCAGGGAGGCCGGTCGCCTCCTCCTCGCTGATGTTCAGAATTCGCTCGGCGGCGGGGTTCATCCCCGTCACCTTCCCCTCCTTGACCACCAGCACCCCATCGCTCACTGCCTGGAGCACCGCGGCCAACTCCCGGGCCCGCTCCTCCTGCGGCAGCATGGGCACCGGATCCACGGCGATCACGCCGGGCAGCGACATGAGGCGGGCCATGACCGGCTCGTCCAGAACCCCTTCCAACCGCAAGAAGCCCAGGCCGGGCAAGACCTCCATGGCCCCCACATCAATGCCAGCCCCGGAGATGACCGAGAGAATGTCCAGGGCCATGCCGATCCGGTTCTCTGTTGTGACCCGCCAGCGGTGGGACATGCGTACGGCGCCCCCTCTCCTCTCGATTGTAACCCGTCGTGCCCTCTCTCTCCAGAGAGCGAACAAAATCGACCTGCGCAGAATCTTTTTGAAGGAGAGGGTTGACCAGCGATCGTCAAACCGAGCAAAGAGACCGTTACGGGAGGGAAGATTGTGGTCGCATTTCTGCTGTGGGTCCTGCTCTTTGTGATTGCCGGACCCGTCGCCATTGTGGCGCTGCTCCTCTACCCCATTGTCTGGCTGCTCCTGATTCCGTTCCGCATCGTCGGCATCGCTGTAGATGGGGTTCTGCGGCTAATCTGGGCGATCGTCACCCTTCCGGCCCGGGTGCTGACCGGGTTCAAATAGGTGTCCCCCGCCCGGACACAGGCCGAATAAGCAGAGGGCAGCCCGCTCTCCCCAGGCGGGCTGCCCTTTCACGTTATCGTTTCATGTAAAAAAGTCCTGTTCTCACTAGGTATTTCAACTGTGGATGTTGTATTACAAAAGCGTAGGGAGATCTATCCGTCCGCCAGGCGAAGGGCCAGCGGCTCCGGGCGGCGAACCTGACTGGGGTACTCATGGGGGGCCAACGTCCACCGTTTCAGCCCACCGCTTCGCACCAGGAGCGTGAAGTCCCGGACCAGCGTGGGGTCAAACTGGATCCCCGCAAACCGCTCCAGCTCCTCCAGGCCCTGGCTCGGTGGCAGCGGGGTGGCGTAGGGGCGAGGGGTCGTCATCGTATCGAAGGCATCGCAGATGCTGATCACCCGTGCAGTCCACGGGATCCGCTCCCCCACCAGACCGGCGGGATAGCCCCGCCCGTCATACCACTCGTGGTGGTAGCGAACGGTGTCGGAGAGATCTCCCAGCACCGAGGACTGGGCCAGAATGCGGGCGCCCAGTTCGGCGTGGCTGCACATGATGCGCATCTCTTCGTCGGTGAGCCGAGCCGGCTTTGCCAGGATGGCGTCCGCGATCTCCAACTTGCCGATATCGTGCAGCAAGGCGGCCTGGGACACCATCCTGACCTCCCGGCGCGAAAGCCGAAGGTGGGTGGCAAATACCTCGGCGTACGCGGCAACCCGTGTCATGTGCCTGTAAGTGGGGGCGTGCTTGGCGGCGATCTGGGCAAGCAGCGAGCGCGCCGCTACCGGATGCCGGGAGATCGGGACGCCCACCCCCTCCTCCACCCAAAGACGCTCAACCGCCATGCTTCCCCTCCTTGTCGTCGTGCTACTTCGTGTCGGTCGAGACACTTTCGATGCAGCCGATGATGCAGGGCTCTGGGGAGGCCGAGACAGGGGCTGCGAAGGCGACCAGGGTAACAGCAACCAGGATCAGCATCAGAAGACGGCGCATAAATGAATTCCCCCGATGGCGATTAATGTGGGGCACCAACTACACTGTGATGGTAATGGTATAAGTGTTACTCCATCGTTACCGGAAAGGGGCGCGGCCGAACCGTGGACTTCGAAGTGCACCTCTCAACAAAACTCTCACGCCCCCGGACCGTTCGCTACCATCTGCCCCGGACCCACCTCCTGGACCTGATGAAGGAGGGGCTCTCCCGCCGGCTGACGGCCCTTATCGCCACGGCAGGTCACGGGAAGACCTCAAGCCTGGCCCATTTCCTGACCGAAGTGGAGCATGCCAGTCTGTGGCTCCAGCTGGACGCTCATGACAGCGACCTGCAGACCTTTCTAAGGTACCTGGCTTTCGGCATCCACAGAGAGCTGCACGGAGGCTCCCGGCTACTTACCGCGCTCGAATCCGGGCGCACCATCACCGACCCACTGCCGCTGCTTGTGGCGGATTTGCAGGCTACCGTCGACCATCATGTGATTGTGCTGGACGACTTTCATCTGATCGATCGGGGATCGCCCGTGATCGGCCTGGTCTCGGGCCTGGTGCAGTACTGTAGCGAGAAGACCCACCTTTATATCTGCTCGCGCACCCCGCTCCCCTTCTCCACCGCCCGGTTCAAGGTGATTCAAGAAGCGGCTGAGCTGACCGAAGACGACTTTCGCTTTACCCGGTCGGAGATTCAGACCTTCCTCCAGAACATGACCCATATGCAGGTGAACGAAGATCAGCTTGATCAGATCTGCCATCTGACCGAGGGCTGGTCGGCTGCCCTGGTTCTGTTGGCCACCGGCATACGACGGCGTGGCGCCCTTGATTCCCTCCTGAGCGGCGCCCTGCCCAGCGACCTCTTCGCCTACCTGGCCGACGAGGTCTTTCACAGCCTGAGCCCCAGCCTTCAGCAGTTCATGGAGGAAAGCTCGATTCTCGACATCTGCACCCCCACCGCCTGCGATGACGTGCTGGGCCGGCAGGATTCTGCGGCCCTGCTCAGCCAGTTGATCTCCGCCAACCTGCTCATCACCCAGTTGGGGCCCGACTCCTTGCGGTACCACCACCTGCTCCAGCGCTTCTTGCAGGAGCGGCTGAAGGCACGGGAAACCGGGGACTTCGCCCGACTCCACAAGCAGGCAGGTGACTGGTTTCTGACACAGGAGGATCCCGGGGAGGCGGTCAAGCACTACCTCCGTGGCGGTTGGGTACAGGAGGCGGCCGGGTTGGTGGAGAGCCTTGCTCCGCTCTGGCTGCGGACAAACCGGGTGGAGCGGCTGCGCGGCCTGCTGGCGCACCTGCCTCCTTCGATTAAGGAGCAATACCCGTGGATGTCGATCTGCGAAGCACGCCATCTCCTGAACAGCGGCCATGCGGACCACGCTGTGGGCATGGCCCGCATGGCCCTGCGGGCGTTTGAGGAATACGGCGATCAGCGAGGTGTTGTCCAGGCCCACCTCCTTCTGGGAGAGGCCTTTGCGGTACGCCAGGAGTTCACAGCGGCGGAAGAGGAGTTCCGCAAGAGCGCAAACGCGCTGCAGCCGGATTTCCGCTATGAAGAGGGCATGCTTCTGCACAAGCGGGCCGCCCTCGCTTATGCGACCAAGCTGTTCTCGGAAACCCTTGAAGCAGACCTGCGCAGGGCGCTCTCGCTCTTCGTCGAGCTGGGGGACCTACCCGGCGAAGCGGGGGTATCGGAACTGCTTGGGATCATTCGCGCACAACAGGGCGATTACGCCTCGGCGGTCCAGCACCTGGAGCGATCGGCCTCCCTCATGCGATCCATGGGCGAACCACCTCACGAGGTCGGGATTAACCTGGCCTGGGTGTACGGCCAGGTAAGTCGTTTCGCCGATGTGGCCCAGATCTGCGAGCCGATCCTGGCATCGTCCACGCGAAAGACGCGGCGGGCCTACGCCGCGATCTACCTGCTCCACGCATACACCCATCTAGGCGACTTCACGCGTGCCGCCACCATCGCACCCACTGCCAACTCCCTGGTGGAGGAGTTAGGCAGCAATGAACTCAAGACCACGCTAACCGTTGAGCTGTCCACCCTCTATCGGCTCTTCGGCCAGAGCCGCGCCTCGGTCCCCTTTGTCAACGAGGCGCTGCAGTTGGTGCGGAACCTGTCCGCCCGGAGCCATCTCTCCGTTAAGCCTGTCCTGGAGGCGGTTCTGCTCCACCTCTTTCACACCGGCAACAACAGTTCGGCCGCCCGGCTAGCGGATAAGCTGCTCAGCCGCAACGATGCCGGGGCATACCACCTGGAGACGCTGCTTCTCACCCTGGCCCGGGCGGTGGCTGAGTTCCGCCTTAGCCGCACCGAATCCCGCCCCGAGGCGGTGCGAATTCTCCAGGAGGGGCTGTCCGCGTGCCGCCGGCGTGGCGATGAGTTTTTCGTTCTGCACGAGTGGCAGCTGGCCCTGGCTGTCTGCATCTACGGCCTGGCGTACGATGTGCATGCCGATTTCTGCGCCGACCTGATCCGCCTCATGTCGGCACGGCTCCCCACCACCGTGCTCCAGCAGGGGATCGGGCTCGCCGAGTCGGAGGCCCGACTGCTGCCCGCCGCCTGGCAGGCGCTGCCCGATGACGCCGTACGGGCCTCCTTCGCCACCCTCCTGACCAGCCAGGACCGCAAGCGGGTGGTCAGCCTGGCCACAGGCGGCCCGGCGCCCCTCCACATTCAGGCGCTGGGGCCCCTGGTGGTCCATGTGGGCGGCAGCCCCATCGATATCAAGGCGCTGAAGAAGCGCAAGAGCGGGCTGCTCCTGGTCCTCCTGCTGTCGGCAGATAACCCCCTGCCGCGCGAGCAGGTGATGGACCGGTTCTGGCCCGACCTGGACCCGGGCGCCGCCGATACCTCGCTGCGGGTCTCGCTTCACCACCTCCGCCGGATTCTGGAACCGCACCTCGGGGGCAAGCAGAAGTCACGGTATATCCAGACCGAGGGCGGGTTGCTCTGGTTCAGCCGGCAGCCTGAGGTCCAGGTCGACCTCGATCACTTCCGGGAGGCGCTCCGGCAGGCCACCGAAGCAAAGGAGAAGGGCAATCTCCGCGAGGCAGCCACCCGCTATGAGAGCGCCTGCAAGCTCTACCATGGTGACCTGGCCGCCGACGATCCGTACGCCCTCGAGGACCTGCGGGAGGTCTGGCGATCCAAGTACACTGACGCCCTGGACTGGCTGGGCGAGTACTACTGGCACGAGGCGCAAAATGGCGCCAAGGCGATTCTGACCTACCAGCAGCGCCTCTCCCTCGATGAGAGCTACGAGCCGGCCCACCAGTCGCTGATGCGGATCTACATGGAGACGGGCCAGGTTGCCAAGGCCCGACAGCAGTACCTCACCTGCAAGGAGGTGCTCAGTTCCCAGCTTGGCGTTGAGCCCTCCCGAACCACCGAATCGCTGCTCCAGCTGTTGGTTTCCATGGAGAGCGAGTCAACGGCGCTGCCAGACCCGCCGCCCCAGCGCAAGGGGCGCTAAACTCCTCCCCAGCCGAAAAGACGGACCCCAGGCCTTCACAGCCTGGGGTCCGTCCTTTCTCTTGCTGCGAGCGCTCACGGCCTCGCCTAGCAGCCCGCTCAGGTAAAGCGCGGGCGGGCCGGCGCCGGGGCGCTGTAACCGCCCCCGCTCACCTTGGTTGCGAAGGAGGAGACGAGGACCCTCGCCCGCCCCTGACACGCAGGACAGGCGACCTCGTCGCGCCGGTTGTACGACACCAGCTCCTCGAAGCGATTGCCGCACGCCTCGCACAGGAAGTTATACATCGGCACTCTGCCTCACCTCCTCGTGCTTCCTACTTCTGTAAGAGATGCTGTACCAGCATCCAGACTCCCAGCAGGAGCCATACGATGGAACCGGGTCAGACCGGCGGCAGGCCACGCCCGCCATTTGTCGGTCTGCCTCATGTGCTGCCGGTGCAGTGCTGCTGCTCTTTGTCGTCCAATGTGATCCGCCCTCTCCGCGATTACCTGTACCCCGTACGGTAGTAGAATATCGGATGACCGTCCCCACTGTCAAGGCGAGCCGTCCAGAAATTGTGTTCCACAATGGGGTTGCGTTATATCTGCGATTTATGTAATCTAAAAGCTATCGACTTTGATTGAGAGGAGGGTTGCTCGTGGATGCTCTGACGCACGTTTTGATGGGCCATGCGATGGGCACGCTGGCCAGCAGCGTTTCGCCGACGATGGGAGCCGCAGTCTACTGGGCGGCCCTCGTCGGCAATTCCCTGCCCGATATCGATGTGCCGGCCTCCATTCTGACCGGGCGCGGTATCAAGCTTCACCGCACCTTTACGCACACGATTCCCGGTGTCGCTCTGCTTTCGGCGGGCACAGCGGCTCTCGTTCAGCACTACTTCCCGGGCTCCAGCTTCGCCATGCTTTTCGCCTGGACACTTTTGGCTTCGCTCGTGCACGTGGCGGTCGACTGCCTGAACCTGTTCGGGGCCAAGCCATTCTGGCCGCTAAATGGCCAGGCTGTGGAACTGGGCGTCCTGCATATTCTGGACCCATTCCTGCTGTTGCTGCTGGGCGCTCCAGCGCTGGGCGCTTACATGAACTGGTCCTCGCCGGCCTGGCTGGCGATCGGTTTCCTGGCGGTCTGGCCCTATGTGGTCTACCGGCTGACCACCGCCCGCCGGCTCGTGCAGCAGCTCCGATCCGAGGGCTCTGTGCGGGCCCGTGTGGTGCCCTGGTACACCAGCTGGCGCTACATCTTCGAGACCGAGGGCGCCGTGGAGTTCGGCCGGTGGCAGAAGGGTGAGCGAGTCGCCCTGGAGACCTTTGTCAAGCGGAAGGATCCGCGGATCTCCGCCAGCATGAACGACCCCCGTGTCAGCCACTTCCTGCGCTCCGCGGAGTACCCGGTCGCCATGGTCCAGGACGACGCCGTCGTCTGGATCGACGCTGTTCGGCGCCTCCGGGCCGACTTCCGACCGCTCCGCATTCCCGTGGAGACCTGACCTTGCCCCTAAGCCCGGCACATGCGCCGGGCTTTTCTGCTTTCCTGCCAGGAAATCTCCGTGTGTCTGGCTATCACGAGACCGCCTCGCCTCGTTCTTCCTGATGAAGGGAGGAATCGACAGATGAAGAGGCAGAGCGTGATGCTCATGGCGGTACTGGCGCTGGTCGCCATTGGACTCGCCTTGATGCTGCGGAGCGGAGAGACGGTCGGAATTCAGGTTACCCTCTCCGACTACGCGATTGCGACAAGCCCGTACGAGGTCAAGCGCGGCGACCAGGTCACCATGACGATCCAGAACGTGGGGAAGGTGGCGCATGAGCTGGAGATTGAGGGCTACGACCTGGAGGTGGAGGATATTCAGCCGGGCCAGACCCACAAGCTGACCTTCAAGGCAACCCGGGCCGGCACCTTCGAGCTGGTCTGCCACCTGGACGACCACTACCAGCGGGGAATGTACACGACCTTCCAGGTGCATGAATAGTCGTTCTTCGATTCTGACGTGGTTCAAGATGCCTCAATGTCCCGGCAAGACTCCGGGGGAGTGACCACCTGACAAAGGTGCTCACTCCCCCTTTCGTGCTTGATCCATGCTTTACAGGAAAGCAGAGGTAGAATATGATAATGATAATCGTTATCATTTACTTGGAGGGCAGGCTGAATGGCACAACATGAGCAAATCACGCGCCTGATCGACAAGGTTTTTGGGCCGCTCGCTCCAGGGAGCGGCATCTCCTTCCTCCCCTCTGCCCGCGGCTTCGGTGTGGAGACCTGCCTGAACCAGGTCCTGACCTCCTGGCCCTTCTCCGAGGACGTTCTCGTCAATGTGGTCCGTGAACAGGGCGCGATCTGGATGAACGTCCAGGTCTATGCGACGGTGGGAGATTCCTTTCGGCCCGTCGTGCTGTTTGATTCCATGGAGCCCTGTGACCAGATGAGCCGGCAAGACATCATCCACATGATCGGCGCGTTGGTCTCCGAGATTGAATCCGAACTGGACCAACTGCGCCGGGAGGGCGTGCGAATCGCTACGAGCAAGGATCTCCAGCAGGCCTGGGAGACACCCCTGTAGACAAATTCCTGTAAGGAGAGGTTCAAATGGCAAGAAGAACCGGACCGAAGCATAAGCTCTGCCGCACGGTCGGGGTGGCACTCTGTGGATCGCCGAAGTGCCCCGCTCGCAAGCGCCCTTATGCTCCGGGACAGCACGGCCCTGCGCTCCGCAGGAAGGTGAGCACCTATGGGATGCAACTACTGGAAAAGCGCAAGCTTCGACACATTTACGGGATCCAGGAGCGTCAATTCCGTCGCTACTATGCCCGAGCGTCGCAGATGAAGGGGAATACAGGCAGTAAGTTGATCGAACTCCTGGAGACCCGGCTGGACAACCTCACGTACCGACTCGGGTTTTCCCCCACCCTGGACGGGGCACGCCAGTTGGTAAACCACGGACATGTAACGGTGAATGGGTACCGTGTTGATATCCCCTCGTTCCGTGTAAGACCGGGCGATCTGATCGGGCTGGGCGAGAAGGCTCGCCAGATGACCGCCGTAAAGGAGAGTCTTGTCGGGCGCTCCGGGCTTCCCCCCTACCTTCTGTTCGACGAGGGGGCAATGACCGGCACCTTGATTCGGGAACCACACCGGGATGAGGTCCCTGTGGAGGTCAACGAAGGGATCATTGTCGAGTTCTACTCTCGATAATCGGGCGCGCCACGTACCGGACAGTACCCGGCCCGTATAAGAGAAGCCACCAACGTTGGTGGCTTCTCTCCTTTGCCTGTAACGCTACCCGGCGGTATAAGTCGCAACCCGCCCCCGGTAGGCCTCAACGCCCACCCGGCTCACGTTCTTCCAGAAGCGCTCCTTGCCCTTCGCCGTCTCCCGGTAGAGGGCCAGGATCTCCTGCACCACCTCCACCAGGGCCTCCGACGAGACGCCCTCCGCCACCTTCTGCCCCAAGACCGGGCTCAGGCTGCCCGGCTTCCCGCCGATGTAGATGTCGTAACGATCCGCATCCATCCGGACGACCCCGATATCTCGAACCAGCGCCTCGCCGCAGTTGGAGGCGCAGCCACTGAACCCGACCCGCACCGGAAACGGCACCGGGGTTCCGGCGACCACCGCGTCGAGCCGGCGGGCATCGGGCAGCCCCTCGATCTTCTCCCCCATGCAAAAGGTGCAGGTGTGCAGGTTCTTCACCACCGGCCCGGCAGGGTAAACCCCCAGGCCCGCCTCCCGCAGACGCTCCTGCTGCGCCGCCAGGTCCGGCTCCGCCGTGTGGACGATCAGCTGCATGAAGGCGTTCAGCTCCACCTTGCCCTCGGGACCAGCCACCTGGCTGATCAGCGCTAGCTGCTCGGGGCGGAAGAAGACCTGACCGACGCCAGGGGTGACCACGTAGCGCTGTATCTCCTCCGCCAAACTCCATCGCTCCCTTGACCTTGACCAAAGTGCGGAGGGGGGCGGAGCCTCCCTCCGCACCAACTACTGCGGAGCAAATGCCCCACATGCTAAACTCGCAGTATGCGTGGCATTTGCTCCTTGCTCCCCCTGGCTTCTGGCCCCCAGTGCCGCCGTGTCATGCCGTCGTGGCCGCCACGACACGGCGTCGTATAGGTTGCTTTACATCAAGGGGAGGGGCTCTGCCCCTCCCCCCTGCCGCTTAAGCGACTGCGACGACCTCGTAGCCCTCTTCCTCGATGGCGTTCTTCACAGTCTCGATATCGACGTTGCCCTCGTACTTGGCCGAGCCGATCTGCACGTCGATGACCTGAATGCCCGGAATGGCGGCGAGCGCCTTCTTGACGCCCATCACACAGTGACCACAGCTCATGCCGCTGATCTTCAGGGTAGTCATGGGTTCACATCTCCTCTCCATGA
>JBMONB010000082.1:0-10256 GCA_049325315.1 Bacillota bacterium | reverse complement strand
ACGACGAGATCATTCAGCAGATGCTGGCCCACGATCTGATCATCTTTGCGACCCCGCTTTACTGGTATGGCATGTCGGGCCCGATGAAGGACTTTGTCGACCGCTGGTCTCAGAGCCTGCGGGACCCCCGCTTTGACTTCAAGAACCAGATCAAGTCCAAGCAGGCCTGGGTGATCGTTACGGGCGGCTCCGATGCCCGCCTGAAGGGGCTCCCGCTGATTCAGCAGTTCTACCACATCTTCCAATTCGTCTCCATGGAGTTCGGCGGCTATCTCATTGGCACCGGCGGCAAGCCCGGTCAGGTCCTCGACGATGAGCGGGCGATGCTGGAGGCGGGCTGGCTGAATCGGCTGCTGCGCAGCAAGCTGGGGAGCTAGGAAAGGGCAGCAATCACAGAAGCCGGTGTGGCAAGTCCCACACCGGCTTCTTTGTGGCGAGTCGACCTCAGCCTTCCTCGTGCCCCCTTGCGTTGCCGTTCGGCGCCGTCTGTCCGGGTTGGGCAGGAATGGCGGGAATGGCAGGCCGGATTCCTGGTTCGGCGGGAACCGCCGGCGTGGCGGCATTGCCGCCCTGCCCCTTCTCCGCCCTGACCGTAATCGTCCGGGTGGCGATTGCCGGCGTCAGGTCATCATCTGTCAGGCTCAGGGCGGTAAAGGTGGCCGAATAGACCCCTTCTTCCGGGTAGGTCACCATGAAGAGGCTCGTCTGGTCGTATCCGGCGGGAACCGTGAAGCCCGTGGACGGCCCGAAGGTGCCTACCGCCTTGTCGCCTTCCTCATCCTCCACCACGGTAAAGGGCAGTTCTGCCCACTCGCTTCCCTCGCGATACAGGATTCGCAGGCCGTCGAAAGTGGGGCCGGTGATCTCAAAGCGGACCACCACGTTGTAGGCATCGAGATCTCCCGTGTTCTGCAGGTTGACTGTCAGGGCGTTCTGGTGCCCCAGCATGGCCAGGGTTGGCCCGCCCACCGACAGCACGAGGGTCGGAGGCGCCAGGACCTCCACCTCTGTATAGGTGGAGCCCAAGGTCCTCTCCGGCTCAGCCACCCGAACCGCTCGTATGTTGACCCCGTATGTGCCAGGCTCCTTGAATGTCACCTTGAACTGGCTGGTTACGCTGTAGTCGCTGCTGACCGGGAAGCCCGCGGCCGGACCGAACCAGCCGGACAGTTTCCCGTCTTCGAGGGTCATCGGCAGCTCCACCCAGTCCCCGGCGCCCTCCTCGTAGAGGATCTCCACATCGTCTGCAGTTGTCACAGGGGAGAGAACAAAGGCGACCCGCACGTCGCTGTATGCGATCCCGCTCACGTTCGCCAGCTGCACGGAGAAGAGGTGCTCCTCGCCGGCCACCACCTGTGCCGGAACGGTGGTCGTCAGGGCCAGGCTTGTTGCCGTGACGCTGATCGTCTCCGGCGGGGAGTAGTGCGTAGTGGAGTCGCCGGCGTTGACCGCCTGGAACGTCGCCTCATACAGGTTGGACTGGTTGAAGGTGACCCTGAACGTGCTGGTCGCATCATACGTTGATCCTACAGTAAAGCCCGCAGCCGGTCCGAACCACCCCTGCAGGCTCCCAGCTGTCAGGGTCATGGGCAGCAGAAGCCAGGAATCACCCGCCTGGTAGTAGACGGTCACGTCACCTTCAGCCAGAGGAGCCTCCCCCTCGATGACAAAGGAGACGCGGACCTCTTCCACCGGGGTGCCGCTCGTATTGGTGAGTTGTACCGTGTACTGGTTCTCCTGCCCGGTGATCACCGCTTCCGGTCCCTGGGCCACCAGGGCGAGGGGCAGCGTATCCGCCCCGGCCGGCACGCCCGACCCGGCAGCCAACAGCGCAACCGCCAACAGCCCGACAAGCAACCCCTTGAATCGTGATCGGATCATGGGAAATCACCCCTTTTCACGTGTACAGAAAATACAAACAATACCGGTACCCTTACCATACCTACATCGTCCTACCACGACAATAGATATAAATAGCTAATTGACAGGGTGGTGAAACTAAGGGTGGCCCTGCTGCCCGTGCGGAATCGGGACCGGGGTAGTAACGACCGGGTAACTTCAGATGATGTATTGATAAAAGGGGGAGAGTGTTCCCGGGGCCTCACTAAATCAAAAAAGGGGGCAGAGGTATGGTCAATTACAAGGTAAGAATCCAAAAAGAGAAAGAGACACCGCTGCTGGTGATCTATCGGTTCGGGCTGGGGGAGATGCCGATGGGGCGGTTCTCCCTGCGGAAGACCGACGGCTACGTGGAGGAGATCGTTCCCGTCTTTCATCCACACGGCCGGGCGATCTTCGCCCGGGCCATGCACAAGATTCTGGACCACTGGGGGCGGTCCGAGTACCCGGACCTTACATACTGGGAAGACGAGAAGAGTTAGTGTAAACGAGGGCGGAGCCGGTCGAACCGGCCCCGCCCTCTTGCCTTTTGCGGCTCGTCTGCTACATGCCGAGCATCTTCCAGAACCCGGGCAGGAGCGCCCTGGAGGCAAAGAAGCCGTAGAAGAGCGCCAGGCCGATCATGCCGATGATCGGTCCGAGGCCGGGGCGGACCCCCTTGGGCAGAATCACCCGGTTGGTGATCAGCAGGGTGATGCCGGCCAGGAAGAAGACGACGCCGGCCACGTTGGCCACGAAGAGGATCAGCCCAAGCGGCGTCCCCTTGATGAACTGGTAGCCCAGCCAGAGGGTGATCACCACCAGGATGGCGTAGTAGATCTTCCGGACGTCGTCCTTGGCGATCCGCCGGGCGGGCGGGGTGGCGGCCCAGAGGATATCGGTGATGTTGCGCACCACCATCTCGGTGGCGCCCAGCTGGGTGCCCCAGAGCGCCCAGAGGCCGATGAAGAGGACGAAGATCCAGCCGAAGGTGCCCAGCACCTGGGCCACGCCCTGGGCCTGGTGGGCAGCGACCGCCCAGCCGCTGATGTTGGTGCCGGCTGGGATCATGGCCCGGGCCAGGACCACCGAGAGGTACATGCCCAACAGAGCGCCGCCGCCGAAGAGGGTCCACTGCTCCCACTTGGCGTAGCGGAACCACTGCTTGAACCGGCTCACGTTCTCGGGGGTCGGGTGGAAGGTGGTGCCGGTGGTGGCCAGGGTGACGCGCTTGGAGCCGATCAGGGCCGGGATATAGCCGACCTTGCTGCCCATGCCCCAGCCCTTGTCGCGCACGTAGCTGCCGATGGTGATGTTCAAGATGCCGCCCAGGGCGGCGTAGGCGGCGAAGCCGCCCACCAGGGCCCAGTCGACACCGTTCTGCGCCGGGGGCAGGTAGCCGAAATGGAAGAAGCCCGCCGCTGTGGAGGTCCAGATGTTGAAGGGCACAAAGCCGAGGGCCAGGGCCAGCAGGCCGGCGAAGATGATAAGGATAAGGGCCTTGGAGATCCGTTCCAGTGTCTTGGAGACCTTCTCACCGAAGAGGAGGATGAAGAGGACCAGGGCCATGAGGATGATCCCCATGGTGACCACCAGGCTCTTGTCGGTCTCGGCCGGCATTCGCCCGACCACCATGGCGACCAGGGCAGTGGAGCCGGAGAGCGCCCACCCGGGCCCTACGGAGAGGACCGCCAGGACAATCCAGACGGGTCCCCAGAACCAGGGGCCGGGCCAGAGGCGGGTCATGCCTACCAACGAGGACTCGCCGGTGGCCAGGGTGTAGCGGACGTTTTCCAGGTTGAAGATGGTCTGAAGAATCGTGGCCAGGGTGACGATCCAGAGAATCGAGGCACCGTATCTGGCGGTTGCCCCGGGGCCGATCAGCCACTCGCCGCTACCGATGGCGACGCTGACCATGATGGCGCTGACACCGATGAGGCGGTACCAGTTGTGGAAGGAGAAGGGTGGTGGTTCAGGCATATCCGAGACTTCGAAGGGGATCCCGTAGCCGGCTCTGACCTGTAATCATTAGCACTTATTACCAAATTTTTCAGGTTTGTGTGACTTTAATCACACAGAGTGGGGGCGGTTCACTTCCTGAACGTCTCGCTTCCACCGGTGAACATGGCAAGGGCCCCGGCGGTGCGCCGGGGCCTGTTGTTGTGGGCATTGGATCGCTGGCATCATCCTTGCTTCGCGAGTGGAGGTGACTGTGTACTCCGAAGAACAGGAGGGGTTGCGGTGGACCTGCGCATCCCAGAGGAACTGCGGGAGATTCAGCGGGCGGTGGCGGAGTGGGTCACCAGGCGGGTGATCCCGGTGGAGCAGGAGATTGAGGAGACAGACGAGGTGCCCGAGCGGATCTTGACCGAGGCTGGGCGGATGGGGCTGTTCGGGATTCGCATTCCCGAGGAGTATGGCGGGTTGGGGCTGGGGGTGCTGGGCCAGTCGCTGATCTACGAGGCGCTGGGCCGGACCAGCCATGGCCTCTGTACGATCATCGGGGCGCACACCGGCATTGGCTCTACCGGGCTGGTGGAGATGGGCACCGAGGAGCAGAAGCGGCGGTACCTGCCGGGAATGGCCACGGGGGAGCGGCTGGCCTGCTTTGCGCTGACCGAGCCCCAGGCGGGGTCGGATGCAGCGCAGCTGCTGACAACGGCGGAGCGGCGGGGCGACCGGTATATCCTGAACGGCCAGAAGTGCTTTATCTCCAACGCACCGCAGGCCGATCTCTTCACGGTCTTTGCCATCACCGACAAGGCGAAGGGGGCGAAGGGGATCTCGGCCTTCCTGGTGGAGCGCTCCTTCCCCGGCTTCGCGGTGGGCAAGCCGGAGCGGAAGATGGGGCTGCGGGGGTCGCATACCGCAGAACTCTTCTTCACCGACTGCGAGGTGCCGGCGGAGAACCTGCTGGGCGCTGAGGGGCAGGGGTATGTGGCGGCGATGAAGATCCTGACCAAGGGGCGGGCGACGCTGGCGGCCCGGTGCATCGGCGGCATGGAGCGCTGCCTGGAGGAGTCGGTTCGCTGGGCCAAGCAGCGGGTGACCATGGGCAAGCCCATCGCTGAGCACCAGATGATTCAGGGATACCTGGCGGAGATGGCAACCGACATCTTCGCCTCCCGGGCGATGACCTACCAGGTGGCCTGGATGGCGGAGCAGGGGCAGAACGTGCAGAAGGAGGCGGCGATGGTCAAGCTCTTCGTCACCGAGGCGTTCGCCCGGGTGGCGGACAAGGCGGTCCAGATTCATGGCGGCATGGGGTACATGAAGGAGGTCGCCGTAGAACGCCTCTATCGCGACGCCCGGATCACGCGCATTTATGAGGGTACGAATGAGATCCAGAAGCTGGTGATCGCGGGGAAGGTGCTGGCGTAGCCCCTGCTGGTACGTCGCCCCGTTCTCTTGCTGGGACACGGGCGTGTGGGGGCACCGCTTGCTCCAGGTTCCACCGCAAACGGGCGGTACGGCTGCCCTCTCGTCCGCCACCGATCGGAACCGCGGTGGGGCTCGGCCCTTTCAGGGGCGCACCGCCGATCGGTGGCGCGGTCCCGTGGGCCTACCGCCCGTAATGGGGCGGAACCTACGTCGCGGCGCTGGGTACCCCCACCCGCCCTCCCTCTGTTGGAACGGGGCTCTGCTCTTGCCTGGATTGGCCTTCTCCAGGGCTTGCTGGCGGGTTCCTCGGCACCCTGGGGCGTGACTGGGGGTGGCTCTTCGGCTGGGCCGTTTTGTCTCGGGATTCCTGCGTTGGTCCTTCGCTTTCAGAAGTTGAACGTTCTGTTCAGGTTCCTGACACGGGCTTCGGGTGATTCCCCTGTGGAATGGGTGGCATGAATCTTGCGAATACCTGGAGTAAGTAGAATCGTTACGGGAGGGCACGTACCATGATCGACTTTACCTTGACCGAAGAGCAGAAGATGATCCAGCAGCTGGCCCGGGACTTTGCGCGTGAGGTGATTCGGCCGCAGGCGGCTCATTACGACGAGATTGAGGAGACGCCCTGGGAGATTATGCGGGAGGCACACAAGTTGGGGCTTGACTCCTACTCGTACCCGGAAGAGTACGGCGGGGGCGGCATGAAGGATGCCATTACCGGGATGCTGGTCTCGGAGGAGCTCTGCTGGGGGTGCGCTGGGATTGCGACCGCCATTAACGCTACGCATCTTTGCGCTACGGCAATTGAGGCCTGCGGGACCGAGGAGCAGAAGTCGACCTATCTGTCGATGTTTGCGGACCCTGACAAGCTCTATCTGGGCGCCATGGGGCTTACGGAGCCGGGGGCGGGGTCGGATGTGGCCAATATCGCCACGACCGCTACGCTGCAGGGCGATGAGTGGGTCCTCAACGGAACCAAGCTGTTCATTACCAACGGCGGAATTGCGGATGTGCATGTGATCTTTGCTACTACCGACCGGTCTTTGGGCTGGCGGGGGATTCAGGCCTTTGTGGTGGAGAAGGGGACGCCGGGGCTTTCCATGGGCAAGAAGGAGAAGAAGATGGGGGTGCGGGCCTCCCACACCGCCGAGGTGATCCTGGACAACTGCCGGATTCCCAAGCGGAACCTGATGCCCGGGCCGGGGGGCTCGGGGGGGCTGGGGGCGCTGAAGATGCTGGAGCGGACCCGGCCCGGGGTGGGCGCTGCGGCGTTGGGGATCGCCCGGGCGGCCTTTGAGTACGCCCTCCAGTACGCCCAGGAGCGGCACACCTTTGGCAAGCCGATCATCAATCATCAATCGATCGCTAACAAGCTGGCGGATATGGCGACAAAGGTCGAGGCCTCCCGGCTCCTGATCTGGAAGGCGGCCTGGATGGCGAACCAGGGGATGAAGTTCACCAAGGAGGCTTCGATGGCCAAGCTCTTCGCCGGCGATACAGCGATGGAGGTGACCATTGAGGCCATTCAGATCCTGGGCGGCTACGGCTACATTCGGGAGTACCCGGTGGAGAAGTGGGCCCGGGACGCGAAGATCTATCAGATCTGGGAAGGGACCGCTGAGATCCAGCGGTACGTGATCTCCAAGGCGCTGGCCGGCAAGCTCGGTTAGATCCACGCACTGTGGGAGGGAGCGATGTAGATGAGCGCGAAGCCGTGGCTGAAGTTCTATCCGGAGAACGTTCGGGCCGAGGGTGTGGAGTACCCGAAAATCCCTGTGTTCGCCCTGCTGGATCAGACGGCGAAGGTGAAGCCCGATGCGCCGGCCACCTACTTCTACGGGCGGCGGCTTACCTACGCCCAGTTGGCGGGCTCGGTCAACCGCTTCGCCAACGCCCTGCGGCTGCTGGGCGTCGGGCGGGGCGACCGGGTGATGCTGATGATGCCCAACTGCCCGCAGTTCGTGATCGCCTTCTTCGGCATCATGAAGGCGGGGGCGACGGTGATTCAGACCAACCCGCTCTACGTGGAGCGGGAGATTGAGTACCAGGCCAACGACTCCCGGGCCCGGGTGGTGGTCACGGTGGACGCCCTCTGGCCGCGGGTGGCCCAGGCAAAGACGAACACCGGGCTGCAGTATGCGATCGTCGCCAAGCTGCGGGGGGAGCCGCCCGTCGGGCCCGAGGCGATCTCCTTTGAGATGGCGCTGCAGGCCTCCTCGGACGCCGACCCGCGGGTCGAGGTCGATCCGATGGAGGATATCGCCGTCTTCCAGTACACCGGCGGCACCACTGGACCCTCGAAGGGCGCCATGCTGACCCACCACAACCTGGTGACCAACGTGGTGCAGCTAAACGAGTGGCTTAACCCGCTGGATCCGCCGGCGGACGGGGAGCGGATTCTGACGATCCTGCCGCTCTTCCACTCCTATGGCATGACGGTCTGCATGAACTTCGGCATCTACCGGGGGGCGGAGTTGATTCTGCTGCCCAAGTTCGACCCGGCGGAGGTCATGGAGACGATCAAGGCGACCCGGCCCACCTCCTTCCCGGGGGTGCCGACCATGTACGTGGCGGTCAACGCCTTCCCCAACGCCGAGGAGTACGGCGTCGGCTCGATTCAGGTCTGCAACTCGGGCGGCGCCGCCATGCCGGTCGAGGTGATGAAGACCTTCGAGAAGCGGTTCGGGGCGACCATTTCGGAGGGGTATGGGCTCTCGGAGACCTCCCCGGTCACCCACTCCAACCCGCTGGTGGGGCTGCGCAAGCCGGGTTCCATCGGCATTCCCTTCCCCGACACCAACGTGCGGGTGGTCGACCTGGAGACCGGCACCCGGGACGTGGCGCCCGGCGAGCAGGGCGAGATCATCATCAGCGGCCCGCAGGTGATGAAGGGCTACTGGAACAAGCCCGAGGAGACGGTCAACGCCCTGCGGGTGCTGGACGGCGCCACCTGGCTCTACACCGGCGACATCGGCACCATGGATGAGGACGGCTACTTCTACATTACCGACCGGAAGAAGGACATGATCCTGGTCGGCGGCTACAACGTCTACCCGCGGGAGATCGAAGAGGTGCTCTTCCAGCATCCGGCGGTGCAGGAGGCGGTGGTGGCCGGCGTGCCGGACGCCTACCTGGGTGAGACGGTGAAGGCCTATATCGTGGTCAAGGCGGGACAGAGCCTGACCGAGCAGGAGCTCGACCGCTTCTGCCGGTCGCAGCTGGCGGCCTACAAGGTGCCGCGGCGCTATGAGTTCCGGGAGAACCTCCCCAAGTCGGCGGTGGGCAAGGTGCTCCGCCGGATTCTGGTGGAGGAGGAGAAGCAGAAGCTGGCGGCCGGAGGGGAGAGCCAATGACCCCCTATCGCTTCCAGGCGTCGACCCGGGTGGTTGGGGGGAGGGGCCTCCTCGGCAGCGAGCCGGGGAGGCGGGCTCCCCTGACGGAGGAGGTGGCCCGCCTGGGCGGGCGCCGGCTGGTGCTGGTCACCGACCGGGGGGTCCGGTCGGCGGGGTTGCTGGAGCCTGTGGTCTCGGCCCTGGGTGATCTGGTGGTTGAGGTCTTCGACGGGTGTGTGCCGAACGCCGAGGCCTCCACGGTGGCGGTGCTGGCGGACCGGATCCGCGCCGTGAGGGGGGACGGGGTGGTCGCCCTGGGCGGCGGCTCCGTGATGGACACCGCCAAGGCGGCAGCGATGCTGGTCACCCTGGGCGGGGACTCGATTCTTGAGCACCTTTCCGCCCGGCTGAGCGGACCGCTCCACCTGCGGCTGGCCTGCATTCCGACCACCGCCGGGACGGGGTCGGAGGTCTCGATTGGGGCGGTGATCAAGGACGCCGACCGGGGGATGAAGGTCCCGCTGGGCAGCCAGTACCTGGCGCCCGACCTGGCGCTGCTGGTGCCGGAGCTGACGGTGGGGCTGCCGGGTCCGCTTACGGCTGCTACGGGGTTCGATGCGTTGACCCATGCGATTGAGGCCTATCTGTCTCCGCGGGCGAATCCGTTTACGGACGCCCTGGCTCTCGACGCTGTGCGGCGGATTGTCCACTGGTTGCCTGAGGCGATGGACCGGCCGGATGACCTGACGGCGCGGGAGCAGATGCTCGCCGCGGCGGCGATGGCGGCGCAGGCCTTCAACTCGGCGCAGCTGGGGGCCTGCCATGCGGTGGCCCATGCGCTGGGCGGGCTGTACGATGTGCCGCATGGGGTGGCGAATGCGCTGATGCTGCCCGCGGTGATGGCGTTTAACGAGGAGGCCTGTCGGGTGCGCTGGCCGGCGCTGACGCTGGCGCTGGGCGGGGCGGACCCGGTGGCCCTGGTCACGGCGCTGCGGGCTCGACTGCGGCTCCCGGAGCGGCTCTCGCAGGTGGGGGTGACGGCGGTGGGGGCTGAGCTGATCGCTGCGGCGATGTCGGACCCGTTCATGCGGTTGAACCCGCGGCCTGTGCGGGAGGCTGACGTTGCTTCCTGGCTGGAGGCTGTGCGATAGCTTTTGGGCTCTGGTGGGGCTGGTCGGGGGGGCCGGTCGGGGCACCCCCTCACTCCTACGCTAGTCGCTAACGGGCGCTAGGGCTGCCCTCTTTGCCCGCCAGCGGCTGAAACCGTGTTCGGGTAGGTGACTTCAGGGACGACACCGCCAGCCGCTGGCTCCAGTCTCGTAGGCCAAGCGCCCGTAAGCTCCGGCGCTGATGTCGCTCCGGGGGAACCCCGCCCGGCCCTCCTGCGCCAGCGCCTGACTGGGCTGGGGGGTGCGGGACTGGGCCTGCCTGCGCCAGCGGCCAGGCCGTCGCCCCCTTGGCTCAATCCTTTCCTCTTTTCTTTGGGAGGTGTTTCTGTGTTTGATTTTAGTCCTAGCCCTGAGCAGGAGCTGGTTCTGGAGAAGGTTCGGCGGTTGATGGATGAGTTGGTCTATCCGAATGAGCAGTATGCGCGGGCCCATAAGGGGTTGCCGCCGGAGATTTTGAAGCCGCTTCAGGCTCGGGTGCGGGAGGAGGGGCTCTGGT